>JAWLER010000033.1:0-23852 GCA_041686005.1 Anaerolineales bacterium | reverse complement strand
TGTCGGGGGGATTTCAGATCGAGCGCGAAATCCGCCACCCAATCCAGGTTTTTGAGATCGTCTGGTGCGATATCCAGCGCCTTCTGTATGGTTTCCAGCGCATCATTTGCTAACTCGGCTTTGGCGAAGGCCTTTGCCAGGGTTTGTGCAAGGCCCAAATGATGAGGGTTTTTGTTCAAGCCCTCTTTTAATGTGGCCAGCGCGGTTTCCGTTTGCCCGAGGTTCAGGGCTGTTTTCCCAAAGCCGGTGGTGATCCTCGGCCCCCAAGATGGGTCTCTGCTCAACTCAGACTCCATCGCCTTTTGGTAGTGGGATAACGCGCGTTCCCATTCCCCGTTGTCCTCATAAGCCTCCGCCAGCAAGGCCTGGGCTTTTTCGATCTTCGGGTCGATTTCCAGGACTTGATTGAGGGTTTTAATGGCGATCTTGGGGTTGGCTCCAATGCGCAGATGGGCGTCTGCGTAATCGAGGTAGGGATTCACGTCATCAGGTTGGCTGTCCACCACCTGGGCCAGATAGGGCAAAGCGCCCCGAGGTTCATCCATATCCAGCAGGATTTGCCCGTAGATGTAATGCGTTTTTTGATTTCCGGGGAACCGTTCTTTGAGATCCCGGAGTGTGTCTCGAGCTTCTTTCAGATGGCCCAGTTGATAATATGTCTTTCCGAGCTGGTAGCCGATTTCCTGCTCGGTTTGTTGATCTACCTTTTCGTTTGCTGCCAGCTGGGCGGATTTTTGGAAGGCGTCCAGGGCTTTGGATTGAGCCTGGCGGTTAATGTGAATTTTACCCAGGGCGAGGAAAATTTTCGCGCGCTGATCTGCGGCGTTGGCGCCCATCTTCAAGGTTTGAATGGCACCCTCTTCATCCCCCTGCTCCCTTTGCCCTTGAGCCAGCGCGAGCCAGGGATCCGGTTCTTCAGATGCTATGTCGGTGGCTTTTTTGAGGTGGGCGAAGCCCTCATCGCGTTTCCCGAGCGCTAAGAGTGACTTACCCAGGGTGGCGTGAGCCAGGCCGTCATCGGGGTTTTGGTTGAGGATGTTTTCGCAGGCTTTTACGGCTCGAGCCGGTTTCTGGGCGTGGTAAGCGCAGTTGGCCAAGGCGTGGAGATCTTCATGGGGAAGATAAGGTTCAAAAGGTGACTTGACGTCGATATTACCCTGTAGTTTTGCCAGCACACTGGATCGTTCTTTGAGCGCAGCTTCCCATTCCCCGCCGTGTTCTAAGAAGGCGGCAAACTGCCTGCGGATGTCAATGTCCGCGGGGCGGGAGAGGACAGCAAGCTGTGCATGTTGGATGGCCCTGGGGTGATCCCCCACTTGATCTTGGGCTTTGGCCAAGGTGACCAAGGTCTCCTGGTGATCGGGGTGGGCTGCCAGGGTCGATTGAGCGGCTTGGATAGATTTTTCGAAAAGTCCCAAGTCGAAGAGGATTGCGGATAACGAGGCGGGAGCGGGGAGGTCTTCGCCGGTCAGTGTCAGACCCCGCAGGGCGAGCTGTTGCGCTCTCTCGGTCTCATCCTGGGAGAGGGCGTATCTCGCCAATTCGGTCAGCAAGCCAGGATGATCAGGATAGGGTTCCTCCATCCCGTCGACAAGGTTCTCCGCTGCCGCATAAAATCCTTTCTCGGTCAGTATTCTCAAGAGATCGCTGAGGGCATCCGCGTGTTTTTTCAATTCGGAGGGATTTTTTGCGACATGGATCACATCCTGCCAGGCTTTGGACGTCAGTTGTGGGGCCTCAACCCAGGCGTAGTGGGCGTTGATCTGGGCGGCTAAAGATCCCTTCAATTCTTGATGGAGGGATGACGCTCGCTCCAGCAACTGCAGCGCTTTGTGGGGGTTATCAGCAAACTGAAGGATCTGGGATTCGCCGATCATCTCTGCAATGGTGGACGGTTGCTGGGCAGGGGAGGAGGCCAGCGTCTTGGCGATTTTGGCGGCCATCTCTGGTTTCTCTTCCCGCAGGACCTGCAGCCAATCGAGCTGCTTTTGGCGTGGGAAGAGGGACAGATGCCCCTTAATTCGTTCTTTATGGGCGGTGGGCGAAGCCGGCCTGGAAAGCACGATGTGGATCCCCAATGGTCCGGGGAGCGTTTTTAATAACGCGGTTGGGGAATCCAGCATTTCATATAAACAGACAAGCGGTCCTCTCCATTGAAAGGGCGAAATTGGTTCCCGAAGGAGCTCTTCCCAAGTCTTCCCAGCGTCCTTTTCTTCTTTCATCCCCAAGGCGAGCAAGAAGGCGTGGCTCAAACTTTTCACGGCAGAGGATTCTTCGGTGAAATCCTGATAGGCTTTATAAACGCGTTGGCGAAGCTCTGGCTGTAATTCGTTGAAGGGGAGCAGCGGCCAATCGAGGGTCACGGGAAGGTCCAGATTTAAGGCGATCACGCCCAGCCGGGCCGGGGTCCATTTCTCCGCCTGGCTCCCAACCTCCTTTTGGGCTTTATCTCGAAAATGGTCTCCCTGCAGAGTTTCCCAAATGAGTGGTTCTCGCCTGAGCGCGGGAATGGCCCAAGGCCAGGCTTCCTCAGGGTAGATGTCTTTCAATGCTGTGATCAATGAAAAATCCTGTTTTTCCATGGTTATCCCATTAGCTAAGACCGAGGTAGAGGGTTAATCCAATGCCCAGCAACATGGAGAGCGACCCGCTGATGATCAGGAAAACGCCGATTCCTCTCGTGGTCCGGATCAAATCACTGGTTGCTGAAAGCAGAGAGGAGGCATTCCCCACAAGGCCGGAGATATCTTCGGCAACGCCCTTTTTGGCCAGGATGGCGACTTGTTTGCTGATCGTGCGGGTGTCCTGCCCAGTGGACCGGGATACGAGGACAGCGACACCAGCGGCAAATGTCACCAGACCGATAAGGAATAACCCTGCGGCCATCGCGGACAAGAGCTGTGCAACTTGAAAGATCGTCATTTTGGAACTCCTTTTCTCGTTTCCTGTTCTATGTGCAAGATGCGTGCCGCATACAGGGGGAAATGGTGCCAGCATCCTGGAGGGCGGCGGCGGTAGAAAAGGGGAGAGGTTGTAAACTTTTTAGAAGGACGATCAGAGATGGCGAAGGGTCATCGGCCTTTCATTTGCCTGCCATTGACGAAATACCCTGTCCTCGGTACAATTTTGGTTGCGTTTACGCCATCGTCACTGTGTTGTGGCGGTCTTTTTTTGAGAGAGGTATGTTATGGGTGAAAAATCACAGGGAGAATCCCCGGAAGTCCTCGAAGTTGAGGAGTCCGCGCTGGAAAGTGTGGAAGGGGACAGCGTATCCTTGAAAAACACCATGGCTCAGGCGGTAGCAGGGGGGGAAGTTCACGTGAGCAACAGCGCCGCCAGGACGATAGAAGGGGATGACATCACCTGCAGGGAAAGTGCTATGGGCAGTGTGAATGCAAATTCCCTGGTTCTCAACAACAGCGCGGCTCTGGTCGCTCGCACCCAGCAGGCGCAAATATCCCAGTCCCAAGTGGCTGTGGTGGCTGCCAACGCTGTGGTGTCTGATGATGTGCAAGCGGGCGTGCTGGCTTCCCAAAAGGTGGATGCCAATCACATTAAGACGGGTGTTTTGCTTGCCAGAAACGTCGAAGGTCCTGTTGAAGCCACAGTGGACACCCGGGAGGCGGTTGTATTTGGGATATTGGCTGGCGTGGTCGCTGGCGCTATCTTCACAGCAAGCCGTCTCTTGTTTGGTCGAAAAAGCAAAGAATCATAACGGATCAAAACTGAAACTCCCGAGTTTGTGGAGAACACTTAGAGGAGCGAGGGTAACTGCATTTTTGAAGCAGTGAGAGGCGCTCCGAGGAAGGAAGAAAATGGAAAAAATCGTTCTAGAAGCAACCCAGCGTGATGTCACCGGTAAGAAGGTGAAAGCGCTGCGGCGGGAGGGAAAACTCCCTGCTGTCATGTACGGCAAACGTATCAGTTCCACCCCCATCACATTGGATTACCAGGAAGCTCGTCAAATCCTTTCGGAGATCGGCGCCAATACTTTGATAACGATCAAACTGGATGGGGAAGAGCATCTGGCACTGGTCCGTGAGAAACAGCGCGAGATCATCCGCAGAAATCTGCTCCATATCGATTTTCAGGCTGTTTCCCTGGATGAAGAAATTTCTACAACCGTCCCTGTGCTGGTGGAAGGGGAAGCGCCGGCTGTCAGCGAATACAACGCCTTGCAGGTTGTCGAGCTGGAAGAGTTAGAAGTGGAAGCCTTGGCGAAAAACCTGCCCGATTACATCCATGTGGATGTTTCGGGCATGGAAGAAATCGGCGATCATATTTTCGTTCGTGATTTGAAAGTGGCAGAGGATGTTAAGATCATGAATGATCCTGATGATATCGTGGTCGTCATCGCTGCGCCCACCACGCTTGAGATCGAAATCGAAGAGGAAGAGGAAGCCGAACTCTTCGAAGAGCTGGAGGAACCGGAACTCCTCGAAGAATTATCCGAAGAGGAATTGGCCGAGTTGAAGGAAAAGAGAGAAGAGGAAGAGGAGGAAGAAGAAGCTCCACCCGATTACATGCGGGGCAATTAGAGTGCCATCCCATCCCCTGGAAAAGAAGCTGTTCAGGGGATGGTTCATTTAAGGATAACCCTCATGAGGTTGGTGTCGCTGGATAAAACATATCTCATCCGAAGTGTATTCTGCATCTCGTTGATCTTGGGAGCTGCCGCCTGTGCGATGGCAGAGGAGGAAAGCCCCCCCACCCCGGAAGTCCGCGCGGCTGGTACGCAGGGTATCCCTGGATCCGGGTTATCAGCAGGTGACGAGGGGGATTTGGTCAGCCAGTGGGCTGTGGATGCGGAAGCTAGTTCAGAATACGCGTCCCCGGAGTGGGGAGCGGAAAAAGCGACCGGTCCGCCTGATGCGCCTGGTTGTGGTGATTACCAGTACGCTTGGGCGTCCACGGCCAGCGATGCTGTCGATACCCTGACGTTGACTTACGACACCCCGGTTTATCCAGTGGAGATCGTGGTCGTCGAAAGTTTCCACCCTGACCAGGTGGTGAAAGTTGAAGTGAGGACACTGGCAGGGGAATTCCTGACCATCTATGAGAGCGAACCGATGCAGGTAGACCGCCCCTGTCCCTATCAATTGACGGTCCCGGTTCCGGAGCTTGAGGAACGGATCGATGGCGTGCGAATCACGGTAGACCAATCTGTGCTTGGTCTGGGTTGGAATGAGATCGATGCCGTGCAATTGGTGGGCAGAGAAGGGGAATAGTCAGGGGGTTAAGAGATCGATAAAATCCAGGACGATTTTGGCTGTCGCCCCCCATAGTGTTTCACCGTGATAGGAATTAAAAAAAATGATCGGGTAAGGTTCCATTTCTTCCCCCTCGGGACGCCAGGGTCGGATGCGGTGGTTCTCCGGGTCCATCAGCCATTCCAGCGGGATGAAGAGGATCCGTTCCACCTCCAGGGGGGAGGGCCGGAGGGGGCACGGCCAGGGAATCAACCCAACTATCGGAGTGACCCGATAACGCGTCACGGTGGTGATGTCACGGGAATAGCCCAGGATATCCACATCTTGGGGGCGAAGGCCGATTTCCTCTTCGGATTCCCGCAGAGCTGTGGCGGTCAAGCTGGGATCCCCTTTTTCTGCGCGCCCCCCGGGAAATGCGATTTGGCCGCTGTGGTCGTCATAATCTTGTTCCGTGCGTTTGATGAAAATCAAATGCCACTCCTGATCATCCTGGAAGAGGGGGAGAAGGACGGCGGCGGGGGCAAGCTCCGCCTCCGGGATCAAACTTTTGCGGGCCGTGTTCTGGAGATCGTCAGGGGTGGTTTGTCGGGTGTGTAAACGGTTTTTAATGTCCTCAAGTGTCAGGATCATGGTCGTTCTTCTTCAAGTTGGCGGCTGGTCCAATGTCCGAGGAAGAGGAAGAATAAGCTGCCGATGCTGCCAAATCCCGCGGAGATGGGCCCGATCATAAGCAGCGAGAAATCGATGTATTCCGCGAACAGATGTCCCAGGGCAAATCCCAGCCAGGAGAGGAAAAGGTATAGAAACAACTTTTCCCCTCCGTCGCCCTTCCAAAAATGGAACCCCGAACCGAATAAGGATGCCAGCAAAAAGCTGAAAAAGAGCGCGGGTGAGGTCATACTGCCCTCTGAATGATGCCGCCGCCCAGGCAGAGCTCATCCTGGTAAAACACAGCGGCCTGCCCCGGGGTGATATCCCGGAGGGGTTCTGGAAAATGGACTTTCACTTTTCGACCGTCCAAGGGAGTGACCACCCCTTCCCTGGCCGGCGCCGTGTAGCGTATTTTGATCTCAGCCTGGACCGGGGCTGGGGGAGGGGAACCGGAGATCCATTTCACATCTCCGGCGATGAGGGTGTCTTTGCCCAACTCTTCCCGGGTGCCGACGATAAGGGCGTTGCGTTTGGGATCTTTGTCGAGCACATAATGGGGTGAAGGGGGGGAGATGCCCAACCCTTTGCGTTGTCCGATGGTGAAGAAGGCCAGCCCCGGGTGATCTCCCAGTTTCTGTCCCTGGGTGTTCAGAATCGGCCCCGGTTCTTTCACCTCGGGGACATTTCGGATCAAGAAATCTCGGTAATCATCCCCACCGAGGAAACACAGGTCCTGGCTATCGGGCCGGTCCGCGACGGGGAGCTGGAAGCTTTCGGCGAGGTCCCGCACCTCCTCTTTCGTATAGCCACCAAGGGGGAGGAGGGTGTGCTGGAGCAAATTCTGGTCCAGAACGTAAAGGACATAGGATTGATCTTTATCCCTGTCAACCCCTCTTAACAATTGGACTTGCCCGCTGTCGCTGCGCCGCAATCTGGCGTAATGTCCAGTCGCCAGATAGTCAGCACCCAGCGCGCGACCGCGCCGGTACATGAACCCCCAGCGGATGCGGCGGTTGCAGACCAGACAGGGGTTGGGTGTGATGCCTTCTTTGTACCCTTCGACGAAAGTAGAGACCACGATGTCGTGGAAGACCTCTTTGGCGTCCACAGCGTAAAAAGGGATATCAAGTCTCCCGGCGATGTGGCGCGCGTCCGCCAAGGCGTCCACTGTGCAGCAGTGGTTCTCCATTCCCAAATGTTCCTCGCTCCACAGACGCAGAGTCATCCCAATGACCTCATACCCCTGTACTTTGAGAAGGGCGGCGGTCACGGAGCTGTCGACACCGCCGCTCATCCCCACGAGGACGCGCGTTTTTTTCTCGGTCATCTTTGATTCAAATCTCTCAGTCGGCTGATCACAGGGGGTAAGACCTCTAAAAACTGCTCCACTTCATCATCCGTGGTGTCTTTGCCCACGGTCACCCGTAAAGTCCCCATGGTCCATGATGCCCCAAATCCCATGGCCTGCAGCGCGGCGGAGGGTTCAGGGTTGCCCGTCTTGCAGGCGGACCCGGAGGAACAGGCAAACCCTTCCACATCAAGCGCCGAGACCAAGAGATTCCCGTCTAAATCTTTGCATGCGAAGCTGGCGTGGTTGGGCAGCCTCTGCTGAGGGTGACCGGTAAGGGATACGTCCGGAATGGTATTGAGAACCGTGGAGATGATCCGGTCGCGCAGCCCTCGGGTGTGTTCCTCCCGTTGGTCGCCCTCTTCATGGACCAGACGGAAGGCTTCCGCCATGCCCACGATGAGGGGCAGATTCTCAGTCGCTGCCCGTTTCCCGAATTCCTGGGACCCTCCCGTTTGGGTGGGAACCAGCGGGGTGCCTTCCTTCACATACAGGGCGCCGACCCCCTTGGGCCCGTAAAACTTGTGGGCTCCGATGGAAAGCAGATCCACCTCCAAATCATTGACATGCAGGGGATAGTGGGCCGCCCCTTGGACGGCGTCCGTGTGGAAAGGGATCCCCTGTTCTCGGCAAAGTTTACTGATCTCCGGGATGGGGTTTATGGTGCCGATCTCATTGTTGGCGTGCATGATGGACACGACGGCTGTGTCGGGGTGAAGGCGCTCCGCCACGTCTTCTGGATGGACCATGCCGTACTCGTCCACAGGCACGATTTCCACTTCGAAGCCGAAGAGGTCTTGTAATTGGCTTGCGGTGTGGGACACCGCGTGGTGCTCCACCGCTGAGATGAGGATGTGGGTCCCTTTGCCCATTTCCCTGCGAGCCAACGCCGCTCCCCGGAGAGCCAGGTTATCGCTTTCCGATCCGCAGGAGGTGAAGATAACCTCTTGGGGCTGGCAGCGGAGGAGTTCCGCCATCGATCGGCGCGCTTTTTGAAGGGCGGCATCCGCTTGCTGACCGAAGGTATGCACCGAGGATGGGTTTCCAAATATCTCCCCGAAATAGGGACGCATGACGTCCAGCACCCGGGTATCGACGGGGGTGGTCGCTGCATAGTCTAAATATACATGGGCCATGGTTATTCCTTCCACAGCGATTATAGCACGCAAGACAAAGGGGACATTCGTTTTAAGGGTTTGCTAAACATTTCGATCTGGCGCTCATTTACCTGCACCCGTGTTGCACTTTGTGAGATGATCTGGCATTGGGTGATGTCCAATTCGTTTCCTCTTTGTTATAATACCTTCGTTGGTCAAAAGAAATGATAATGGAGGGATCATGGCGTTGGATATCAAGTTTGGGACTGATGGTTGGCGGGGACATGTGGCGGAGGATTACACCTTTGCCAATGTCAGGCGTTGTTCTCAAGGGTTCGCAACGTATCTAAAAAACCAAGGATTGGGTGGAGAATGGGTTGTCGTCGGGCACGATCGACGATACCAGGGGGAGCATTTCGCTGCCGCTGTTGCGGAGGTTCTGGCTGGGAATGGTTTTCATGTGTATTTGACGGACGGTCCCACACCCACCCCTGTGATCTCTTATGCCATTGTGGCCAAGGGGGCAGTGGCTGCGGTGAATGTGACCGCGTCTCATAACCCGTTCACAGATAACGGGTTTAAAGTCCGGGATGAAAACGGCGGGGCCATCGCCCCGGAAGGCCTGCGAAAGATTGAGAGCCATATCCCACCCTCTGAAGCGGAGGTGAAGCGCATACCGCGCGCAGAAGCGGAGGAAAAAGGGCTGATCGTCACCTTTGACCCGGCCCCCGATTACATCGCCCACATTGAGGAATTGATTGAGCTGCAGCCCATCCGGGAAGCAGGTTTGAAGGTCTTGGTGGATCCCATGTGGGGCAACAGCGCAGGATGGTTTCCGCGCTTATTGGAGGGTGGATCGACACAAGTGATGCAAATCCATGAGACCCGGAACCCGCTTTTCCCTGACATGACTCGCCCGGAACCCATCCCCCCCAATGTCAATCCGGGTCTGAAGGCCACTGTTGAAAAAGGTGCGGACGTGTTATTGATCAATGATGGGGATGCCGATCGGGTGGGCATCGGTGATGAGAAGGGGAACTTCATCGACCAGCTCCGCGTGTACGGCCTGCTGGCTTATTACTTATTGGAAGTTCGCGGCGAACGAGGGCCGATTGTGAAGACGATTTCGACGACCACCATGCTTGAGAAGTTGGGTAAAATATATGATGTACCCGTTTACAACACTGGTGTGGGCTTCAAATATGTCGCCCCCAAAATGTTGGAAACGGATGCGCTGATAGGCGGGGAGGAATCCGGTGGATATGCCTTCCGGGGTCATGTCCCGGAACGCGACGGCATCCTGGCCGGGTTGTACATCCTGGACATGATGGTTAAATTGAATAAAAAGCCTTCA
Organism: Anaerolineales bacterium; assembly: GCA_041686005.1. Lineage (GTDB taxonomy): Bacteria > Chloroflexota > Anaerolineae > Anaerolineales > UBA11858 > B10-G9. Next base: position 14,192 of record JAWLER010000033.1, on the reverse strand, counting down.
GAGTTACTGGAAGTCCTCTTCGATGAGGTAGGGGCCCATTATTACGATCGGATTGATACACCCTTCCAAGGCGATCGGGAGGAGAAAAAGAAGCGTATTGAGTCCGCGGATCCGGAAACGATCGGCGGTTTGAAGGTCACGGACTTGATAACCGTTGACGGGTATAAGTTCGCTCTCGAGGATGGGGGATGGCTGCTGATCCGTTTCTCGGGCACAGAGCCCATCATCCGCGTGTACTGCGAGACCACCCATCAAGATCGTGTGAATGACATCCTCAAAGATGGCTTGAGGATTGCGGGATTGGACGCTGACGCACTGTGAAACTCGTCGATACCCACTGCCATTTGGATTTTGACGCTTACCGGGATGACCTGGACCAGGTTTTAGAACGGGCTTGGGAAGCGGATGTTGAAAGGGTGCTCGTCCCTGCCCTTGATTTAACGTCCAGCCGCAGGGTGTTGGATTTAGTAGAATCAAACCCCCGCCTCTTCGCAGCCGTGGGTGTCCATCCCAACAGGGCGCGGGAATGGACGGAGGGGACACCCCAAGCTCTTCTTGCCTTGTCTCACCATCCGAAGGTCAAAGCCATTGGGGAGATCGGATTGGATTATTATCGCGACCGGGCTCCCCGTGACCTGCAAAAGAGGGTCCTCAAGCGCCAATTAACGGTGGCCAGCCAGCGAGGTTTGCCGGTCGTTTTACACGTCAGAAATGCCAATCCGGATGATCGATCTTGTATAATAGATTTACTGGACATACTTGCCACATGGCGGCGGGAGGCGGATCAAGGGGTGCGAGCCTGGGTGGGCGTGGTACACTCCTTTTCCGGTAATGTGGAGGAAGCACAGCGAGCGATTTCCCTGGGGTTTGCATTGGGCGTGACCGGTCCTGTGACCTTTGAAAAGTCAACCACCATGCAAGAAGTTGTGACCTCCTCTCCCCTGACATCCCTTATGATTGAGACGGATGGTCCATTTCTGACCCCCCACCCTCACCGGGGGAAGCGGAATGAGCCGGCATATGTGAAATATGTAGCTGAAAAGGTGGCTGATTTGCAGGACCGTCCTGTACGTGAGGTCGGAAAGGTCACAACGGAGAACGCTGATCATCTATTTCATTGGAGATAATCGATTTGGAGAATGTAGGTTTTTTAGATTTCATTGGGGATCAAATAGCGAAGATTGACCAGCGGATGCTTTCTCGGTCTTCTGAATACCACCCGGAGTTAGAGGCCGCTATTAAACATCTGCTGTCTTCAGGAGGGAAACGGGTGCGTCCGGCGATCGTTATTCTGACCGGATCGCTGCTGGGGGCAGATGAGGACAGATTAATCTCTTTAGGAGCGTCCATCGAATTGCTGCATACAGCGACCCTGGTACATGACGATTTGATTGACGGTTCCCTGCTTCGGCGGGGAAGCCCTACCCTGAATTCGAATTGGTCATCTGCCGCAACAGTGCTCACCGGGGATTATATGTTCGCCCAGGCCGCTGAAATCGGTTCGGATATTAAGTCCACAGAGATCATGTCCCTTTTTGCGAGGACTCTATCGATCATTGTCAATGGGGAAGTGAGGCAGCTTTTCAGCGATCAGGGGATCACCACCCGGGAGGAGTACTTCCGCAGGATCTACGAAAAAACGGGATCGTTGTTCGTCCTTTCCGCCCAGGCCGCTGCTGTGCTCAGTTCCGCGGATGAAAAAACTGTGGAAGCGGCCAAGACATACGGAGGCCAGATAGGGGAGGCTTTCCAAATTGTGGATGATGTGCTGGACTTCACCGGGGAAGAAGAGCGCTTGGGAAAACCGGTGGGGAGTGATTTATCCCAGGGTGTGCTGACTTTGCCTGCTTTGTACTATAAAGAATCCCATCCTGATGACCGGGATTTCCTGGATCTTATGAAAGGGGAGGGGGATGACCAGCTGATGCAAAAGGTCATCGAAGAGATCAAGTCCAGCGGGGCGATTGAACAAGCGCTGGAGGACGCCCGCCAGGCCTCCCAACGTGCGGTTCAGGCTTTATATGCGCTCCCAGAAGGCAGAGAACGGGACGCCCTGGAGAAGCTGGCGGCGTTCGTCGTTGAGCGGGAAATATAAACGAGATTTGAGCGGAGTAAAGAGCCCACTTCGAAGAGGAAGTGGGTTTTTTTATGTTGACGGTGCGCAGGAACGCACGTTCTTCGCTTTTTAGGTCCTCCGTTAATGGAGGGTAGGTTATTGAAGGGGTAGGTTGTAAAAATTATAGATCGCCTCGGACAATTTCCCCACCAGGAGGGAGGCGTTATCCCAAATGATCTGCACCGGGTGGTTTAAGAATATGACCAGGATGTATTCCCCCCCGGGAGAATAGACGATCCCTGCATCCCCAAGGGTATAGATGATCCCGTTCACCGTCGTCCAGCCATGTTTATGGGCAATTTCTGTTGTGTCCGGGACGCCTCCATCAATTAAATATGCGATTTTATTTTGAGATAGATAGTCGATCATCAATTGGCATTCTTCCTGGGTGATCTGATCGGGAAACACGGCCTTGAACGTACCCTCTCCCGTTTCTGCGCACTGATAAATATCTTCCAGGAGCATGCCTATGTCCGAAGGGGTTGTTTGATTGTAGGGATCCGGGTCGGTGTCGATATCCTCCCTCTGGTTGGCGGGGGTATTGAACCTTCTCAACAATGGGGCACCCAGGCCGAATTCGCCGGCCAGAAATGTGTTTTCCAACCCCAGTTTGCGCATGTCCTCCGTGATCTCTAACGGCGCCAGATTAGGATCGATGACGCGTTCCATGACCCAATCCGCATCGGCATTCCCGGATTCGATGATCATTTTCCGTAAAAGGTTCAGGGCTTCCGGGTCTTCTTCACCTTCAATCCTGCGGAAAACGGATACCATGATGGGGATCTTGGCGATGCTGCCGGCGGTAAAAGCCACGTCCGGATTTACGGGGATTTCCTGCCCGTTCTGGTAGGCGAAATGGATCTCTTCCACCGCATCCAGATGAAACATATACAAACCGACGATCCCGTCGAACCCTTCGATATCGATGGTTTGTTTTAGTAATGTCTTTAGATTCTGCAAAGAGGGTCGGGGTGGTGTGGTCCGGCTTTTAGGGAGATTGACCCTGCGGTCTCGGATGGAAAACAAAGCGTTCTCAATGGCTGTCACAGCTTGATCAATATCCAGTTCTGTGCCGACCTCACCAGAGATGAACTTGACCGTGCCAGTTTGGGGTTTTGCCGGGGTGGGCGGTTTGTCGTATCGGGCCGCGATCTCATCTGTTAAATACGTTCTCAACCGTTCTTCTGAGTAATCTGCCCGGAGCGGAACTGACCCACCTCCAACTTCTCGCCCCCACAGGTAATCCCAAAAATCGGTCCAGAAAGGTTGTTCGGTGCGTTTCAGGTCTGCGGCCGCCAACATGCTTTCCAGATCCAATTCAAAACCGACCGTGGAGGGTGCAAGATGGATGATGGCCTCATCATATCTCAATTCCACGGGTTGAGAATACGCCTCCAGAAGCCGCTGAGCCGCTTCCTGACGGGTGAGCCCACCCACGGGGACATCCGCAATTTCTATACCTTGAGGGTATCTGGTCCTTAAGCGGCTGAAACGCACAACTTGAAAGGTGGTCAATACAACCGCTGATATGAGTAGAAAAACCGCGATCCACCTCAACGCGGAGAAAGAACTGCGTCGGCGCACACTACCTCCATCTACCTCGGCGAATTACACAGGGGTAAGTCTATCACAGGATGGCGTTCTTGCCAAATTCACCTCTTCCAGCTTCGATCAGGATGGTTATGAGGGCATTGGTCGGGTCTTGAGGGGAAAAAGAGGGGATGAGAGAGGGGTGATTGTCTCTCGGGCCCATCCCATGGAGGATCCATACCAGGGGGATGAACCTCATGACCGGTCTTCTGATTTTTGGACTTCATAGAATGATTTCAATGCCTTTTGCACATGATAATTGAAGGTGTCCGGAGGGTAATTGCCCTTTTTATCTTTTTCTCCGGGTTCTAATCCCGTCAGCAGCGGGATCCCTTCGTCGATGCGTTCGATGGGCCAGATATGAAAACTGCCCTCTTCTACCGCCTGGAGGACATCGTCGAAAAGCATGAGGTTTTGCACATTCGCTTTGGGGATGATCACCCCCTGTTTTCCGCTGAGCCCTTTGGCTTGGCAGATGCGATAATACCCCTCAATTTTCTCATTGATCGCGCCAACAGCCTGAATTTCTCCGTGCTGGTTGATGGATCCGGTAATCGCACAACCCTGCCGCAGTGGGATGTCAGCGATGGATGATAAGAGGGCCATTAATTCCGCCGCGGAAGCGCTGTCGCCATCCACTTCTGCATAGGACTGTTCGAAGGTGATGCTGGCAGTGAGGTTGAGCGTGTGTTGCTGGCCGTAGCGTTCTCCCAGGAAGCCGCTGAGGATCAAGACGCCTTTGGTGTGGATGGGTCCACTCAGCTCCGCTTGGCGTTCAATCGCCACGACACCTTCGTCTCCTGGCCTGCTCACGGCGGAAACGCGGGTGGGGGATCCGAATTCATAGTCGATCTCTGATAAAAGCGTGAGGGCGTTCAATTCCCCTATTTTCTCCCCTGTGACTGAGATGAGGATCGTGTCATCTTTTATTCTTTCCGCTGTGGTTTCCTCTGCGAGATTGTCCCGGTATATCCCCATTTGAATCGCTTTTTGAACGAACTGGGAGGTGACGAGGGCTGCCTGGCCCTTATTTGCCCAATAGGCTGATTCCCGGATGAGATTGGATATTTTCCCCAAGCGCGTGGTTAATTTCTTTTGATTTTCCGCTACCCTTGATCCATATTCGATGATGCGTGCTACTGCGGTGTTATCAAAGGGGGGTAAATCGTTTTGATCCGCGATCGATTTTATGAAGAGAGCGTAGGCGTGTTCATTGTCCGCTGTCCTGTCCATCTCCGTGGCGAACTCAGCGCGGATTTTAAATAATTTTGCGAAATCCTCATCGTTTTCTTTCAAAAGGTAATAAAGCCGCGGCGTGCCGAACAGGATCACTTTGATGTCCAAAGGGATGGGTTCAGGGTCGAGTGAGCTCGTCACCACTGTGCCCAACTTGACGGTTTGCGCCTGAAGGCGGATGTTGTTATCCCTGAGGGCTCTTTTCAAGCTGTTCCAGGCTTGGGGGTTGAGAAGGAGATCGCGCGCTGGAAGCAGGAGGTACCCCCCGTTGGCTCTGTGTAATGCCCCGGGTCTGATCAGAGAAAAATCCGTCTGGGAACCTCGGGGTGAGAGCCGATGCTCAATCCGCCCTACCAGGTTTTCATATGTAGGATGGCTTTCTAATACTACGGGGGCGCCGGTTTTTTCGGTGTGGTCTACAAGGACATTGACCCCGTAGCGGGTTAATAAAACCTCCGAATCCAGCTCCTCTTTGTCTGCCAACCTGGATCTCACGATCCTCTCCACCAAATCTTCTTGGAGGGCATCGAGATGATGGGTCACGGAACAATTGTCCTGGTATTTCGAACGGAGGTCTGAGATCAAGGGGCCGATGACGAATTGAACTGTTTTTGTGATCAATCCTTTCAGATTCTCATGGATTTCACGATCCAACCTCCGGATCGCCTCCAATGTATTTTCCACATCTCTGTCCAGTTCGGATTGCGTTTTCTGGATATTTGCCCGTTGTTCTTCGGACAAAGAGGATCGTTCCTGCTGGGAAATGGGTTTGCCGTCCAACAATGGTTGGAGGATGAACCCCATGGGGGTCCGTACTAATTCGAAATCATGGTCTGATACTTTTTCCTGCAGCTTGTTGAATGACTTCTCTTGTTTCCTCTTTAGTTGTTCAGTTAAACGCGTTTTCTCTTCCCGGTAACTCTGGCTTTGGAAAGCATCTTTGATGTCTCTCAACCCTTGTCCAATCAGTTCTTCCATTTCACGTTTAAATACCTCACCTTGTCCTGGAGGTAGTCGCAGGGAGATGGGGGCATGGTGATCGTCAAAATTTTCTACGTAACACCAATCGTCCGTGGTGGGATCGGACGCCGCACGGCGGATGAAATAATCCTTGGTTAAAGTGGTTCGACCTGAATCCGGCAGACCGACGACGAAGATGTTAAACCCTGTGCCCTCCACCTCGCTGCCTAATTCAAGGGCTTGAAATACCCTCGGCTGGCCGATGACTTCCGTAAGGGGTTCAATTTCTTTTGTGTTCGCAAATTGAAGAGACTCGGGATCGCAGCGGTTTCTCAGATCTTCGGGTTGCAGTTCTTTATTTCTCATGAATGCTCTCCATGACGCATCTGGGCCATTTTCTGTATAGTAAATCAGTTCGCCTGCGACGTCAATTTGTGTTCCTCCTCCCTACAAGGATCTCAATAAGTAAAACACCAGGTTGGTATGAAACTCAGCCTGGTGCGGAAAAGAGATACTCCCACGTAGGGGGTTGTGTTATGTGTTGGGGGCTTGGGGCACTTCTACCACGCAGTTGTCTTTTCCAAATTCACCGGGGATGTATTCATCTGCCTCCCACTCGTTGTACCATTTCTTCCCGTTCAACAGATAGCGGAATTCATATTTCTTTCCCGGTTCTAAATCGAGGCTGATTTTAAAGTCGCCGTTTTTCAGTTTTTTCATGGGCGATGCGGTTCTGTCCCAGTCGTTGAAATCCCCCACCAGATGGGCGGTTTCCACATCATAATCGGGCTGCTCGATTTTTCTTAACCGAAAGGTCACCTTGTATACATCCCGGGTTTTTATGTATTGTTTTTTTAGCATAGTCTGTTTGATTCTCCGGTAAAGAACATGACATTTGTCCTTAACTGATAGGTATTTTATCATATTTTTCATCCGCTTCGAGGGCCTGGAAAACGAATCCGGTTAATAAAAAGGTAAATACCCATCAAGGGAATGTTTTCTTTATAGGATGAGGGAGGTTATTTTCTTCACTGATAAAAGTCAAAGAAATGGATTATATTTGTACATGTTAAATTGATAGCGTGTTGGTCGCGTTCAGGCTGTGGTTGAGGTAGTGGATTTCGAATGAGTTCTTCAAAGGGAAGGAAATCATGCTGCGTGCTTTGTTGATCTATTTATCTCAAGCGGAATGGGCTCAGAACATCGTTCGGCAATGGGGGATAGCCCGGAGGATGGCGGCGAGATTTGTGGCCGGGGAGGATATGGACAGCGCCTTACAAGCTGTCAAAAAGCTCAACGAGAAAGGGCTCAATGTCACCTTTGACCACCTGGGCGAGCATGTCTCCACCAGAGAAGGGGCAGTGGAAGCAAAGGATGAAATTCTCGAAATCCTGGACCGGATTGGAGCGGAAGGGCTGAGGTCTGGGGTCTCCATCAAACTGACCCAAATTGGATTGGGATCGGATCGCGAACTGTGCCTTTTCCATTTGGAGCAGATATTGAAGAGAGCGGAAGCGCATAGAAATTTTATTCGCATCGACATGGAAGAATCGGATTTCACGGATGCGACTCTGGACAGTTATCATGAGATGGTTAACAGGGGGTATAAAGACGTCGTGGGCATTGTGTTGCAATCTTATCTGTATCGAACCGAAGATGATCTCCGGGATATTTTAGAACGCAAAGGGCGGGTCCGTCTCTGCAAAGGGGCGTATAAGGAACCGGCCGATGTCGCCTTTCCAAAAAAAGCGGATGTAGACAGGAATTTTGATACGTGCACCCGGCTCATGCTGGATTGTTCCTTGGAGAATCGTTCCCGACTGAGCGAGGACGGGCGAATTCCTCCTATCCCCGCGATCGGCACCCATGATGAGGATCGAATCGATTTTGCGAAGGAATACGCAGAGGAAATCGGTTTGCCGAAAGACGGGCTGGAGTTCCAAATGCTGTACGGGATCAGGGGGGACATTCAAACGCAGCTGGTTGAAGAGGGATATCCGGTACGAATCTATGTCCCCTATGGAACGGAGTGGTATCCTTATTTTGTACGCCGTCTGGCAGAACGCCCGGCCAACCTGTGGTTCTTCCTCTCCAATTTAATCCGCGGATGACTTGAGGAATAATTCCCCTCGCGGGAGAGAGCAACCCGTATTCAGCCCTTGATACGCAAAGATCAGGGGAAACAGATAGCGCCCCTTCCAGAACAATAGCAGTTATAATGCTTGTGTATGGATGGTGAGGAGATCATAGCTGTCGTAAAAAGAACCCGCCCCCTGCATTTGTTTTCAGGGATATTGCTTTACGCCATGGGTGTGGGGATCGGTGATTATTTAGGGTTCTATATTGACCCCCAAACCTATGTCTTGGGACAGGTGTGGGTGTTATCTTTGCAGCTGGGTGTATTTTATCTGGGGGATTATCTGGGGCATCCCCCGGATGAGGGATTGATCAATCGACCACCTTTCCAGGTGCAGGAGGAGGAGGTCTGGAAAAAGCTCCGGAAGGAGGTCCTCCTGCTCATCTCTGCCATCTTCTTTTCCCTGTGCGCTGCGTTTTCCGTGATCTTGGAATGGCAGCGCGGGTTAGGCATCTCTTCAGCATTTCTGATGGTGGGGTTCTTCGCCGGCTATATCCTGCGGATTTTTCCAGCGTTCAGGGTTCAGGCTTCGGGTTTGGGAGAATGTATCACCACCTTGCAGTTGGTCGTCTTCGTGCCTGCGCTGGGATTCACGTTACAGGTGGAGGAGTACCACCGCTTATTAAGTTTGACCGCGTTTCCCCTTTTTCTGCTCCATCTGGCGATGTTGTTGGTCTTTCAACTTCCCACATATGCAGCAGATCTGGCACGGAGGAAGGGATCGATGATGACGAAAATGGGCTGGAAGAACGGCATCTTCCTTCATAATCTCTTGGTCATCCTCGCATTCCTGGTGCTGAGCCTGTCTTTGTTTTTTGGATTTCCATCCCGCTTTGTGGTCCCGGTGCTTTTTGCGTTACCTTTTGGGATGTTCCAGGTGTGGTATTTATATAAAATGTCCCAGGGAGCACCCACGCGGTGGAAACTGCTGACATTGACCTCGGTTGTGCTTTTTTTGCTACCTGCGTATTTGTTCGCATATTCTTTTTGGACCCAATAAGGACCGGATACGGTATGCCAGAATTTCTCGAATTATCCCCTCCCGATCAGGCCTTGAAAACATTTATGGATCACCTCCCCGGACAGGTCTCGCTCGAGGTCATCAAGACCCAGGATGCTTTGGGAAGGGTTTCGGGGGAGGATATCTCCGCCCCTCATGCCTTGCCTGAATTTCGAAGGTCCACCGTGGATGGATATGCCGCGCGGGCTGAAGATACGTTTTCAGCCAGTGAATCCCTGCCTGCGTACCTGTCTGTCAAAGGTGAGGTCCCCATGGGTGGGTCCCCTGACTTTGAGTTGTCGGAGACCGAGTGCGCCCTCATTCACACCGGAGGGATGCTGCCATCGGGTGCAAATGCTGTTGTGATGGTAGAATTTACTCAACAAACAGGGTCAGACCAGGTGGAAATCCTGCACTCCGTCGCCAAAGGTGAAAACGTCCTTGACGAGGGGGAGGATGTCGCTGCGGGGGCGGTCGTCATCCCGCGAGGGAAAAGACTCCGGGCTGCGGATATTGGGGGTCTGATGGCTTTGGGGATCACGGAAGTCCCGGTGGCCAGGAAACCGAAAGTCGGTATTCTGTCCAGTGGAGATGAGGTCATCCCCCCCCATCAACATCCCCAACCCGGTCAGGTGCGGGATGTGAATTCCTACACGTTGCGTTCTTTGATTGAGAAGGTTGGTGGGGAGCCCATTCTGTACGGTATCGTCCCCGACCATTGGGAGGGGATGGTTTCCACGGTCGAAAAAGCCCGGAAAGAATGTGATCTTGTGATCATCACGGCGGGTTCCTCCGCAAGTGCCAGGGACCTCACTGCAGATGTCATTGACGCGCAAGGCGAGCCGGGTGTTCTCATCCATGGCGTGAACGTCAAACCGGGCAAACCGACCATCCTTGGCGTTGCGGGTGACACCTCCTTTGTCGGTTTGCCGGGAAATCCCGTCAGTGCCTTGGTCATCGCTGGGTTATTTGTTAAGCCTGCGATTGAATCTTACCTGGGACTGGTGGAAGAGGAATTCGAACTGGTTGTCCCCGCGAAACTGGGCATCAACATTTCCTCGCAAACAGGACAGGAGCATTACGTTCCGGTACAATTAGTAAACAAGGAAGACGGCTATCACGCGGATCCTGTGTTCGGGGAGAGCAATTTAATATTTATTTTGGTGCGTGCTAATGGATTGATTAAAATACCGGCGGAAGCAAGCGGGATCAGCGCTGGAGAAGAGGTCAATGTTACCTTATTTTCATGAGGTGAGGGGAATATGAATACATCCGTGACACTCCCTGCCCTTTTTTATCTGACAATCAGCCTGTTTTATTTTGTGACCACCCTTAGCGCGCTCAGGAAACTGCGCATCTATAAAATTGCTGACTACTTACTGGTTTTCTATTTGGTCGTTTCCTGCTTCACCAGCCTGATACTATTTGCTGGTGAGATGGGGTGGTTGGATGTCTTTGTGGAGGGGGTTTCCCAGCATTTTCCCTTATACGGCCTGCTGTTGCTCAGCGGGATATTTCACAATTTGACCTATGCTGTCTTCCATGAGGATAATCCGGGATGGGCGTGGATTCTGTTGATTATGATCTTGATCGGGGCCGCTTTGAGTCTGGACGGAAATTTCTTCTCCTTGCCTGAGGTGGTTTGGCGAGGGATATGGGGAAGCATCACCAGATTCGATATATCGTCCTTCATCATCACCGCAGGGTGGGGGGGGTTTACCCTCTTTTCCATCCTCTACCTCCGCCAGGCCCTGGCTTCTACAGATAAAACGGTGGTGAGGAATCGTTCTTATTATTGGGTGGGGGGGCTGATATTTTTCACCGGCGGTTCCATTTTGTTGTTTACAGCTCATCCCATGCTGGGCTTTATCTTATTGTTCACAGCGGCTCTAATCCTTGACTATATGGTCATTACCTATCGGCTTCCGGATTTACGGAACCTGGTCTATGTGTTGGCCAGCAACGTCCTGTCCGGGACCCTGGTTTTATTGCTCTTCGCTTTGGGTTTTCTGATTTTTGACAGGATTTTTATAGAAGTATCCTGGTATCACCCTCTCTACAACGCCGCGCTGATGGCATTGTTGTTGTTATTTATTTACCCGGGGATCAACCGCAATGTGAAGGGGATCATCCAACATATCATTGGGGATGATTTCAACCGCAGGCGCGCCCTCAGCAAATACAGCAAACGGGTCAGCAGTATTCTGGACCTGGAGTTGTTGTCCCGGGTCACCGTGGAGCTGATTTGCGATGAGCTCGATGTAGAAGAAGGCATTCTGTTTTTGGCCGATAAGGTCGATCCGGAGAAGGATCCCCCCGATTGGTGTTTGCGGGCTGTCAAAGGGGTAGGGGAAACGATCCCCAATTTAGATTTGCTGCCTGCCATGAACCCTATCACCCGGGTTTTTGTGGAGGAGAAACGGGTTCTGAGCCAGTCCGAGTTGGAAGTCATTCCCAAATATCAAACCATTCCCAAGAAGCTGTACACCTGGTTGAATGCCGTTGAGGCGGAAGCCTATGTGCCCATTCACACCCAGGATGAATGGATCGGGCTTTTCGCGCTGTCAATGAAAAAATCTGGTGGATCATTTACCGATGAAGATTTGGAGTTCCTCTCTGCGGTAGCAGATCAAACATCGGTGGCTTTGCAGAACGCCCGTCTGGTGGAAAACCTTACCAATATCGACAACGAACTGCGCCGTACGAAAGCCGCCCATAATGAAGCCCTTGAGAAAATTGAACGCATCAAGCGCTCCGCATCGGACTTCATCAGCATCAAGGCGCATGAGCTTCGTTCGCCGCTGACGGTGATGAGCGGTTACACACGGCTGCTCTCCAATGACTCCGCCCTGAAGGATCATGAGTACCACGAGAGATTGATCAACGGTATTCTGGTGGGATTGGAAAGGCTGCAGGAGATCATCGATAACATGCTTTACACTGCCCAGATCCAGCCGCGTTCTCTGAGAATCGACACCGAGCCGATCTCTTTGTACACCGTGATCGATAAGGTCTGCCAGGACCTCCAGAAGAAGGTTCAGGCCCGCAAGATCACCCTTTCTCATGACGGGTTGGGAGATATCCCCAAAGTGTACGGGGATAGAAAGGCATTGATGAAGGTATTCGGGTATCTCATCACCCATGCCATGACCCATACACCCAGCGGTGGCAAAATAAGCATCACCGGTCGACATATCCCCCTCAGGTCGGAGTTGTTGAAGTGGGAAGGCGCAGAGATCATCGTCCGAGACACAGGGATCGGGGTGGATGCAGATTTGCAGCAAAAGATATTTCAAGATCTCGCCTATCCGGAAACCAGTGAACTTTCCTTTGATGGCGAACAGATATCAGCTGAAAAAGGGGAACCCACGGAACGATTATCGATCGTGCGGGCTATCGTGGAGGCTCATCGCGGTCGAGTGTGGGTTGAATCACCCAAAGAGGGGGAAAGCGAACTCCCGGGCAGCGAGTTTCACGTCGTGATCCCCTTGCGCCAGCAGTCTCACCCCACCCAGACTGTAGCGTAAGGGCGTATCCAGGTTGTGAGGATGAGGATGCGTCCCAACGCTCCTCAGCGGATCCTAGGGGTCAAGTGTCCGGGTCTGGTGGGAGAAAAAGTTCGCAGCTTTCTTAGATAGAATTGTCCAGGTAAAGACGGGGGACGCGGTCGCTGATGGCGCAGATGACTTCGTAATTAATCGTCCCCCAGGTGCGAGCTATCTCATCTGCGGTGATTTCACTTTCCCCTTGTTTGCCGATCAAGACCACCTCATCATCCACTCTGGGGTTATCAATGTGTTCAAGTTTGATCATACATTGATCCATACACACCCGCCCAATGACAGGACATTTTTGTCCATGAATGAGGACTTCGTTCCCGTCGATGCGGCGGTATCCATCCGCATATCCCAGGGGAAGAGCGCCGATCATTTCCCGCTTTTTGGTCACATATTCATGTCCATAACTTACCCCATGACCGGGGGGGAGGGTTTTGATATTGGCTAAAACGGTCTTCCAGGTCAAGGCTCTTCGAAAAGAGTCTGGGAGCTGGACCGCGGAGGAAGGGGGCAGGCCGTAGATGGAGATTCCCGGCCGGACGATATTGTAGTAAGCGCTCGGCCTGGTGAGACTGGCAGCGGAGTTGGCCAGATGGATGTAAGGGGGGTGGATGCCCTTGCCCTTCAGCATCGATAACGCATCCTCGAAAATTTCCTCTTGTCTTGCAGTCGGTTCGGGGTCATTTTCATCCGCTCGGGCGAGGTGCGAAAAGACACCTTGAAGTTGGATATATTCCTCCTGCAGGGCGGCTTGAGCTACGGAAAGGGCTGTTTCGGGAAAATTGCCCAACCGACCCATGCCGGAATCAATTTTAAGATGGACCTGAGCGGGTGAATGTAGCTCGCTGGCTCGCGCCGCGATCTCTCGGATGTGGTCGAGGGTCCAAACCGTTAAAGACACCCGGTGTCGGATCATGTCTTTGATATGCTCTTTCGGTAGGTATCCCAGGACTAGAATGGGGCAATCGAGACCCGCCTCCCTTAATTCAAGAGCTTCATCCCGCCGGGCGACCCCGAACCATGTCGCACCTCCCTCCAAAGCAGCGCGGGCGGCAGGCACCGCCCCGTGTCCGTAGGCATTTGCTTTGACCACAGCCATGACCTCGGCCCCGGTGATTTTCCGGATGGTATTGACATTCCCTCGAATGGCTTCAAGATCGACTTCAACCCAAGTAGCGTAGGAAGGCATTGGTTCCATGTTGAATTCCTTATCCTGCAGGCAGCTTTTCTTACCAGGCTAATTCTACCAAAGAACTTCCGCAAGAACCCCTTTTTAGGGCGGAAACACCTGTATAACGCGAAAGTTGATCCGGATATGCCCCTTGACAAATTAGAACAAATGTTCTATATTTAAGGCAGACAGCGTCCCAGGGGGCGCACCACCCCCCAGGAAGCGCATCTCACCCATCGTTCGCTCATTTTTTTTAGGCAAGGAGGACCCCCATGTCTGCCAACAGCATTCCCTTTGTCCCTGACCGTCTTCACGTCAAACGCGGTGTGGTCTTCGGGGCGCTGCTCATCACCGCCCTGGTGGCCTTTGAGATCTTCAACTACAGCACCACCGATTTCGCCCTCACCGATCTGCTGGGCGAGCTC
>JAWLER010000008.1:0-74413 GCA_041686005.1 Anaerolineales bacterium | reverse complement strand
TTAAATTATCTGCGTTTTGGGGATTGGGATTTATCCGATCTGCTGCGTTTCAGAGTGATCTGTCAGCCGGCAGTTTTCATGAAAAGGCAGGTCTGGGAAGATGTAGGGGGGGTGGATACCAGGTATCATTGTATGCTTGACCATCATCTCTGGATCAGGGTCGCGGCGCAGCAGAATATCCACCACATACCGGATGCGCTGGCGGCGTCGCGGTATCATCCGCAGGCCAAAAATGTCGCTATCGCCGTGGAATTTTCACGTGAGATTTACCGGGTCATCGAGTGGATGCGCACTCATCCCACCCTTAAGGATACGTTCCAAAAGGATGAAAGACGCATTCTCGGGGGTGCCTACCGCCTCAGCGCTCGCTATCTCCTGGATGGGGATATGCCGGGCCAGGCCTTTATGGATTATATGCGCGCGGTCTGGAAGTGGCCGACCTACGCTTTGAAACATTGGCATCGAATGATGTTTGCGGTGTTCAGCTTCTTTACCGGTATGGGAGCGGAGAATTTACGCCGGAAGCAAAAGCCTTTGCACATCGTTCATTCTGAGGAATGGCGGCAGTGGCCGGGATTGTCTCTTTCCCAAGCCAAGCACAAGAAAAGTGATTGATAAGATCCATGGAACCGATTTTAGTTACCGGAGCGCACAGGACAGGAACGACATGGGTGGGGAAGATACTCGCTGCCTCTCCTTCCTTGGCGTATATCAGTGAACCTTTAAATGTACATCATTCTCTGGGTGTCCTGGGGGTTCCCGTCCAGCATTGGTATACCTATATTTGCGAAGACAATGAGGATCAGTACCTCACGGCCTATAAAGATACACTGCGCTTTCGTTACCGCACCGTACTTGCCGTAAAAAACCTCCGTTCCTGGCAGGACCTGCTGAAGGTAGGCCGGGACCGGTTATACTTTTTCAAGGCCAATCTACTCAATCGCCGTCCCTTGCTCAAAGATCCCTTTGCTGTCTTCTCCATGCCCTGGTTTTCCCGAACACTAAACTGCCGGCTTGTGGTGACCGTCCGGCATCCCCTCGCATTCGTGAGCAGCTTAAAACGATTGGGTTGGTCCTTTAACTTCCAGAATTTGCTTGCGCAACCGTACTTAATGCAAGATCATCTGGAAAGATATCGAGAGGAGATGCTGGCGGTGAAAAGGGCTGACGGGGACATCATTGAGCAGGGAGTTTTATTATGGAAGGTGGTGTACTCGGTGGTCAGGAAATACCAAGATGAATTTCCGGATATGGCCATCATCAGGCATGAGGATCTTTCCCTAAATCCATTTCAAGGGTTTTCAAAACTGTTTGATCACCTGGGACTTGAATACAGCGGGGATGTGAAACAAAAAGTTGAGGAAACCTCTCAAGAGGAAAATCCTCCGGAGCTGTCTCCGGGGCGAGAGCATGCGGTGCAGCTGGACAGCCTGGCGAATATAACCAATTGGAAGAGGCGATTGACGGCATCCGAGATCCAGAGGATCACGGCGGCCACCGAAGATGAGCTGTTTGGTTTTTATGAGCGAGATGAATGGAGGACCTGGTGACTTCTCCTCTCGTATCCATCGTGACCCCCTCCTACAATCAAGTTCGATTTCTTGAGGACACGATCCTCTCTGTCTTAAATCAAAGTTATCCGCACATAGAATACATCATCATTGACGGCGGATCGACGGATGGCTCAGTGGACTTGATAAAAACCTACGAGGATCGGATAGATTACTGGATTTCGGAGCGGGACCGAGGGCAAACGGATGCGATCAATAAAGGTTTCAAGCGAGCATCCGGGGATATATTCGCCTGGATTAACTCGGATGACACATACCAGGAAAACGCAGTTCAAGAAGCAGTGCAGTTCTTTTCCAGACACCCTGAAGTGGGTATGGTGTACGGGGATCTGAACATCATCGATGAAGAGGGAAAAGTGATTGGCACGTTCAACGCCAAGCAGACGAGTTACCAACGCCTGCGACGCGGAGGTGTCTATATTCCCCAGCCGGCTGCTTTTTGGCGAGCGCGCTTCTGGGAGGTGGTGGGACCCTTGGATCCCAGTTACTATTTCGCGATGGATTATGATTTGTGGGTCCGCTTGGCAAAAATCACGACCTTGAAGTATTATGAAGGGCATACGTGGGCGAATTTCAGGATCCACGGCGGGTCCAAAACGATTATGGCGGATGCCCGGTGTTGGGATGAAATGCTCCGCATCCACCGTAGAGATGGGGGGAGCTGGTTTTCCTTTTTGGTGATGAAGTATTGGATCAGGAAGGCTGTAGCCCCCCTCTGGAACTGGTGGAGGCGGCGGAAATTGCTCGAGTAAAGCGGACTATCGATGAAAAGAGGATCAAATATGGCACCATGGACTGTACGCGAAAAAACCATCCTGTTAATCAATCGCTGGTATCTTATTTTTCTCACTTTTTTAATCTCTGCTGGGTTGGCCTGGGGGGTGATGCACCTTTGGCCTCCGCAGCATAAAGCCTCTATGACAGTATATGTGGGCATCAACATGAGCCGCGTTTTCGATGTCTCTTCGATGGCAACCTACGCAAAAACGGAGCCCTTTAATGTCGATGATTACAAAAACTGGCATTTATCACAGTTGGAATCCATTGCCCGGTCAGAAGAGGTGGCGGATGCAGCCCTCACACATCTTCGCGAGGTAGATCCCTATTGGAAGGACATTACCACCCAGCAGTTTCAAGATATGCAATATGTCGCTTGGAGAGATATGGGCACTTGGCGCTTGACGATCGATAACCCGCATCCAGAACGTGCAGAGCAAGGGGTTCGAGAATGGAGTTCCGTTTTCGTCGCTCAGGTATCGAATTTCGCGTCAAAGGCTGTAAGCGCTTTTAAGTTGGATGGTAAACTGCGCGCAGTCAACGCCCAGCAAGTTCAATTGGAAACGGGCATCTCAGAAATGCGGAGTGTGGAGGAAGAACTAAGCGCATTTCGTTCCGATATAGAGGAAATGGATCCAGACCAAACATTGGAACCTATATTGCGATGGCAATTATGGGGTTTGGCTGCGGGATTTGCGGATCACTCACCCCTGTGGACTGAGATATTAGAGGAATTTCCGGGGGCGGAAGAAGAAAATAGTGCCTATATCGCCTGGATTGATGATCTGCTCCGCGTTTTTTCCGTTGAAAAGGAGATCAAACGGGATTCTCTGGAAAAATTGGGGGAAGAAGAGGACCTTCTTACTGAGCGTTTTGTGGAGGAAGTTCAGAATTCAAAAGGTCTATCCCCTGCTTTGACCATCGAAAAGGCATCTCCAAAAGTGACCAAAAGTTCCAATTATCCAGATGCAATAGTCGCTTTGTTAGGTGGCACCATCGGTGTGATGGCGTACTTGATTGCTTTTCTCTTCATTACAGAATTCCGGGGGGTCTAATCTGATGAGGAAAGTCATTCAACATGTCCGCAATGTCCTGATGATTGTTTTTTTCGTCAGCCTGCCGTTAACAAACTTCCCATTCTTTCCCCCAAGTTTTGGGGGAAACAGCGCTGTCGTCAGGCCTTTTCTTATTTATCCTCTGCTGGGGTTGGTAGTCTTGGTTACTTTGCCCCGGCTGTTGTCGGACTCCCTTCCCAAACCCATTCTGATCATCCTGATCTTCTTTTTGGTAGCGAGTATCTCATCCCTGCTTGTTTATTTTCGTGGTGTCCAATCCCCCTGGCGCGAAGTTTCTGTGTTCTCCCGTGAATTGCGGACGATCATAACCCTGGGGTTGGCAATCAGCATATATCTCACGGTCACCCTTTTCATGCAAAAAGGAGATGATTTGCGGTTTTCACTGCGGTGGATATATGTGGGCCTGATCATGGTCCTCGTCTGGGGGACATTGCAAGCGATCTACATGGTGAACATCATCCCGGGTTGGTTTGAGATCATGAATGGGCTTCAGAGCTTCGTCACGAACCGGGCGTTGTATCCAACGCGGATCTCAGGGATGACATATGAACCCACCGCGTTTGCCGATCAAATCGTGGTCCTGTGGCTCCCTCTTCTCTTGGGAACCTCGTTGACCGACTATACGGTATTTGGGTGGCGATGGAAGTGGTTGACGGTGGAAAAGATCCTCCTCCCCTGGACGATGGGGATTTTGGCGTTCACCCTCTCCCGGACGGGTTTGGTCTTGGGGGTGGGTTTGATCGTTTTTACAGTCATTTTGAAAATCATTGATCAACTGTCCAACAGACGTGCAGCAGATGACAAAATAACATGTGTTACCGACCGCAAAGGTTCCCGGGTGTTCTTTGGTCAGTTAAGCAGCAGGTACGTCCTGTTGATTGTCCTCGGGGTGCTCATTTTCTTGACCTTGTTTTTCATATTAGGCGCCAGAAGCGATTATATTTCTAGAGTTTGGGAATATTGGACGGGGTCAGGGGATAAGGACTTGCGGAAATATTTTACATACATCGGTTTCGGATCCCGGATGGCTTATTGGCAAGCAGCCTACAATATGTATGCCGATCACCCCATTTTCGGTGTTGGGCTGGGGAATTTCACCGTCTATTTAGCGGATTATGTGCCATTCCAGCATCTGGCGAAAACGCCTGAAGTGCTTCGTCACCTTGTCCCCAAGCAGGGGAGATCCCGGGTTCAAACTGTGAAACATTTTCTGCTCAGGATTCTTGCTGAAACCGGGTTGGTGGGGACGGGGATATTCCTCACATTTGTGGTTGTCTTGTTGGCGGGAAGCGTCTATTTATGGCTGTCGAAAGATGAGGAGGAACATTTTTGGGGTACCATTGCCATCCTCGGTATGGCAGGTTTTATTGTTGATACGTTCTCGTACGATTCTTTCGCAATTCCCAATCCATGGGTTATGTTTGGAATCGTTACCGCGGCATTCAGAATTTTCACCGCTAAAATGAACGGCGAGGAGATTCTATCTTGAAAAAAGACAGGATATTTATTGGTATAGCAGTTGTGGGGGTACTCCTTCTTTGTTTTTATTTGTTTGCTGCTTTAGGATTGGTTGGTTATAACATCCATCTCCTGTTCCAAGACAGGGGCGAGGGGGTGACAAAGGAATTACGTGTCCAAACCCATCCGGATGTGACCCAAGAGATGTGGTCTGAAACGGATCCCACAAGGGGAGATGGATTATCTGACCCAACTACGCTGGAGATATTAGAAAATGAAGTCATTCCCATCAATGATCCCATCGACCTTGCCATCCGTTTAGGACACCAAGATCATGTACCGCTGACCAAACCTGTAGACAGGTTGGACCGCAGCGTTGGAGAGCGGGAGAGATTCTGGGTGACCAATGTGGACACAGCGGAGAATTTTCAGGTTGATACCATCTTGTCTGCTGTCACAGACCACGCCTATTTCTGGATTGAAGATGGTGTGGAATATTCAGAAAAGGCGTTAAACAAATTGGCGAAGGATTTTGAAGGGAAGATATACCCTACCAACCATGCTTTTTTTGGCACAGAATGGACACCTGGGGTCGACGAGGACCCTCATTTGTATATCATTTACGCCAGCGGTTTAGGGGGGAGTGTGGCTGGTTATTTCTCTTCCGTGGATGAATATCACCCGTCGGCGCATGCTTATTCCAACGCTCATGAGACCTTTATGCTCAACGCCGATAATGTCTCCCTGAGCGATCGTTATACCTATGGGGTGTTGGCTCATGAATTCCAGCACATGATCCATTGGTATGGGGACAGGAACGAAACATCCTGGTTGAATGAAGGCTTCTCCGAGCTGGCTACGCTGCTCAACGGCTACCGTCTGGTTGGGGGATTTGATTACCTTTACGCTAGAGACCCTGATCTGCAATTAAATGATTGGCCCAATAACCCGAGCCAAACGATCCCCCATTATGGGGCATCGTTTTTGTTTGTGACCTATTTTTTAGATCGTTTTGGAAATGAAGCGACTCAGGCCCTGGTCGCTGATGATTTAAATGGTTTATCTAGTGTCGATCGCGTGCTGCAGGAATTGGATGTCAGGGACCCATCCGGCGACCCCTATATGGATGGGGACGATTTCTTTCTGGATTGGGTGATCACCAATATCCTCAAAGATAAATACGACCAGGACGCCAGATATCAATATCAACTTTATCCTGAAGCGCCGACTTTCCAGGTGACGGAGTCGTTTGATGAATGTCCAACAGATCTCATAACTGGGGATGTCCATCAATACGGCGTGGATTACCTCCAGTTTTGGTGCGATGGGAATTACACATTGACATTTGATGGGGAGGAGACAGTTCGACTTTTGCCTGAGGATCCACATTCGGGGAAGTATGCCTATTGGTCCAATAAGGGGGATCAGTCCGACATGACTCTGACGAAAGAGTTTGATTTCAGACATCTGAGCGGACCGCTGACTTTGCGATACTGGACCTGGTACGATATTGAAGAGGACTATGATTATCTGTATGTGGAGGCTTCTACCGATGGAGAGAATTGGACCATACTGAAAACCCCATCGGGTACGGATGAAAACCCATCTGGAAACAGTTATGGCTGGGCTTATAATGGGCTGTCCAACGGGGACGGCAGTTGGATCTTTGAAGAAGTTGACATTTCAGCTTATGCAGGCAAAAAAGTTCAACTTCGATTTGAATACATCACCGACGCTGCGGTGAACGGTGAAGGTTTCTTGATCGATGATTTGGCCATCCCAGAAATGGATTACGCTGTGGACTTTGAAGGAGACTCAGGAGGGTGGGAGGGCGATGGTTTCGTCCGCATTCAAAACCAATTACCCCAGACATATCGACTCGCGCTTATTCAACTTGGCAGGTCCCCTGGCATCCAGTATTTAACCCTCTCGGCGGATAACCAGCTCAGCATACCGCTGAACTTTGGAAATGAGGTTGACAAGCAGATCCTGGTTGTCACGGGGACAACCAGATACACCAGACAAAAAGCAGACTACGATTTCCAGGTCATTAAGACCGGAGAATAGAAAATCCATCCCGGTAGTGAGGAGATGGATTTATAGGTGTTGGCAACGCTTTGTTAGGAAATACTCGCGGTACCCTGATAGGGAAATATCAGACGAGCTGGTAGTGGTCGTTATTTCTCAGCTTTTGGGGATGCGGGTTCCTTCAGTTCTTCGAGCTGTTCCTCGAGTTCAACGCGTCTCTTGGTCGCTGCTTCTTTGATTTCTATTTGAATGTTCTTGGCTTTTGACTCCAATTCTTTAAGCAATTCCTCTCCTGAAGAAGGAGCCAATAACAAAGCTGCTGCACTGCCAACGATTCCGCCAAGAATTGCACCGAGGACGAAGTTTAGCGCTTTTTTCATAAGAAACTCCTTTATAATCCTGGTCTTTAGCTTATTATAATTTAGCTTAAGTGAAAACGAAATAGGTTTTTGTATTTGTTCGACGTAGGCTTATCAGATGATTGATCCCAATCTGCCGCTCATAGATCTTCATCGCCATCTGGATGGGAATGTCCGTTTGGAAACGATTCTGGATCTGGGTGATAAACACAACCTGCCCCTTCCTGCCTGGAGCGTAGAGGGGTTGAGGCCCCATGTTCAGGTTATGGAACCCACTTCAGGGGTGATGGACTTTATCGATAAGTTTGAATGGATGGTAGGGGTTTTGGTTGATTATGACGCCTGCTGCCGGGTTGCATTTGAGAATGTGGAGGATGCGTACCAGGAGGGGTTGGATTATGTCGAACTGCGTTTCAGTCCCCTCTTCATGTCCCAGCCACACGATTTAGATCCGGGTGGGGTGGTTGAAGCGGTGGTCGCAGGGATCGAGCAGGGCCGGAAAAAGTTTGATATCAAAGTCAATCTTATCGGTATTATCAGCCGTACTTATGGTGTGGACCAAGCTTGGGTGGAATTGGACTCTTTGTTAGGCTGGAAAGAAAACTTGGTCGCTTTGGATTTGGCGGGGGATGAAGCCAATTACCCCGGGGATTTGTTCGTTGAGCACATCGAGAAAGGTCGGTCAGCAGGTTGGAAGATCACGATCCATGCCGGTGAAGAGGCGGGACCGGAAAGCATTTGGCAGGCCTTGGAGGCGTTACATGCGGATCGCATTGGTCATGGGATCAGCGCAATAGAGGATCCCCGATTAATGGATACGCTGCGGGAGGAACGCATTGGTTTGGAAATCAATCTCACCAGCAACCTCCAGACCAATGTGGTCTCTTCCCTCAGCGAACATCCCCTCCGTACCTTCCTCGATCACGGCATCCTGGCCACGATCAATACCGACGACCCGGGGATCAGCGGCATAGATCTTCGCCATGAATACACAAAGGCGGCGCCTGCAGCGGGTCTTTCTCCTCAGCAAATCCGGAAAGCCCAAAGGAACGCCTTAGAAGTGGCTTTCTTATCGGAAGATGAGAAGAGGTCTTTGGAGGGCTGTTTTTAAATTGAAAGGGTAGATCGGCGAATGGAGGGTTCATCATTCCCAGTCGGACACCCCATTCTCTTGTTATTTTCCAATTTTTAAGTGATAATAAGTCTGCTGCTCAGATGTGTCTGCGCACTGAGATAGCGGGATCGACTGCAATTAAATAAACCCATTTAACAGGCCCCTACCCCTATAAGGAGGGTACCATGTCTTCTTCCCCCTCTTCTGAGAAAAAAGTAACCACTGCGACGTTCTGTGCTAAAAAAGAGCATGGAGAGTTATTGACCATGCTGACCGCCTATGATTATCCGACGGCCATGGCTGTGGACAAAGCAGGGATTGATTCCATCCTCGTCGGCGATTCCCTGGGGATGGTCGTGCTTGGATATGACAACACCCTGCCGGTGACCATGGAAGAGATGCTCCATCATTGCCGGGCGGTGTCCAGAGGCGCATCCCGAGCTTTGCTGATCGGGGATATGCCTTTCATGTCTTACCAGGCCAGCGTGGAAGACGCAGTCCGCAATGCCGGGCGGTTCCTGCAAGAAGCGGCTATGGACGCTGTCAAACTGGAAGGTGGAAAAGAGCGCTTGGACGCGATTCAGGCCATCCTGGACGCGGGCATCCCTGTTTTAGGTCATCTTGGACTCACACCGCAAAGTATCCACAAACTGGGCGGCTTCAAGGCGCAGGGAAAATCCGCAGCAGCCGCCAAGAAGCTTCTCGAGGATGCCCTTTTGCTTGAAAAGGTGGGTTGTTTTGGGATCGTCTTGGAGTCCGTACCTGCCAGGCTGGCTGCGTATGTCTCAGATCAACTCGTCATCCCCACCATAGGCATCGGGGCGGGTGCAGGGTGTGATGGACAGGTGCTGGTCACTCATGACTTGCTGGGCTTGTTCGATAAGTTCGTTCCCAAATTCGTCAAGCAGTATACCTCATTACATGACATCATGTCCCAGGCCCTGACATCCTATAAAGAAGAAGTGGAGCAGGGATTGTTCCCCACAGAGGAGCACACGTTCTCGATCTCCGATGAGGAATGGGACTTGTTTCTCGAAAAGGTGGGGGAGGATTGACGATGGATAGGATACTCATAGTTGGCACCGGTGCGTTGGCGAACCTTTTTGGGGCCCGATTGTCCGAAGCCGGATTCCAGGTTGTCATGCTGGGAACCTGGGAGGAAGGGCTGGTCGCGCTGCGAGAGCACGGGATACGCCTTGAGTCCCCTGAAGGGGTACGGAGGTACAAGGTACAGGTAGCAACCGGCCCTGAAGCGTTGGAGGGGATCCGTTACGCGCTTGTATTGGTCAAATCCTGGCAAACCGCCCGGGCAGCCAGGCAGCTTTCTGAGGCACTGGCCCAGGATGGGATCGCCCTTTCCCTCCAAAATGGGCTGGGAAACCGAGAGACATTGGCGGGGGAACTGGGTGAAATGAGGGCTGCCCAAGGGGTGACGACGACAGGCGCCACGCTGCTTGGCCCCGCTCATGTCCGTCCGGGAGGGGAAGGGATCATCTCTGTAGGGGACCACCCGCGGTTGCCTCCCCTGGTGGACGCTCTGCGAACATCCGGATTTGAAGTGGAGACCGTAGCTGACGTGAATGCCCTGATCTGGAAGAAATTGCTCATCAACGTGGCCATCAACCCCCTCACCGCGATTTTAGGTGTCCCCAACGGGAGGCTTTTGGAGAGCGATGCAGCCAGGAAATTGATGGCGCTCGCTGTCCAAGAAGTGGAAGAGGTCGCTGAAGCGTACGGGATTGCGCTAGGATTTGATGACCCCCTGGCTTTGGCAGAGAAGGTGGCCAAAAAGACAGCCAAAAATCGCTCCTCCATGCTCCAGGATATTTCCCGGGGGGCGCCGACGGAAATCGATGCCATTTGCGGTGCCGTCTATAGGGCAGGGCGAGATCAAGGGGTTTCCACGCCGGTCAATCATACCTTGACTTTGTTGGTTAAGTCATTGGTAGATCTAAAAGGGAAAAATAGATGAAAACTGTGAAGGCGTTTTCTGAACTTTGGGAGGCACGGGAGGAACTACCTGAACCGGTGGGATTTGTGCCCACCATGGGATACTTGCATGAAGGCCATCTGTCCCTGGTCAGGGAAGCGCGCCAGGAATGTGCCAGCGTGGTGGTCAGTATCTATGTCAACCCCACGCAATTTGCGCCGGATGAGGACCTCGAAAATTACCCCAGGGATATCGAACGGGATCTGTCCCTGTTGGAAGCTGAGGACGTGGATCTGGTTTGGAATCCGGATAGCGAGCAGATGTACCCTGGCGACTATCAGACCTGGGTCCTGGTGGAGGAAGTCTCGAAGCCCTTGGAAGGGGCGCAGCGTCCCACCCACTTCAAAGGTGTGACCACGATTGTGGCGAAATTGTTTAATGCCGTTCAACCACAAAAAGCATATTTTGGTCAGAAAGATGCCCAGCAAGCTGTGGTCATCCAACAAATGGTCCGGGATTTAAATTATCCTATGGACATTGTGGTTTGCCCCATTATCCGCGAACCCGATGGTTTGGCGATGTCCAGCAGAAATAAATACTTGGATGAGGAAGAGCGCAAGGCAGCCTTGTGTTTGTCTCAAGGATTGTTTAAAGCCAAAGAGGCGTTTCAAAAGGGTCTGCGGGATGCGGATGCGTTGCGCGGGATCGTTGCGGAACGTGTCAACGAAGAACCGCTGGCTGATCTTCAATATGTTTCGTGCGCAAATCCGGAGACGCTGGAAGAAGAGGATGGTGAGATAGAACGGGGGTTGCTGTCCATGGCTGTCTTCGTTGGGGATACGCGTCTGATCGACAATGTGATCTTAGGGTGAATGCTTAGGCTGGGATGGGGTTATGTTACTCACGATTGATGTCGGAAATACGAATATTTCCATGGGGATCTATGAAGGGAAAGAGCTTGGTCCTCGCTGGCGGGTCTCCACAGACCATGACCGGATGCCCGATGAATATGGATTGCAGATCTTGGGTCTTCTTGAGCATGATGGCCTTATCCCCGAAGATTTGACAGGGGTATGCATGGCCTCCGTGGTCCCCCCCTTGACAAGCAGGATCCTTCAAGCCAGCCAGGAGTACCTTGACCAGATGCCGCTGGTCGTTGACGCTGGGGTGAAAACCGGCGTCCGTATCTTATATGAAACCCCTCGATCTGTGGGAGCGGACCGGATTGTGGATGCGGCAGCGGTCCAGGCGTTGTATGGGGGTCCGGCCTGTGTGGTTGACTTTGGGACGGGGACGACTTTCGATGCGATTTCAAAAGAGGGCGATTATCTGGGGGGAGCGATCGCCCCAGGGATCAGCATCGCTGCGGACGCGCTCTTCCAAAGGGCGGCGAAATTGCCCCGTGTGGATTTAACTCATCCACCTTCGGTGATTGGGAAAAACACACCTCACGCCATGCAGTCCGGTTTAATTTATGGATATGTGGGCCTGGTAGAAGGCATGGTCGCCCGCTTTCGAAAGGAACTGGGCCCGGAGATGAAGGTGATCGCCACCGGCGGATTAACCGAGATCATCGCCAAAGAAACCGATGTCATCGATATCGTCGCCCCATGGCTGACCTTGGATGGCCTGCGGATCATCTGGGATATGAATCAGTAGAGAAGGGATGAAAATCATTTAAGCGGAGTGGGAGCCATAAGATGAACATTTTTCAGGGAAAGAGGATCGTCCTGGGGGTCACGGGATCGATTGCTGCGTATAAATCCGTCACCCTGGCTTCGCGATTAACCCAAAGAGGGGCTCTGGTGGATGTGGTCCTCACGGACGCGGGGGCGAAGCTGGTGCCCGCTATCACTTTCGAATCCGTCACAGGCAGAAAGGCCTATGGAGAAGAGGATTTGTGGGGTGGAGGAGAGCATGTTTTGCATATCGAGCTGGGAGAGAAAAACGATGTCTTTCTCATCGCTCCTACGACGGCGAATACGATCGCCAAAATTGCCCATGGGATCGCAGATAATTTATTAACGGTGTGTGCCCTGGCATCCCGGACACCCCTCATGGTCGCCCCGGCTATGGATGGGGGCATGTTCGCCAATCCAGTGACCCAGCAAAACCTGTCCGCCCTGGAAGAAAGGGGGATGAAGATCCTCGGCCCGGCGGAAGGGCACCTCGCTTCGGGCTTGAAAGGCAAAGGGCGCATGCTTGAACCCCTGGAACTTCTGGCTCATGTCGGTTTGGCGTTATCGGAAGGGGGGCCTTTGGCCGGGAAAAAGGTCCTCGTCACCGCAGGTGGCACACAGGAGCCCATCGATCCTGTGCGTGTGATCACCAATCGCTCTTCGGGGAAGCAGGGGTTCGCGTTCGCCCAAGCCGCTTTGGATCTTGGAGCGGATGTGGATTTGGTCACCGCGCCTTCTGCGCTGGCTGATCCCATCGGAGCGAATGTCCACAGGGTGACCACAGCAGGGGAGATGAAAGAAGCCGTTCTGGAATTCCTGCCAGGGACGGATGTACTGGTCATGGCGGCAGCGGTCGCCGATTACCGGCCGGTGGAGAAGGCTGAGCTGAAAATTAAAAAAGAAAATCGGGACAGCCTCGAGATCACGCTGCAGCCCACCCCCGATATACTGCTTGCCGTGGCGGAATATAAGTCCCAACATGGTGTGCCTGAAATAAGCGTCGGGTTTGCTGCGGAAACGGATCGTCTGATTGAAAATGCCAGGGAGAAATTATCCATAAAAAATGTGGATTTAATGGTGGCTAACGACATCACCTCGCCCGATGCCGGGTTTGATGTGGACACCAACCGGGTGACCTTGCTGTGGAAAGACGGCCGTGTAGAAGAACTACCTCTCCTGGATAAGCGTGAAGTGGCCTTCCGTGTTTTGGATGCAGTGCTAAAGATGCTGGAGATGTCCTGAGACTTCAGCTCATGATGCAAAAGACATGGACCTCTTTTGGCCCATGAACCCCAATGTCCAGAGTCATTTCGATATCCGCGGTGCGGGAAGGACCGCTGATGAGGTTGGTCGCGGCGGTCTGTGTGAACCGGGGGTCGTTCAGCGCCGAGGATAAGGTTTTATAGATATCCCTTGCGTCCAAAACCGCCACATGAATGGAGGGAAGAAGGGAGGTCGTCGCAGGACGGTCCGCGCCGGCGGTCAAAACCAATGTCCCGGTCTCAGCAATGCCCGCCTGGGCCCCCGTCAGACCGATATCCAGCGCTGGGTCGGCATTATGGATCACCTCAATGCCCTGCTTTTTAAGGTGGGATAAGACGTGTTGGGGCAACCCCGGAGCTTTCCAAGCGAATAACCTTTTCGTATCCCGTTTTACCAAAAATGCGGCGATCTTTTGCGGGAGATCCTCAAAGGTACAGGGTATGAAGTGACCGCCTAAGTCCTCTAATTCCTGTTGAAAACGATCCACAGGAGCGATAACCGCCTGTCGGTTTTCTCTTAAAGTGCTTTCTTGGTCTGCTTTTTTTGGTTTCCGCGCGGAATCAATCGCTACCTTTACCTCTTTTTGGAGCGCGGGAAAACGCTCCCGAAAAGGTGTGTCGGCGGGGCGGAGTAGGTCTTTGGAAACCCCCCAGCCGGAGTAAGCTGGCATGTGGATCCAATCTGAGAACGGGGAAGCGATCTTCCCCCATCCAGCCAGGGCTTTTTGTGCAAAGCGAAATCTCTTTTTATCTTTGGATGCCCAAGTAAACATTCGTAGAAAAAGTTTCGTGAAGAAATTCAACCCGGATGGGCGGGTTTTGCCTTCGGCCGTGGTCGGCATGTGCACCTCCCCGGCTCTGACCCGCAAAAGTAATTTCGGGAGGTCAATACTTATTGGGCAGGCATCATAGCAGGCCTCGCAAAGCGTGCTGGCTTGCGCTAAATGACCGAAGGCTTTTCGTCCAAAGATACCCGGAGAGACGATGGAGCCGATCGGGCCAGGGTAGGGGGTATGTTTTCCGTTTTTACTGACGTACGCGTGTCCTCCGATCTCCTGGAAGACCGGGCAGGCGTTGATGCAGGCGCCGCAGCGGATACACAGCAAGGCTTCACGGAGGGAGGAATCGCGCATGGGGAGCCGCTCATTGTCGACGATAATCAGGTGTCGTTCTCGAGGTCCGTCGGGATCGCTGGAGAACTTTGGTCCGTTGAGGATTTGTGTGTAAACGGTGATTTTTTGACCCGTGGCTGATCGCGGGAGGAGGGTTAACATGCAGGCCAGGTCATCCATCGTGGGGACCAAACGTTCACATCCCATCAGCGCGATGTGCACCGGGGGAAGGGTGGTCACCATCCTCCCGTTTCCTTCATTGGTCAGGATGCACAAAGAGCCGCTTTCAGCGATCCCAAAATTGACGCCTGAGATGCCGATATCCGCTTTCAGGAAAGTATTTCGAAGATGCTCCCGGGCGGCTGCGGTCAGGGTGGTGACATCCTCTGTATAAGGGATGCCCAACCTTTCCTGAAACGTCCTCCCGATCTCAGAACGATTCAGGTGCACTGCTGGCGTGATGATATGGGAAGGGTGTTCACCCCGGAGCTGGATGATGTATTCGCCGAGGTCCGTCTCCACCACCTCGATCCCCTTTGCTTCCAGGGCTTTGTTGAGTTCGATCTCTTCGCTGACCATGGATTTTGATTTCACGACCAGGGAAGCCTTTTTTTCCTGACAGATGTCCAGGATGATCCCCCGGGCTTCCGCCGCATGGGCGGCTTTATGAATTGAGAAACCATTTTCTCGAGCCTTCTCCAAAAAAGCAGCGAGGTAGTTAGGGAGGTCATCTATGACCTCTGTCCTGATCCGATGAGCTTCTTGACGGAGGGTCTCAAAGGACGTGGAGAGGGTTTGATAGGCTTCTTCTCGCGCCTGAGCGCGGTCCTCAGCATTTTTATCCAAGGCCCGCTGCAGTTCCTGATTTTGAATGGCCTGTCGGATTTTTTGGTGAAATTTGGAAGTCATCAAGACCTCTTGTAATGGTTGATATTTATTGAGGTGAAACCAACAATCCTTTGATCCCGTTCCTCAGTCACCTGCCGCTGCTCAATACCTCTGCGATATGGACGATGCGGGGAGATTTGCCCTGTCTGTGTAATCCTCCTGCGATATGGAGGAGACAACCCGTGTCGGCGGTGACCACCGTTGGTGCCCCTGTCTGTTCAATGTGATCGATTTTGCGCTGGAGCATCTCTTTGGAGATCCGGGGGTGTTCCACGGAGAAGACCCCGCCGAACCCGCAGCATTCGTCCGCATGGGGCAGGCCGCGTACTTCTACAAACTGGTGGTTATCCGTGTTTGCATCCTTCACTTTGGAGAGGAGCAGGCGGGGTTGTTGATCGATCCCTAAACTGCGGTGGAGGTGGCAGGAAGGATGATAGGTGATGGGGCCAGGAAAGCTGGCGTCCAGATCCGTCACTCCCACCACATCAACCAGGTACTCTGTGAATTCATAGGTTCTTTGCGCCAGATCTTGGGCTCGTGGAAGCCACTCCGGATCATGTCTAAAAAGCTCCAGATAGCTTTTGCGGAGCATCGCTGTACAGGAGCCGGAGGGGAGGATGAGGGGATCGGGGGCTTTTTCGAAGGTTTGGATGGTATGGATGGCCATTTTCCGGGCCTGAGCTCGCATGCCGGCGTTAAACGCCGGTTGCCCACAGCAGGTTTGGTCTTCTGGAAACGTGACCGCAACGCCTACCCGGGCTAACACCTTGAGGACGGCCTCCCCAATCGAGGGTTGAAAGGTATCCGGCAAACAGGTGATAAAAAGTTGGATCTTTCTGCTCATAATCTTCCCTTTGATCGGTGGGTTGCCATGTATTTTATCTTACCTTCCCCGCTGAGTTTACGCTTTATGGGGGGAGTGGTACAATCTACCAGGTTTCAAAGATAATACATGGACATTCGCCTGGAAAATGTAAAAGGTATGCTAGATCATGGAAGAATATCATACGGAAATGCCAAACCATTTCAGTCTGCCTAGACGCATAAATCGTTTAGGGGAATTGGCATACAACCTGTGGTGGACCTGGAATCCCGATGTTCAGCGTTTATTTAAACGCATTGATGTCGATTTATGGGAGCAGTATGATCACAACCCTATCCTTTTCTTACGAAATGTGGAGCGGGCGAAGTTAAATGCGGTGACCACAGACAGCTATTATTTAGATTATTATGATCGGGCGTTGCTGGCATTTGACCAGTACATGGCGCGGGAGGATACCTGGTACGAAAGAAAACACAGCCAAACCTTTGAGGAGGAAATCGCATATTTTTCAACTGAGTTTGGCCTGCATGAAACATTGCCCTTCTATGCAGGGGGGCTGGGCGTCCTGTCCGGGGACCATATCAAAGAAGCCAGCGATCTGGGTTTACCCTTGATCGCCTTGGGCTTCTTTTATACCAAAGGGTATTTTACGCAAAGGATCAGTGAAGATGGCTGGCAGGAAGCTGACTATGTACGCTTGAAGTTTGACGAATTGCCCGTTATGGCTTTGAAAGATGAAGAAGAGACTCCCCTTGCGATCCAGGTCCGTCTTCCTGGGCGGGAAGTGTTGGCCCGGATTTGGAAGATCCAGGTTGGACGGATTCCGTTGTATCTGCTTGATAGCGATGTGGAGGGAAATAACCCTGAAGACCGGGAATTGACATCGCGGTTATACAGCAGCGATCTGGACTTGCGCATCTCTCAGGAGATCCTTTTGGGTATTGGCGGGGTTCGGGCGCTGCGCAAGTTAGGTCACAATCCCCACGTCTGGCATATGAATGAAGGCCACTCCGCCTTTTTGGCCTTGGAGCGAGTCCGAGAGTTGGTCAGCGAAGGGGTTGCATTCGAGGAAGCGAAGGAGATGGTCAAAGCGAAAACCGTCTTCACGACGCATACCCCTGTACCTGCGGGCAGTGATCAGTTCCCTTTATGGTTGATGGATAAGTATTTTTCGCATTATTGGCAGGAATTGGAGCTGGAACGGGGGGCATTCATCGAACTGGCCCGACAGGAAGCCTCCTGGGGAGACACCTTCAGCATGCCTGTCTTGGCCATGCGCATGTCCGAGCTTAGAAATGGGGTTTCCGAGTTGCATGGTCAGGTGGCGAGAGAGATGTGGCAATATCTGTGGCCGGAACGGAAGGTGGAGGACGTTCCCATCAGCCACATCACAAATGGCGTTCATACGGGAACATGGTTGGCCCGCCGCTTGCGCCATCTTTACGGTCGTTATCTGGGCCGGGATTGGTTGGAACGTGTCGATGACCCCCAAATTTGGGAAGCGGTAGAAGCGATCCCCGATGAGGAATTATGGACGGTGCGGCGGCACCTGAAGCGAAAATTGGTGTTTTATATGCGCGAAAGGGCGAGACAGCAGTGGCTCCAGCATGAGGTCCATCCCGTTCAAGTTGTGGCCTCGGGGGCTCTTTTAGATCCGTATGCCTTGACCCTGGGATTTGC
The DNA here is from genome assembly GCA_041686005.1 of Anaerolineales bacterium. Classification (GTDB taxonomy): domain Bacteria; phylum Chloroflexota; class Anaerolineae; order Anaerolineales; family UBA11858; genus B10-G9. The sequence continues at coordinate 56,656 of JAWLER010000008.1, read as the reverse complement.
GCGGCGTTTTGCGACCTATAAACGGGCGGATTTGATCTTGAGGGATATGGATCGACTGTTGGAGCTCATCAATCAGCCCAATCGACCGGTCCAGATCATCTTTGCGGGCAAGGCACATCCCGCAGACAAGCCTGGTAAACTCCTCATTCAAAAAGTGTATCGCACGGTCAAGCAAGCGGATAACGGCGGCAGGCTGGTTTTCCTGGAGGATTACGACATGAACCTGGCCCGGTATCTGGTGCAGGGTGTGGATATCTGGGTGAACACACCGCGCCGTCCCAACGAAGCGTCCGGCACCTCCGGTCAAAAGGCTGCCTTGAATGGCGTGTTAAACTTTTCCATCCTCGATGGTTGGTGGAGGGAGGGGTATAACGGGCAGAATGGCTGGGCGATAGGGGATGAGACGGATTATGAAGATCCTGATTTGCAGGACCAAAAAGACGCGGAAAGTTTGTATGATGTCCTTGAAAATGAAATCATCCCCTTGTATTATCGGCGATCCGCTGGAAATCTACCCACGGATTGGATCTCCCGCATGAAGGAGTCCATTCGGACGCTGGCACCAGTGTTCAGTATGCGGCGGATGGTGAAGGAATACGCCCTGGATATGTATTTTGATCTCATGGAAGGAAACCGGTAACTTTTGGGGTTTTAGGGCACCGCAACGGGTACTTAAAGACCTTCTGTATTGTGTTTGGAGGCGGGATATGAATTCTTTCTTCACATTTGAAATAACACCAGAGTCGTTGTTGGTTGCTCTTTTGATCTTCGCATTTCGGGTCTTTGAAATGAGTTTGGACACCCTCCGGGTTTTATTCACATTCCGAGGGAAGAAGGTTCAGGTGTGGTTGATCGGTTTTATCCGTTCTGCGATCTTTGTGATGACTATCGCTTTTGTACTCGCCAATGTGGAGAACCTGTTCAATGTGGTAGCGTACGCAGGGGGATTTGCCACCGGAAATATCCTGGGTATATGGTTGGAAGAGCGGTTGGCCTTGGGATTTGTGGAATTGCGGATCGTCAGCCCAAACCGCGGTCAAGCGATCATGGAGTACTTACGAGAGCAGGATTTCGCGGTCACGGAATTCTTGGCGCGGGGGAAAGATGGCATGGTCAGTGTATTAGGGTGCACGGTGCGGAGGAAATACGCGCCGAAGGTGGAAAAAAGCGTCCGTGAGATCGATGAGGAAGCCTTTGTGACCGCCGAAGATGTGCGCTCCGTCCAGCGCGGGTTCTGGCGGGCGTGATATTCCCGACTCATATATCATTGGATGCTGAGGTCTTTCTATCCCCCCTGCTCAAAGTGTCTTCCTTAACCTGTGCCTTCGTTTAACCCTCCGGTAGGACCTCTTCAGGGGCAATGGGATCCTCTTCCAGGGTGAACAACCAGGCGCAGTAGTATTCATCGGGATGAGGGTCAGGGGGACATGCGATCACTTCCGTGCGGATCCTGCTGTCCACCGTGTGGGCGAAATAGGCGTATTCTGCGATCCCCACAGGCTTGCAGGGGAAGTCGGGCAGATTTTTTCTTTTCCGCGCGGATTGCACGCGGCAGTCGTTCATCTCGAATCGGAGGCTGTTTTCGTCCACATAATAGGCTGATTGCGTGTTGATCCGGGCATACATGCGGTATGCTAAGGCCTTTTCCAGTCCGGACAACCCTTGGTTGGGATCAATGTCGTGCCTGCGCATGATCCGTTTGGCTTCGATCTGGGTGAAAACGATCCAGACTTCCCGGTCTAATTGGATGGCGGTTTCCATGTCAAAGGCGTTTTCCACGGCCTGGAACCATAATCCATCATGAGCCAGCCAGTTCTTTGCTTGATCTTCCAGCATGTCGATCAGGGTCTCTTTGTCCAGTCTGCGTAACAGATCACGGTCTGCCATGGAACCCTCCCTGTTTGATTCTTTTTCTGAGATGATCAACGGTGGTCAAAAAACATGATAGGCAACAATAGGTCTTTCAGGACACAAACCTGCCGTTTTGATATACTACCTCGCCGTCCACCTTTATTTCGGAGTCTTCCCGCATATCGCAGATCATATCCCAGTGGATCATGCTTTTATTTCCGCTTCCCGTTTGAGGGTAACCCGCGCCCAACGCCATGTGCACGGTCCCCCCGATCTTTTCGTCGAAAAGGATATTGCCTGTAAACTGCTGGATCTCAGCATTCGTACCCACGGCAAATTCACCCAGGTAGCGTGATCCGGCATCGGAATCCAGCATCTGAAGCAAGAAATCTTCCTTCTCTTCTGCGGAAGCTTGGATGACCTTGCCATCTTCAAAGGTGAGTTCGATCCCTTTGACGACGACGCCGTTATAGATAGCCGGGTAGGAAAATCTCACCCAACCGTTGGCAGACTCTTCCACAGGTCCGGTGAAGATCTCCCCGTCGGGCATGTTATGGATCCCGTACGAATTGATGAATGTCCTCCCTTTTACGGAAAGGGTGAGATCGATGTTTGGTCCACTAAGTTGGATTTGATCCTGACCTTGGAAAAGGTCTTTGGCCCGGGCTTGTTTCTCTTGAACCTGGTTCCAATAAACGATGGGATTTTCCTGGTCCGCATGGCAGGCGCGATATACAAAATCCTCATATTCCTCGAGGCTCATCCCGGCCTCTTGGGCGTAGGCCTCCGTGGGGAATAAGGTGGTCACCCATTTGAGTTCCTTTTTTGCGCCCCGATCCAGCTGGGTTGATATAATGGGCGCTTTCGCTTTTTGTCTTTGAGATTGCTTCTGAGGTGGAAAATCGGACAGAGCCTGGGTGTTCGTCAAGGAATGAACCCGGATTCTGGCTTCAAATTCCTCGTAGGCGAGTTTCTGGAATGCGTTCACATAAGCAAGCTGCTGGTCGTTCCCAAATGTAAATAGTTCTTTTTCCTGTTCTGGGATGTCCAGGAGCAAGTGAGGATGGCCGCCTTGTTCTAGAATCTTTCTGAATAAAGCGCGAACCAAGGGTTCTGCTGCAGTGGTGGCTTCGATGATCACCCGGTCGCCGGGTGAAATGCTTGTCGAGTGCTGTGTAAGAATTTGAGCTAATTTGGTTACTCGTGAATGCACCAACGTTTCTCCTTTTCCAAGATGGATCAGTGTGTTTGTACCGTGACAATTGTAGCATGAGATCCCCTTTTTTCTTGACCAATAAAAAAGTAGGATCCCTTTGGCATACCTTTTGCATCGCGGATTATATGGACAAAAGCCGCGCTATTTGTGTCTTGCCAAATTCCTGGTGGATCCCGCAGAGGGGAGGGTGTTCTCCATCCTTTGGTTCAGATCCTGTAAGGCCTGATCTTGATGCCTTTTGTTAGGGAAGATGATTTCTACTTGGCATAGCGGCGGGGCGCGATTATAATCGGATTGAAGATATGAAAAAAGAACCTCAAGACTTATCCATCAACGAATTAAGGCGGCTTCTGGTTGAAAAGAAGCGTTCTGTTCGGCACGAGCGTTTGGAGCGTTACCGGGAGACAGGGCGGATTGTGAAGCTGGTCTCTGAAGAGGAAGAGACCTCCTGGGACGATATCCATACCACCTCTGCTGAGGGTGAAGAAGGGGGAGAAGCCGACTCATCCCTGGCAAATGGAAAGCGGGTTGTGGATGGTTTTTTGCTGGCGATTGAAGTCTTAGCCGTAATTGGGTTGATCTTCGTCCTTTTTAACGGATTGGAGATCATCCAGGAGTTGAATCGAGAAGTGGCTCTGGCTTTGGAGCAGCCGACGTTGACCCCGACACCCCTGATCAAAGCCGTCGTCCTCCCCGCCGGCCATACGCCGCCGAACTCTCCCGGAGGAAGCCGTCCCAATACAGAGGAAATACCTGAACACCTGCAGCCTGTCGTCCAATCATTTGCGAACATTCCCATTCCCACCCAGGGTCCGGAACAAGTCATCAGGCTCCAGATCCCTGCTTTAAATAAGGATGTCCCTGTTGTGGAAGGGGATGGTTGGGAACAGTTGAAAAAGGGCGTGGGACATCATATCGGGTCTGCCAATCCAGGGGAGAAAGGAAATGTCGTCCTCTCTGCTCATAATGATATCCATGGCGAGATATTCCGGGATCTGGATAAATTGAAAAAAGGCGACAAGGTGATCATGTTCACGGAAAAGAAAGATTATGTGTATGTGGTGACCGCAACCCACATCGTGGAGCCTACCCAGGTTGAATTTTTGGAACAGACATCGGAACGGACAGCTACTCTGATCTCTTGTTATCCCTATCTGGTGGATAACAAACGGATCGTGGTTCAAGCACAGCTGCAAAGCGACTGAGCAAGGCAGATGAGGGAGAGACACGTAAAGCAAGGATTCAAAACACTTCTGGCAGCATTGAAAACAAGTACTGATTATGAGCTCTAAAGACACTCAACGATCCCCTCAATGGGGACCGACTACCAAACTCGTTGTAGCATTGACCTTAGTTACTATTTGCGCCGCGATTCTGCTTTATTTCCGGCCCATCATCTCTTCCTTGGTTTTGGCGTTTATCTTTACCTACTTGTTACACCCGATTGTCGACTTTCTGAACAAATCTGTGGGCTTGTCATGGCGGCTTGCGACCACCCTGCTCTTTGTGGTCTTGGTCCTTCTCATTGGAGGGATTTTTACGGTTACAGGTTTCGCGATCGCCCAACAATTACAAAGTTTGGTCCGCTTGCTTCAAGAGGTGACTGGAGACCTGCCAGAAATCGCCTCCAATTTGGAAGAGTTCATTAAACAGTACGGTATGGTGGGGGAGGTTATTAATCTAAATAACATCGCCAATCGACTCATTGATACACTGCAGCCGCTTTTAGGGCAAGCAGGGGTATTGGTGCGTTCCCTGGCAACCGGCGCTGCAGTGAGTATCGGGAAGGTTTTTTTCGTGGTGGCGATCTCTTACTTCTTGTTGGCAGATGCGAGCAGGGTTCCCAGCCTCTTACAAATCCCTGAAATCCCTGAATATGATTACGATTTCCGCCGGATGGGTAGGGAACTAAGGCGGATCTGGAATACGTTTTTCCGCGGTCAAATTATCATCTTTGTCTTGGTCTTTATCGTGTACAGTATCCTTCTATCCGCCCTCGGCGTGCGGTATGCGATCGCCTTAGCTGTGATGACCGGTTTGGCAAGGTTCGTGCCCTATATTGGGCCTTTTGTCACCGCGATTGTCATGGCCCTGGTCACGCTTTTACAACCTAGCAATTACTTTGGATTGGTCAACTGGCAGTATGCGGTGATGGTCTTGGTCATCGCATTCGTGGTTGACTTCTTTTTTGATAATTACGTCTCGCCCAATTTCTTGGGGCGGACGTTGAACATTCATCCGGCTGCAATTTTGGTGTTCGCTCTCGTGGCGGCCAATTTATTCGGTATCTTGGGGTTGTTTTTAGCCGCTCCGGTTGCAGCGACGCTGAAATTGCTGGGCAGATATGTATTCCGGAAGATGTTCGACCTCGATCCTTGGCCGAAGCCCGAAGCGGAGGAAGAACGGATGGAATACCCGTGGTACCGGTGGGGAAGACAATTATGGGCAGGGCTGAGATCCTTATTGGGAAAACTCCGTGATCGGTTGAAAAAATGAAAAAGCCTGCGTGATGAGGATCAGCAGGCTTTTCGTCTTTAGCTTTCCATATGGTTACACAGGCATCCGCACCGGCCCGTATAAAGCCTCTTTGATATTGAGTACTTTTCTTCGCAATTTTTTATCCGTTTCAAGCAGATCCGAAATCTTCTCGTGACCGTACATCACCGTGGTATGATCTCTATTTCCAAGCATCTCGCCAATTTGTGGTAAAGAAATCTCAGCTTCTTCCCGGAGGATGTACATGGCTACTTGACGGGGGAGAGCGATGCGATGGGAGCGACTCCGGCTTATCAACTCCTCTTTCGTGATTTCGAATTCTTCAGCGGTCGTCTTCATGATCAGGTCCGGGTCGACTTCCCTTGTTTGAGGCATCAGGTCAGCCAGGGCGGAATCCACCAATTCGTTGTCCAGAGCCATCCCCCTTAAATCAGCGTAGGCCATGATCCGTGTCATGGCGCCTTCCAGTTCCCGGATATTGGTCTGGAAGCGATGGGCGATCTCCTCAATGATGTGATCTGGCAGATCATATCCCGCTCTCTCCGCCTTTGATTGCAGGATGGCGATTCTGGTTTCAAAATCCGGCGGTTGGATGTCCGCGGTCAGCCCCCATTCAAATCGTGATCTCAAACGTTCCTCTAAGGTCACCATGGCTTTGGGAGGGCGGTCTGAGGTGATCACAATCTGTTTGTTTTGACCGTGAAGCGTGTTGAAGGTATGGAAGAATTCCTCCTGGGTGGATTCTTTGCCTGCGATAAATTGGATATCATCGATCAGAAGCACATCGATCCGCCGGTATTTTTCACGGAAGGCTTGGGTGGTATGGCTGCGGATGGCGTTGATCAAGTCATTGGTAAATTCTTCGGAGGAGACATACAGCACCTCGAGCCCGTTGTCTTCCGCCATATTCCCAATGGCATGAAGCAAGTGCGTTTTCCCTAAGCCAACACCGCCGTAGAGAAAGAGAGGGTTATACGTTTGGGCGGGTTTTTCTGAGACAGCTAAAGAGGCGGCATGGGCTAACCGGTTGCTGGGTCCCACAACGAAGTTGTTAAATGTATAACGGCAGTTGATGGAGTAATTGTCGGAAGAGCGCTCTTTCCGGTCAGAAGATATTTGGTCTGTTTTTTGTGGGGCGGGGTCCTGTTTTTCCCTCTCACCCCCTACGCTGCTTTGTGTGACCAAAAATTCCACATCGACTTTTTCGTCAAGTGTCCCCGTTAGTAATTGTATGATCGTCTTTTTTAACCGGCTTTCTAACCAATCTCTCGCGTAAGCATTTTGGACACCGATGCGAAATGTCCCATCTTCAACCTCAAGTAGTTCAGCGTTGCGTACCCATGTATCGAAAGCTGCCTTGTGCATATCCAACTGCAGTTGACCAATGGCAGATTGCCAAGCTTGCCTAGCCTCCATCGACCTATCTCCTCCGCTAGTCTATTATATTGAATTGAAATATTAAACTCTGATTTCCTCGGGTCAGAGACTGTGTCTGAATTGTTTTAAAAATGGTGGATCAAGTACTCCGTTTTCTGGGGGGCATTCCAATATCAATTCTAATAGATAAAGAACCATTTAACTGACCTGCGCTCTAAAAAATAACAATTCTTTAAGGTTTGCAATCTTAAAGAAAATGGGAAACTAATTTTTCTGGCGATATCAAATGCGTTCGCCATAAATTGGGAGCTACTTTAATGGACCCCCTACATTTGCGGGTCAATCATGCTTGCGCAGGGTGAATCTTAAAACATGAAAATAAGAAGAGTCCTCAGTGGTTGTGCCGGTTTTACAGTTACTTGAATCTGGCACGTCGTTTGCGGTCTTTGTCGCCTTTTTTGGTCAGAAGAAATGGTTGCTATCAATGATGTTAATTCTGACACAAGGAATTTTTAGACAGCGGGAAGGGGCAGAAGAGCGGTAGATCTAGCAGGATAATCATTTGTCGATTCGGGTTGATGTCTTCGGGGGGCCAGTGATGAGAACTATGTTAAAATTGGAATCATGAGCGATCAGCGATCCATCACGGTGCGAACCATCCTTCCCTTTGCGCTCTTGACAGGGTTGTCGGGATGGGGGGGTGTGGTCTATCTGATGACTCAAACCAGGCCCACTCTCAGCCATCGTTGGTTTTTCTTTTGCGCTGTGGTGATTGCAGTTACTGGGACATCAGCGCCGGTAGTAGCTTTGCTGAACAGGCTCTTCAGTACCCGCATGCCCGTGGGTTTCGGGATGGTCGTTCGAGAAGCGTTGTGGATCGGTATTTATTTCGCGGCCTTGATCTGGTTGAATAAAGGACAAGTGTTAACCCTGAGCCTGGCTGTTGTTCTGGCTGTAGGTTTCATTTTGGTGGAGATACTCTTACGTCTTCGGACCAGAAGTGAATGGCATCCTGGAAAATATCCTGAGGAGTAAACCATTTCTTCAGAGGTTGATCCCTTTCTCTTGATCAAACGCTGATGGAGCATATTGATGATAAGTGATTTGAAATCTCTTCCGTCCGTCGATGAATTACTTCAATCACCCAAAGGGGAAGAGCTGGTTGAACGCTACAGCCACAGTTTAACGGTGAAAGCGCTGCGCGAAGCTCTAGAAGAAGCGCGGGTTGGCTTTTTGGACACGGGGAAAGAGCTCCCCGCTCGGGGGGACTTTTTGGTTCACGCTGAGGGGAAGCTGGTCTCTTGGACGCGTTCCAGTTTAACCCCTGTGATCAACGCCACAGGGGTCATCATTCATACTAATTTGGGGCGGGCCCCTTTAAGCGAAAGCACCCTGAAAGCGATCGCTGGGGTTGGGGAAGGATACTCGACCTTAGAATTTGATATGGAGAAGGGCGAGCGCGGATCGCGATTGGAGCATGCCTCTGTGTTATTTAAAAGACTCCTTGGCGTTGAAGAAGCGCTGGTTGTCAATAACAACGCCTCCGCGGTTTTGTTGGTCTTGAAGACATTGGCGAAAAACCGCGAAGTCATCATCGCACGCTCACAATTAATCGAGATCGGCGGCGGGTTCCGCATTCCAGAAGTCCTCAAGGAATCTGGCGCCACTTTGGTGGAAGTGGGGACCACAAATCGGGTCCATGGCTTCGATTACGAACGGGCTATAAATGAGCAAACCGTGGCCATAATGAGAGCCCATCACTCCAATTTTTCAATTGTGGGCTTTACGAAGGAACCAGCCTTAGATGAAATCGTGGACATCGCTCATACAAAGGACCTCTTGGTGATCGATGATTTGGGTTCTGGGGCTCTTCTTGATACCGCCCCCTTTGGACTTAAGCATGAACCCATGGTCCAGGAATCATTGCAAGCCGGTGTGGATTTGGTGTGCTTTTCGGGGGATAAATTGTTGGGTGGGCCCCAGGCCGGGATCATTTTGGGGCGCAGGGATTTGATTGATCAGTTGAAAACCGAGCCCCTGGCACGCGCGATCCGGGCGGATAAGACCGCCCTGGCTGGCTTATCTGCGACGTTAATCCATTATTTGAAGGGGGAAGCGGAAGAGAAGGTCCCCGTCTGGCGGATGATCGCAGCGCCAGCAGAGGATTTGAGAGAACGTGCTGAAACCTGGCGGGATGAGATCGGCAGGGGTGAGATCATTGAGACGCGATCGAAAGTCGGGGGGGGGAGTTTACCTGGAGAAACCCTCCCCACCCAAGCCCTTGCTTTCCGTGTCGCTCATCCTCAACGTTTTCTCAAAGCGCTTCGAGATGCCCCCATCCCGGTGATCGCTCGCGTGGAGGAGGAGCGGGTCATATTTGACCCCCGGACTGTGCTTCCCCGCCAGGATTCAGATTTCATTCAAACTATTAAAGACATTGGAGAGAGCGATGAAACGTGATCTTGATCGGCTGATGGAAGAAAAGGATATCGACGCGATATGGGTTTCCGGGCCCGCTCAACATAATGCAGCCATGGTGTACCTCACCGGCGTCAGTCATTTGACTCATGCCGAATTGATCAAGAAGAAAGGGGAAACTCCCGTACTGTTTCACTCCTCGATGGAGAGGGAGGAGGCTGCCCGCACCGGTCTGGAAACGGTGAACTTCGCAAAATATGATTTTAAGCAGTTGCTCGACGAAGCGGAGGGGGATTACCTCCTGGCCCGAGCAAGGATGTATCGATCCATGTTAGAGGAAATGGATCTCCTCCAAGGGAAGATCGCTTTGTACGGGAAGGTCAATGTCGGCAGCGCCTGGGGGGTGTTTTCTCTTTTGGAGGACATGCTTCCAGAACTCGACCTCATTGGTGAGGGGCCCAATTCCATGCTTTTAGAAGCCCGGGCCACCAAAGACGCTGAGGAAGTGGAGCATATGCGGGACATGGGTCGGGTCACGACAGAAGTGGTGCGCAGGGTCGCGGATACCCTGACTTCCTCCCCTGTTAACGAGGATGAAGTGCTGCTCAAAGGTGATGGGGAACCCCTGACTGTAAAGGACGTGAAATCGAAGATCAATCTCTGGTTGGCAGAACTTGGCGCGGAGAACCCGGAAGGCGCTATCTTTGCGATCGGCCGTGATGCGGGGATCCCCCACAGCTCGGGTACCCCCTCTGACATCCTCCGATTGGGTCGGACGATCGTCTTTGACATCTTCCCCTGCCAAAAAGGTGGGGGATATTTCTACGACTTTACCCGCACCTGGTGTTTGGGGTACGCTCCCGAAGCGGAACAGGCGTTGTATGAAGATGTCCTCCAGGTCTATGAGACCATTCTCTCGGAATTGACGGTAGATGCTTTCGCCCCTGATTTACAGGACAGGACATGCGAATTGCTAGAGGGATTAGGGCATAAAACCATCCGGCAGGACAGCCAGCTGGAGGCGGGATATGTCCACAGCTTGGGCCATGGTTTGGGTTTGGACATCCATGAGAGACCGCGCTTCAGCCAGGGTGCGACGGAAGCGGACCGTTTGTCGCCGGGCACGGTGGTCACCATTGAACCTGGTCTGTATTATCCGGACCGTAATATGGGGTGCCGGCTGGAAGACACGGTCTGGGTTCGCCCGGATGGTGGGATGGAGGTGCTGGTTGAATATCCCTTGGATTTGGTTTTGGAGATGGACCATTGGACCCCTTCATGAACGGATAGGCAGGAGTAAACAGCCACGGACGGGGATGAGGGGTCATCGGGGGTGGAAATGAAGCCGAAAAAAGATGAAAATCGCCCAGTAGAAGCAGACAGCTCACAAGAATTTGAGCTTCCGCTGTCCAGGATTTTGGGCATTGAGACATCCTGCGATGAAACCGCAGCCGCTGTGGTGGAGGATGGTCGAAAAATCCTCTCTAATGCGGTGGCTTCCCAGGTGGATTTGCATGCCCAATTTGGAGGTGTGTTCCCGGAGGTGGCCTCCCGCGAGCACATAAAGAAAATTTACCCCATTGTCGATCAAGCTTTGAAGGACGCCCACTTAAAGTTAACAGATCTGGATGGGATCGCTGTCACCCGTGGGCCAGGGCTGCCGGGTGCTCTCGTAGTGGGTATTAACATGGCGAAGGGCTTAGCCCTCAGCAGCGGATTGGCGTTATTGGGGATCAATCACCTGGAAGGACACCTCTATTCCGCCTGGCTTACGGAAGAGGAACCCTTTCCGGAGACCCCCAACTTCCCTCTCTTGGCCCTGATCGTTTCTGGAGGGCATACCGAACTTGTCCTCATGGAAGATCACCTGGTATACCAACGCTTGGGAGGGACCTTGGATGACGCGGCCGGGGAGGCGTTCGATAAGGTGGCTCGCCTATTAGACCTCGGCTACCCGGGAGGTCCAGCTATTCAAAAAGCGGCCCAGGATGGCGATCCCCGGGTGTTTGATTTTCCAAGAGCGTGGTTGGGAGATAGTTGGGACTTCTCCTTCAGCGGGTTGAAAACGGCTGTGCTGCGCGTGGTGAGGAGACTGGAAGATGAGGGGGATGTCGTACCGGCGGCGGATATTGCTGCCAGCTTTCAGGAAGCGGTGGTGGATGTCCTGGTGACTAAGACGTTGAACGCTGCGGAGGAATTTAAAGTCGAAGAGCTCTTGATCGCGGGTGGGGTATCTGCGAACCAGTCTTTACGCCAATCCATCCTTTCCAAATCTGATTTGCCGGTTCATATTCCGCCGTTGTTCTTGTGCACGGATAACGCAGCGATGATCGCTGGAGCGGGGTGTTACCGGTATTGTGCGGGGTGGAGGGATACCCTGGACATGGACGCCGCTCCTACCTGGCCTATTTCTGAGTTGTAACCCCAGGGGCGACAAATAGACAATTGGGGCTTTCTGTCTCTGATTCTCTGGAATCGGACGCTTTCTTGTTTTTCTGCCTAGCCTTTTCGTGTGGGTTTGGACTCTCTTAGGATGGTCCGACCGCATCGTGATCGGGAAGGATGTTTTCAACATCCCGCACCATAGGGAACGCATACCCCGTAATGCCTACGATCACCCCCAATGTGCCGGCGATCAGGAACATCACCGCCATGCCTGCCCCTGGGCCAGTTCCCACCACGCCTTTGAAAATTGAGGTTAATGTCCCGCCTTCCGCCATAGCCGGTTCAAAGACAAAGTCAGCTAGGGGGCCGGCAAGCAGCATAGCGACCGGCGCTGTGATGGTGGCGATCAATCGACGGACGGAGAAGACCCGACCCTGTAGATCAGGGGGTATTTTGGCCTGCCAGATGGCTTGATTGGATCCGTTGAGAATGGGGATGATGAATCCACCAAAGAAAGAGGCCGCCGCCCAGACAGTGAGGTTTCTCCCTAATCCCATCAATAATGTATGGAACACACTGGTAGCGATCATGCCCATCAAAACCCCGTGGATCCTCCGTTTGGGCCCGCCCCACATACTTAACAACAATCCTCCGGTCACCCCTCCGATTGCCCCTGCGGATTGGACGGAGCCGAGAACTACGGTGTCATTTTGAGTCCGGGCCAGGATCATGGCGGCCATCACCGTGAAACCAAACATGGCGGAGAGGTTGAGGAAGAAGAAGACCATCTGCAGCCAGAAGAGGCTGGGGCGTTCCCAGATGTACTTAAAGCCGTATCCTGCCTCTTTCCAGAGGCTGCCTTTTCCCAATTGGCCCTCCCGGCTTGTTTCGGGTTGAGGGACATAGATCACCAGCAAAGTGCTGATGGCAAATAGAAAGGTGACGATGTCAATGATGAAGATCAGGGTTAATCCTGAAAAACCGATCACGGCTCCTGCCAGGATGGGGGCCAAGACCCTCGAACTTGCCCGGGCTGTCTCCAACATCCCGTTGGCGCGGGCATACTGCTCTTTTGGCAGCATCATGGAGATCGCCGCGGAGTAAGCCGGCCATTGGAAGGCTTGAAAGATCCCCACAAAGGCGCCCAGAACGTAAAGGTGCCAGATCTGAAGGTTATCAGAGAGGTATAAAAGCAGCAACGCGATCGTACCCAGTCCAGCAGCCAGGTCGCTGAGCATCATGACCAATTTACGGTTCAGTCGATCGACCAGTGCACCGGCAAAGGGGCTGATGAGGACGACCGGAGCGAACCCGAAGAATCCTGTCAATGCCAGTGTGGTGGCCTGTCCCGTTTGTTGCCAGGCCCAAATGGTGATCCCAAATTGCGTCATGCCGCTGCCCACCAGAGAGATGGCCTGGCCGACGGAAACCACGGTGAAAGCAAACATCCCTTTGATACGGCCTTGTTCATCCATAGCGAGGTTCCTTTTCACAAGAATTGATGAGGCGCCAGCTATCCAATCCCTCGTTTCGTCATGAGTGGTTTATTTTACTCTGCAAAGTATCTTTCAACAATCAGGTATTACCCGCTTTAGAGGATATTAAACTTTCAGTGGGTAAACCTGATAAAACCCATGTTATCCTTATCATTGTATGCGAAATGGGAAAGGAGATTTTTTAGATCTGGAGGTATATGATGAGGGACGAACGGTGGCTTAAAGAATTGGTGAAAAAGAACAGGAGTTACCGCCGGTTTCATCAAGATGTGGAAGTCATCACTAAAACGTTGAGAGACCTTGTGGACCTGGGGCGCTTGTCAGCATCGTCTGCGAACCGGCAACCCCTAAAGTACCGCTTGGTTACCTCTCAATCTGAACAGGGTGATGTCTTCCCTTGTTTGGGCTGGGCGGGGTATTTGGAGGACTGGGAAGGACCGCAAGAAGGGGAGAGGCCGAGTGCCTATATCGTATTCCTGGGGGATACGGAGCTGGCCAGTTCGTTTCAATATGACGCGGGGATCGCCGCCCAGAGCATGTTGCTGGGGGCTGCCTCCCGGGGTTTGGGGGGGTGTATTATCGCCTCTGTGGAGCGAGAAAGGTTGCGGGCCTCCCTGGACATATCTGATCGGTATGAGATCCTCTTCGTTTTGGCTCTGGGTAAGCCCGCTGAAAAAGTGGTCGTTGAGCCGCTGCCTCCCGATGGGGATATCAAATACTGGCGTGATGAGGAAGGCGTGCATCATGTCCCAAAGCGGGGCTTGGACGACCTCATCCTGCCCTGAGATTGAGCTCAAGCGTTTGATTAAATTGTTATGGGTGTCAGGTGGATGTGGTTAAGAAGATGGATCGCCTACCAGGGGATATCAGCTGCTCCCCCAAACTGTGCGGATCTCATCTGCGGATATCGGCCCGTGCCGCAGGATCCGCAGGGAGGTTGAGGTGCAGTCCACGACGGTGGAAGCGCGTTCCCCGGGCGTTTCACCCCCATCAATGATCAACTCAATATGATCGGTAAACTGTGTTATGACATCCTCTGGGGTCTGCGCGCTTGGTTTACCGGACAGGTTTGCTGAGGTGGCTGCTAGAGGTCCGGTTGCGCGCAGCAGTTCCCGGGTGAACCTGGAGTCGGGGATCCGGATCCCTACCGTGGGTTCCGGTGAAAGGGCAGGGGGAAGGGTGGTCTTGGCGGGAAGCACCAGGGTGAGAGGTCCGGGCCAATAGTGTTCCATCAATCGTTTGGCCTGGGGGGGGGGAGTGGAGATCAGGTTGTGCAGATGGGAAGTCTCAGCGATCAAGATGGGGATGGCTTTGCGTTCAGCCCTTTTTTTCACTGCATAAAGCTTCTGTATGGCCCGGTTGTCAAATGCTGAGACGCCGATCCCGTACACCGTATCGGTGGGGAAAGCGACGATCCCGCCTTCCCGGACGACCTTTTGCGCATAGGCTATACATTCCGGATCTTTGTCATGCAGGATCTTTGTTTTCATGGTTAACCCGTTTGGATGATCAACATCCGGTCCTGGCCGGCCAGGTCCTGTTGGACTGATACAGCGGCGTGGGGAAAGGCATGTTCTCCCAGTTTTCTGGCTTCTTGTCCCTGGGATTCATCGATTTCTATAAGCATCATCCCCCCTTCTTTGAGTTTGTTGGGTGCGGTAGATAGCAGCGCGGAGATGTAATTCAGACCTTTTGGTCCTCCATCCAGGGCCCGGGTTGGTTCTCGCCCGTATATGTCGAGTTTTTTTAGTTTTGCTGTAGGGACATAGGGCAGATTGGCCAGGAGGAGGTCAAATCGTCCTCTCAGGGCCTGTAAAAGATGTCCTTGGTAGAAGGAGATTTGCCGATTGACGTTATGTTTCTTAGCGTTTATTTTCGCGACTTTAATGCAGTCTATGGAAAGGTCGTTGGCTATGAAATGGGTGTCTGGTATGTGGTGGGCTACGGAGATCGCGATGCATCCCGATCCGGTGCCGATATCAGCGCAAAACCGTCGCGAAGGGTACGCCTGCAACCATTTAATAGCCTGATCCACCAGCAATTCCGTTTCTGGGCGGGGGATGAGCACTTCGGGCGTGATCCTGAAGCGTAATCGGTAAAACTCCCAAGACTCAATTACATATGGTAAAGGGACACCGCTTTCCAACCTGGCGAGGGCTTCATCCAGGGCCTGGAACTGGGCGGGGGATAAGGTGACCGCCGGATGGGCCAGCACCCAGGAGCGGGGTCGATCCAAAATATGGCTGAGGAGGACTTGGGCGTCTAGATAAGGTGTGTCGCTGCAGGGATCGATACGCTGACGAATGTGCTCCAAAGTGATTTGAGATTTCACACGTATTCTATTCCAGCCCGGCATCCGCAAGGCGTTTCGCTTCGTCCGCAGTGGATAATTCCTCGATGAATGGATCGATTTCACCGTCCAGGACAGCATCCAGCTGGTGAGAGGAATAATTGATGCGGTGATCGGTCACTCGATTTTGGGGGAAATTGTAGGTGCGGATTTTTTCGGAGCGTTCTCCGGTGCCCACCTGTGATCGCCGGGTCTTTTCTTGTCGTTCGCGCCGTTTTCGTTCTTCGATTTCATAAAGACGCGCTTTAAGGATGCTCATCGCCCGGGCCCGGTTTTGGGCCTGGGATCGTTCGTCCTGGCATTGGACGACGATCCCCGTAGGCTCGTGAGTCAAGCGGATTGCGGTGGCGTTCTTTTGCACGCTCTGGCCTCCCGGACCTCCCGCTTTGAAGACATCCATCTGGATATCGCTGGGTGAGATATCCACTTCGATGTCATCCACCTCCGCCAGCACAGCCACAGTGGCCGTCGATGTGTGGATCCGCCCCTGGGATTCCGTTTCAGGGACCCGTTGAACCCTGTGAACGCCGGATTCGTGCTTCAGTTTGGAATAAGCTCCTTTGCCTTTGATCATGGCGGAGACCTCTTTGATACCCCCCACCCCCGTTTCGTTGAGGGAGAGGATCTCCACATCCCAGCCCTGGCGTTCTGCATACCGGCTGTACATCCGGAACAGATCCCCGGCAAATAAACCGGCTTCATCGCCGCCCGCCCCGGCGCGGATTTCCAAGATCACGTTCCGCTTGTCCCGGGGGTCTTTGGGTAAAAGCATCTTCTTAATGCGCTCTTCTAGGTTCTGAATACGTGTTTCCAGCTGGCTGACTTCCATTTCAGCAAGCTCACGCATGTCTTCATCCTCTGTTTCCAACAACGTCCGGGCATCTTTGAGTTCAGCTAAGGCTTTTTTATATTCATTGATGGCTTCTATGATGGGTTCCAGTTCCGCCTTCTCCCTGCCCAACTCCGCCGCCAGCTGGTAATCATCACCCACTTTGAGGAGCTGTTGATTGATCTCGTCGTATCTATTTTCGATTCCTGATAATTTTTCAAGCATTATAAAAATCTCGTTTATTGATGATGTAGATATGCCATCTGACCGATATGAGATTATACCATCTGGAGATAGAACCATACCTGTGGGTGTAACGGTGAACCTCGCCTGGGCCGGCAGGTCGGGTTTTTAGGGTCAGCCAGGCTTTTTGAAAGGCACCTTCCTTGTCATTTTTCCGGCTGCGTTGAAAGAGATGGAAAAGAGGGACAGAGATCTTGTTCCATCGGCATGGAGGATGGTGAAGCGGTTTCCAGAATCATTGTGAAAACCTGAAAATTAGTGATATAATTGTGAAAGATAATCCTATTCTGTGGGGTCACCTCGTAAAACCAGAGATCAACTTGCAAACATCACAGGGACATGCTATAATTTGTGCGTTCTTTCCCAACCTTTTTAGAGATTAATAGTTTGCATTCGCTTTCCGCTGTGGTTCTCTTTACATAGCTTGGAGTGCTGACTGCGCATGCAAATAGGACCCATCTATAGATTACCCTCATTAAACCAAAATTGAGTAAACATATATGAGAGCAAAAGAGCTGTTTGACAAATCTTTGGGCGAATTACGCCAAATTGCCCAAAATATGGATATCCCTCGTGCCCGGTGGATGAAAAAAGAGGAGCTTGTCCTCGAAATTCGCCGTGCAGAAGCGGAGGAGAAGGGCCGAGAAGTTCGCGGGGGGGTTCTGGAGATTATGAGTGAAGGAATTGGCTTCCTCCGGGGTGCGGATTATCAATCGGGACCGGATGATATCTACGTATCGCAATCCCAAATCCGGCGTTTCGACCTGCGCAGCGGGGATCTTGTCATTGGGCATGTCCGTCCTCCACGCAATTCCGAACGTCATTATGGGTTGTTGAAAGCGGAGAGCGTAAACGGCCTGGAACCATCGGAGATAAAACGGCGACCTGAGTTCAAATCATTGATCCCGATTTTTCCGGATGAGCGCTTCAACTTGGAAACAGAGCCCCATATCATTTCCACCCGCTTGATCAACTTGATCACACCGGTAGGGAAGGGACAAAGGGGTTTGATCGTCTCTCCCCCTAAAGCGGGGAAAACGACCATCCTCAAGGAGATGACGAATGCCATCTCGAAGAAGAACACCGAAGTGCATTTGATCGTGGCTTTAATTGGGGAGCGACCGGAAGAGGTTACGGATATGGACCGGTCTGTGGATGCGGAGGTCATCTCTTCCACGTTTGACGAACCTGTTTCGTCCCACGTCCGGGTGGCTGAAATGGTTTTGGAGAGAGCGAAGCGTTTGGTCGAGTCGGGGATGGATGTGGTAGTCATGCTGGACTCCATCACCCGTTTGGCGCGCGCTTACAACCTGGTGGTGTCCCCGTCCGGGCGGACTTTATCCGGCGGCATAGACCCATCTGCTCTTTATCCGCCGAAACACTTCTTCGGAGCGGCGCGAAATATCGAGAATGGGGGCTCTTTGACGATCATCGCCACCTGCCTGATCGATACCGGCTCGCGCATGGACGATGTCGTTTATGAGGAATTTAAAGGGACCGGAAACATGGAACTCCATCTCTCCCGCACCCTGCAGGAGCGCCGCGTCTTCCCGGCGATTGACATCTCTCGCTCTTCGACGCGACGGGAGGAGCTCCTCCTTGGACCGGATCTCACCCCGCGGGTATGGCTGATGCGCCGCATGTATGATCAGATGGTCTCGGACCCTCCCCATGGAGCGGGGATGGATCAGGCCTCTGCAACGGAATCGATCATCAAACGATTGAGTGAAACCAACAATAACGAAGAGTTCTTGACTACGCTTAACGAGTAGCTCGTGGACCATTTCCCTTCCCTTTTATCGAAAAACTGGAAAGTGGGGGTCGTGGCCATATTTTGGTTGCTGGCGATGGGTCTGGCGGGTTGGGCGGTCTATCTGGCTGTTGAAGGAAGACAGGCTCCGGAACCCATTGAGGTGCGTGAGGGGGAAGCCACGGAGACCCCAATGAAAGAACGCGATGGCAAGCGATCCTATGCTGTCCCGGACTTTGAACCGGTGTCTGGGGAGAACGCGATCTCCCGCGTTGCCCATCTTGATACGATCATTCCCAGCCAAAACCGGAAGGAAGCGACCACATACATCGTGGAACCCTATGATTCTGTATTCGGCATCGCTGAAAAATTCAACCTTAAACCTGAGACCATCCTGTGGTCCAATTATGACGTGCTTAAGGATAACCCCCATACCCTTGAACTGGGCATGGAGTTAACCATCCCCCCTGTCAATGGCATCTATTATCAATGGCAGGAAGGGGATACCATAGAGGGGGTCGCGGAAAGATTTGAAACGGACCCTGAAAATATCCTCAATTGGACGGGCAATGACCTGGATTTAACAAACCCCACCGTTCAGCCAGGTACCTATGTGATGGTGCCAGGAGGGAAGCGGGAGTTTCAGCAATGGATCATCCCGACCATCGCCCGCGGATCTGCTGGGGTGTCTGCAGGTGTATATGGAAGCGGGGTATGTCCGGGGAATTACCAGGGGGTGTATGGGAGTGGTGCGTTTATATGGCCTACGGATACCCATTACCTTTCTGGAAATGATTATTGGTCAGGCCATTTGGCCATTGATATCGGCGTGGGGTTGGGTATGCCTGTGTATGCAGCGGATCACGGTGTAGTGGTCTTTTCCGGTTGGGCTACGGGTGGGTACGGGAATGTGGTCATGATCGATCACGGGAACGGCTATCAAACATTGTACGCCCACCTCGACCAAACAAGCGTAGGATGTGGCCAAAGTGTCAACAAAGGACAGCTTATCGGCAGAGGTGGTTCCACGGGCAATTCGACAGGTCCTCACCTCCATTTTGAAGTCCGCTATCAAGGAGGGTTTGTGAATCCTTGGTTCGTCCTTCCCCCACCCTAACCCATGATCAGGAGGTTATCTGATGGACATCGAAAATGAGGAACAAGAATTACGTACAGAAACTATGGCAGAGACCGAGAATTACTTGGTTTGGAAAGCAGAAGAACCCGATGGAGAAATGACCTATCATCTTGAACTCAACAACCTCACCGTTCATTTCTTTGAGGAAGAGTGGGAGGAATTATTGCTGTTGGCTCAAAATTTGATTGACCTTGGATGATTTCCCCCCTTATTAATAGAAAAAGCCCCTCAGCTTTGAGAGCATGTTTCATACCTGAAGGGGCTGTGTTATTTAATGCGGGGGTCTAGTTTCACGCTGGTTATGGTGTTGATGTATTCAACAGCGTTGGGACAATCCACATTCAGCGCGGTGGAGACAAAATACCATGTCAGGGGCTTGTCTTCAGCGACGATTTGCTCAACGGCTGCGCCCAGACATTCAGAACCAGCGTGGTAATTGACCAGGGTGAATCGCCACAGATCTTCATAACTGCAGACTTCGCTGGCCTGTTCTTCCGTATAGTTGTAGATAATTTGTTTGGTTTGTTTGCATTGCCCCAGTATGGACTCCGCGAAGAGGACGATGCTTTCGTAGGTCTCTCCAAAATTAAAGTCTTCCGTCAGGGCTTGGTTTTCAATGGATGTTTCTGTCAGCAGTGCGCCCCGGAGTTGGTCTTTTTCTTCTTCGCCGAGGTTGCCGTAGCCCAACTGGCATGTTTGCTCACTGAGAACGAAGGGGCAGAATTCAGCGTAAAAGTTGTTGTTCCATAGCAGCGTGGTATCCGCGCCCCATTCGGTGAGATGCCCCAGCCCAAATTCCCTAAAATCACCCTCCATGTTTTCAGGCCAAAGCTGGCTTTCCTGGATGAAGACTCTCTTTAAAAGCTCAGAGGGAATGCCCACTTTTTGAGCGGCCTCGATGATGTAAGGGTCATAATTATTCTGCCAGTCTGTGACCACCGATCTGGCTTCATTTAGACCACAGGGGGAAGCATAGCCATTGTTCAACAATCCCCCGTCTGGACAGGCGCTTACATCGGCAAGCCCGTAAGCGATCAATTTTCCGGCGAGGTAAGTCAAGGGTTCATCCGTCGCCAGCTCTTTTGGATCGGACGGATTGGAAAGCCATTCCGGAGGGGCGCCCAGGGGGGGGAAAGCATGCCATGCATTGGAACAGGCCAGGAAGGATTCGTTTTCATACTGGTCGCTGATTAAACTTACCTGATATCCTTTTGTATCGCCGGCCTCAGCCCGCACAACCTCTTCGCCTTGTTCATCTATCTCATCTTCCAACAGACGGACCCTCCCGTGGTAATGAACGCTGCTGTCACCGAAGCTCGAATCAGCCCAAAAGGAGAGCGGCACACCCCGATCTGTGGTGGGTCTGAGCGGGACCTCGCAGGTCGATCCCAGGCAAACGAAGGGGATATTATTCAAATGGCCCTGGACTCGGGTGATGTGTTCATTGGGAAGGGGTTCTTCGGCCCGAATCAAAAGGTGAGGGATCTCTGAACACGTCTGGTTGTTTTCCTGTGAGGAACAATGGATGATTTCAATTGTCACTTTAGGAGAGGGGAGGTTAATGATCACGCCTTTTGCACGGGGGGCGGAATTTGCGAGGAACAGGTAATACCCCGGACACGTGTGAGCGTCGCTTTGTGTTGACGATGAGCAGGGTTCTGATTCCAACCACTCCTCATATAAATCGCTCCCGCATTGATAAAAAATTTCCAGGTTGCTCGGTTTACCCTCATGGTCAACGTACATTTCACATACGGTCTGGTTATCGGACCAACGGGTCATCCACCACTCATATTCTGTATACAGCACTGTGATGACCTTTGTCCTGGAGACGGTTTCTTCAGCAGAAGCCTGGGTTGTGGCCTGGGAGAGGATGAACATCACCGTGATGAGGGTACACATCAGGAGACGATATCTTTTCTTTATTCTATGGGAAGATGAAAGAATGGACATGGCTGCGATTTTCTCTTAAGGAGTAACATCAGGCCATCTAATGTATTTTACTTTAGGTTATCCAAATCACCAATATCTGTCATTTGATCAATTCTCTGTGTCTTCAATCCAACCGAAAGATCGTTCTACGGCTTTATGCCAGGAATGGATAAGCTCCTGGCGCCTTTGGGGTGTCATATCTGGTTGCCACCTTTTGTCTTCTTTCCATTTTTTCCGCAGGGTATCCAGATCGTCCCAAAACCCTAACGCCAGACCCGCCGCATACGCAGCGCCTAGGGAGGTGGTTTCCGTGATGGTCGGCCTGATCACCGGTACGTCCAGCACATCCGCTTGAAATTGCATCAACAGTTCATTGACCACCATGCCCCCATCCACCTTTAACAATTTCAACGGCACCCCCGAATCGGCCTCCATGGCTTCCAAGATCTCTTTGGTCTGGTAGGCGGTGGCCTCCAATGTGGCTCGAGCGATGTGGGCTTTTTGGACGTAGCGGGTCAAACCGGTGATGACGCCCCGGGCATCGGAGCGCCAATAGGGGGCGTAAAGGCCGGAAAACGCGGGGACAAAATAGACCCCGCCGTTGTCTTCGACTTCTCTGGCCAGGACTTCAATCTCTGCACTCTTTTCGATCATGCCAATGTTATCGCGCAGCCACTGCACTAACGCGCCTGCAATGGCGATGGACCCTTCCAGCGCGTAGACCGGGTTTTGTCCGCCAATCTGGTATCCAAGGGTGGTGATCAAGCCGGACTCGCTGAGGATGGGTTTTTGCCCCGTATTGAGAAGCAAAAAGCAGCCCGTCCCATAGGTGTTTTTCGCCTCTCCCTTTTTAAAACAGGTTTGGCCAAAAAGCGCAGCTTGCTGGTCACCCAAAATACCCGCAATGGGGATGCCAGAGAGGGGGGAGGTCATCTCGCCGTAGGTTTCTGAGGAGGAATGGATGGATGGCAGCATCCCTTCTGGGATTTCCAGGACATCCAGGATGCCTTCATCCCAGTCCAAGGTTTCCAGGTCCATGAGCATCGTCCTGGAGGCGTTGGTGACGTCTGTGATGTGTTTTCCCCCCTCCGTCCCGCCGGTGAGGTTCCATACCAACCAGCTGTCTATGGTCCCGAACAGCAGGTCCCCCTGGTCCGATTTTTGACGCGCCCCTTCTACGTTGTCCAGAATCCATTTCACTTTTGGCCCGGAGAAGTAAGTTGATATGGGAAGCCCCGTGGTCTCTCGGAAACGGTCCTGGCCTCCTTCCTTGGCTAGCTGATCGCAGAGGGTGTCGGTCCGTGTATCCTGCCAGACGATGGCAGGGCAGAGCGGTTTCCCGCTGGATTTAGACCAGACCACGGTCGTCTCCCGCTGGTTGGTGATCCCCAATCCCACCACATCCTCCGCTTCCAGGCCCGCTTTTTGTAAGCCATCTTTTAATACCCACTGGGCATTGCTCCAGATTTCAAGGGGATCGTGTTCCACCCAGCCGGGTCGCGGATAGATTTGCTGATGGTCTTTTTGGCTGATGGCTTCGATCTCGCCTGCTCGATTAAAGATGATGCATCGAGTGCTCGTTGTCCCTTGATCCAATGCTGCAATGAACTCTGACATAATTTCTCCCTAGGTGTTTTCTAGCATTATAGCGGTAAAGACAATGAAAATTCAGCTCCCCCTTGGGGATGGTTGTGCACCACTAGGTTTCCGCCATGAGCTTGTGCCAGCTTTTGTGATATGGATAAACCAAGGCCGGTTCCCCCATCTTCTCGTTTTCGTGAGGGGCTTGATTTATAAAACCGTTCGAAAATGAAGGGTATTTCCTCTTCTGGGATCCCTTCTCCATGGTCGCGAACAGCGAGGATTATTTCGTCTTTTTCTTTTTTAATCTCTAACTGGACAGATTTCCCTTCTGGGCTGTGTCGAATTGCGTTGTCGAGCAGGTTGATGATGATCTGCTCAATGCGTTGGGGGTCGATTTTTATGTGCGGTGATGTGGGGGGAGCCGCAACACTGATTTGAACGCCTTTTTTCTTCGCTTGGGGTTCGAATTGGGAGACGACATTAGCCACTAACTGGGTGATATTTGTCTCCGTGCGTTCCAGGGTTAATTCGCCGGCATCAGCCAATGACAGTGTGCGGAGATCATCCACAAGGCGGACCAGGGTTTGATTTTGTTCCTGTATAGGCCGTAAATTTTCCATGTTCAAATCGTATATCCCGTCTTGCAAAGCTTCCAGATGAGCTTGCTGGACGGAGAGCGGTGTTCGAAGCTCATGGGCGATGTCCGCGGTGAGTGCTTTTCTGCGTTCAGCGGACCTTTCCAATGAATACGCCATTTGGTTGAAAACCTGTCCCAGGGTTGTCAATTCTGTGTTTCCTTGAATGTCAACGCGCTGCTCCAAATTTCCCTGCTTTATATTTTCCGCGGCTTTCGTAAGCTTGCGTATGGGTTGGAGAAGCTGGTAGGCCAGGTAACTGGCCAGAAGAAAAGCGGTAACTCCCGCGATGGCGGCAGAGGTGAGGGCGGCTTTACTCAAGCGGGAGATCAAATAGGTCTCCTGTTGGACGGTGAAAGCGTATTGATTTTCTGGGAGCAGGTAACCGACCACCTCTCCTTGATCGTGAAGGGGGATGGCAGCCTGTAAGGAGGAAATATCTCTTGGTTCAGAGGGGATGGAATCCTGTGTGTCCGCAAGCACATATCCATCCTGATCTAAAAGTTGAACGTGCTGACTCTCCCTCTTTCCTGGAGGGTTGTTGCCCATCCTGCCCCCGCCCATGTCCCCAGGCATGTTTCCCTGCATTCCACCTTTCCGATCAAGAAGCTCTGCACACGCATCCCAGCTCTGTTCTTCTTGGTAGCAGTCTTCTAAATTGGTTACCAGGTCGTTCAAGCCTATCATCCCGCCGCGGAACATGAACGTTCGAACCTCGTCGACCATATTTTGGCGGATGATGATCACGCTGGTGATGACCGTGATGAGTATGATGACTCCAAAGGATACAAATAATCGTAATCGCATGCGTTATGATCCTAAATCTCGGTTTGCCCGGTACCCCACGCCGAACACGGTTTCGATGTACTTCGGATTTCGTGGATCCGGTTCAATTTTTACCCGCAGGTTCTTGATATGCGTATCGATAGTCCGTTCATATCCTTCATAGGCAATGTCTTGGGTGGCTTCCAGTAACTGTTGTCTGGAAAATGCACGACCGGGTTGCGAAGCCAGCGTCCGTAATATATTAAATTCTGTGGGGGTGAGATCGATGGCGTCCCCGGATTTTGTCACGCTGTGGGCGTCAATGTCGATCTCTAATTCGCCAAAGGTAAGGTGCTTCTGGGGGATGGATGGGGTTTCCACGCGGCGGAGGAGCGCTCTTACTTTGGCAACTACAATACGGGGAGAGAAAGGTTTCGTGATGTAATCATCGGCGCCAATTTCCAAGCCCACAAGTTGGTCTGACTCTTCCACCCGGGCTGTGATCATAATCAGGGGTGTTTGGGCTTGTCCTCTGATCTTCCGGGCCACATCCAACCCACTCATGCCAGGCAAGTTGAGATCTAGAAGGACGAGATCCGGATCTTCTCTCTCCCAGAGGGAATACCCGCTGTCACCGCGATAGGCGGAAATCACGGTGTAGCGTTCTTTTTCCAGATAGGAGCGGAGAACGTTGACTAATTCCCGTTCGTCTTCTATGATTAGGATTTTGGACATCAGACCATGCACTTCGCGTTGGACGGGTGGGTCATTTAATGTAGTTGCATTATAACGAAAATGGGTAGTGTATGCCACTACCCATTCGCACCCTACGGGGTTGTTAAGTGCTACCAGCGGCTCTCCCCTCTGTCCGCCCCCCTACCTCGGCCGGATGGCCTGTTTTTGTTTGAGCCATCTTCGCAGGATCCCTGTTGTGGGCTGTTCATTCCCCCTCGCATATGCTGCATGCGTTCGGTCATCCAATCCGCCTGTTCCTGGCTGAGGACACCGTCAAGGACAGCTTCCTCCAGGGCGGTTTGACGGGCTTTGTCCAGCTTGTTATGGAACTCTTCCCAGGTTAATCCAATGCTCTGGGCATAATCCCAAAGTGTTTCATCGCCGCTCTCATGAAGGGCGTCGAACGCTTCCTCAGTGAGTCCGAATTCAGAGGATAGAGCGGAGATCATGTAAGGCTTGAGCAAGCCGTCACCCTCTTCAAATCGACGCATACCCTGGCCGCGAGGTCCGCGTCCAGTTGGATTGGCTGGCGATCCGGGTGGTGTCTGCTCCTCAGCCAAGGTTTCCTTCACACTAAAAAACGCTAACCCCAGAATGGTGATACCGATTAATAACATGGTCATTTTTTTCATTTGATTCTCCTTTACTTCTTCTAAGCCTAACCAAGTTATGATCTCTTGATTTCCTCTATCATAAAAGGAAATTGTGAAGAACTTGTGAAGAAACGATGAGTAATGTATCAAGAACGCCCTCAGCTTGCCCCGTGCCTGGAAGCGTGTTAAACTAAGTTGCTAAGGGATATGCATCCCGATCGGGAAAAGATTATTTTCCCTCCCCTCCCCTTTTCTATTTTGAAAGGCATATCCATAAGGAAGGGATATAATACTATCTATACATGTTGAGTGCTTTTTCAGGATGTCTAATTGATCTTTCAAGGAACAAGCATGCCCTCAACCCTTTATCTTATTGACGGACACGCGTTGGCTTACCGCACCTATTATGCGCTGACCAGTGGGGGGACCACCTCCGACCGCTGGCTAACGAGCAAAGGGGAACCCACTGCTGGTGTGTATGGGTTTACCAGTGTTTTGCTGCGCATTCTGGAACAAGAGCGTCCGGATTATGTGGCTGTGGTGTTCGATAAAGGGAAGACATTCCGGGATGATCTCTATCCGGATTATAAAGCCACCCGGACGAAGATGCCGGAGGATTTACGCCCTCAAATTGACCGCATCCGGGAATTGGTGGACTCGTTTAATATCCCCCGCGTTGAAAGGGAAGGATATGAAGCTGATGATGTCCTGGGGAGTCTGGCTCGTTGGGCTGTGAATCAGGATTTGGCTGTGAAAATCATCACCGGAGACCGCGATTTACTGCAGCTGGTGGATGACCGCATCACCGTTAAATTGCCGGGGAAGTCCCTTTCGGATGCCAAGGACTATTTTCGCGAAGATGTAAAAAAGGCGATGGGTGTGTGGCCTGAGCAGGTGATCGATTATAAAGCGCTTACCGGCGATCGGTCTGACAACATCCCAGGGGTGTACGGCGTGGGGGATAAGACGGCCACATCCTTGCTGGAAGAGTATCACTCCTTGGATGAGGTCTATGATCACCTTGATGAGATCCCAACCCGTTTTAGAAATAAATTGCTCGAAGGCCGCGAGGACGCCTATTTGAGCAAGAAGCTGGCGACCATCGTGGATGATCTGTCCGTAGAATTGGATTTGGAGCAGGCCCAACCTGATCGGTTCAAACCTCAGGAAGTGAGAAAAAAATTCCAAGAACTTGAGTTCCGGTCTCTGTTAGATCGATTGGGAACCGTCGAGAAAATATACGGCAAAGAGGTAGAAGGGCAGCAGTTATCTTTCTTCTCTTCGGAGAAAGCAGCCCAAGCAGCAAGCGAGTCGGGGGGAGATGGACAAGGTCAAGCGTTGTTCGTGGAAGTTGTCGAGGATGGCCAGGGGTTGCAGCGCTTGCTTGCTGAACTTCAAAAGGCGGACGTGATCTCTTTTGATACGGAAACGACATCAAAGGACCAAATGGAGGCAGAGCTGGTGGGCATCTCTCTGGCGGTGGAGACCGGTCACGGCTATTACCTTCCCCTGGGCCACGCCACCGGGGAGGAGCAACTCTCCCGGGAACATGTTTTCGATGTCCTTGGTCCGGTCATGTCGGATCCAAAGGTTCCCAAGATAGGTCATAACCTGAAGTATGACTACATCCTCCTGGCCCGGCATGGACTTGAGGTAAACCCCCTGAGTTTTGATTCCATGATTGCAGAATGGGTCATCAACCCCTCCTCCCGGAATTTGGGGTTAAAGAACCTGGCCTGGGTGCGCTTGAACCGCTCCATGGTCGATATCGAGAAGCTGATCGGCAAGGGAAGGGATCAGATCACGATGGCCCAGGTGCCCATCCGGGAGGCGGCTAAATACGCCGTGGATGACGCGGTGGTTGTCCTGCAGTTGAAACCGCTGTTGGAGGATGAGTTGGAGGATGTACAGGGCCGGGATTTATTTCAGGATTTGGAGATGCCTTTGATCCCCGTTTTGGCTGAGATGGAAATGCACGGGATCGGCGTTGACCCGGATTTTCTGGGTGATATGTCAGAGCGTCTGGAAGAGGAGATGAAAGGCCTTGAAGAGAAGATCTTTGACAACGTGGGGAGACCATTCAATTTAAATTCCCCCCAGCAGTTGTCGCAGGCCTTGTTTGATACGTTGGGTCTCAAACCGCCTGACCGAACCAATAAGACAGCCAGCGGGTATTATTCCACGGCAGCGGATGTATTGGAGGGGATGCGAGATGATCACCCCGTGCCCAATTGGGTATTGGAGTACCGGGAATTATCGAAATTGAAATCCACTTATGTGGATGCCCTTGCAGAGCAGATCAACCCCAGAACGAAACGGGTCCATACCTCTTATAACCAAACTGGATCGGTGACGGGGCGGATCGCATCTTCCGATCCCAATCTGCAAAATATACCCATTCGAACAGATATTGGGCGCCAGGTGCGCAAAGCCTTTGTCGCTTCCCCGGGTTGGCTTTTGGTCGCCGTAGACTACTCCCAAATTGAGCTTCGCGTCGTGGCGCATATGGCTCAAGACCAATCTATGCTCAAGGCCTTTCAGGAAAATCAGGACATCCATGCCACGACAGCGGCGGCGATCTATGACATCCCCCTTGAATCCGTCACGAAGAAACAGCGGAGACAGGCAAAGGCGATCAATTTTGGCTTGATATACGGAATGAGCGCTTTTGGTTTGACGCGCACGACGGATCTGACCCTTGCTGAGGCAGAGGATTTCAGAGAAGCGTACTTTGAGCGTTTTCCTGGTGTGAAACGCTACCTGGATCGGGTGCGGAAAGAAGCCAAGGAAGTGGGGTATGTTGAAACGCTGTTGGGCAGAAGGAGGTATTTCCCGCGCCTGAAAACGACCACGAATTATAATATTCAACAAAGAGCGGAGCGGGAAGCCGTCAACGCGCCCATTCAAGGCACAGCCGCGGATATCATGAAAAAGGCCATGCTGGAGGTGGATCAGGCGTTAAAGGCGGCAAACTTAAGGGCAAAAATGCTCCTTCAAGTTCACGATGAATTAGTTTTTGAAGTCCCGGAAAACGAGCTTGATAAAACGATCCAGGTTGTACAATCCACTATGGAAAGCGCAATTGAACTCTCCATTCCGCTGGTAACGGAAGCTCGTTTTGGTAAGAACTGGGGTGCGATGGAAGCGTATACGTTGAGTTAGATCGGTTCGTAGACTGGAGAAGGACAAAATGATGACGGGTGGCGAGGAGCGATTTCAGGAATTGATTTCCAAAGGCCATTCTGCTGCTTGGGATCAGGAATGGGATCGGGCCGCATCCTACTACCAGCAAGCCTTGGATGAAAAACCACAAGACACCAATGCGCTGAAAAGCTTGGGTTTGGCTTTGTTCGAGATGAGGGAGTATCAACAGTCCCTCCAATATTACCAGCAAGCAGCCCAGATTGATCCAGGGGATCCTGTGCCTATTGAAAAAATGGTGTTGATTACCAAGAAATTGGGGAACAGGAAAGAAGCAGCAAATTTAGCCTTACAGGCGGCTGAGTTGTATCTCCACAATGAAGATATCCAAAAGGCGATCGATAATTGGAGACGGGCCCTGGAGATTGATCCATTTAAAGTCCGTGCCTATGCGCGCCTGGCGATGGTTTATCAGCGCCTGGGGTGGGATAAAAAAGCGATTTCTGAATACATTAAAGTAGCCAGCATCTTGCAGAAGACGGGTAAGCATCAAAAAGCGTTGGAAACCATTGAACGAGCGCTGGTGATCATGCCCGAAAACATCCATGCTATTCGGGCTCGGGATATGATCAAGAGTGGTAAACCTTTGCCTTTGCCTGACCAACCTCAAGAAAAGGAAGAAGCGGAAGAGAAAGAGAAAGAGAAAGTGGAACGCCCGCAGTTAAGGGCACCGGAAGAGCCAGAGCCTGAAGAAGAGGATACCCCGATCGAGGAGGCCAGGCAGCGGGCGTTGGAGATACTAGCCCAAACCATTTTTGAAGAAGGGCTGGTTGAAAGGCAAACCTTTACTCCGGGACGGAGAGGTATTGATGACCTGTTGGGTGACAACGGGGATGGGGAGGGGATCACGGGGGACGACAGTTTGTTGAAACTCCATGTCAGCCAAGCCATTGACCTCCATATGAAGGAAAAGGAGAGTCAAGCAGCGGATGAATTAAAAAAGGCCGTTGATTTGGGGTACGAAAGCGCGGCAGCTTTCTTTACGTTAGGGTATCTATATTATGAAACGGGAAGGCTGGAAAGCGCCATACGCAACCTTCGCCGATCAGCAAGCAGCACGGAATTCGGGTTGGGTTCCCGGCTGCTTTTAGCGAAAATTAAAGAGGATAAGGAATCCTGGAAAGAGGGGAGCAAGGAATACCTGGAAGCTTTGAGAATCGCAGATACGCAATTCGCCCCTGTGGAGGAACGTGATGATTTGCTCCAGCTGTACGAAGCGATGATTGATGACCTTGAGAAAGAGGAGGACGAGGATGCTCACATCCAAATGTGCAAACATGTCAATAACCTCCTCATCCGAAAGGATTGGCGTCAGGTTTTAAAGGATCACAGATTAAAGGCCCAGGGGGGTCACGATCTCCTTCCTGTGGTGGACGAGTTGGTGGAAAGCAGAAGAAGCAAAGTCGTCAGCGCCCACCGGGAGGTGAAATCGCTCTCCAACAACGGCTATTTTGGCGCGGCGATGGAAAAAGCTTTCCTCGCCCTGCGCGATGCACCCACCTTTTTGCCCCTCCATATCACCATCGGCGATCTGTTGTTAGAACAGGGAAGGCAGTCAGCAGCCATTAAGAAATATCTTGCCGTGGCGGATGTCTATAAAGTCCAAGATAAACTTGAGCGTGCTTTGGCGCTGTATAAAAAAATCATTGAACTGGCCCCTCTGAATATTGATGTCCGCCAAGACTATATTGACCTTTTAGAAGAGTATGGACAACGGGATCAAGCGATCCATGAATATATCAATCTGGCGGATGTTTATTACAGTTTGGCGGAGTTGAAACAGGCTCGAGATACATATGAAAAGGCGTTGGAGTTGATCTCTGTGTTTTCCCTCGAGAAGGATTGGGAGCGAGATATCCTTCATCGTATGGCGGATATCGATACGCAACGCCTGGATTGGGATTCCGCGTTGGAAGTTTTTAAACGGATCAGGGATTCCTATCCCTCTGATAAAGAAGCCAGTAAGCAGATCATCGAGCTGCATTACCGTCTGGGGGAAGAGCGCAAAGCACATCACGAGATGGAACGATACATAGGCTTGTTCGATCCTGAACAGGAATCTTCGATGATCATCGAGTATCTGGAAGAATTAAAAGAAGAGAATCCGAAAGAAGTTGGCATCCGGAGGAATATAGCCGCTTTCTACCAGTCCCAGGGCCAAAAACAACAGGCGGTGACAGAATTGGATTCCGTGGGGGATATGTTGTTGGATGCGGGAGATAGGATGGGAGCGATTCAAATCATTGAAGAGATCATCTCCCTGAACCCGCCCAATGTGGAGGCTTATCAGAAACTGCTCTCACAGCTGAAAGGATAGCTGGAAGGGGGCAATTTTGGAACAAGCTGTGTTAATCTTTGCATCTGCAAGAATTTTCATCTGAGAATCCAACATGGATGTGAAGGGGGATCTGCGCTTGAACCCTGAGGCGGTTTTAACGATCTCAAATAAGGCCCGACGGGAGTGAGGTTTGTACAAATCCTCTCAGTCTTTGCGGGGAAATTCTCAGAGATGGGTGGGTAAATGGGATGTGGTCTTGATGATCAGGGTTGCCCCTGCTTTCCGAAGCTCATCTTCCTCACCAAAACCACAAAGCACACCCACGGATTGAGCGCCTGCGCGGCGGGCTGCGGTGATGTCTACGGTAGTGTCCCCAATCATTAAACATTCCTCGGGGAGGACATCCATTTTACTCGCTGCCCAGTGGATGGGGT
Source organism: Anaerolineales bacterium (assembly GCA_041686005.1). Classification (GTDB taxonomy): domain Bacteria; phylum Chloroflexota; class Anaerolineae; order Anaerolineales; family UBA11858; genus B10-G9. The sequence goes on along the minus strand of JAWLER010000008.1, from coordinate 24,950 downwards.
CGGGGAACGGTTTGGTATGCCGGGTGGTTTGGGCGGTGACCACGACCTGGAAGAAATCCCTCAGCTCAAATTGGGATATAAATCGTTCTGTGCTCTGTCTTCCGCGCGCGCTGACGATGGCTAAAGGGTATCGTTCTTTACATATCTGCAGCGTCGAATGAATGCCTGCGATGAGTTGAAAGGGGGCTTGAGATCTCCCCAACCCCATTTTGTAAATGGCGTTTCCCAATGCGTTGAGGTGTCCATCGATGCCGAGGTAGTCCGATATCCCGTAGATCGCGTTGGCAGGGGTTTCGGTAAACATCACTACCCGGCGTGCAAAAGGGCGCGGGTTGCGATTGGGGAACAAAAAGCGCAGAGGGTATAAAAGCCGGACAAGGTTTTCCACAAATTGGTCATCCGTGTCGCTCAATGTCCCATCGACATCGAAACATAAGGCGCGAATTCTGGGTAGGTCAAGAGCTTGGGGATCTGTCATATTTGTTTTCAAGCGAGTGGTGGAATTATGCGCGTTTTGTTTGTCATCGTTCCCCGATGGATACCTATTCCGATCCTTTGCGAAGGAGGACAGGCAAGATGGAAAGGGATAGGATGGGGGATGAGTTACAGAAGCGGAAAGGGTATTCGACTTGTGAGCGCAGGAGCAGAAATGCGCCAGCGATGACCATACTCAGAACGCTGAGAATTAAACAGGAAACGAGGACAAGGGTGATGCAAGATAATGCGAATTTTTGCCTTGTTGTCATCCCCTCCCCTTCTTTCATGAATCCTCCAGCGCCTGTACCCCCTATTGTACTTGACAAAGTGTATCAGTAGGATAACAATCTAAGTGATTGTTATTCCGCATCGGCGTTTGATCGGGGTTTGTCTATGGAACTGCCTCAAATGATCCAGGACTCGCTGGATGGTGACTTGGACGCTTTCAACCAGATCGTCTTGGAGTACCAGAATATGGTTTACCACCAAGCGTACAGAGTCATTGGCGAACCTGATGCTGCCGAGGACGCCACCCAAGAGGCATTCCTTTCCGCCTATCAAAAACTGCACACTTACCGAGGGGGGTCATTTAAAAGCTGGTTGCTAAGAATTGTGACCAATGCTTGTTACGACGAGCTCAGACGGAGGCAGCGCCAACCTGTCACAGCCCTGAAACCTGAGGACGACCATGGCGAGGAAATCGATTCCCCGCAGTGGATGGAGGACCCAGGGGAAAAACCGGAAGAAACCGTGCAGCGATCTGAACTCTCCGAAGCCATCCAGCGATGTTTGAATGAATTGGATGAGAAATTCCGCTCTATCGTGGTCCTGGTGGATATCCAGGGGATGGATTACGCCTCCGCCGCGGAGATCGTCGACCGCCCCCTGGGGACGATTAAAAGCAGGCTTGCCCGCGCCCGGCAGAGTCTGCAGGAGTGTTTAGAAGGGTTTTCGGAACTTTTACCAGTGGATTTACGTCAAGATATTGAGGTGTAATGGTTATGAATATCTCTCGGCGGGACTGGCAGCTCCTTTCCGAATACATTGACGGTGAATTGCCCGAGCGCAAACGGGAGCGCTTGGAAGGCAGGCTTGAGTCAGAGCGGGCGTTGCAGGACGCGTTGCGGAAAATTAAACATACCCGGCGAATTTTGCGTGCCACACCTCATCTTTCTGCTCCACGGGATTTCATCCTCACACCGGATATGATCCCCCAGCGGGAGACGAGGACATTTTTCCCTGTCTTCAAACTGGCGACTGCCCTGGTGTCCATCCTCCTGGTCGCCGTCCTGGTCCTGGATTTTGGAGGGAGCTTCCTTCCCATGCGAGGTGCGGAATACGCAGCTCCTGCGGTGCAGGAAGAGGCGTTGGAGAAAGCTGGTGAGGTAGACCAGACAGGTGAAAAAGAGTTGGAACCATCCGAGTTGCCGCAAATGGAAGAACGGGCAGAAGGTGTCGAAATGGAGAAGGAGGTGGAGGTGGGGGAAGCCGAGGAGGCGGAATCGCTCGCCCTGGGAGAGATGACGGAAACCCCTCCCGCCACAACCACCGTAAGTCCAACCCCTACTGTTAAACCCCCACCCCCGACCCCACCCCCTGCTCAGGTCGAAGAAGGGGGTGGCTTGCCGTTGATCCGGATTGTAGAAATCATCCTGGCAGGTTTGGTGGTGCTGGGTGTCATCGGTATGGTATGGAGCAGAAAGAGGCGTGGGGATGCTAGCTGAGGATGTGAAGTTTTGCCCTCGTTGTGGAACAGCATTGGAGGAAAAGGAGCGAGCGGGAAAAAAAAGGCCCGTTTGCCCGGCGTGTAATTGGGTCTTTTTTCCTGATCCCAAAGTTGCGGTTGCAGCCGTCGTTCAGAGGGATGGTGAAGTTCTCTTAGTGCAGCGCGCCCATCATCCTTTTCGGGGGAGATGGATGTTACCCGCGGGGTTCGTCGATGCCGGCGAGGATCCTGAAAAAGCGGCTCTTCGCGAAGTTTTGGAAGAAACCAACCTGAAAGCAGGGATCAAAGAGTTGTTGATGGTGTTGAGTGGGCAGGAATACGAAAAAGGGGCTCATATTTTAATCGTATACTGCGCTGAAATTTTGAAGGGGGAATTGGTGGCTGGGGACGACGCCTTAAACGCAGATTTTTTCAACCTGGACGCACTACCCCCTCTGGCGTTTTCCTCCACAAAGTCTATCCTTTCAGCTTTATAAACCGGAATCAAAAAAGCCCTGAAGGCACAAACCTTCAGGGACTTTTTAATGTAGGGCGTTGCTTTTACTCTTCGGTTGCCTCACCTTCCTGTGCGTTTTCCTCGGGAGAGTCACCCAAATGGTCTGGTATTTCTTGCTCTTCTGTTGGCGTGGGTGGTGTCTCCGTTCCACGGGGGTAACGCTGTGTGCCGAATTGGGTCAGGGCCACAGCGCCCAGCATCCACATCCCCACGAGGGTTTTGGGCAGAAAACCGATACAAGGAACCAGTTTGCTGAACCCGTTGAAAATCACCATGAGGATAAATGTCCCCAAGCCAGCAGCCAACGCGGGATCGATTTTTCTTTCCATATTTTTGGTCAAGCGCTGGCCAACTTCTAACCCCAAGGAGACCCAGCCCAGCGCTGATGCTGCCAATGTGATCAAAACTGCCAGGATGCTGAGAGGGCTCAATAAGATGGTGATCAGCAAGGCGATCACCACTACGGGAAGGAGGATGACGACAAGAAAGCCGACCACCCAGGAGACCGCAGGCTGGGCAAAGGCTGTTTCGTTGACCCTTTCTTGTTGGGTTTTAAGAAAGAGGGTCACCAGGATCGCCAAGCCAGCCCAGATGACAGCTCTGAAGAAAAACCAGCTCAGGGAAAGAAAAGGTGTGTTCCACAACCTGACATTGGGGAAAGTGCCTTCCGATAACTGGATGATGGAGGGGATGGTGATTTCAGTGGGCAGGTCCGTATGGGTGACCATCGTGCCCTGGATGACAGCCTCCTCGGAACGTTCGACATTGCTGCCCAGGACTGTTAGATCGCCGAGGATCACAGCTTCCGATTCGATTTCAACATAGCCGCCGAGCGCTACCAGGTTGCCTTGAATCGTGCCGTTCGTCAGCACCCTTCCGCCCAGGACAGCTACGTCGCCGTTGACGGTGGCATCTTCTTCAATGGTAGCGTTTCCACCGAAGACGACCAGGTCGCCGTCCAGGGTCTCCCCCGAGACAAGTGTGTACGTTCCACCAAAGATGACTTTGTCTTCTTTAAACTCTGACGCTTGGGCGGTAAAAGGAATCAAGAGGGTGATAAGCAAGAGACTGATCAACAGATATTTATGAAATGTTTTCATTGGTGAACCTCCTGATGAAAACCATGGATTCTGAAATGGTAAACAGCCAGGCGATTAACACCCCACTCAGGCTGATACCAAAAATGTAATACCAAATAGGTGGGATTAACTTAACCCCGACTCGAATGATGGGCTCCAATACCTTTGTGATCCGATCGATGAAGAGGAGCCAATTTACAGCGTTTGTCATCGCGTGGAACAGCACCTGGGGCAGAGAATCCCGGATCGTGGAAAACTGCACGCCGACGCTGAACAACAAAAGGAGTAAAGAAGCGATGATAATGCCCAGGGTTATGCTGGCAACCTTCATGCGCTGCATCCGTTCCCTTTGTTCAAGCCGGGTTCTCCAACGAGCGGTGAATCCAGGCTGAGGGGTGAGGGAAGGGCTCGATTTGAAGAGATGGGAGATCTCCCTCTGGCTTTGAAGCAGCTCGCGGCATTCCTGACAGGTTTCAAGGTGATCTCGCAATCTGCCCTTTTCTTCCTCATCGAGTTTTGTTTCCATTAAGATCCAGTGTTTAAACGGTTGGTGATTCATGGGCAATCCTTTCGGAAGAGGAGTTAGGGGAAGGTTGTGGTTGATGGTCCGCTTGGATTTCTTTCCATTCCTCGGCCATCGTTTGCCGGGCGCGGTAAAGTCTGCTTTTCACAGCGCTCTCTGTCAGGGAGAGGGTCTCTGCGATTTCCTGATAAGAGTAATCGTGCCAATATTGCAGGACGACCGCAGCCCGATCGGTTTCACCTAACTTCCCTAACATGGTCTGCACCTGTTTCATTTTCTCCGCTTTCAAGGTATATGTCTCCGGGTTAGGTCCCTGCGCAGGAGGTGCCAACCAGGCGTATTTTTCATTATCCAAGGAGAGAAGGGTCATTTTACGCTTCCGAATTTGATCAATACAGTAATTTGAAGCGATGGATAAAATCCAGGTCCCGAAAGAACGTTCTTGATCATAGCTGGCAAGCGCTTGATAGGCGCGGATGAATGTTTCTTGGGCAGCGTCCTCTGCTGCTGTGGGGCTTCCTAACATGCGGTAACAGACGCTGAAGACTTGGTTTTGATACGCATCGACAAGCTTTTCGAAAGCATCCGGATTATCCTTTAACGCTTGGGTAACCCAGTATTGATCTTCTTTAGGCACGTACCCGCTCCTTGCGTTTGGCTTTGCATAAATATATACGCCAGCCCAGGCAAAAGGTTGCAAAAATCGCCATTCTATTAAGGTTGTTCGTTGGGTGCATTGTTGGTTTAAGGATGTTTTTCGGTGGCTTTTCCAGAATCAAAGAGGGCGACCGGGCTGGAAGTAAGAGGTTTTTTACCTGTTTTCATTATCCATCGGCGGGTTTTTCTTTAACCAGTCAGCTTCGATTTCTCAACCATCATACTATATTGAAGGGTAAAAATAGGGAAACAAGGAACATTCGATACAAAGACCTATGTTCCATGATCAAGGCTTTTATTCAGGCGGAGATTTGTTTATTATGAATACCGCTTTCGAATATTGGGTAAGAGGTATTCCTCGCACGCCTGTTTGGCATCGTAATCCGGCTGCCAATCCCAATCCAAACGGGCTGCGCTGTCGTCCAAATCAGCCGGCCAACTATCGACAATCGCCTGGCGTTTTTCATCAGGGGAGAAAGAGATATCCGCGCCTGGAAAGGCGATCGTAACCATTTCTTTGAATTCCGCTGCGGAAAGGTTGAAGCTGGTCACATTGTAGACATTGCGGCGCAAATTTTCGCGGGGGGCAGCGGCAAGCATGAGCAAGGCTTTGACGGCGTCAGGCATGGCCATGAAGGGGATGCGGACGTCGGGACGGACGAAACAGGCATACGGTTCCCCTTTGGCTGCTGCGTGAATCATTTCGGGTCCGTAATCGCTGGTCCCTCCGCTGGGCACAGTGAAAGCGCTGATCAGACCTGGAAAGCGCAAGGCCCGGAAGTCCAATCGAACCGGTGCACCATCATCCAGCTGTAGATAATGATTGCTGAAGTATCGCCCGATCTTCTCGCAGTAAAGTTTGGTGCATCCATACATGGTGATGGGTTCGTTCCATTCGTTTTCTTTGATATAGAAGTATTCATGTTTTGTATCCAAATCCGGGAGTCCGTAGGCAGCGATAGAACTGGGGAAGAGAAATGTCGTCCCTTTTCCTCTGTTTTGAGATTGATCCATGGCCAGGTGGAGGAGGTCGACCGTCCCCCCCACATTGACCTCATGAGCCCGGAACGGTTTGTATTCCCCTGTGGTAGAGAGCATAGCAGCCAAATGGAAGATGACTTCAAAATCGTAGTCCTGGGCCAGATCTTCCATGAGGGATGGGTCCAGCAAATCGCCCTGGATGTGGATGGATTTTTCGTGCAATTTACTGGGGAGTGGTTTTAAGTCTAAGCTGACGATCGTCTTCTGTTCTTGCTCTGCTAACGAATCAAGGAGTGCCTGACCGATTTCACCGCACGCGCCTGTGATCAGGATGGCCTCTTTCTGCATAATGATCTCCTTAGCGTATTTTTAGAGCCTTTTAACCTCTAACGTTATTGTTGTGCTAGAATGAACTTGCTGATCTAATTTTATAATAAAAATGGACATAATCATCATTAACCATAGTGATCAATATCACAAATATCCTACCAGGAGATAACCATGTCATTCACGATTGTGGTGGGCTCGCAATGGGGGGATGAAGGAAAAGGGCGTGTGGTCGATTTGTTGGCGGCGGAGGCTGATCTTGTGGCCAGATACTACGGAGGTGACAATGCCGGTCATACGGTGACGGTGGGAGAGCGGACCTTTAAACTGCATCTCATCCCGTCCGGCATCATTCAGCCCCAACCCATCGGTTTGCTGGGGAATGGGATGGTGATCAACCCCGCTGTCCTGGTTGAAGAAATGGATACATTACGGGAGGCAGGGATCTCTGTTTCCCCTGATCGAATCACGATCTCGTTTGCTGCCCATGTGATCACCCCTGGGCACCGGGCTTTGGATAAGGCGAGGGAGAAAGCTCGCGGTGGGGGGAAAATTGGCACCACCCAGCGCGGCATCGGGCCAGCTTATACGACCAAAGTGATTCGTTCCGGACTGAGGATGGAGGGCATGTTGGATCCTCCCGTTTTTGAGACATCGGTGCGTGCCCATATTGAAGGGGTCAACGAGGAGCTGGTGGATTTATACGATATGGAACCGCTCAACGCTTCAGAGGTCGCAGACCAGTATAGGCGTTACGCTGAACAACTTGCTCCCTATGTGGGGGATGTGGGGTTTATCTGCAGCAGCGCTTTAAGGGAGGGAAAAAGCCTGCTGGCTGAGGGCGCACAAGGTACGCTGTTAGATCTGGATCACGGCACCTATCCTTTTGTGACCAGTTCAACACCCACCGCGCCCGGTGCCCTGGTTGGCTTGGGGATCGGGTTGGGGAAGGTCGACCGTGTGATCGGGGTGGCAAAGGCCTTTCAAACCAGGGTGGGGGAAGGGCCCTTTCCCACAGAGGTCTTTGAGGATACAGCGCAGCGTCTTCGGGGGACAGGAGAACACTTTTGGGATGAATATGGAACCACAACCGGAAGACCGCGCCGGGTTGGATGGTTGGACTCGGTCCTCTTGCGCTACGCAGTGCGGGTGAACGGTTTAAAGGAGTTGACACTTACAAAGCTTGACATTTTGACCGGTTTGGATCCGTTGCGAATTTGTGTCGCTTATCAGAAAGATGGGGAGCGGGTGGAGGAGCTACCCCTGGGTCCGGCGGATCTCTCTCCCTTCACCCCCGTCTTTGAAGATATGCCCGGGTGGGAAGACGATATCACGGCTGTCCGAAAATGGCGCGATCTGCCTGATCCGGCGAAAGCGTATGTCGAAAAGGTAGAAGCCTTGAGTGGTTTGTCCGTGAACCTCATCTCTGTAGGCCCCGAACGTGAGCAGATTATCCGGCGCTGAGCATATGAAACGGATCTTGGTATGGGCGCTCCCGCTGATTCTGACGGCTTGTGTCACAGTAGTGACGCCTGACCCAACCTCTTCCCCAACGCTTCCCCCTACACCTTCAGCCACGCAAACCATAGAGTGGTTTCCCGCCACCTCAACGCCCACTCCTATCCCTCCTACCCTGGAATTCACGCCTACCCCGGAGAAGCTATCCGGGGTGGGGAAGGTGATCTATCGAGATGATTTCACTGCCAATCGGGGCTGGACGATTCCGATCAGCAGTGAGGGGGAAATCAATATCGAGAATGGGGAGCTAAACATCATCATTCAAGAACCAGACACGTTTTTGTATAGCGTGTTGGAGGAAGAAGTTTTCACGGATTTCTACGCTGAGATCACTGCAAGCCCGAGTTTGTGTTCCGGCAACGATCAATATGGATTCATGTTCCGAGCGGTGGACAGGTATTATCGGTACGCTTTATCCTGTGATGGAGAGGAACGTCTGGATCTCATTCTCAGTCAAAGTGCGGTCGAATTACAGCCCTGGATGGTGAGTGCCTGTGTCCCCTCCGCGGCTCCCTGTGAAGTGCGCCTTGGTGTGTGGGCCGTAGGGAGTGAATTCCGACTCTTCATCAATGGGACGCACCAGTTTACAGTCACAAATGAAGAGATAGCAAGAGGGTCGTTGGGTGTGTTTGCGCGATCCGCAGGTGAAACTGCGGTCACCGTCAGTTTCACTGATCTGGTCGTCCGGGAGATTTCACCCTAAGGGAAAAATCAGACTACCTTTGGTGGAAATCATATCCTTTCGGCGGTCAAACCCCCTGTTTTCTCTGAGACGGGTGGTGTACATCGATCGGTGGGGGTTGATATAATGAGAAGAGGGTCAATGGTGGGGGTGTTTTTGTGATGGAGGGTCCATTCATTTTATAAAAGGAGGGAGGTTATGTATCAGCGACTTATTTTTGTTGGGAATTTAGGGAGAGATCCCGAAATGCGTTATACGCCCTCAGGGCAGGCGGTGACCAACTTTTCTGTGGCCACGAACCGCAGATATACCGATTCCAATGGGCAGCAGGTTGATGAGACAACCTGGTTTCGGGTGTCCGTGTGGGGAAATCAGGCGGAGGCGGTGAACCAGTATTTACAGCAGGGCAGCCGGGTCCTGGTGGATGGGCAATTAAGACCGGATCCTGAAACAGGGGGGCCGCGGATCTGGACCCGCAATGATGGAACACCCGGCGCTTCCTTTGAGGTGACCGCTTTTCGGGTCGTCTTCCTGTCAACCCGAGCGGAAGATCAAGCCTACCAGCCCGGGGAACCTGAACCCGGGGGACAAGGGGTGGATGAGGACGATATTCCTTTCTGATCTCCTTTCCCCGCGCGGAGACGAACCCTGATCTCCCCATAAGCGGGTTGGGATCCACCAAAATCCCCAGGTGGCATTGAAAACACCCAGATCCCTGATGGTGTGTGAAAACTTCAACAGAGGATCTGTTTTAGCATGCCAACTGCTTCACGCATGTGCAACGCCGCTGTGGGTGTGGGATTTGGGCAGGCGATGATTGACGAAACTGGCTCACAGCAGAGCGTTTTCCGGGCTGGGGGCAATTCGGGGTGGTCTGTCCCCTGGCGGGAAAGCTTGCCATTCCTTGGTGAGTGGATATAATACCTTCTAATGAATGAGACATTGATGAAACCAACCTTAATAGCTATCGCTGTTCATCCAAAAAATCACACCGCCCTTGCCTGTGCGAAAGATATAGAGGAATACCTGAGCGAGGCGGGCATAGAAATCGTCCTGGGACGCATGGGCGAAGTCGATTTTCAACGGGACATACAACAGCAGAAACCGGAGGTATTGATCGTTTTGGGAGGGGATGGGACCATGCTCCGCGCCGGTCACATCAGCGGACCGCAGGATTTTCCCGTCCTCGGCATTAATTTAGGCCGCTTTGGTTTTCTGACAGAGATCAATCAGGATGAATGGAAGACAGCGCTTGAGCGCTTATTCGAAGGGGAATATTGGATTGAACACCGGATGATGCTCAGCGTCCAACACAAGCGGGAGAACGAGTTGGTGGGGGAGTGGAATGCGCTTAACGAAGCTGTCGTCAGCAGGGGGGATATCGTCCGCCCCATTCAATTAGAAATCAGGATTAATGATCGGTTGCTCAGCACCTACATCGCCGATGGGATCATCGCCGCTACTCCAACGGGCTCGACGGCATACGCCATGGCTGCAGGAGGTCCCATATTGGCGCCGGAACTGCGGAATATCGTCTTGGTCCCGGTTGCACCTCACCTTTCGATTGAGCAGTCTCTGGTCCTGGATGAAGAATCCACCGTCTCCATTACCACGCGCACAGAACACAAAGCGATGCTGACCATCGACGGCCAAAAGCCCATTTTATTACGAGATGAGGATAAGGTTGAGACAACCGTCAGCGACCATACTGTGCAATTCATCCGCTTCCAAGACCCCGGGTATTTTTATCGTAACCTCATTCCCTACATGGACCGGAATCCCTCCATAAAGGATCAAGATGCCTGAGAACGAATCAACGCTGACCTGTGCCTTTCATCCCGGCCGGGAGACCAAGTTAAGATGTAATCGATGCAATCGGCCCATTTGTGTGCAATGCGCGATTCAAACCCCTACTGGATATCGCTGCCCGGAATGTATCCGGGACCAACAGAAAGCCTTTGTGACCGTGAAATGGCATGATTATATCCTCGCCGTGTTGATCACCGGTGTTTTATCTTTCCTGGGGAGCTTGCTCGCTGTCCGCTTGGGTTTCTTCACCATCCTTCTCGCCCCTCTAGCGGGCATGGTTGTGGAGATGGCGGTGCGCAAGAGCATTTCCAACCGGCGCTCGCCACTGTTGTATAAAGCGGTGGCTGCGACGGCGGTTACCGCCAGCTTGCCGATGATCATCATCCAGGGATTGAGCAGTTTCTCAGCCCTTTTCAATTTTGGTTGGCTTGCGTTAAATGGCCTAATCCCTTTTGTGTGGATTGTCGTTTACGCTGTGACGATCACTTCAACAATTTATTACCGATTTACAAGCTGACATGTTACGTGAATTGCACATAGAGAACTTCGCTATCATCCATGAATTGGATTTGCTTTTTGAACCTGGTTTGATCGTCTTAACCGGGGAGACAGGGGCGGGAAAATCCATCATCATGGGGGCGTTGGATATGTTACTCGGCCAGCGGGTGGACATGACCCATCTGCGCAGTGGAAGCGACCGTGCCACGGTAGAAGCGGTCTTTCGGATCCCGGAAGCGGTCAAAGAACCTATTACCTCGCTTCTTGATCGAGAGGACATGTTGGATGATCGAGAATATGTAACGCTCAGCCGGGAGCTTCGTCGGGATCGAAGAAACGTCGCCAGGGTTAACGGTCACCGGGCCAATGTTGGATTGCTGGTTCAGTTAGGAGAATATTTGGTGGATATTCACGGCCAGTCCGATCACCTTTCCTTGCTGAGGGTGAACCAGCATTTGGGCTTGTTGGATCGTTACGCCGGGAACGAAGAAGTGTTGGGTTCCTATCAAAACGCTTATCAAAAACTACGCCAAATCCAGTCGGAAATCAGGCAGTTGAAGGAGTTGGATCGCGAGGCTGAAAGACGCCTGGAACTGCTCGAGTTCCAGGTGAATGAAATTGAAGCGGCAAACCTGGTGGAGGGGGAGGATGAGGAGTTATCAGAGCAGATGCAGCGGTTGGCAAATGCAGAAAAACTTGCTGAGCGGTGCCAAAAAGCCCTCATGCTCCTGGAAGATGCCCCTCCTTCCCACCCAACGATCACGGATTTGTTCGGTCAGTTCGTGGATGCCATCGAGTCAATGGTTAAAACGGACCCTTCATTGGCGGACCTGGAAGAAGAAACCCAAGAGGTGTCCGATGGCATCGAAGCGTTAAATTTAACCTTGCGGTCTTATTTGGAGAAGTTGGAGTTTGAGCCCCGGGAGTTGGAGCGGGTCGAGGAACGCCTGGCGTTGATACGGGATTTAAAGCGTAAATATGGAGAGACCATTCCGGACGTCATCGACCATGCGAGGGAAGCGCGTGAAGAGTTAAAGACGATCACGGATCGAAGCGCAAAGATCGAGGAGCTGGAAGGAAGAGAAAAAGAACTTTTAGAGGAGCTGGCCCAGCGCGGCAAAAAACTCTCCGAGAGCAGGAGATCAGCGGCGGAGCGACTGGAAGAGGAATTGGAGAGCGAACTGGATGATCTTCGCATGGCCGAATCGCGCTTTCGGGTCGATTTCCAGCAAACGCCTGACCCCCATGGGGTCCAGATCGCGCCGAACCGGCGGGTGAAATTCACCCTAAATGGCTTGGAGGAAGTGGAATTTTTAATCGAAACCAATCCCGGGGAGGGGTTTAAGCCGCTGGCTAAAATCGCCTCTGGAGGAGAGACTGCGCGGTTAATGCTGGCGGTCAAACACGTCCTCGCCAAAGCGGATCACATCGCAACCTTGGTTTTTGATGAGATCGATCAAGGAATTGGCGGCAGGGTGGGCGCGGTGGTGGGAGAAAAATTACGCCGCTTGACCGAGGGGCACCAGGTGATCTGCATCACCCATTTGCCGCAGTTGGCCAGCTTTGGACAGCAGCATTATCAGGTGTCAAAGAAAGTGGTGGACCAGCGAACGATCATCAACGTTTATGAATTGCAAGGTGAGGATCGACTCAGGGAATTAGCTCAAATGCTGGGTGGTTTGAGTGATCACACCCTGCAATCGGCAAAAGAACTCCTACAGGGTGTTGATCGGAAAGTTGGAGAGATGAAAACAGCCGGTCATGCTTGACCATGGACCTGGCAGCATGCGCGCCTTTTTACCCCCAAAAATGTCACTGTTCGACTGGCATAGGTTTCCCTTTCTGGGATATTAAATGGACATGACGAGAATCCCTCGCCTCATTCACTCCCGAGTGAAACGGAGAAAGAAGCATAAGAATACGCCGTTGGGGAAAGCAGGATTTGCTTTTGCCCTTTTGTTCAGTTTATTGTCTGTATCTACAATCATTGGGTTGGTTTCCTATTACACGCATATCAGCCAAGATTTGCCATCTGCAGATTATCTTACGGTGTTGTTGGATCCGGACCGCGGCCTGCTGATGCAGCCGACACGGATCTACACCCAGGGTGGAGAAGAGGTCCTGTGGGCTTTTGAAAATCCCGCCCTCGAAGAAAGGGATTATGCGGTGTTGGACCTCAGCGAAAAGGCTTTGCGATCGGACATCCCTCCCGGGGTGGTCAAGGCCACCATCGCTGCTACAGACCCTCAATATTTCTCAAGGGCAAATCTCAATATATGGGATTGGCGGCAGGGGAAAAGAACGATCCCACAGATGTTGGTTTCTGATCTCCTTCTCTGGCAAGAACAACCTGGCCTGTGGCGGGAGATCCGGGAGGGCATTCTTGCCAGCCAAATCACGGCCCAATTCGGGAGGGAGAAGGTCCTGGAATGGTATTTAAACAGCGCGTATTATGGTCGCCAAACTTATGGGGTGTCTTCCGCTGCAGAGGTTTATTTTGGAAAACCCGTCCACCGACTCAATCTGGCGGAAGCAGCCCTGCTGGCTGCGGTCTCAGAAGCCCCAGCGTTAAACCCTTTTGACGCCCCTCAAGCGGCCCGGGAGAGGGGGCGCGAACTTCTGAATACCATGGGTAAACATGATTTAATCACAGAGGAAGAAGAGGATGAAGCCCTGGCATACAAGTTGGTTTTCCAGGAGAAAAATAATTTATCCCTTCCTCGTCCCGGATTTGTGGATTATGTGCTTGAACAGATCGACGAAGAGATTCCCCAGAGTCGTCTGACAAGGGGCGGTTTTAACATCATCACCACGATAGACAGTTCCCTGCAATCTCAAATGGAATGTGCTGTTCAGGTGGGGTTGGCCCGGTATCGAGGTGAGGATCCACCCCTCGAAGAGGAGTGCGAAGCCGCCCGACTGTTGCCCAACTACCCCGATCGCATTCTCCAGGGGGTGGAGCCATTGCACTTGGATGTCGTCCAATTGGATCCCAGAAACGGGCACATCCTGGCCGTAGTGGGTGAACATCCAAACGGTCTCTCGGACTTGTTTAGCGCCCATCCCCCGGGCTCCCTCCTCACCCCGTTTATTTATTTGACATCCTTCACGCAGGGTTATGAACCGGCTGCTTTGGTGTGGGATATTCCCCCGGACAAGGATGATTTTACGGTGGAGGATCTTCATCCCGGCTGTGGCGATCAGTGTGCATACAAGGGCCCGGTGAGCATCCGCCTGGCGATGGCCAACGACTATTTAACCCCGGCGTTGAATTTTTGGGAGACTTTGAGACCGGGGAACATCGAGAATATCCTCTCCCAAGTGGGGGTGGAGATTCCCAGTGGTTCCTGTCCCTCTTGTCAAATGTTTCCCGGAAGCCATGCGGTCACCATCCTTGATGTCGCCCAGAGTTACGGTGTCTTCAGTAATGGAGGAGTGCTGCGGGGATGGCCCTCCTCCGACAAAGGCGGTTCGCTGGAACCGGTCATCGTTAACCGTGTGGAGGATCTTTCCGGGAAGATATGGCGGGAGAACCCCCGACTTGTCAGCCGGGCCGTGATCAGCAAACAGCTGGCGTATATGATCACCCATGTGTTGAGTGACAGCAATGCCCGCAGAGCGAGCATGGGGAGGCAAAATGTGTTTGATATTGGCCGGCCAGCCGCTGTCAAACTGGGGAACACCTCCCAGGAAGATCAGATATGGACGGTGGGTTACACCCCCCAAATCGTGACTGCGGTGTGGATGGGAAGCGAGGGGTCAGAAGCGGAGGGGTTGGCAGATCCCCTCTCAAAAGTGGCCTCTGGCTATTGGCGTGCCCTGACTCAATACGCTTTGAAAGGACAACCTCTCTTGGGTTGGGAGCAACCGGATGAGATGACCACGCTGGAGGTTTGTTCCCCATCGGGCCTGCTACCAACGGATCAATGCCCGGAGGTTGTGGACGAAATTTTCATTCAGGGAAATGAGCCCACCCAGGAGGATAACCTGTATCAGGTGCTGGAAATCAATCGTGAAACGAATCAATTGGCGACCGTGTTTACACCGCCTGAACTTATTGAAGAGCGCACGTATTTAAATATCCCCCCGGAAGCGGAAGAATGGGCCCGCCAGCAGGGGATATCCACCCCGCCGCAGCAGTACGATGTGAGTGGGCAGACCCCCCGATCCCCAGAGGTCCACATTTCCAGCCCTGAAAATTTTAGCTTTGTGCGGGAGGAAGTGGAATTACGGGGGATGGTGCCGGAAGAGGGTGTCCTTTCTTATAGGATCCAATTTGGAAAAGGGTTAAATCCCAAGACATGGCAGCAAATTCATGAAGAGAGTGTTGATCCCCGCGGTGGAAGTGTGCTGGTTACCTGGGATACCCGGGGTGTGGAAGACGGCTTGTACGCGTTGCAGTTGGTCGTGGTCCGGGAGGGCCAGCGGGTGGAAAAAGCATCCACGATTGTTTCTGTGGACAACACCCCTCCCACGGTACGTGTCGCGGAGGATCTCGACGGGCGTCAGTTCACATATCGGCCTGGGGAGGAGATCCTCTTCCGCGCTCAAGTGGTGGACAACGCGAACGTAGACGAGGTCACTTTCTATCTAAATTACCGCCTGATCGCAACCCGGGATCGGCCCCCTTATGCTTATCCTTGGGAGATGGAGGTGGGGGAATTTACCCTGAATGTGAGAGCTGTGGATAAGGCGGGGAATGTAGATCAGGAAATGGTGACCTTCGAAGTCGTTCGCTGAGCTTCATTTTTTTCTTTCATTGGGTTATTGGGAAATCTGAGGGGGAGACTCACCCTTTCCAGGCGGTCCCCGTCTTCTGCTGGGGAGAGGGTTAGGGCAGGGATTGGAGCATCACACCCCCTACCAGGCAGATTTGGCCCAGGTGGTAGGTAAGGCGCACTTTGAGGTTGCGGTGGGCGATGGGGTTGATGAAGCGGTGCCAGGCGAGGACGGCATCGGAGAGAAAAAAGGACAATCCCCCGCAAGAAACAAGAAGGCTGCTCGGGAGGGACCACTCCGGTCGAGCCAGGTTGGAAAGAGAGGAGACGAGCATGCCGGCGATGCTGATGGCGTAAAGCAGGGTGGGGAGAAGGTACTTATTTTGTTCCCCTTTCTTCAGAGCTTGATATAAGCGCAAATAAAATAGGCTTGTGACTGTGATTGTAGCGATCACAAAAAGGATGACCGCTGTGTTAAGGGGAGGTGGAACCCTGTTGAAGGCTATGATGTAAGCGATATGAGCGCCGAGGAAGGCGCCCAGTCCGGGGAGGAAAAATCGTTGGGGTAGAAGTAAAAAGATATCGCCGGCCATGGAAAGGGAGAGCCCCAGCACCATCCAGATTACCAGGTGATCGCGGCAGGGTAGAAGGAGGAGGCTGGCGATCAGCCCCAAGATCACGCCGGGCTTGGTGATCCAGTCCCCTATGGTCCATTGTTGGGCGACGATGAACCAGTTGGTTAGAGCGGTCAGTCCTGCTAAAGTCAAGACCAAAAACGCGTTCATCTCTTGAAACCGAAAAGGCTCAAAGCTTGTTCATCGTTGCGCCAATTTTTGCGGACTTTCACCCGCAGTTTCAAGTACACCTTCCGCCCGCTCATCTCTTCGATTTCCTTTCTGGCTGTGGTCCCGATTTGTTTGATCATCGTTCCCTCTCTCCCAATGACAATAGCCTTTTGCGATTCGCGTTCCACGAAGAGTGTGGCTGCGATATAGGCGCCTGTTTCGTTCCGTTCCTTGTATTCGTCGATCCGGACCGCAATGGCGTGGGGGACCTCGTCGCGGAGATGGATCATGGCAGCTGCCCGGATCATATCTGCCGCGATATCCCGTTCGAATAAATCCGTGATTTGATCTTCAGGGAAGAGGGGTGGTCCGGCCGGCAGGTGCTCGATCAGTTTTTCTAATAGCTGATTCAGGTTGTCCCCCCGGGTCGCTGAAATGGGAATCAATTCAGCATCGGGCAGCAGTTTGTGGTAGGATGCGCTGTGTTCATTTATTTCATCCTCTGTCAATTTGTCGATCTTGTTCATGGCCATCACCATGGGCGGGGTGGGGTCGATCTCGTTGAGGACATCTAAAATCAAACGGTCCTCCTCATGAGGGGGGAAGGTGCCCCCGTCCACGATCAGCAATCCCATGTACGCATCGTTTAGGGCCCTTTGGGCGCCTTCATTCATATATTCCCCCAATCGATGATGAGGGTAGTGCAAGCCGGGCGTGTCCACGAAAATCAACTGGGCGTTTTTCAAGGTGAGGATGCCAAATTGTTGGAATCGGGTGGTTTGCGGTTTGGGGGACACAGCGGCGATTTTCTGATGGAGGAGCGCATTCATGAGGGTGGATTTACCGACGTTTGGTCGCCCCATGACAGCGACGAAACCAGATCTGTACTTTTTCATGACGGGACCTTCCGGGTTTTGAGCTTCTTTCATTAATATGTAGTATACTGTATATGTACATTTGTGATGCTGCACATACCACCCCAGTAGGTTGTAGGAGGGGGAAACGCGTCCCATCGATGTATCTTGACCAAACGCAAGGAAATCATTATAATTTCTTGTCTGGGTCTAGGTATTTAACTATATGGTATTCAGGTGTTTTTGAGACCTAGATGGATCGTTTTACAGGTGGACAGCTTCCGTGAACTGGAGCTGGCATTTTCGCATGCCTGTGATTGTAGCATTTGGTTGATAACTTCACTTTTGGAAAGGTTTAGGAGTAATTTCTATGGCTCAGGTCGATAAGGCCAAAAATTACGCACGCATCCACTATCAATATCCCCTCCCTCCGCTGATTCAAGTTCAACTGGAGTCCTTCAAACGTCTGAAGGCGCAGGGTGTGGCGGATCTTCTTCATGAGATCTCGCCCATTGAATCCTACAATGGGAAAATGAAGCTCTATTTCCCCAGCCATACTCCGGAGGCTGAGCAGTGGGGGCTGGAGTATCGTTTTGAAAAACCAGAATACTCAATTCAAGAGTGTGTGGAGCGGGATTTGACCTACTCTTCCCCTTTATATGTATCTGTTTTGCTCGCTGGTTCCAAGGTGCCTGAACCCATTAAGCAAGAGATTTTCATGGGTGAATTCCCGGAGATGACCCCCAAAGGCACTTTCATCATCAACGGCACGGAACGGGTGATCGTATCCCAATTAATCCGCTCTCCTGGCGTTTACTTTGAAGCGGAGGTGGATCGTTCCACAGGGCGCCGCCTGGCAACTGCCAAGTTGATCCCCGATCGCGGTGCGTGGATGGAATTTGAAACCAGGAAAACGGGCTATCTGACCATCCGTTTCAACCGCCAGCGGACCATCCCCGTCACCATTTTCCTGCGCGCCTTGGCAGCTGTGGATGACGGCATTGAGAACTCGCCCATCAAAGAGGGCACCGACGAAGAGTTGATGGCCCTTTTCGAAGATGTCGACAAAGACCCCGATCGCATGTTCATCCCTGCCTGTTTTGGGCAAGAGCCGGATTGGGATATCCCCGAGGGGATGACGATCGCTGAGGTGGCGTTGATCGATTTCTTCAAACGTATGCGTCCGGGAGACCCGGCCACCGTTGAGAATGCTCGCGAGTTCCTCGAAGATCAGCTTTTCAATGACCGGCGCTATAACTTGGAACGCGTGGGACGCTATAAGTTAAACCAGAAGTACGATCTGGACGATAAAGTCCCTATGAGCCACCAGACGATCACCAAATGGGACATTTACCATCTGGTGCGCCGCATGATCCAGATCAACAACCGTATGGAAGATCCGGATGATATTGACCACCTGGGCAACCGGCGAATAAAAACGGTGGATGAGCTCATTCAGAACAAACTGCGAGTCGGTTTGCGGAGAATGGAACGCGTGATCCGGGAACGAATGTCCATCCGCGGCAAGAAGAAGATGTCGCCGGTCTCTCTGGTCAACATCCGCCCTGTCGTGGCTTCGCTGCGAGAATTTTTTGGCTCCAGTCAGTTGTCGCAGTTCATGGATCAGACCAATCCGCTTTCCGAACTTCGCCATAAACGGACGCTGTCCGCTTTAGGACCGGGGGGGTTGCACCGGCAGCGGGCGGGCTTTGATGTCCGGGATGTCCACCAATCTCACTACGGGCGTATTTGTCCCATTGAAACACCGGAAGGACCCAACATTGGATTGATCGGACGGTTCGCCTCCTACGCCCGGGTCAACGACTATGGTTTTATCGAGACCCCCTACCGCAAAGTGAAAAAGGAAGTATCGCCTGAGGATCCGGAAATCATCGGGGCTATGTTGCGGGAGGATGTGGTCCACCCCGAAAAAGAGAAGACCATCGCGGAGAAGGGGGAACGGATCACGGAGGACATGGTCAAAGCCATGAAGAAAGCCAAGGTCGAAGAGATCTTTGTGGAGCCCTTCGTTTCGGAAGAAGTCGAATACCTGGCTGCGGACGCTGAAGACCGCTATTACATCGCCCAGGCGAATTCACCCATCAATGAGCATTATGAGTTTGTTCGGGACAGGATTTCAGCCCGCCATCACTCGGATTTCCTTTTTGTCGATCCTCACCAAGTGAGTTATATCGATGTGGCGCCCAACCAAATCGTGGGCATCAGCGCGGCTTTGATCCCCTTCTTGTCCCATGACGACGCAAACCGCGCCTTGATGGGCTCCAACATGCAGGCCCAGGGCGTCCCGCTTTTGAAACCCGATATCCCCCGCGTCTCAACGGGGATTGAGAAACCCGCTGCTCTGGATTCCGGACAGGTATTGTTGGCTGAGGAAGATGGGGAGGTCGAGTCGGTGATAGGGGATAAGATCGTCATCCGCAGCACGGATAACGAAATTCATGAATACAAGCTGTGGAAATATGAACGATCTAACCAAAGCACCTGCATTGATCAGCGTCCCATCGTCAACAAAGGACAGGTCATCAAGCAAGGGGACGTGATCGCGGATTCGTCCTCTACGGTCAACGGGAACCTGGCGTTAGGCCAAAATGTGACCGTGGCCTTTCTCTCTTGGGAAGGCGCGAATTTTGAGGACTCCGTGGTCATTTCCGATCACCTGACAAAGGATGACCGCTACAGTTCGATCCACATCGAGGAGCATGAAGTGGAGTCCCGGGACACCCGTTTGGGGCCGGAAGAGATCACCCGCGATATCCCCAATGTCGGCGAGGACGCCTTGAAGGATTTGGATGAAACGGGCGTCATCCGCATTGGTGCGGAAGTGGGGCCGAACGATATCCTGGTGGGCAAAATTTCCCCCAAGGGAGAAAAGGAACTCTCCCCCGAGGAACGCTTACTAAGAGCGATCTTCGGTGAGAAGTCCCGGGATGTGAAAGACACTTCACTGCGCATGCCCCATGGTGAGCGCGGGAAGGTCATCGATGTCAAAGTCTTCACGCGGGAGGACCATACCGACCTGGCTGCAGGCGTGGAGAAGATGGTCCGCGCCTTCGTAGCCCAAAAACGACGGATGACCGCAGGTGACAAAGTGGCCGGTCGGCATGGGAACAAAGGCGTGATTTCCACCGTCGTCCCCGAAGAAGACATGCCTTTCTTGGAGGATGGAACCCCGGTGGATATGCTCCTCAGCCCCACAGGCGTACCGGGACGGATGAATATCGGTCAGGTTTTGGAAGCCCACCTCGGATGGGCCGCGGACAGATTGGGATTCCGGGCCATCACCCCCGTCTTTGATGGGGCGGATGAGAGCGAAATTGAGGCGGAGCTGGCGCGAGCCTGGATGATCGATGAAGCCTGGAATGAAGCGGGACATAGAGCCTGGGATTGGTTGAGCGGGTTTGATTATGAACCGGCGGACATTCACGACGATGACGAGGCCCGGCGCTTGTACCTTGAACACTGGCTGGGCGAGTTGGATTATGATGTGTACCGCATCGTGACCGATCGTACGTACGCCCGGCGCTCAGTGTTACGGGAATGGCTCCGTGAAAAGGGGTATGACCCTGAAGAGGTCCTCTTCTTCGAGGACAAGGAGATTCCGGTCCCGGAACGAGAGGCGCAGGATCAACGGGCCGTCGCTGCCTGTTTGAGAATGTGGATCAAAAAGATCAAAGAGGACGTGGATGCCAATCTGGAGAAATTGGACTTTGAAGAGCTTCGGGAGTTAGCAAACCAGATGGTCGACGAAACCAGTAGCCCCATGCCGATCTTTGGGAAGCAGATCTTGCGAGATGGCCAGACTGGTGACGCCTACGATCATCCCGTTACGGTGGGCGTCATGAACATGCTCAAACTGCACCACTTGGTGGAGGATAAGGTCCACGCTCGTTCTACAGGCCCTTACAGCTTGGTGTCCCAGCAGCCTTTGGGCGGCAAAGCCCAATTCGGCGGCCAGCGCTTCGGTGAGATGGAGGTCTGGGCGCTGGAAGCCTACGGGGCTGCATATACATTGCAAGAGATGCTGACCGTGAAGTCCGATGATGTGGTCGGCAGGGTGCAGGCTTATGAGGCGATTGTCAAAGGCGAGCCTATTGAGGATATCGGCATCCCGGCTTCATTCCGTGTCCTTGTCAAGGAAATGCAAAGCTTGGGGCTGGCTATCGAGGCCATTACCGAAGATGGGGAAGTGATCACTTTCGGGAAAGAAGACAGTCGGACCCAGATACCGCGGATGAGCACAGGTTTGTTGGGCCTCGGTAGACGGTAAGTGAGGAATGAGTGGGACGCAGTTGGGCTGGAAATACGTCTCATTTGGCTTGACTATCATATACGCAGATGATACAATTCTAAATCGTCGCCCAGAACGATATGGGTATGGATTAGATACGCTGTTTATACGACGATAGCAAGTCAAGGCCATCATTAGGAAAGATGGCCTTGTATATTGAAAAGTCGGTTAGAGGATGATTGGGAGGACGAAGTGCCCACGATAAATCAGCTAGTGAGGAAAGGCCGAGAGGAAAAAAAGTCCAAAAGCAAAGCGCCTGCCCTGCGATATACTTTCAACTCCATGAAGCAGAAGCGGATCAGGCAGGAAAAAGGGGCTCCCCAAAAGCGTGGGGTGTGCACCGTGGTCCGCACCATGACGCCGAAAAAGCCGAACTCTGCTTTGAGGAAGATCGCCCGTGTCCGCCTCACCAATGGGATCGAAGTCACGGCGTATATCCCCGGTGAAGGGCATGGACTGCAGGAGCACTCCGTGGTTTTGGTCCGCGGTGGGCGTGTCAAGGATCTCCCTGGCGTGCGATATCACATCGTGCGTGGGAAATTAGATTCCAGTGGAGTGGAAGACCGGAAACAAGGCCGATCCAAATACGGCACGAAACAACCCTAATCCCCTACAAAAAGGGATGCAGGTTGTCGTTGGATGATTAAAGTAGTTTGGGATGGAGAAATCGGATGCGAAGAAGAAGAGCAGATAGGCGAGAAATACCTCCGGACACGCGCTATAACAGCGTCAAGGTGCAGACATTTATCAATCATGTCCTCAAACGGGGCAAGAAAAATCTCGCCACCAAGATGGTCTATGATTCTTTTGACATCATTGGAGAGAAGACAGGCCAGGATCCGCTGGAGGTTTTTGAGCAAGCCATAGAGAACGCCTCTCCCCGAATGGAGGTTCGTCCTCGACGGATCGGTGGGGCGACGTATCAGATTCCTATGGAAGTCTCTCCCCACCGCCAGTTTACATTGGCCACACGATGGATTTTGGAATCCGCTCGTTCCCGGACCGGGGAGCAATTCCCCGACCAATTGGCTTCCGAATTATTGAGCGCTTCTAATAATGAAGGAACCGCAGTCCGGAAGAAGGAGGAAGCCCATCGCATGGCAAAGGCCAACCGGGCTTTCTCTCATTTCCGATATTAATCTTTCGTTGTAGCATGGGTTAGGTGTGGAATGACGCGGAAATATCCATTAGAACGGTACCGGAATATTGGGATCATTGCCCACATCGACGCGGGGAAGACCACCACCACTGAGCGCATCCTGTATTACACAGGAAAAACGCACAGATTGGGGTCTGTCGATGAGGGCACAACCGTTACCGATTGGATGGAGCAGGAGAGGGAACGTGGGATCACGATCGTTTCCGCTGCTGTTTCCGCGGTTTGGCAAAACCATCTGGTGAACATCATTGACACCCCGGGGCACATTGATTTTACCGCGGAGGTTCAGCGTTCGCTGCGGGTTTTGGATGGAGGCGTCGTTGTCTTTGACGCTGTGCAGGGTGTAGAACCCCAGAGCGAGACGGTCTGGCGCCAAGCAGACCTTTATCGTGTTCCCCGGATCTGTTTCATTAATAAGATGGATCGTGTAGGCGCTTCCTATGAACGGTCCGTGGACATGATCAAGGAGAGGTTGGGCGCCGATCCGGTCCCCGTCCAGATCCCCATCGGTAAAGAGGAAGAATTCACCGGTGTGGTGGATTTAATTTCAGGAAAGGCGTACGTTTGGGAGGATGAAGAGGGCAGCGCAGCCATTGAGCAAGAGATCCCCTCCCATCTTCAAGCTGAATACGAAGAAAAGCGCAGCGCGGTGATCGAGAAGATCGCGGAAACGGACGAAGAACTGACCCTGAAATTTTTAGAAGAGAAGACGATTTCCGAAGCGGAAATCAAAGGAGCCTTGCGGCAGGCGGTCATCAACAATATATTGACGCCCGTGTACTGCGGAAGCGCGCTGCAAAGCATGGGTATACAGCCCTTGTTAGACGCTGTCGTGGAATATTTACCCTCTCCGCTGGATATCCCCCCCGTCCGGGGGCTGCATCCGGAGACGGAAGAGGAGATCACGCGAAAAGCGTCGGATGAGGAACCGTTTAGCGCCTTGGTCTTTAAAATCGTCACCGATCCCTATGTAGGACGGCTGGCATATATCCGGATCTACTCCGGGACCATCACCCCGCGGTCGGGGGTATATAACCCCGGCAAGGATGAGAAGGAGCGGGTGGGTCGCTTGATCCGCATGTTCTCCGATCGCCGCGAGGATATTGAGGAAGCCCATGCGGGCGACATCGCTGCTGTGTTGGGGTTCAAGAATTCCTTCACGGGAGATACGTTATGCGACCAGCAGGCGCCCATTCTCCTGGAGAATATCACCTTTCCCGATCCGGTGATCTCCGTTGCCATTGAGCCGAAGACCACTGCGGATCAGGATAAGCTGTCAGAAGCGCTCAGAAAATTATCTGAAGAGGATCCCACGTTCAAGGTGCGGATGGACCCTGACACGGGACAGACCCTGATTTCGGGTATGGGTGAGCTTCACCTGGAGGTGCTGATTGACCGCATGCTGCGTGAGTTCAAAGTCAAGGCCCGGGTTGGGACACCACGGGTAGCGTATAAAGAGTCGATCACGCAGCCGGTGCCTGAGGTGGAATACCGCCACGTCAAACAAACGGGCGGTCACGGGCAGTACGCCCATGTCGTCATTTCCTTAGAACCCTGTGAGGACGGGAGCGGCATCGTATTTGAGAACGATATTTACGGTGGTACCATTCCGCGGGAATTCATCCCGGCGGTGGAGACCGGCGTACGGAACGCAGCGGAATCTGGCGTGCTGGCAGGGTATCCGGTGACCGATGTCAAGGTAAGGCTGTATGATGGCTCTTACCACGAGGTGGACTCCAGCAAACTGGCGTTCAAATTGGCGGGTTCCATGGCGTTTCGAAAAGGGATCCAACGAGGGAAACCCGTCTTGCAGGAGCCGGTCATGTTCGTCGAAGTGGTCATCCCGGAAGATTTTTTGGGAGAGATCATCAACCAGATGAACGCGCGGCGCGGCGATATCCTGGGTATGGAAGTTCGTCCCGGCGGGACGCAGGCGGTCCGGGCCATGGTGCCGCTGGCGGAAATGTTTGGATATGCGACGGAATTAAGATCCGCAACCCAAGGAAGAGGGGCCTTCACGATGGAATTCGATCATTACAAGAGGGTTTCAGAGGAACTGTCGGAGAAAATCGTCACAGGTGTTTGATACAATATATGGGCCAGGTATGATATTATTGATCATTATTAGAACAAATCAGCACAGAGGTTTGATTCAGGAGAGCATTTATGGCCAAGGAAAAATTTGAACGGACGAAGCCCCATCTCAACGTGGGCACGATCGGGCACATCGATCACGGGAAAACGACCCTGACAGCGGCGATCACCAAGGTATCGAGCATGTTGGGGTTCGGCGACTTCATGGCCTTTGAGGACATCGACAAGGCGCCGGAGGAACAGGAGCGGGGGATCACG
>JAWLER010000032.1:0-24388 GCA_041686005.1 Anaerolineales bacterium | reverse complement strand
AAGAGGGAATGAAGAACGTCCAATACATTATTCTCGATCCATGTACCGTGAGAAAGGAGAAGTAATATGAAGCTCATAGAATCCATTAAAAAAGATTTCAACACCATGACCTGGGTCCTCATCCCCGTGGCGATCGCCATCAATGTGGTCATCGGTCAAATCGTCGTTTTATTACGACTGCCGGTGTATCTTGACTCCATCGGCACCATGCTGGTGGCTGCTTTGGCGGGCCCTTGGGCGGGGGCATTGACGGGCACTTTATCCAATGTCATCTGGGGCATCGCCATTGACCCTAACGCGCTTCCCTGGTTCCCGGTCGCCCTCTTCATCGGCTTTGTGACCGGCTGGTGTGCAATGGGCGGGCTGTTCAAGAATTGGTGGAAGGTGGCTGTCACCGGCTTCTTGGTCGCCATCACAGCCGCTCTGGCTTCTACCCCAATTGCCATCTACCTGTATGGTGGTATTACCGCCAGCGGATCCTCTTTCATCACCGCTTACCTTTTAGAGACTGGGCGGGGCATGCTGGAAGCCGTATTCAGCACCAACTTCCTGGTGGAGCCGGTTGATAAGATCGCCACAGCCATGCTGGCATTCGCCATCATCAAAGGGCTGTCAAAACGCTACCTCTCGCGATTCCCCCGCGCGGAGAACGTGGAAATTGAAGAGGGACAGCGGACCAACCAGCTGATCATCGCTCTGATCATCGCCATCGTCTTGATCGTCATCTCCGCGACCATCCTGACTCTCATCCTGTGATGAGCGGTTGAAATACGCAAATATGGCAGGAGTTTAGAGGGCACTCCTGCCATCCTACCCACCTGCACCGGGGCATCCTTTATCGATGACCACAGAATTGACGTTCTACATTGACCGTGACAGCCAGCTACACCGCCTCAACCCCCTCACCAAACTTGTCATGGTCTTCACCTTCATCATGCTTGCTTTTCTAGGCCCTGGATTTTGGCTCCCTACGTTTCTCATTTTGGGAGCGATCATCCCCTTGAGTCTTCTGGGGAAGATCCAGCGAGAATATTTCCAGGCCACGAGAAGGCTCCTTCTGCCAGTGGTGGGTTTTCTCTTTGTCATGCAAAGTGTCTTCCATCCCGATGATTCGAGGGTGCTTTTTCAACTCTGGTTCTTGGATGTCAGCGTCGGCAGCGTGCGGTATGCCTATCTCACCGCATCGCGCATATTCGTCATGGTATCCTCTTTTATTCTTCTCCTCTTGACCACGCATCCCAGCATCCTGATGAGCGACCTCACCAGACGGGGTCTTTCCGGATCATTCGCCTATGTGATCACCTCCACGCTACAAATCCTCCCCCAAATGCGGGCCAAAGCCAACACCATCATCGATGCCCAGCGCTCACGGGGATTGGACACGGAAGGGGGATACCGGCAGCGCGTCCGGGCCCTCTTACCACTGGTCGGACCCCTTGTCTTCGGCTCTTTGGTGGAGGTGGAAGAACGGGCCATCGCCATCGAAGCCCGGGCCTTCACATCCCCCCTCCCGAAATCATTTCTGCACGACATCCCCGACACCCGATTCGATAAAACTGCCCGTTGGACATGTGTGTTTCTGATCCTTGTGGCCCTGGGGGCTAACCTGTGGCTTTAGTGGAGATCCAAAACCTCACCTATCAATATCCGGTCACAGAGAAACCAGCGCTCAAAGATATCAATCTCCAGATTGAAGAGGGCGAATTCGTGGCCGTGATCGGGCCCAATGAATCCGGGAAGTCCACCCTCAGCTATGCGGTCTCAGGATTTGTCCCCCATTTCTTCCGGGGAGACATCCAGGGGACGATCAAGGTGGACGGGTTGCATTCCAGAGAGTCCTCCTTGAATGAGTGGGTCCTTCATGTCGGGCTGGCGTTCCAAAACCCTTTTAACCAAATATCGGGCTCGAAATTCACCGTTTTTGAAGAGATCGCCTTCGGTCTTGAAAACATCGGCGTCACCAGGGAAGAGATGAAAAAACGGGTTCACGAGATCATGGAAATGACCGGGATCAGCGAACTGGGAGACCGTTCTCCTTACGCCCTTTCCGGGGGCCAACAGCAGCGGGTGGCCTTGGCCTCCATCCTGGTCATGGAGCCGAAGGTGTTGGTCTTAGACGAACCCACCTCCCAATTGGATCCCATCGGCACCCGGCAGGTTTTCCAAGTCATCAAAGAAATGAGCGCCCGGGGCATGACCGTCTTGCTTACCGAACATAAAATCGAATGGATCGCGGAATTTGCTGACCGGGTTGTCGCTTTGTTGGAGGGAAAAATCATCGCCCAGGGACCTCCCCATCGAGTCCTGACGTCACCCTCGCTTCGAGAACAAGGCTTTGGTTTTTCCAGGTACACGGCGGTCGCTGAAAAAGCCCGCGAGCAAGGCTTATGGCCCCAAGATAGGCGTCTGCCCGTGACACTCGACGAAGCGGTGGACGGTTTCACAAGGGGGTTCGATGAAAATTGAGATTGAGGGCCTTCATTTCTCTTACCCCAATGGAGTAAAAGCCATCCAGGGGATAGACCTGGCCATCCATCCTGGGGAGCAGGTGGCGATCATCGGCCAAAACGGATCCGGAAAGACGACCCTGGTCAAGCATTTCAACGGCTTGTTGAAGCCATCCCAGGGTCGGGTCATGATTGGCGATTGGGACACTTCGGAACATACTGTGGCCCAAATGGCCTCCCGAGTCGGGTATGTATTTCAAAACCCGGACGAACAACTGTTTACAAAAACCGTAGAAATGGAAATCGCTTTTGGCCCGAAAAACCTCGGCTATGCTGAAGAGGAGATCGAGAGGTTGGTCAACTTTGCTTTATCCCTCACGGAACTGGAAAGGGAACGAACCACCAATCCCTATGACCTCTCTCCTACCTGGCGTAAAATGGTCAGCATGGCTTCCGTCATCGCCATGGATACACCCATCGTCGTCTTCGACGAACCGACCACGGGGCAGGACGCGGTCAGCATCCGCCGCATTGCCCATGTCGTAAAAACCCTCAAAGAGCAGAACAAAACGGTGATCACCATCACCCACGATATCGATTTTTGCGCTGAGAACTTCCAGCGTGTGATCGCCCTGGCCGAGGGAAAAATCCTCCTTGATGGATCGAGAAAAGACGTCTTCTCGCAACAGGAAACCCTGGCAAAGACTTATGTGGACCCTCCCCAACTCACCCGTTTGGGTACCAAAATAGGCCTCTCCCAAACCGTGACGGATGAAGACTCGTTTCTCCGTACTTATCGAGAAACGTTTGATCCCAAGTAATCTAGCAGTGGATCAAGTATGATTTGGAAATCCACCCAACTACAATCCTCCCTCGCAAAGAAAAACATCAGCAGAACCCGGCATTGATGAACACCAACACAAAACGAACCATCGCCTATTTCAGCGCTTTCTTTATTCTAGGGACCGTGATCGCCTCACTCGGCCCCACGCTTACCGGGCTGGCCCATCAGGTTGGAGTAAACGTATCCGCTTTGAGCGTCCTTTTCTCCGCCCGGTCCTTGGGGTACCTGTGTGGATCGCTCCTTACAGGCGTCCTCCTGGATCGCATGCGCGGGCACCCCCTGCTGGCAGGTGTGCTCATCACAGCCTTAATCCTGTTAGGTGTTGTCCCCCAAATTACTTCGCTGCCTCTCATGGGATTGGTCTTATTTATGGTGGGATGGATGCTGGGATCGTTGGATGTCGGCTCAAATACCTTATTGGCCCAGACCCAGAGGGAAAAAAGCGGGCCATATCTCAACGCCATGTACCTCAGCGCCGGGGTAGGAAGCTTCCTGATTCCTCTCTATTTTGGATATGTGGCTATGGACACCGGGTACCAAACCATGGCCTTCCTGATGGCGCCCCTCGCCTTATGGATGATCCTCACGCCTTCCCCACCCAAACCAACCAGAGATGATGGGGGGCATCCTTTAACCCATAAATTTGATATCCTGATTTTATTTGCGGTCCTGACCCTTTTATTTGTCGGTTTAGAGGTCGGTTACAGCGGATGGATATTCACTTATCTTCAGAAGACCACGCCAGGTCCGGATCAAACCGCGTATACCATCACCTCCCTGTTCTGGATGGCGATCACCGTGGGACGGCTGCTCGCCATTCCCACAGCTGTTTACATTCAACCCGTCCGCGCTGTGTTCGCTTACCTCAGCGGCGGATTGATCAGCACCGGGATCATGATCCTTTTCAAGGAACAAGGGTGGTCCGTTTGGTTGGGGACAGCGGGCATGGGGCTCAGCCTGGCAGCCTTGTTTCCGACAACCTTTAACTACATCCAAAGGTCGATCGCGTTCAGCGGAAGACACAACGGGGTAGTCTGGTCCGTGGGCAGCATGGGCGGCATCCTCCTCCCACTGTTTATCGGATGGGGCATCGGCGCTCTGTGTGTCTTCTCCATGATGTTCATCGTCCTTTCAGCCTGGACATTGGCTATGTTCATATTCTTATTTTTAATTCAGAGAAATCACGATTTATCTCGCCTGTTTAGGAAAGAAAAGTAAATTCTTTGTCAACCCACGATAGACATGTCATGCTGAATTATTTGAGTTTGGGTTCCATAACCTTGCTTACCCCATGAAAGATCAGTAAAATATGGATGAACTGTACGGTATTTATCACTGGCTATCATACATGTTTCATTGCACGAAAAGGAGGAAACCTTGAAGAAGTCAAGAACCCAAATCGGGGTTACAACCATCCTAATCTCAATCCTTTTGGCTTCATGCAACTTGCCCCGGAGCGAAGATCAGGGGCCAGTTGATAGAGATAGTATCAACACCTCTGTCGCTCAGACCGTGACAGCCAACGCCATGCAAACAGGGGTTGGCGGTGAAACTCAGGCACCAGCCTCCACCCTCACCCCCTCTACCCCATCCTCTGAAACAGAAGCCCCTACAGAAGCATCCCCCGCCACAGAGACGCCTCTGCCCTCCGATACACCGGAACCCACGGAAACCCCTTTGCCCTGTAACCAGGCGGGATTCGTCAAAGATGTCACCGTCCCCGACGGGAAAAAATTCGAGATGGGAGATACCTTCACTAAAACCTGGCGCCTAGAAAACACAGGCACCTGCGACTGGACCTCTGAATACGACATCGTTTTCATCGACGGAGATCAGATGGGCGCGCCCGACTCGGTGCAGATCACCACGGGTACCGTTGAGCCGGGAGATGAGGTCGCCATCTCCGTGGATCTCACCGCCCCCAGCTCTCCCGGCGCCTACCGCGGGAATTGGAAGCTCAGGGATCCGGAGGGCGTCATTTTTGGCATTGAGAACAGCTCTTCAGGGTACTTTTGGGTGGAGATTGAGGTCCAGGAACCAGGGCCTGAAGTTAAGTTCGATTTTTATGATGAAGCCCCTTCCGCAGAATGGATTTCAGGCGCGGGAACGCTCTCCTTTGGTGGCCCTGATACCGATCCCGACGGGTTTGCCATGTACAAAGACGGAGCGGACCTCGAAGACGGCTCTTCACCAGGGGGCGTGATTGAAACCCACCCACAATGGGTGGACAACGGGGTCATCACGGGTAAATTCCCCTCCTATACCGTGGAAGCCGGAGACCATTTCAAAGCCAAAATCGGGTTTATCGCGCTCGGAGATGGATCCTGCGGGGTGGGAAATGTGAAGTACCAGTTCAATTACAAAAAAGGAGGGACACTTTACCCCCTCGGATCCTGGAATGAGACCTGCGATGGTTCCTTGACCGCCTTAAACATTGACCTTTCCAGTCTCGCTGGAGAAACGGTCAGGTTCGTCTTCGCCGTGCAAGCCAACGGACCGGCAAGTCAGGACTGGGCTGTGTGGGTCAACCCTCGCATTGAAAATTAAAGACAAGCCATGTTGTCATCAAAGCGGGTGACCAGAAACACATCACCCGCTTTTTCTTTTTCATCCCAAACCGGCAAACAAATCGCGTTCTATCTCCCCCGCTTGGGGCTCCGGGTAAGCGCGCATAAAAAGGTCCTTCCCACGCACCCCTAAGATCTTCAACAACCATTTGATAAAGCCGCCTGCCAAACTGGAACCGCTTTGGCTGGCATGGCACGCCGAAGCGGCTTTCACCTTATCCTCCACACGCCGCACATCGATCCTGGCGTGGACCGGAAAATCCTCTTTGATAATCGCTGTCAGATCGATATCCTTGTTCTTCCCCCATTGGCTGGGGTCCTGCCCCAGAAAGCGCAGGAGACGGACCCTAAAACGCAGATACCGTTTGGAGATGATATGGTAGTACAGTTTTTCTGGCACATATGGAGGTGAATCCGTCTTATATTCGGGCTCTCCCGCCCTGTAAAATGCCCTCTTAGCCACCTCGTGCATGTAGACATGATCCGGATGATGATACCCACCGATGGGATCAAAGGTGATCACCACCTCCGGTTTGACTTCCCGGACGATCCCCACCACTTGCCTGACGACCAGCTCTTGAGGTGCACAAACAAGTGAATCCGGGTGCTGACCCTGCGCTGCGCCTGACATCCCAGAATCCCGATAGCCCAAAAAGTGAATTTCATGGATACCCAGGTGCTTTGCGGCACACCTCAATTCCGCTTCCCGTAAATCCCCGATGGATTCATACCCCTCCAAATGCTCTGAGTCCACCTCACCAGCTTCACCGCGGGTTGCACATATCAAATGCACCTCCACGCCCTTTTCCGCATAGTAAGCCAATGTCCCCCCCAATCCAAAGGATTCATCATCCGGATGCGCAAGCACGGCGAGCAATGTATATCTTTGATAGCTCTTTCCCATACCCTGTCCTTTATCCTTTGTTACTACATCCTCTTCAATGCGCGCCATTATATCACGCCCGAGAAGGCTGGTTTTGTAGACAGAGAAAGCTCCTAGGAATTGGGCCATCCCTCATGAGAAAGGCGTGTAATAAGTAACTTGCTGTCAGTTGACACATTCTGCTTCTCTATGTATAATTTCGCAGAATCCGAACAAAATTTAGATAAAGTGATAGGAGACCATGGAAAAAATAACCTTAAGTGAAGAGGCTGCCGCTGCCATTCAAGAACTGTTGAGAAAAGAGGACATGTCAGACCGTGCCCTGCGCATCTTCCTCGCCGGCTCTGGTTGAGGGGGTCCTCAATACAGCATGGCTCTTGATGATCAAATTCATGAAAACGACGAGATTTTCACCAGCCATGACGTCAAGGTCATCGTGGATGACCGAACACTCCAGTACATGAAAGGCGCAACCATTTCATACGTTGAGGAGAATGGTCAAAGTGGGTTTCGTATCAACCCCCACGCCCAACCTCCCTTTGCAAGTTGTGGGACCGGCTGCAGTTGTTAATAAACCAAAGTGTAGAGAAAGGGACCCCCTGGGCGGATGTTCACTCCCAGGGGTTTTGTTTTTTAGACCAAGAAGCGTTCAGGACTCACGAAGCAATGAGACGAACAAACTGAAAATGCCGACCGAGACCAAACCGACGATCACCAAACCCATGGGAAAATTACCGGCGCTCGCTCTCACATCTTCCGATTCGTAGGTGGGAAGGACCAAGGCAGGGGCTGGTGTGAAGGTGGGTTTCCGCGTGGGGGGGATCTCCACCACAAATTGGGAAGCCAGCGTAGGGTCAATGGTCGGGGTGGTCATGGGCGTTGGTGTGGGCGGCTTGGGTACGATCGGCAGCTCCCCACCAGTCACCCTCACCAAGGGAGCGTAGACCCAAGCCACCCCCCCTTCTCCAGCAGGATAAGCGATTTTCACCCATAAGCCACCCTCTGTTTTTGCCAAAGCAGGGACTTCCTGACGGTTGATCAAGACCCCTATTTTCGGGTAGGTGATATCCGGCCCCGATCGAACGTTAATTTGATCTTCGGGGTCAGAGATCACGACAGCGATGGGGCCAGTGGGCGTTCCCGTCACGGTGGGAATTGCCACTGTCGGCTGCTGAGCATTCCCGGAAGGCGTCCCCCAAAGGATGCCGGTTCCCATCAGCATCAAAACCAACAACCCCACACGTAAGGTCATCATAAGGATAGGATGTTTGTCCGAATTATCCATCATTTCTGTTTTTCAGCGTCCCCGATTAAATAAACTTCTTCAACTTCTCCAAAGCTGCTCGAGCGTAAATGAGCAGGGAACTTTCCAACATGTTTTCCCCCGGAGATACAAAATCCATGTGGGTTTGTTTCTCACTTTGGGCCTGCAGTCGGCTTATCAGCCGTTCCAGAGCTGGCACAGCATCCACAAACCCCACCCGCCCACAAAAATAAATCGCTTTCTGGCGGATGGGTATCGGCGCTTTCCGGTCGCTAAGTATCCCGCTCAAAGCCACACCGGCATAGGAGCACATATTCAATATGGCAGCAATATCGTCCTCCGCGGCGGAATAAGCTTCAGCTACCTGTAAAATGGCGAAAATTTGCCTCCTCCGCATCTGAGATACATATCCTTGGAGATGACGGTGAACCGAATCCGGGGCTGCATGTCCCCCGTCTCTCCTGCGCAGGATATCCCCCAGGATCTGGAGAACATGAAATCGGATCTCCAAATTGGGATCTGTCAGCCTTGTCGCCAGCAAGTAGGCGATCAAAGGCGATTGGTGACAAACATCCTGTGATATTAATTCGGATATGCCCTTCTCACGCTCGCGATCATCCGGGGATGTGAGCCGCTCCGCAGCTTTCCATAACTCAGGCACAAGCTCCAAAGTTTCTGAATAGGTATCGCGAACAGTGAAAAGTGTCGGTTGGGATCGTTTGTTTTCTACCATGTTTGCCTTTTTTCAAGACATACTTCGCCGGTAAGTGATCGTCAAACCTCGCTGAGTATTTTCCCTCCCCCCATGATGCCCTGGGCACATCTCAACATACTGACTTCTCAGATGCTTTTGATGGCGTCTTCCAAAAGGGAGAAGATGCAGGACAAGCCTTTATTTTAACACCTCTCCTTTCTCCATTTTGCGAACTTTACCTACACGACGCGCATGTCGTTCCTGTCCAGGCTGACGCCCAACAAAGTGGGCACACAAAAAGGAATGCACGAGTTCTTCAGCTAAAGCTGAGCCGATCACTCTTCCACCCAGACAAAGCACATTCATATCGTCGTGTTCCACGCCCTGGTGGGCGGAATACGTGTCATGACACAGGGCAGCGTACACTCCCTTTTTTTTGTTGGCGGCAATGCATACGCCCACCCCGGATCCACACAAGAGAATCCCGCGTTCCGCCTCTCCTTTTTGAATGGCCTGGCAGAGTTTTTCCGTGTAATCCGGATAATCAACGCTCTCCGGGCTGTCAGTACCGAAATCTACCGGCTCATGTCCGGCATCTTGTATCGCTTTTATAACCGTTTCTTTGAGCGAAAAACCGCCATGGTCCGTTGCCACCGCCACCCGCATTAATCCACCTCCTTAAGCAGCCCTCGCGCTTCCTGAAGCACGTGTTCAACCGTAAAGCCAAACTCTTCGAAAACCCGGGAACCGGGCGCGCTCGCTCCATATGTCTCCACAGAGATCACACGACCTCGATCGCCTACCCACCGTTCCCATCCCTGGGACACCCCCGCTTCCACCGCCAACCGCCGTTCCACCCCGGGGAGCAAATGGGACTTCTGATAAGCCCGATCCTGCTTCTCAAACAACTCCCAGCTGGGGAAAGAGATCAACCTCACCTTTACCCCCTCCTCCGCCAACCTTTCCCCTGCTTTGACGATCAGATCCACTTCCGATCCGGACGCCATAAGCATGAGTTCCGGATCGCCCTGCCCCAGATCCGCCAGGACATAGGCCCCCTTTACCAACCCTTCCGCAGAGGCGTAGGTGCGGCGATCAAGCACGGGCACGCTTTGTCGGGTCAGAGCCAGAGCTACAGGTCCCTCCCGATACCTCAACGCAACTTTCCAGGCCTGGGCGACCTCATTGGCATCGCTGGGTCGAATGACGACCAATTTGGGGATGGCCCTCAAGGATGCCAACTGCTCGATGGGTTGATGGGTCGGTCCGTCCTCCCCCAAGCCAATGCTGTCGTGGGTAAAGACCCACACACAGGGGATCTCGGAAAGGGCCGATAAACGTACCGCCGGTCTCATGTAATCAGAAAAGACCAGAAAGGTGCCCCCATACGGGAGGATGCCGCCGTGCAACCCCATGCCATTCACAATCGTCCCCATGGCATGTTCCCGGACGCCAAAGTGGAAGTTGCGCCCTTGGTACTGCCCGGGCTGAAAATCAGGGTTCCCTTCAATCCATGTTTTGTTCGAAGGTGTGAGATCCGCCGATCCGCCCATCAGTTCCGGGATCACCGGGGTCACGGCATTGATCACCTTTCCGGACGCAGCCCGGGTCGCCATCCCTTTGGGATCCGCATCGAATACAGGCAGCTCTTTCTCCCACCCGGAAGGCAGCTTCCCTGACAGCCTCCTTTCAAACTCCGCAGCCAATGCCGGATATTCGGAACGATAAGCTTCTAAACGATCCTGCCATGCCCGTTCCCTTTCCTCCCCATTTTCTCCAATCTGACGGAAATAACTTAGGACATCCTCCGGGATGAAAAAACGGGGTTGAACGGGCCAACCTAAATTCTCTTTGGCCGCATCCAACTCCTCATCCCCCGGCGGGGCCCCGTGAGCTTCCGCAGTACCCTGTTTGGTGGGTAACCCATATCCGATGTGAGTCCTCACAGAAATCAGGGAGGGGCGATCGTCTTCTTTGGCGCGCTGGATGGCATCACCGATCGCCTCGACGTCATTCCCATCTGCCACAGACTGGACATGCCACCCGTAAGCCCTGAAGCGGGCCTCCTGGTCCTCTGTGAAGGTGATCTCTGTGTTGCCATCAATGGAAACGTGATTATCGTCGTAAAGATAAATGAGTTTTCCCAAGCGGAGATGCCCTGCCAGAGATGCCGCTTCGGAGGAGACACCTTCCATGAGGT
Organism: Anaerolineales bacterium; assembly: GCA_041686005.1. Classification (GTDB taxonomy): domain Bacteria; phylum Chloroflexota; class Anaerolineae; order Anaerolineales; family UBA11858; genus B10-G9. Next base: position 13,489 of record JAWLER010000032.1, on the reverse strand, counting down.
CGCCATCGGTGACCAGTGCGTATGTGTAATGGTCGAGGATCTCATGCCCCGGCCGGTTGAACACGGCCCCCAGGTGAGCTTCCGCAATCGCGAACCCTACGCCATTCCCAAAACCCTGCCCCAGAGGTCCAGTGGTCGCCTCCACACCCGGCGTTAAATGGACTTCCGGATGACCAGGGGTTATGCTATCCCACTGGCGAAAATCCTTGATTTCCTTCAAGGGCAGATCATATCCGGTCAAATGCAGCAGGGAATAAAGAAGCATAGAGCCGTGTCCTCCGGAGAGCACAAAGCGGTCCCGATCCGGCCAAGATGGATTCTGGGGATTGAAACATAAATGCCGGGTCCACAACGCGAACGCCATGGCAGCAGCCCCCATGGGTAACCCGGGATGACCTGAGTTCGCCTTTTGGACCGCATCCGCGGACAAAAAGCGGAGGGTGTTAATGGCTTTTTCCTGAAGCTCTTCGTTCAACTTGATCATGACGATGTTCTCCCCTGATAAGAAAATGGCTCGTTTTTAACTTCAAGTATACATTTTACCTCAAATCCCAAACCAACCGCCAGCGAGGATGACGAAAGGGAAGAATGGACACATGTAATCAAAAAAGGACAGAATTCATCTGGAATAGCAAAAAGTACGGTTCACAGCCCTTTTTTAATCCCACATTAATTGACTTAAGTAAATTAGTTAATTAATAAATGAAGAATGATGAATATTTTGTGATATTAATCACATTCTATTTGGTATACTTTTGATATACTTAAGAAGGTTCGGATTGTGCATTTTTTTACAAGGCAAACAACCCTATTAAATAATCATGAAGTTGCTTAGATTAGTACCCTTTCATCCGAGCATCAGGAGGCTGAAATGACTCAAACCTTATCTGCTCGTGCTCCCTCCCTTTTTGAGGAAGTCGTCGCAGAGACATCTGGATTGGGAGAAAACCTCAACACCTGCATCCAATGCGGGACCTGTGGAGGTTCCTGTCCGTCCGGGGACGATATGGACCATACCCCCAGGGAGATATTTGCCATGATCAGGGAGGACATGAGAGAAGAAGTATTAACCAGCAATACCCCCTGGTATTGTGTCTCTTGTTATTACTGCGTAGCTCGGTGCCCTCAGGATATTCATATCACCGATATTATGTACGCTTTAAAACGCAAAGCCATTGAAGCCGGGTATTATCAGAAAGCAGGAAAGGACAAGGCGCCGGAATTCTCGGAGACGTTCATCGATTTTGTGGAGAACAACGGGCGCAGCTTTGAATTGGGGCTGGCTACCAGGTATCATCTTCGCTATCATCCCCTGGATGCGTTCAAGATGGCAACCGGTATGGGATTGAAACTCTTTACCAAAGGCCGAATGGATCTTATCCCCCCCAAGATCGAGGGCATCGATCAACTTAAAGCGATCCTCAAAAAATCAAAAGAGCTTGGAGGTGAAGCATGAAATTCGGATATTACCCCGGCTGCTCCATTGATCGAAACGCCCGTTCTTACCACATTTCAATGATGGCCATTGCCGAACGTCTTGGGCTGGAATTTGAGGAGATGGAGGATTGGAACTGTTGTGGTGCGACGGAATATTTCGCAATCAATGATATCCCCGCTTATACCTTGGTGAGCCGGAACTTAGCCCTCGCCTCGCAGCAATACAGCGGGGAAAAATTAGTGGCTCCATGCAGCGCTTGTTTCTTAAATCTGAAAAAGACCGATCACGTCATGGGGGAATACAAGGAAATCAACCAGAAAGTCAACACGGCCCTGGAAGCGGGGGGGCTTGCATATCAACCCGGAACAGTCAGCGTCCACCATTTACTGGAGGTCATCGTCAAAGACGTGGGACTGGAGGCGATTGAGGAACAGGTCAAAAAACCGCTCTACGAGCTGCGGATTGCGCCGTATTACGGCTGCATGGTCCCCAGGCCTGCGGACATGGAAAGTTTTGATGATCCAGAGCACCCGACATCGATGGACAAGCTGCTGGAATCCCTGGGAGCGATCGTGGTCGACTTCCCCCTCAAAGCTCAATGCTGTGGAGGTCATATGACACAGATCAGCGAAGAAACCGCCCTGGAGCTCCTCCGCCGCTTACTGAAAAACGCGGACGATTATGGGGCGGACATGATCAGCACGCTGTGCCCCATGTGCCAGCTCAACCTCGATGCCTATCAGGGTGCGGTCAACGCCCACTTCGGGACGGATTACAACATCCCCGTGATCTACTTTACACAGCTGATCGGGCTTGCTTTCGGAATTCCTGAAAACGAGCTTGGGTTTGGAAAAGAGATCGTATCCGCCAAACCCGCCCTGGAAAAAATCAGCGACGAGGCGCCCCAAGAGAAAAAGAGAAGGCGGAGACCAGGAAGAAGGACGGGCCTTCCCATGCCGAGCATGCCTGAGGAGGGATAACCGATGGAAGAAAAGAAAGAGAAAACTATGCAAAAGGAAAAAGTAGGCGTTTACATTTGCCATTGTGGTACTAACATTGCCGGTACAATCGACGTTGAAGAAGTGAAAAACTGGGCTGCCAAAAATCCCAATGTGGAGGTTTCCCGGGATTACGAATTCATGTGCTCCAACACGGGACAGGAGCTGATCGAAAATGATATTAAGGAAAAAGGGTTAACACGCATAGTCGTCGCTTCTTGCTCCCCACACATGCATGAGAAAACCTTCCGGAATGCCACAGAGCGTGGCGGCTTGAACCCCTTCTTGTTCGAAATGGCCAATATCCGGGAGCACGGCTCCTGGGCTACCAACGACAAGGAAGCTGCCACCCAGAAGGCGAAAAGCCTGGTTAATGGTGCTATAGAAAGGGTAGTACATCACGAACCATTAGAAAAGATCCCCGTGGAAATCAATCCCAACACGCTGATCGTGGGCGGGGGCATTGCGGGCATCACAGCGGCCTTAGAATTGGCCAATGCCGGGAATCATGTCTATTTGGTCGAGCGTGAAGGGACGATCGGCGGCCATATGGCCCAACTCGACAAGACCTTCCCCACACTGGACTGCTCCGCATGCATCCTGACACCCAAGATGGTGGATGTCGGCCAACACGATAACATCACTTTACTCACGTACAGTGAAGTGGAAAAAGTGGATGGCTACATTGGCAATTTCGAAATCACTGTCCGCAAAAAAGCTCGCTGTGTGATCGAAGACCTCTGCACTGCCTGCGGCATCTGCGAAGAGAAATGCCCTGCCCAGGTAGTAGACGAAGGGTATGGTGCCGGTTTAGGCTATCGAAAAGCCATCTACCGGGCTTTCCCTCAAGCGGTGCCAGGGTATCCTGTTTTGGATAAGGAAAATTGTATCTACTTCCAAACCGGGAAATGCCGGGCTTGTGAAAAATTCTGCCCCACTGATGCGATTGACTTTGAACAAGAAGATGAAATGCTCAATTTCAATGTTGGCAATATCATCGTCGCCACGGGATACGACCTCTTCGATCCTCGGAGAATTCCTCAATATGGCTATGGTCGATTAGAGAACGTCTTCACCAGCCTTGAATTTGAACGCATGGTCAACGCTTCCGGCCCTACCGGTGGTCACATCGTCCTCCGAGACGGAGAAACCAAGCCGGAAAAGGTGGCGATTGTGCACTGCGTTGGATCTCGCGACCAGAACTACAATGAGTACTGTTCCAAAGTCTGCTGCATGTATTCCCTCAAGTTTGCCCACCTCGTCCATGAACACCTCCCGGAGACGGAAGTATTCAACTTCTACATTGATATGCGGACACCCGGAAAAGGGTATGAAGAGTTTTATCACCGGCTCCTCAAAGAAGACACTCACTTTATCCGCGGACGTGTGGCAGAGATAACCGACGCTGACCATCAACCAGGTGAGGAAGGAAAACTCATCGTCCAAGTTGAAAACACGCTTCTGGGAAAGCAACAGCGCATTCCTGTAGATATGGTGATTCTGAGTGCAGGAATTGAAGCTCGGGAAGATGCCGCACAAGTCGCCAATCTCTTCAAGATGGGGTGCGATTACGATGGTTTCTATAACGAGCGACATCCGAAGTTAGCTCCGGTGGCCACCATGACGGATGGGGTCTTCATCGCCGGCGCTTGCCAAGGGCCCAAAGACATACCTGAAACGGTCGCCCAAGGTGGAGCCGCTGCTTCTCAAATAGCCAGTTTAATAGGACAGGGCACGATGATGATGGAACCCGTCCGGGCCAGCATTCGCGAAGAAGATTGCTCTGGATGCCGGATTTGCAACAACCTTTGTCCGTACAACGCCATCGAATACGATGAGGAGAAAGAAGTTTCCAAAGTGATTACTGCCCTTTGCCAGGGTTGCGGAACATGCGTGGCAGCCTGCCCCAGTGGGGCCATTGATGGAGCACACTTCACCAATCTTCAGGTGATGTCTGAACTCCAAGGCCTGCTGTGGGATGTGCAACCCGCACCCGAAAAGGTTACCGCGTAGGAGGAGGAAGTAAATGAGTGAACAATTTGAACCTGTGATCGTCGGATTTTTATGCAACTGGTGCTCCTATCGGGCTGCGGATCTTGCCGGCACATCCCGCATCAAATATGCGCCCAACATGCGCGCCATTCGGGTGATGTGCTCCGGTCGCGTAGATCCGCAATTTGTGCTCAAAGCGCTTCGCAACGGCGCGGACGGAGTGCTGATCGCCGGATGTCATCCCGGTGAATGCCACTACGTCAACGGCAACATCAAAGCGCTTCGACGCTATACTATGCTTAAAAAGACCCTTGATCAATGGGGCATCGAAGAAGAACGCGTACAGTTGTTGTGGGCATCCGCATCGGAAGGCACAAAACTGGCTGAGAAAGTAAACAGCATGACGGAAGAGCTTCGCGAATTAGGACCGCTCCGCTGGCACGAAAAAGTATTAGCTGACAACGGGGCTGCACACGTGCCCGTGAAGGAGGCCTGAAATGACAGAAAACGGAAAGCCAACTTTGGCCATGTATTGGGGAGCTTCATGTGGAGGCTGTGAGATTTCCGTTCTCAACATTCACGAGAACATTCTGACTGTTGATGAGATCTTTGACATCGTCTTCTTCCCCTGCATCGCAGACTTCAAGTACAAAGATGTTGAATCCTATCCCGATAATTATATTGATGTCTGTTTATTCAATGGCGCCATTCGCAACTCGGAAAACGAGGAAATGGCCCATCTGCTGCGGGAAAAATCGAAGGTCCTCGTCGCCTATGGATCATGTGCTTATGAAGGGTGCATCCCAGCCCTTTCCAATCTGACCACAAAAGAAGCCACGCTCAACAAGGTCTATATCGACAACCCCTCCATCGATAACCCCAAGAAAACATTCCCACAAACATCGACCCAGATGCCCGAGGGGGAATTGACCTTACCGAGCTTTTACCACACTGTAAAAGCCCTGGATCAGGTCACCGATGTAGACTATTACCTGCCTGGCTGCCCCCCGGAGCCACCCCAGATCTGGGCTGTCCTCCAGGTCATAGCAGGAGCCCTTACGGAAGGGAAGGAACTACCACCCAAAGGATCGGTGGTGGGTGCGGGGCAAACAGCGGTATGTGATGAGTGCCCCTTAGAAAAACAGGAAAAGACCATCGCCCGCTTTTACCGCCCTTACGAAATCAACCCCGATCCCGATATCTGTTTGCTGGAACAAGGGATCATGTGCATGGGTCCGGCGACACGCAGCGGGTGCGGCGCGCTCTGCCCCTCGGTGGGCATGGGATGCCGCGGTTGCTACGGGCCTACAGAGGGCGTCGAAGATCAAGGCGCAAAGATGCTCTCCGCGATCGCTTCCGTCCTGGACGCGGGAGATGAAACGATGGAAGAGGATGAATTGGAAGCTTTGATTGAGGAAGCTGTGGACACCATCGCGGACCCCTCGGGGACGTTTTACCGCTTTAGCATGGCACATTCGATTCTCCAGCGCGTCAAGAATGGGAAAGGAGAAGGCTAATGGAACGAATTACGATTGATCCAATCACCCGATTAGAAGGTCACGGCAGAATCGAAATTTTCTTGAACGATGAGGGAAATGTCGATAACGCTTACTTACAAATACCGGAACTGCGCGGATTTGAGCAATTCTCGATCGGCCGCCCGGCGGAAGAGATGCCCCGGATCACCAACCGCATTTGCGGCGTCTGCCCCGAAGCACACCATATGGCTGCGACCAAGGCTTTGGATGACCTCTTTGATATGGAACCATCCTCGGCCGTGAAGAAGCTCCGGGAGCTGTTTTATTCCGCGTTTTACGTCACGGATCACACGGTCCACTTCTACGCCCTTGGCGGCCCTGATTTCGTGCTTGGCCCGGATTCAGACCCCGCCAAACGGAACATTCTGGGCGTGATCCACAAAGTGGGCGTGGAGATCGGCAAACAGGTTATCGAATGCCGCAAACGCAACCACGAGATCATCAAGATCTTAGGCGGTCGCGGCATCCATCCCGTAGCAGGTCTTCCCGGTGGATGGAGCAAAGCCATGACGGCAGAAGAGCGGGACCAGATCGAAGAATGGTCCCACCAAAATGTGGAATTCGCCCTCTTCAGCCTGGACCTTTTTGATGATGTCGTCCTCGGCAACCAGGATTACCTGGACCTGATCCTCTCCGACGCCTTCACCCATGAAACATATTACATGGGCACGGTGGATGAAAACAATCAGGCTAATTTCTACGACGGCATGATCCGCGTGGTGGGACCGGATGGGAAGGAACTGGTCAAATATCACCCCAGGGATTACTCCCAGCACGTTGCGGAGCGCGTTGAACCCTGGTCGTACCTGAAGTTCCCCTATCTGAAAGACGTGGGCTGGAACGGATTTGTGGATGGGAAAGACAGCGGTGTTTACTGTTGTACCCCTCTTTCACGGCTTAACGCTTCGGATGGATTAACAACCCCTAAGGCACAAGAGCATTTTGAACGTTTTTATGAAACGCTTGGCTCGGAAAAGATCAATGGTCGATACCAACCTGTTCATCACCGTCTGGCAACCCACTGGGCCCGGTTGATTGAAATCCTCTACTCCGCGGAACGCATGGTGGAATTGATCCAGGATCCTGAGATCACCAGCAAGGATGTCCGGCCCATTGTCACCAACACACCCAATGAAGGGATTGGCAGCGTGGAGGCGCCGCGTGGGACGTTGACTCATCATTACAAGACGGATGAGAACGGCATCCTCACCGATGTCAACTTGATCGTGGGAACGACCAACAACAACGCGCCCATCGCCATGTCCATCAAGAAAGCAGCTCAAGGGCTGATCAAGAATGGGGAGGTCACGGAAGGGTTACTCAATATGGTGGAGATGGCCTTCCGGAACTACGATCCCTGCATGTCCTGCGCCACCCATTCTCTCCCCGGTCAAATGCCGTTAGAAGTGAAGATCTACGATGCAGACGGGGAAGAGATCGAAACCCGACAGCAATATATCGATTGAGCAAAAGTTCGAGTGTATCACGAAAGGAAAGGTAACCAGTTGCCTTGGGCCAACCCGGGGAAACTGGTTACTTGCTATTTGAGGAAGTGGAGATCATGAAGACGCTGATCATTGGCTTAGGGAATCCCATCCTCACAGACGACGGTGTGGGCGTCAAAGTCGCTTATCAGCTTCAGGAGCTACTGGACCAAGAAAGCCACCCTGATGTGACCATCACGGAGGCCAGCGCCGGAGGTATCCGGCTGATGGAAGCCATGTTGGGATATGACCGGGTCATCCTGATCGATGCCTTCCTTCTTGATGAAGAAAACACCAAACCCGGCCGGATCCACCGTCTTACGTTGGATGAACTCCGTTCCCTGAGCCCCACGCAGCACAGCGCGAGCGCGCATGACACCACCCTGGTCACCGCATTGGAAGCGGCCCAAGAAATGGGGTATCCCACACCCGAAGACGTGATCATCTTTGCTGTTGAAGTGGAAAACATTTTAGAATTCAGCGAAACACCCACACCCCAGGTCGCCAAAGCGATCCCCAAAGTGACCCACATGGTCATGAAAGAACTATCTTCGGGGTGAACCTCTCCCCTCCTTTTGGACAGTCGTCTTTGGTTCAAGAACAGAAATGTTGCTTTCAAGCCAAATAACCAGCTATATAGGGCAAAGCTAGCCCTCAATTTATGAGTAAATTCCTCCCACTGTGTACAAAAAGCACATGTAGAGAGAGGAAAATTGTGTTATACATAACATACCCCAAACTGCTAACCCTCTAGACAGCACCATCAACATACGATGCAGGGGTATCTATGGATCTCACATTCCATTTTCTCCCCCCAAAACGCCCATTCCCATCCTATCAAGAGCGAATCCTTGCTGCATTCAATTCAACCCAGCCAAGAGGTGACGGATGAACACGATCTCTCGCCGCATCCTGCTTTTCACACTCACCCTCCTGATCATCCTGTGCTCCGCAGCTGTTGTGCATGCCGTCACAGCTGAAATCCCCCCTTCGACTGGGGTAGCCACCCTCCCTGAAACATCCTCGCCCGCCCTGCCCGAACCGAACAAAGACACCTGTTTCCACTGCCATGTCTCGGGAAGTTTTACCAACCTCTGGACGCCCTTTGCCAGGTGGATCGTCTTTGGGGCAGCCGGGGTGGTGTTCTTATTTGGTTTCACCCGCAGTGCCAGCGTTTGGCGTTCAAAGTCGGAATGGATACCCATCCCCCAGCGCGTCATGGCCTGGATCGATGAACGCTACAACATTTACGATGTCCTTGAACCGATCCTCAGCAAACCTGTTCCAGAGTGGCAGCGCCATTGGTGGTATTGTCTGGGCGGGTTGACCTTTTTCTTCTTCTGCGTGCAGGGTCTGACCGGCATCATGCTGGCGTTTTACTACAAACCAACGCCCGATGCGGCGTATGCCAGCATCCAAATGATCGAAAATGAAGTCCTCTTCGGCTCAGCCATCCGCATGGTCCATCATTGGTCAGCAAATGGCATGATCGTCCTCGCCTTTGCTCACATGATCCGCGTTTTCGTCATGGGCGCTTACAAACCTCCCCGGGAGTTGAACTGGGTCAGCGGCGTCGTCCTGCTCACAGCCACCCTGGCTTTTGGGTTTACCGGGTATCTGCTGCCCTGGGACCAGCGTGCTTTTTGGGCGACGACGGTGGGCACAGAAATCGCTGGGAGTTTGCCCGTCATCGGTGACCTGGCTCTGGTTTTCCTGCGGGCCGGCTGGAATGTGACCGGACTGACCCTCTCCCGCTTTTACGCCCTGCACGTCTTGATTTTGCCGCTGGTGACCGTGGCGAGCATGGGCTTGCACTTTCTGATGATCCGGCGCCAAGGCCTCAAAGAACCGCTTTAACATCCCAGTCCCTCCAGTACGGCCGTCTGAACTTCCTGGAGTGCGATGATGACCGAAGGAGTTCGATTATGAGCGAAGAAAAAGAAAACAATGCCATCCCCTTCTTCCCAGATCATGTCGCCCTGGAAGCAAAAGTGGCCCTTGGGTTTGCTGTTTTGCTTGTCATTGTGGGCATTATCGGCCTCTTCCTTCCCGTAGGCTTACAGGAGCCGGCCGATCCTATGGAAACCCCCCTTCATACAAAGCCGGAGTGGTACTTCCTTTTCCTGTACCAACTGCTGAAATTTATCCCCAAAACCATCGGAGCCACAGCCCCCGTGGTCGCCATTCTCATCCTTTCGATTTGGCCCTTTATCGACCGCAAACCAGATAAAGACCCTCGGGCTGTCCGCATCCGGTTGATCATCTCTATAGCTCTCGTTTTGATCATCATCGGACTAACCATCTGGGGGGAGGTGACATAATGAGCAAGATTACCCGGCGAGAATTTCTCAAGGTGGTGAAACGCGTCCTGGCTGCCACAGGATTGGCGGCCCTTGTCAGCCCCGTGATCGCATATTTCTACCCTCCAGACCTGTCAGAAACGCCCTCAGAGCGCGTCAAAGTCTCCACCGTGGATGAACTACCTGAAGGGGCAGGTTTAAAGATCCCCTTCGGTCGATATCCGGCGATCATCATCCACACCTCAGAGGGGATCCGAGCTTATTCAGCGGTCTGCACGCATTTCGCCTGCATCGTGGACTGGGATGCGGACCAAAACATGATCGTTTGCCCTTGCCATGATGGCTACTTCGAACCCATCAACGGGGAGGTGATTTCCGGGCCTCCCCCCACCCCTCTGGAAAAAATTAACGTGACCGTAGAGAATGGAGAGATTTACATCGGAGGGTCAGCATGACAACGTCCCCCAGCGAATCATCAAAAATATGGCCCCGTGTTCAGGATCTCATCGTCTATGCTATCGGTCATGTGCGCACCTTGCACAAACTATACCCAGGGATCATGCATACCTTAATTTTTTGGGGCGTGATCATCCAAGTTTTGGGAACCGCGCTGAAGATGATGCAGATGGGTTTGTTCGTGCCTTTTGCCCTGCCCCTCTTACCAGACAGCGGGTATTTTGCGTATGAATTGGTGATGGATCTGGCAGGGGTGGCGGTCATCCTCGGCGTGATCATGGCGGTATTCCGACGGACGGTCCTCCGACCATCCTATATCGAAACGTCCTGGGACGATATCTACGCCCTTACACTTCTCTTTTTGATGCCCAGTGTGGGATTCATCAATGAAGGCTTACGGATGCTCTCTTTTGACCCCGCCTGGGGAGGATGGGCCCCTGTCGGGCAGCTGATGTCCAACGGGTTGCAGAGTTTAGGCGTCACCCCTCAAACAGCGGATCTCATCCACCCCTATATATTCTGGAGCCACGTGGGGTTGGGACTGACCTTCTTCGCCAGCATCCCCTTTACAAAACTCCGCCACCTTGTAGCCACACCCCTGCATATCTATTTCAAAACGGACAGAGATCTCGGAGAAGTGGAGACCATACCCGATTTGATGGAAGCGGAAGTGCTGGGCACCACCCAGGTGCAGGATTTCCATTCCGTGGACCTGCTTTCATTTGACGCCTGCCTGCAATGCGGCCGCTGCGAAGAGGTTTGTCCAGCCACCATCAGCGGGATGCCATATTCCCCCCGCACCCTGCTGCTCTCACTGCGTGAAAATATGGCCGCTTCCTTGGTCTCCCCCAACGACAACCCCTCGAACGGACTTCCCAAAGAATTACTGGCGGAAGAAACGTTGTGGGCCTGTACCACCTGCGGTGCCTGCCTGGATGCCTGTCCGGCGTTCATCCGTCCCCCGGAACGGGTGATTGACATCCGTCGTGCCCAGGTGTTGATGACCGGGGAAATGCCGTCCTCTGTCGGTGAAACGCTGCGCAACTATGAACGCCAGGGAAACCCCTGGGGCATGCCCCCTGGGGATCGGATGAAATGGGCAGAGGGGTTGGAAATCCCCATCCTCTCACCTGGAGATCAAGTCGATGTCCTGTATTTCGTGGGCTGCGCTGCCGCCTATGACGACCACAATCAAAAATCAGCCCGGGCGTTTATCCGCATCCTCAATAAATTGGGGATCGATTACGGGATCCTCGGCCCCAGCGAGCGCTGTTGTGGAGAGACAGCCCGGCGGATGGGCAATGAATACTTGTTCCAGGTCTTCGCGGAAGATAACATCGCGGCGCTGGACCAGATCAAATTTAAGCGCATCGTCACCCAATGCCCGCACGGCTACAACACCCTTAAACATGAGTATCCGCGTTTTGGCGGTGATTACCAGGTCCTGCACGCTGTAGAATTCCTGGCGGAATATAAGAAAGAACTGGGGACATTGGCTGAAAAAAACGGGAACCCCTTCGGCAGGATCACCTATCACGATTCCTGCTACCTGGGCCGGTACAACGCCGTCTACGACCAGCCGCGTGAGGTGCTGGGGTCTGCCCATCTTCCCTACGTGGAAATGGGAAGGACCAGGGAGAACAGTTTCTGCTGCGGCGGCGGAGGGGGAGGGATGTGGGTGGAAACCGATGCGGAAACCCGCATCAACCATGAACGGCTGTTGGATATCCAGGCCATCCAGGCGGATACGGTGGCCACGGCTTGTCCTTTCTGCACCATCATGTTAGAGGATGCCGTCCGCTCCAAAGGGTTAACCGAGGAGATCCAGGTCCTGGATATCGCAGAAATCCTGGACCGTCAGCTATCTGATTAAAGGGGGGTAAGGTACCGCTTCTACATCGAAAAGCCCCGCACAACCCGTGCGGGGCTTTTTAACACCAACCAGCTAACGGTGTCCACGGACGATGCGTTCGGCTATTGTAAAAAAGAGCAGCAGACCGGCGACAGGGATCAACCCACTCCCCAAACACACCAATCCCATCAAAGCGGGTCCCCGGCCATAAAGAAGGTATATCAGCCCATCCCCGACCACGAAGAGGATAATGATAAAGCCCACCACCAATAACAGGGTCGTCCTCCGGGCGTAAGTACGAAGGTCTTTACTCACGCCTTTCGTAATCTCCTCCGGGGACAGGGATTTGATTGACCACCTCGCTGATGATGTGGCTGCTTTTCAAGTCTTCGAGCCGCGCTGATGAACTCAGGATGATGCGATGCCCTAAAGCTGGCTCTATAAGTGTGATCACATCATCAGGGATCACAAAGGTCCTGTCATGTATGGAGGCCCATGCCTGACAGGCGCGGGAGAGCGCCAAGCTCCCCCTCGGGCTCGCGCCCAAGTACACGTTTTCTAGATTCCTGGTTTGCTGGACCAGGTTGACAATATATCGTTTCACCTGATCGGCAATATATACCTCTCGAACCAATCGCTGCGCGTCTAAGATCTCCTCCACTCCAACCACGGGCTGCAACGTATGGAATGGGTGTTGGAGCTTTTGCCTTTCCAGGACATCGATTTCATCATCTTCTTTGGGGTACCCCAGACGGACTTTGATCAAGAACCGGTCCAGCTGCGCTTCGGGCAAAGGGAATGTCCCTTCATACTCGATGGGATTCTGGGTTGCCAAAACCATGAACGGCTCTGGAAGATCGTGCGTCACGCCACTGACGGTGACCTGCCTTTCCTGCATGGCTTCAAGGAGGGCTGCCTGGGTTTTCGGGGTGGCTCTGTTCACCTCATCCGCAAGCACAATTTGCGTGATGATCGGACCCGGGCGAAATTCAAACTCCTTTTCAGCCTGGTTGTATATATACACACCAGTGATGTCGCTCGGGAGCATATCAGGGGTACATTGGATGCGGTTAAAGCTGCAACCAATGGATCGGGCTAAACTCCTGGCCAGCATCGTCTTCCCGACGCCGGGGACATCTTCGATGAGCACATGGCCTTGGCTGAGGAGGCCCAAAACCGTCATCTCCACAGCACGCCGTTTCCCAATGATGACATGCTCAATATTTTCGATGATCTTATTAGATAATTGATATACGGTTTCCATGATTTACTCCACGGGGATTTTCTTCACAAAAGGGATATTCATCCGGATGCTGTGGATTACTTCCTGGGCTTGTATGACGAGATATGCTGCCGCCAGCCTCCACCGCAGCGCTTTCCAGATCCGGATCGCTTCACCCTGTTTCGCTTTCGAAAGGAGATCAGGACCAT
>JAWLER010000085.1:0-5553 GCA_041686005.1 Anaerolineales bacterium | reverse complement strand
GCCTAACCCGGTCCTGACAACCATCAAGTACTTCCGGGATGAATACGAAGCCCACATCAAAGAGAAGCGATGCCCTGCGGGCGTCTGTAAAGAATTGATTACCTACTATATCGACCCGGAGAAATGCACCGGTTGTCATTTGTGCTATGACCCCTGCCCGACAAACTCCATCAGCGGGGATAAAAAAGAACCTCATGTGATTGATACAGACACCTGCATCAAATGCGGCATTTGTTATGAGGTCTGCAATCTCGACGCAGTCATTGTGGAATAGGGAGCTTAATAAAATATGGTGAACCTAACGATCAACGGAAAGAAAATCGAAGTGCCCGAAGGCACCACGGTCCTCGAGGCAGCCCGCCAAGCTGATATATACATCCCGACTTTATGCGACCATCCAGATCTCACCCCCTACGGTGCGTGCCGATTGTGTCTGGTGGAAATCAGTGAAAACGGGTCCTCCTGGGTGACCACTTCCTGCAACACCGAGAGCCAGGACGGTTGGGAGGTGCAGACGGATACCGAGGAGATCAAACAAACCCGGAAGGTGATCATTGACTTTATCCTCTCCCGGTGCCCGGAAGTCGTACCATTGCAGAAACTGGCTTCCTCCTTGGGCGTCGAAAAACCCTCTTTCCCTGCTGAGAGACAGGAGGCGACCTGCATCCTGTGCGGTCTATGCGTCCGGGCCTGCGATGAAATCGCCGGACACAGCATCCTGGGGATCGTGGGCCGGGGATCGAACCGCCGGGTCACGCTGGCCCTGGATACGCCCAGCGATATCTGTGATGATTGCGGGGTGTGCTTACCCTACTGCCCCACGGGGGCGATCACCCGTATGGCTGTGCCGGCCGTCGGCGAACGCTACAAGAAAAACGCCATAAACTGGAAACGGATCCGCCAGGTGGTGCAATACGCCGCCCTGGCCCTTTTCTTGGGGTTGATGGCCAGCACTTTGTTAGGGGAGCTGTTCCCCCTCGGGGTCAACTTGTTCTCCCGCCTGAACCCCCTTCAGGCGGTGACCGCCATGATCGGCGGTCGGGAGTTGATCGCCAATTACTGGCCTGTCCTGCTCACCGTGGGCGTGACCCTGGTCTTCGGCAGGGTGTGGTGCGCCTGGTGGTGTCCCTTGGGGGCTATTTTAGAATTGTTCGGTTTCAAGGGCCGACGCCTGAAATGGCAGGGGATGAGGTATTGGAAATACGTCATCCTGTTCACCGTGCTGGTGATGGCGATCTTCGGCTCCCTGGCCTTCCTGTACTTTGAACCCATCACCATCCTGGTGCGTGGCCTGACCTCCCTATTCAAACCCGCCCTCGAGTACTTCCGGCTGGAGGACAAAGAAGCCTTCGTCATGCCGGGATTAAGCTGGTGGACCTTGTTCATCCCCCTGGGACTTGTCCTGCTGCTGAACCTGGTTGAAAAGCGTTTCTGGTGCCGCTACCTGTGCCCTCTGGGCGCTTTGATCGGCCTGGGTTCCAAAGTTTCCTGGATCCAACGCAAAGTGAGTCAGATGAGCTGCATTAAGTGCGGGGATTGCGAGGAAATCTGCCCCATGGGCGCGATCAGTTCTGAGAACGACTTTAAAAGCGATCCAGCGGAATGCATCATGTGTATGGATTGCGCCGTGCCCTGTCCCAAAGCCGCGATCACCTTCGAAAGCGATCAATGGCCTTCGCTTACCAGCCATGAATTTGACCCCGGCCGGCGGGAAGCCCTGGCCACCCTGGGTGCCAGCGCGGTCGCCGTAGGCCTTTTGACGGCCGATGTGGGCAACGTCAAAGCCGCCAAAAAGACCGTCCTCCGCCCCCCCGGGGCCCAGCATGACGACTTCCTGGCCAACTGCATTCGCTGCGGGCAGTGTATTGAGATCTGTCCCCAGGACGCGCTCCTACCCGCCATCTTCGAAGGCGGTTGGGATTCGCTCTGGACGCCGATCATGGATCCCTTTGTTGGGGGATACTGCGATTACGATTGCAACCGCTGTGGTCAGGTCTGTCCCAGCCAAGCGATCCCTCCTTTGAGCCTGGAAGAGAAAAGGAAAGCTGTCATCGGCACAGCGAAAGTCAACTTTGACACCTGTGTGCGCTGCATGGATTGTGTGGAAAATTGCCCTTACGAGTGCTTCCGGGAGGTGGAGGTGGAGGGCATCCGCGGCGTCTTCCCCGAGGTCATCCCTGAGGATTGCGTCGGCTGCGGCGTGTGTGTGACGGTCTGCCCCGAACAGGAAGAACGGGCCATCGTCGTTTACCCCGTGGACGCTGTGCCGGAGGATAAGTACAAAACCACCCCCTATGTAGAAGATTGACCGTACACCAAAGCCCTGAACGGCTTCACCAGCGTTCAGGGCTTGTTTATTTTAACCGCTGCGCGCTCGAACCCAAGGTCGCTTCCCCAGATCATCATCACCCATCATATAATGAACATGGGCCTTCGGATCCAAACTTATTCAAGCACTCCCCTTCTCCACCCGGAGATCAAGACCTCGCTTCTCGAGCGATAAAGGTCGATAAGGGTAGCTCGCTTTGAAGATGTGCTATGGCTTTAGCAAAAAAGAAACCTGGTTTGAAGAATATTTTCGTGTCAATCATCCTGATTTTGAGTCTGGCCTCCTGCTCCTCCCTTTCAACAATCGAAGAGGGGCCGGCCACACAACCAATAACAGATCAGATCACGGAACCCAGCCCCACGGCGGATGATGTCTTCCAGGTTGAGGTCTGGGTCGATGATCCCACCCCTGAAAAGGGCCAGCCTGTGATACTTTCCGGCAGCCTGATCAAAGACGGCGTGCGTCTGGGCGGGATGGCTATGAACGCCTACTGGCCGGATGAGGACCAACACCCTCGCGTGCCGGACTGCAAAGCCCAGGTCCTCTATGGAGACGGCGTATGCAAAGTCAAAACGGATGATTTCCCCGTTGGCGTCCCCATACCCCTAAAAGTCGAATTTGATGTTGGAGGGAAGACGTACGGAGGCAGTACAGAAATCATCCTCCACTGAGGGAGATGAAAAGCCTCCTCAAACAACGTCCTTACTTTCTCTAGAGGAACCTCACTTTCCCGCTGCTCACATCGTACATCGCGCCGACCACATCGATGTCGCCGTTGTCACACAGGTCCTTGAGGATCGGGCTGCGCGCCAAAATCTCCTCGACGGTCATCTTGACATTGATCTCTGAAACCTGATCCAGGTCCAGTTCGCCCTCGCTTCCCGCAGCGCCGCGGGCAGCTTCCACCGCCGGCTTTAATTTTTCAACCAATCCGGTCAGGTGTCCTAGCTTGACATCAGCGTGGGCGCCTTTGATCGCCCCGCAACTGGTGTGCCCCAGGACCACGAAAAGCTTGGAACCCACCACTTTACCGGCGAATTCCATGCTGCCCAGGATGTCCTCATTGACAAAGTTCCCCGCGATCCGTACGCTGAAAATGTCCCCAATCCCTTGGTCAAAAACCAGTTCGGGGGGGACGCGGGAATCAATGCAGCCCAGCACCACAGCAAAGGGGTACTGCCCCTGGCTGGTCCCTTCGACTTGTTCCTTGAGATCGCGGCTCTTCTTACGTCCCTCTACGAAGCGCTGATTACCATCCTTGAGAAGTTGAAGCGCTTTCTCCGGGGTCATCGCCGCCAATGTTTCTTGCGTTTGTGTATTCATAGCTGCTCCTTTCCATCGACCAATATTCCGCTCTCTTTCAATCCCCTGAGCTAATCACTTCCAAATCTTCCGCCAGCACATAAGTCCCTTTTTCCCTGTCCTTGACCAGCCGCTGTTTTATCCAGGGGATGCTTTCCTCAAAGGTCTCAAAAACCTGTTCCTCGGGCAGTAAATCGGGCACGATGTCAATCGTCCGCAGCATGTCGTACGGCTGAAGATGCACACCGGTCAGCACCACCAGTACACCCTGTTGGGTCAAATCCAAAATCGCCTCTTCCATGGCGTACAGGCCGGATTGGTCCATATGCGGGACCCGGTCCATGCGGATGATCAAGGTGCAGACGCTTTCATCCAGGTTTTGGATTAACTCCTGAAAATGGGATGTGAAGCCGAAGAACATCGGTCCGTAAAGGTGCTTGATATATACACAATCTTTGAATTCTTGATAAAATTCCCTTTCATCACTCCAGATCTCTTCTCCTTCCATCCCCGCCATGGCCTTCAGGGATGTGCCCTGTTCCGCCAGATCGCTGGACCGTTTCATGAACAGCAAAGAGGCCAGGACCACGCCCACCCCTACTGCCTGGATGAGGCTGCCGAAGGTGGTGATGGCGAAGACCGCGATCAGCACCACAGCATCTGCCCGCGGTACCTGGGTGATGTGCTTGAAACCTCGATAGTCAATGATGGCAAAGCCGATGGGGATCAGGATGCCGGCCAGCACGGAAAGGGGGATGTAGGCGGCCAATCCACCAATGCCCAACAACACGGCCAGCAGGAACAAACCGTGAATGACACCAGAAAGCCGTGTTCTACCTCCAGAATTGATGTTGACCACCGTGCCTTTGGTGGCGCCAGCTCCGGGGATCCCTCCTACCAAGGCGGTGACCATGTTGCCGATGCCCTGACCGACCAACTCCCGGTTGCTGTCGTGTTTGGTTTTGGTGATGTTGTCCGCGATCACCGAGGTCAACAGGGAGTCAATCGAACCCAGAACCGCCAGGACCAAGGCGTATTCCAGAACCAGCAAATATGCCTCCGGATCAATGGAAAACAGACCGCCCAACTGCAGCTCGGGCAAACCAGAAGGGATCTCCCCGATCAAGGGCACATCCAGCTTGAGAAAATAACTCAACAGGGTGCTGAAAATCAAAGCCACCAGCGCGCTGGGAACCGCCTTGGTGACCTTCGGGAAAAGATAGTAAATGAGCACGGTCAGGGATCCCAAACCGATCGCCGCCCAATTTAAATTCTCCAAGAAACGGGGCAGCTCTGTGATCACGCTGATAGTGGATTTAGGGGCTACCACTCCTGCAAAAGGATAGATCTGCAGCAGGATGATGATCAAGCCCACCCCGCTCATAAAGCCGGAGATCACTGGATAGGGCAGGAACTTGATATAGCCGGCGATGTTCAGGAGGCCGAACACGATTTGAAAGGCACCCGCCAATAAGAAGGTCAGAAAAATGATCCCCAAGGCGCTTTCTAAGGTACCTGTGAAATCAACCGTGGCGGAGACCAGGGCCGCGGAAACGACCGTCATGGGGCCGGTGGGACCGCTGGCCTGGGTGGGCGTGCCGCCAAATATGGGTGCCAGGATGCCCAGGGCAATCGCCCCGTACAGGCCAGCGACCGCGCCTAACCCCGACTGCACACCAAAGGCCAGCGCCAGGGGAAGGGCGACGATCCCAGTGACCAAACCACCGATGAGGTCCCCTCTTAAGTACTTGAGATCATAAAATTTTTCCATCATATCCAACTCTCCAAATAAGAATATTAGGCGAATTCTTACCTATCTTTGATTTTTATCCCCGACCCATCTGCGAACATGAACCGGGGGCACTCCCTATCCAAATTATACAAGGCATCTGACCATTTCACCCCTATTTGATACATTTCTT
>JAWLER010000084.1:0-5717 GCA_041686005.1 Anaerolineales bacterium | reverse complement strand
TAAGCAAGAATACACCCCGCCTAACCTGCAGAATGTCATATATACCACATGACATTCTGCAGGGTAAATTGGAAGCGCTTTCATACTTTTGTGTTTCAGAGCGGAAAAAAGGGGGACAACGGGTGGTTGCCTTTCCTCGGCTTTCGATCCTTCACAACTAACCTCACCGGGGCCTTTAGATAACAAAACCTGCCCGTTTCTATCCGTATCAACGGATCAGGTTCGACCGAGTTTTTCCAGGACCACTCCCAATCATTCTGGGGATGACGCTCGGGATGGAACTGGAAGATGAAGTGTCATCGCGAGCCCCTGCGTTTGGGGCGTGGCTATATTCTGCGTTCCACGAGCCTTTGGGCGGACGTCGGTTGAGTGCCCCGCAGGGGAGTATCGAAACCACACTGAGGTATATCAAAGGGAAACCCGCGAGCGACACCAAACAGCGATGTCATCCTGAACGAAGTGAAGGATCTTTGCTGCGATGATCAAATCAAGACCATGGCCTACACAAAATCACCTCGTCTCCCCCTCCCCCCATCTCCCCTTCACCTTTTCACCCCATCTCCCCCTCACAACTAACCATGCTATACTACCTCCATGACCGAGCCCGACGAATTCATTGAATTAGCAGACTACTGGCTCTCCATCACCCGCAAGGACCACCCCAGCCGGGGCCTGGGCAAGTGGATGCTCCACACCGAGGACCCCCACCAATTGTTTGAGATCCTCAAAAAAGCATTCGTCTCCGGGGATCTTCCGGACGCCATCTCCATCAAAACCAAAGCGGAGCAGCCGCCGGGCCGGGGATCGGTGTACGTATTCAGCGGCCCTTACACCGACCGGGCCAAACTGCTCCGCCTGGTGGAGGATCTGCGGGAGCTAAACGAGGACACCCCCCTCCATCTCAAAGAACCCCTGATCTATAAAACCGATCTCCACAACACCTGGTGTGAAGCGCTTTCCCGTCCTGGTGACGGCTATCACGAGCTGCTGAAGCGGAATTGGTTGTATCGTTATCAAGATGGGAAGCTGATCGTCCGGGCCGCCATCCTAGCCCTCCATCAAGCCCTGGAAGATCCGCCCGAGGACGCGGACCCGGAGTTTTTGCTGATCCGCTCCCTGCTGCCCGAGAACATGTTCGCTGGATTAAAATCCACCGAAGAATGAGTTTGTGAGTGTCTTCTTCCATTTTCATCGCAAGCTTAGCGAAGCGAGCTTCTTAAATCCACTGACCCCCAGCAAACGTCGGTTGAGTGATTTCTGAACGTAGTGAAGAAATTGTATCGAAACCAGTTCGCGAAAAATGTTTAAACCTTCCAACCTTCAAAATTAACACTCCCCCTCTCCAAGTTTCCCCATCACCTTTTCACCCCCTCCATTCCTACAACCCCAATCTTCCGTCTTCGGTCAGCGCCAAAAGCGCTTCTCACCCCACTCAGTCACCCCCTCCCGTCCTCCATCTTCGGCCAGCGCCAAAGGCGCTTCTCCCCCCACTCCCTCACAAACAATCGAGGTCACGGTGGGGAGCTAAGAATATGATTTGGATAAAGCGAAAACCAATAAGATAAATCGGTATCAGCGGTATCATCCGCTTTATGGAGCTCTATATACACCAGATAATCATAATCACAATGAAAATAAGGAGGTCCGCTGCCATAGCCATAGACTGCATCTTCAAATCCCATTTTAAACCAATTCATAGCAAAAGCCCAATCGGGAAAGCCATGTTTTTGCTTGTAGTGACCGAAGGAATCATCACCGCTCCAGGTATCCTGATCCCAGAATTCTGTTTCTACAACGATTTCAAAAGGGTTTTTAGTGAGAGCATAATTTTCTTCCGTAGCAAACAACGGGACTAGGAAGACTGCACCATTGGGCTGAGTGACGATATCCGGTAAATAATAGAAACTAATGCACTTCATTTTCAGCGGAAAGTTGGAACTATAAAACTTTCTAGTGATATGGTTCACAGAGAGTTCAAAATATACTTCTAGGGTATCACAGTAATAAAGTTTTTTTGCCGCGCAAAGTGCTTTCCCATCGCACGTACGATGAGTTGCAAGGGTCTCAAAATCTACTTTCGCGTAATGCGTACACGGGCCCTGCCAGAGGGTCTCCACCTGACTCATGGGGGAATCACCCCCTTTCCCATTGGCCACCACGGCCCACGTAGAAGGAGGTCCACATTCATCCGGGAAAATGACGATGGTCTCTCGGACATCTCCCCCCTGTGCCTTGTAAACAGGCTTCCCGTTGATATAGATGGTAAACCCGGTGATGTCTTTTGGGTTCCCATCCCAGCGCCAGGAAACGACCCGCGTGTACCGGTACACCCAGTCATATGCAGGGGATAATTTTCGATACTGCTCATACAGACTTTGCTTTTCAGCTTTCAGGTCGTACGGCGCGGGCAATCCCCCCATGTTTCCCGCATACTTGGAAAGGGATTGAGAATCGTCTTCCATCTGCAGCAAAAACGATAATTTGCAGTTCGAACCCCCCAAAATAATCTCCTGTCCCTGCATCTCCGCTTCCGGGATGCTCTCCGCGAACTTCTCGATCCTGACCAAGTCGCCCCCCGCCCATCCCCAACACTCCCCCACTAAATCCAGAATCCCATCCTGCAGCGGGGGTAGGGTCAGCGCCTGGTCAACACTGGAGTGGGGTTGAACCTGTCCGTGACCGGAAACCAGGGTGTAGAATTGGCTGTCATCCAGAGGGAACCTCTCCTCTGGCTGGCCTTCAAAGGATATGTAAAAATATATCTGTTTGAAATCAGGGGCAGCCTCCACATTCATAGTTTCGAAACGGAGGCCTTCCCCAACGGAGGAAGCGCAGCTGCGGTCCATCGACAAAGCAACCGGGGCGCTGGCTTGTATCCCAAGAGCGTTGACCGCCTCCACTGTCAGGCTGATCAGGCCGGCGCATCCCGGGTTAAACTCGTATTGGTAACGTTCGGAAGAGGGAGCCGTTGGTTTCAATGTCGCCACTAACAAGCGGCTCCCATCTTGCTTATCCATCCAGAGTCGGAATTCGTCCGGATCTTTAAGGCTGGACCAGGCGATTTTAACCACACAATCCTGGACTTGGGCTTGTAGGTCAATAGGAGCGGTGGGGCCGCCCTCTGTAGGATTGAAGGTCCACGGCAAAGCCGTGACATTCTTTGTGGGGAAAAGTGATCCCTTGACGGTCAGTGGTGATCCGGGTTCAAAAGCAGCTTTCCCCCCACCTGGTGGGATGGGAGGGATCTCGTCTTCCTCCTCCTCTCCTTCCTCCTCCGGGATCTCGCCCACAGGTATGGTCAGCAAACCGGAAGGAGGGCGATCTGGCTCCTCGAACCAGGGATTGGTATCAAGCAGGACGCCTTGATCGATACCATATTCCTCAGCAATCCCCTCAGGTGAAGACTCGGGGCCATAGAGGATGGAGACATAGGATTGAGTCTGAGGGCCTTCTTTGGCCTGAATACTGACCGGAAGGCTCTGACCGATCTTCCCTTCCACATCCACCCCCCTGAGGTGGATCATATGCACACCTTCCGAAACGCGGAAGCGAAAGCTGGCGAACAAAGACTCCGATCCTTCCTCATTGGCGCTTTCATCCACATCCAGCAACTGGCCGTCCACATAGAGTTCAACCCGGAGGATGGGATAGGGGCCGGTGGCAGTCGCCCGGACGACTACAGGGTTATCCGGTTTAAAACGCTGCCCCTGAACGGGGGAGCGGACAAATATCAAGGGGGAAGTATTTTCAACCCGGGCTCTATCCAAACGCCGATCCACGAAACGCCAGCCTATGATCACAGCTACCAGCACCAAAATCAAAACCAAGACCAGCAGGATCCAAGTCTGGAAGATCCGTTTTCTATTCCTCTCTACTGCCATCGTTAACCTCCTCCACACTGTTCGACGTTCAGGTTCCATGCCGGGTATATCGTGCTCACGTTTCCTAAGGTATCCACAGCCTGGATGGAAAAATTGGTCAGGCTACCGGGATAATTAAACAAACCCAGGTCATAGACATACTTGCCCTGGTAATAGTTCATGTTCACCGGACCGCTGCGAACCCCATTACCTGTCCAGTCTAATGTCACAGTGGCGACACCGCTGGGATCGCCGACATTGACGCGGAATTTGAAGGTGGTCGGGGAACATCCTCCCCCAGAGGTATAAACGAAGTCCGAAGGAGTGACTGAGGCGTTGCTGAGGGAAGGACCTGTCATATCAGCGCTGGGAGGGGTCGGGGTAGGAGTGTAAACCCCGTATGTCGGGGTTGGGGTGGGGACGGAGGGAGTAGTGGACGGAGCCTGCGTACCGGTCGTGACCGGTGTGATGGTCAGGTATCCTTCCGTCGCTTCCGGCTCTTCTTCATCCAAGACCTCAACCACCTGATAAACCTCTTGGGCTTCTTCCATTCCATACACCAACAATTCATAGGTCGTGGTCTGTTCAGGACACACTTCCCGTTCGCCCCTAAAACCTACCTCCTTCCCGTTTAAAACCACATTGGATCCCTCCGGAGCCTGCACTTCCCAAAGTAGAACAGCACAATCTCCTTTGCGGATGGTCTCCGGATTTGCCACAAATTCAATCTGGACCTCTCCGGAGGGGGATGGTTCCTCCAGGATTAAATCTTCATCTACCATCAGCACTTGCCAGACCAGACATGATCCATCCGGCGTGGTAATTTCCAGCTTGAGGGGGATAGTGGTATTGCTGCAAACCACGGTCTCGCCTTCCTTTTCCACCTCCTGACCGTCAAACAATACCGGCCAACCCTCAGGACCCACTGCCTCCCAGAAAACCCTGGTGCAGGCACCCTTGGGGATGACAGGGGATTCAAGGCGGAGGGTCATAAACTCAATCCTCTCACAGGAACCATAGGTGGTCTCCGCCAATGCGCGAGGCTCCAGGCCTACATCCCCAATATACACAATGGAAGTGGCCGATCCGCCTTGCACACCTTTGGTATCCACCGCCTGCACTTCAAGCATGTACACCCCATCCTCAGGTGGAGTCCAGTTGATCTCCGCCATCTCAAATCGCTCACCAGAGACATCTACCTGATCTACCTCCTCCTCATCTATAAAAAATATAAACAAAGACACGCCGGTCGGTGAGGAGGCATGGGCGACGAGCTCCAGAGATGCAAGGGGATGATGGCTTTGGTCCAGAGGCCTGTCCATCCAGGCAAGCGGACCGGGACCGCGCGAGGCGCAGGCCTGCAAAGTGATGGCGAAACCAACGATCAGAATGAGGGATATGAGGCGGGATTTCATCAAGTTCTCCTTTTTAAAGAGATCGACCCAATCCGGCGTGAAGAAGTGAAGTCAGCAATCTTATTTATGACACCGGTAAGTAGGTAAGATGGGTCACTGCCGGATCAGATCAATCGCCCAATGGCTCATTAAAAAGGGCCCTCTATCGCGCGCTTGACCGGGAAAATGTTCCTGGAGATCGAGAGATGGCGGGCCGCAGCTTCCATGAGGATGAACTGGATCCACATACCTCAATTCTCAAATAAGGTGGGGCTTTTTTCAAATCCTACATCGTGGCACTTTCGGAGCGATTTAGCAATACTATAGGCTGATTCATCAGCTCAGTGGGTATCCCTGCGACGAGGATGTCGCAGGGATCATGCATCACAACGATCCAGCTGATCTCCCGTTAGCGTCCTCTCCCACTCTTCCGTCTTCGGCCAGCGCCAAAGGCGCTTCTCCC
>JAWLER010000031.1:0-25222 GCA_041686005.1 Anaerolineales bacterium | reverse complement strand
TCATCCCACAGCTTTTTCGGAAGCAAGTTTTTCACGCTGAAAAAGCTTTCTTGTTTATGGTCATTATTCTCTTGAAACATGGATGCTCCACGGAAGTATAAGGGATCTTCGATTCAACACAGGTAGTATACGTTAATTCTTTAAGGAAAGCTACTTTTTGACCCCTTTTTTCAGTAGAGCTAAGATTGAATTTGAAATCAAAACAGACACCTTCTCAACAAAGATATCGACCTTCGCAAAACTCAGAGGTGCCTATTTTACGCTGTCTGCTTCTTAAAGGGCAGTTCAAGCTTTCTTCTTTTTCTTATTTATCAGCGAATAATTCTTGCATTTCTTCATCACTCAAGCCAAAAAAAGACTGTAAGTGTTTTTTCTCTATCTCCGGCTTTTCTATAAGTATTTGGCGCACAAATGCCACATGATCTTCCCAAGGAAGATAGTTTCTAGGCCATCGCTCCACTTGCCGTGGCATTTCAGACTCAATTTCTGCAACCATGGCATCATAAATGGGCAGTAAGCGTTCAGGGTTAAAATAGGTCCTTGTGTACAATGCGTAACGTTCTATAAATTCTTCTTTAAAGCGAGCATTCTTCATCAAATTCACATGCAATGTCGTATCGATCCAATCGTCAAACCCCATGCCATCAGGATTAAAAATATCAGCGATATTGTTCCATGTATAGGTCCCCTTAAACAGCGCCCAGTCCATATCGTACAAAATCCAACGCCACTTACCGCCATTCTGATCGCGCCAAAACTTGATATTCCCCATATCCGTATTTCCAAAATAACTTTCAACAATCAGATAATCAATTAAATTATCGATATCAATTTGCGAAGCCACATACTCATAATGTTCCGGTTTTTGCATATCATGCGTTTCAATATATTTAACCAAAGCCTTATAAGCTTCATTGCTGCCTTCCAATGCCAGGCCATTCCAAACAAGGAGATCCACTTGATCCGGATCCACACCATGATGACTTGCTAAATAATCTTCATTCACTTTTTCGCGAATGTTATAAAGCCCCCAATATTCCCCGTTGATATAAACCACGCAAGGTCTTGAATCCATGACCTCAAGATCGATCACATCTTTAACAGCCATATGGATAAATGCATCTCGAATCTTGGTCATATGTTGATCTTGCCCTGAGGTGCGCAGCAAGAAATGCCTGAACGAAGTCACTTCGTTGCCATCAAAAAGGGGGTAATGGATTTCCTCCGTGCCATAACCCTTTCTCAGGTGAAAAGCAAATGATTTTTGGGGTTCCTTATAACTTGTGCCCCCTATGATCTCAAACCCGGCGTCAAAAGACAATGCCAAACCCTCTGTTTCATAAAGCTCCACATGCACAGGACGCTCAATATCCCGACCCGGATTTGAATAAATACCGGCATTTCCAAACAAATGCTCAGGATCCGTTGATAAAGCCACAATCGGCAGATCATGCTTAACACCGACAACGTACGTGCGAGTCCTCACCATAGACGGAAACTGGCCCTCAACGACGGCCACCGCCCGAACCGTCTTTGTCGAATCTAAGACAACGGGATCTCGATAAAGAATGTCTGAAGATGTGGGCCTTGACCCATCCAATGTATAATAAATCTCCGCCCCTTCTTCTGCGGTGAGCTCCAACAACTGCTCACTGGGAATTTCGCCGCCCTGATGTGAGAATTCAACAGGGGCTGTATAACGCTTCACATACTCCGTAGCATTGGGTTCCTTTGGTGTTGGCTTTTCAAAAAAAACCCTTTCTCCCTCTTCATTCAAACCGCTTGATGCGTTTTTTCTAAGGTAGCCTGTCTCAAAAATCTGCGGTTCATCACAATCAACATCACAAAGATACAGCGTTTCTCCAGAAGCGCTTATGGGAAATGGCACATTTACACTTGTGCCGCCTACATCAAGTTCCTCATCCGCAAAAAAAACAGCAAACCCATGTGCAGGAAGGACATAATCCGGAAACACAAAAGCTGTTTCCTGTTCCGGATCCTTGCTGAGAGAATACCCTTTTAGATTAATGTCCCGGTCGCTGTTATTCATCAGCTCAATCCAATCATGATAGGACCCATGGGCATCAGCCAAAAATGACTCATTCTTCGCCATCACCTCATTGATCACGACATCCCATTGCTTGCTTGAAGGTTTCAGCTCTTCCATAAAACCCTGGGTGCTGTTTTCTTTTCCTGGCGTTGGCTCAGAAAAATAGACCCATTCTCCATCCTTGATCCCTCTTGAGATATCTTCCAACAAAGGATCGATCGTCAATTCAACCAATATTTCACTATATTGATTGGAAATCACCAATGTCTCATGATCGGCTAAACGGAAATTTGTATGCACATTTTCTGTAACTTTATCTTTTCCGGACGCGTAAATAAGCAAATACGACCTGGGCTCCATTACGATATTGGGGAAGGCCCATTTTCGAAGATCCGTTTTATCGTCTGTAAAAAAAAGGTTTTCAAGCGAGATTGGCTGGTCACTATCGTTATATAATTCAACCCAATCAACAACATCCCCATCCTCATCATAGAGCACAGATCGATTATGACTCATATATTCCGTAATCATCAAAGGAGAATCGATGTAAACCTCAAAATCCGGTGTCCTTTGTCCGTCCGTGCCATTTTTTTCATTAGGTGTTGGATGATTAAAATAAAGCCACTCACCTTCCTCATTCAACCCATAAGATATGTCACTATCCATCGCTGGGAGTTCAATTGTAGATATCAACGTGCCCAGGGCAGACGTAAAATAAAGGGTTTCGCCACGTTCAGCGTTTAATTTAAAATTCAAATGTAAATTCCCAGAGCTATCCACTTCGTCCAAGCCCGAGGCATACACAATTTTATATTCCTTTGGGCCAATCTCAAAATCCGGAAACACCCACATCATAGGTTCATCCATATTTGTGGATAGCCCCGCACCTTCAAGGTTAATGACCTCATCACCCGAATTATAAAATTCTATCCAATCTGAGCTTAACCCGAACCCATCCAGGATCGTCAAAGAATTTGATGACATCACTTCAGTGATAACAATCTTTGACTGTTTCTGGAATGATAGATTTTGGCTTTTTATTTCCAATTGTTTACACTCTTTTTCAACGGCAATTCTCTCTTCAACCTCCAGCATTGCGAACACGAATCCGGCAATTAAACCGAATCCAACAATCACAAGGAGAATCTTGGCAAAAAGAGAAAGGGTTTTTTTCATTGATGATTCCTAAACAGCAAAATCACCGTCATAACCAAGCAGCGCAACTGAATCCACATCGCGAATGCCCCTGATTTTATTTACGAGATTCGCGGCCTTTTTTCTTTTTCTGATCTCAACTGTCAATTCATAATTTTCACCATTAAACACTTTTGATTTCAACCGATATCTTTTCGCTTCGCTTTCAATTAGCTTAAAAACCAAATCATCCGTTTCTTCTGTTTGATAAGAAACCACACACAAACATGGCGTATTCAAATCTGATATATTGGAAAATACAAACAAAATAATTCCAATTACGGCTGAAGACATCAACGCTAACATTAAAAGCCCTGCGCCGCTCGTGATACCTACACCAACGGCCCAATATAAATAAGCTACATCAATGGGATCTTTGATAGCAGTCCGGAATCGAATTATTGACAAAGCACCCACCATACCCAAAGATAAAATGATATTACTCGAGATAGCCAGGATAATAGACGATGTGATCATAGATATAGCAATCAATGTCACATTAAATGTCTTTGAATACATCACGCCCTTATAACTGAAACGATAGACAAAAAAGATGAACAGGCCTAACGCAAAAGAAAAAAGCAACGTATATGCAATTGACGTCACGGATAAATCAGTCGTAAAAAAATCTGTGTTCTGTATAAAATCATTCCAAGTCATAACTCTTCCTTTTTATCTACATGCCAACGACAAAACATTTAGCGTATTTTGAGATGGATTGCCTTTGAAGGTTATTTATTTGAATAATATTTCGAATAACATCAGGCAAATATCCCGTATATTTCACTTCAAGGATAATTTGATCCTTGGGGAGTGCTGAGATTTTATACCCATTTGAGAACAAATCTTTTTGATAAACTCCTGCCTTAAGGCAATAATCAAAACAAATTCGCACATCTCCATATGGATAAACGAACGCTTCCCGACGATATTCAACCACTACCCTCGGTTGTAAGTTCTTCGTCCGATAATAAAGATAAAAATCTTTAGCGACAAGATCATTTTTACACTTCAAAAAACGGACATCCCGACTAACAAGATGATCATATTCTTTCTTTGAGATTTGAATATGTGATTTTTCAGTAACACTTCCCCTTTTGATTTTTCTTTCTAGTTTAATGACATCAGATTGATAATTGTAAACACGAACCCTGAATTTCTTTCGATATCTTATCCCACTTAACTTATCAAAAAATGCGCTTTGATTATAGTCATCAAAATATAAACTTGAAACCAAATATCCCCCATCTGGGTCACTAAAAGGATCCCGATGACAAATTTTACTCAATTTATTTGTCATGATGTTTTTTTGATGCCCGTTAACAAAAAACTTTAATTCGTTTCTATACATCACTTACCGTATCCAACAATTATAGCGGTATTTCCATGGTTGAATCCATGGATTTCTGCAAATAAGTTTAGTACACATTGTTCTCTACATGTCTCCCATAGTATAACAAAATTGAAAAATCATCTGTGGCTGATCATCCTCCTGCGTTCTTGCAATCCAAACCATGTGAGGGATGCAGGATTTGATTGTCTCATTTCTCGTCAAATTGGTACAGAATAGTGCAGATGTTGTAGAAACAATAGAAACGATACAACCACATAGAGGGGGAAAAACCATCTGATCAATACTCCAAATCAGTAGGTTACAGGTTCAATTCCTGTGCAACTCACTTACACTTTAAGGGGGAATTTGTTTTCAAACAATCAGAACGAATGTGGCCAACTGTCAGCTAAGCATCCAGGGACGCGGCTCGAAGGTATTTCTCCAGCACGGAGGCGATCTTGTCCTCGATCCACGCCTCGGGATGCCGTCGAAGTTCCCCCTCTCTGACCTTGCGGTATTGGCGGGGCAAATACTGGCTTACCAAACCTAGGGGGACCTCGACAGAGGTCAGGTTCTCCATCAGTTGGTCCAGCGCATCCTGCACGCTGTCCCTGCTCCAATAATAACGAACCCGGTCGCTGAGGCTGTACTTCCGGGCAAAGGAAAGATATCCCTCATCCCCGTGATAATAATCCTCCCAATACCCCGGATCCCGGAGCATCTCCCCTTCTATTACTTCAGAGACTCGTGAGATCTTCATATTCGAACGATACTCGCTGAGCTCTTTTTCGATCCTTTCCAGGGCAAAGACAGCTTCCCGGTACTGGAACGTGAGTTCGGGCCCCACCTTCAAGATCATGAAGTGGTCGCGGACCAGGTTCTTCAGGGCCCCAGGGGTCTGGTAATCCGTCGAATGGGCTTCATAGACAAGGCCTGTGTCCCCCTCAATGAACCGGGGCAATGCCTCAGACTGGGACGGCCGGTAGTCATGGACTGATTGATCCGAAAATTCCACTCCGGGCTGGACCACGACAGCGATCACCCTTTCCCAGGCGGACTCCAACCCCTGTCCGTAAAACGCCTTCCGGGTCTCCCGGATCGTGTCCCGGAGGTCCTCCACCGAGGTGACCTGCATGGCTTGAGCCCCTTCCTGATCCCCACCCGGGGTGGGGACCTCGGAGCCGATCACATAAACGCATTCCAGACCCGTCCTCTCGCTCGCTTGTTCCGCAGCCCGGCATAGTTCAGCCGCGCGTTGCGCAGATACCTGGACATCTAAGGGCCCCTCCGGATCATCAACGCAGCGCATGCTGGCATCCAGATGGATCTTCCGGTACCCGGCGGACACGTAATCCTCCACCAGCTTAGAGGCATGACCCATTGCTTCCGCTGCGGGCTGGGACCTCCAGGGATACGGCCCGAGATGGTCCCCTCCTAAAGCGATCGAGGGTACCTGACCAGAAAATCCAGACAACTCTCTCTTTAATTTAGCGACGAACTCCGCCGGGGTTTGCCCGGTGTATCCCCCAAATTGGTTGACCTGATTGCAGGTGGACTCAATCAACAGAAAACAATTTTCGTCCCTTGAAAATTTCAGGGCGCTGCGGATCACCTCAGGGTGGGAAGAACAGACGGAAATCAACCCCACCGGTGATCCAGCTTTATGTTTGGAAATCCTCTCCCGGATAGGCTTTATAGAGGAGAGGATCAACCTTTCATCATCAATATTTTGCATACCAATCTCGAAATCTCCCAATATCCTGGGGAGGATAAAAATCGGTCCAGGGCCTGGCGTGTTGCGAGGTGATCTGACTCAATTTTTGTAAACGATCCCTGCCCACCGATTCCAACCACCCCATCCGCTCCTCTTCCGGGAGAAGGACCCCTTCTTTCCAGATGGCCCGGCCGCCGATGAAACCGGACGCGCCCCCCTTACAGGCCACCTCAACCTCCCGGGCGAAGAGGTCAAAATCCACCCCCGCGCTTAAAACCGTCCAGGGGCACGTGGACACCTTCGATACCGCTTGGCAGGCTTCCAGCCAATGCCCTTCATCCTGATCCCGGTTGGCGTCCACCGGAAATTCAATTTTCAGGACATCGGGGGCGAGGGAACTCAACCTTTTCGCTGTTCGGGCAATCAACGCCGGCCTTTTTTCGGCAAACGCCTTCGAGTCCTTACCGTGCTCCTCATCCAAACTGTAGGTCACAGCTTCCAAAAAGAACGCGATGTCAAAATCCCAGCAGCGCTGCGCCACCTCTTCCGCCAGATGCTCCTGCCGATCCCTGATCTCCCCCCCGTCGGGATGATAGTAGATCAACAACTTGACAGCATCAGCCCCCATCCGCTTGATCTTTTCTACCCCCCATTTAGGCAAAAGGGAGGATATCCGGGCAGTGGACGCCCCGCTGTAGCCTGATCTCTCCACAGCCACCAGAAGTCCCGTTCGGGCGGGAAGGGCATCTCTGGCAATCGCTTGAGAGGCGCCGTATAAAGGATCCAGGAGCACGGCGCTTGCTACAGGCGAAAGCACTCTAACCACATCTATCTTTGCCGAGGATGCCGTATCGTACACACCCGCCGGCTTCCCTTGGGGAGCGACCATGTCCACAAACGACTGGCGGTGATCAAACGCCAGGATCGTGAATATCCCCTGGTCACTGGAAGTGGACGTCAACCCCCTTCTCTTCCCGGTCGTGAGATGACTTTGATTCAATTTCTTCTCCTTTGTGTCTGGTAATCGATGTCCGCAAGACCCTCTTGCAGGGATTGAGTTTTCGCGGCTTCGAACCCATCCGTGAACGGAGCCTTGTTTTCCTGTACACACACCAAAAAATGCTCGATTTCACTTTTAAACCCGCGGTCCCCCAGATGTTCTACATGGGTCCCGCTTTCAGCATGCCAAATCACCCGTTCCTGCCCCCCTTCAACCAGGATTGCTCTTTGGAACATGTCCATCTGCACCGTCTTCCCTGACCCAATCAGGGTCACCCTCTCCTGCCAGGATCCCGATTCGCGGGACGCTTTCAGGACCCCCAGGCACTGATGGGGTCCTTCCAAGACGCTCACCGCGCTGACGATCTTATCACCGCGATATATGGAAGAGGTGGAGAGGGGAGTCATCTCCCCGCAAAAGAACCGCAGCAAATCGATTTGGTGAATCAAATCTTCCCGGTATGCTTCCGAGAGATCCCGGCCCTGGATGCCAGGGCGGTGCTTTTCCACGGTGCAAAGCCGGATGTCCTCCCTCTTGATCAACGACTGAGCCGCTTCAACCAGCGGTGCATACCTGCGATTAAAGCCCACCATCAAGACTAAGTCCTTATCTTCCGCCATCTGGGCCATGGTAAGGGTTTCCGTCGAGGAACGGGCGGGAGGCTTCTCCACAAAGACATGGATCCCGTTTTCGAGCAAGGTCACACAGAGGTCAAAATGGGACGCCACAGGGGTAAGGATGAAAGCCGCATCGACCCCAGCGGATGTGAGATCCTCCAAATTCGTGGACAGATTTAAATCGGGCCAACGATCCCGGACAGCGCCCCAGTGCTTTTTGGTCCGGCTGAGGACCATCTCAACGGTCAGATCAGGCCAAGACGACAAAAGGGGGAAATAAGCCCTCTGGGCGATATACCCACAACCTATGATCCCTACGGAAAGGTGGTTCATGGCTCACATACCCTGAGGATATCCGCGGGTTCCTCAAATACATAATGCGGGTCAAGTTCTAACAACGCTCTATGGTCCGACCCACTCCATGTGGCGACCCCTGTCTTCACCCCGGCCCTCATCCCGGCTTCGACATCATAGACCGAATCTCCGACGAACAAGGCCTGGGCAGGATCCACATCCAAAGTAGATAAAGCCTTTGTGACGGACTCAGGATGGGGTTTGGGATGCTCGACATCGTCAGCGGAAATCCACACGGGGATATAGGAGGCAAAAGGGTAATGATCCTGGGCGGCTTCCATCTCCGGTCGGGCCTGGGAGGTGACCACCGCCAGCTTATACCCCCGCTCTGAAAGTCCCTTCACCAAAGAGGGAACACCGGGATAGGCCGGGGCCAGATGGCGGTACTTCTCCTCCAGTTGGACAATTTCCTCCAGCAATTGGTCCACCTGATCCGGGTTGATCGTTTTTATGATGTCTCGGGCCGGCTTCCCCTTTAATGTCTCAAATACTTCATCCGTGAATTCAACTTCTCTGTGAGCTCGATATAAATCCTCGAGGATTAACTTGGCCATCGGTTCCGTTTTGATCAGGGTGCCATCCAGATCAAAGAGCACGGCTTGGCATTGCGATTTCTGCATATATCCCTTTAGCGATTAACAGAGGAGGTAGAAAGCCCGGATAAGATCTTCTTCATGGCGCGCACTTTTTCCACTTTTACGCTCCCCGTCCTCTCCTCCGGCTCCCTGACGCCGGACCCAGAGTGGATTTGGGTGATCCCGGTTTGGGTGATCAATGCTGAAAGGTTCTCAAGCCGTATCCCTCCTGCCAGAAAGAGGTCCATGCCCTCTGGCGACCTCTCCGCATAGAGCTTAATTCTCTCGATGTTCTCCAGTGCTTGGCCGCTGATCCCATCCCCACCGCTGGTGCGCAGGCTTCGAAATCCCAACTCGCCCAATTGCTCCAGGGCTTTGAGCGTATCACTAGTTTGTTCCCAAGCCAGGTGGCCATGCAGTTCTAGGGGGTCAGCTGCCGCTTTCAAGCGCTGTAAAGCGGAGACATCAAGCTCGCCCACTGGGGTAAGACATCCAACTAAAAACCCTTTGATGGGCAGTTCCTTTGCCAGGCGGATATCCTCCTCCATGGCGGCGAGATCATGGTCTGAATACACCTGCGACCGTGCGTGGGGTCTGATCATGCACAGCACATCACAATCCACGCCGGTGGCGATGGTTTTCAACATCCCCCAAGATGGGGTCAACCCATATTCCAGATAATCACATTTCACTTCGATCTGATCTGCACCCCCCGCTTCCGCAGCTTGAGCATCCTCCCAGGTCTCAACGACGACTTCCAAAACCATGGACATCTTTACAGGTAAAAGATCCGGTCGCCATATTTATCCCAGACACGTCTGTTGTGCTCCATGCTGTCGTCGACGTTGGCGGCGATCAGGACAGGCGGCTCAACCCCTCGTTCCAACAACGCTTCAATCACCATGGTCATTAACGTATGAAGGAGGGCGATGCTGGTTACACCAGAAGCCGGTGTGAACTTGACCGGGAATCCCTCAGCTCCCACCATGGCATCCCCTTTGGGCACTTTGTTATCCAATACCACATCGGCAAATTGGTACATTTTCTTCCCGGAGGGATGCCGCGACTCGACGTTCTTTGTATACTCGTATGAGGTGACCCCGATGACTTTAATCCCGCGTTCCGAGGCGATTTTCGCCATTTCGATGGGGACCGCGTTGCGCCCGGATACGGAGACCACGATTAAAACATCCCCTTCTTCGATGGGGTGATTGTCCAGGAGGACTTCTGCGTACCCTTCCAACCTCTCAATAGCAGAGGTCATCGTCGCCGGCTGGACATCCAAAGATTGAATCCCGGGACCGAAGATGGGGTTGACGACGACCAACCCACCCGCCCGATACACCAAATCTTGAATGGGGAGAGAGGAGTGGGTGCAGCCGAAGCCGAAGATATTGTGTCCCCCTTCAATCGCATCCGCCATTAAAAGAGAAGCCTCCTCCAGCGCTTCTGTTTCTTCCT
The DNA here is from genome assembly GCA_041686005.1 of Anaerolineales bacterium. Classification (GTDB taxonomy): domain Bacteria; phylum Chloroflexota; class Anaerolineae; order Anaerolineales; family UBA11858; genus B10-G9. The sequence continues at coordinate 14,924 of JAWLER010000031.1, read as the reverse complement.
CCTTGATTCGGGTTAAAAGTTCCATCAAACCATCTAAATAGACGTCTGACAGTTTGGACATACAAAACTCCTTTTATTTTTGATAGACTAATCTCCCCTCCACAAAGGTCGATTCCACAGTGGCGTCTTCAGAGAGGATGACGATGTCCGCGCTGGCTCCAGGCTGCAATTGCCCCCTTTGATCCTGGACATGGATGGATTCTGCAGGGGCGTACGTAGCCATATACACAGCGTCTTGGAGAGGAAGATCACAAAACCTCATCGTATTTCTGACCGCTTCATCCATGGTCAGAATGCTGCCCGCCAAGCTGCCAGAAGCGATCCGCGCTTCGCCATCCGCAACGGTCACTTTCTGCCCCAAGAGGTCGTATTCCCCTTCTCCCAACCCTGCAGCCCGGATGGCGTCCGTGATCAAAACGGTCCTCTCCTTCCTTTTGGCATTGACCAGCGCTTTGACCACCGGGGGATGGACGTGGACGCCGTCCGTGATGATTTGGGCGTAGATCCGCGGGTCCGCAAGCACAGCCCCGACAACGCCCGGTTCGCGGTGGTGGAGCGGTTTCATACCGTTGAAGGTGTGGGTGGCTTGATTCAACCCGGCATCCACCGCCCCCTGCATTTGTTCATAGGTGGCGACCGAATGCCCTGCCGCAAATTCAACCCCCCGCTCTTTGCCATATTGAATACATGCTAAGGCGCCCGGCAGCTCGGGCGCGATGGTCATTAATTTCACAACACCTGTGTCAAACCATTTACGATACTGCTCCGGCTCAGGATCCCGCAAAAACGCCGCCGGTTGGGCCCCTTTTTTCTCCTCGGATAAATAAGGACCCTCTAGATGGATCCCTAAGGGCGCAGCGCCATCTTGCGGGGGACGGTAATCCAGATAAGCCTCGATGACAGCCCAGATCGCTTCGTTGGATGCCGTTCCAGTCGTGTACAGGAAACTCGTCACCCCATGGCGCGCAAAAAACCTGCTGATGGTATCAAAGGCTTCCTGGCTGGCATCCATGGTGTCCGCTCTATCCCCCCCATGGACATGAATATCGATGTACCCCGGGGCGATCCAGTTTCCCCCCACATCCATCACCCGGTCCTCTTCCTTAGGTTGCACATCATGTGCGGGAATAATTCCAGATATAAATGTATCCTCGATGAGCAAGGCCTGATCATCAAGGACTTCAAACGGGGTCATGACCTTTCCATTGATAAATATTGTTCTCACAGGTAACTCCAAAAAATAGCGAGGGGGCATGCCCCCTCGCTATCCTTCTACCGGTTAGATTTAGACACCAAACAGCTTGGCGATCAACCAGATCACGATTCCAGGGACAATGGCATCCGGCACGGTGAAACCAAGATCTGTCGCACCCATGCCAGCCAAGTCACCAAAGACCTGGAACTCGTAAGCGAAGCTGATGATGAACCAGCCTAAGACCCCCCACAGGAAACCGCCAGCCCAAGCACCTCGGCGCCCACCGGTGGCGTTTCCAAAGATGGCCCCGGAACCGCTGGCGAAGAAAGCCACGATCATGCTGGGTAGCGGTACCGGCCAACCGATTAAGCCGAGCAATATCATGCCCACCACCTGCCCGATGGTCCCGGAGATCAAGCCAATGATCAGGGAATTAGGGGCAAAGGGGTAGATAACCGGGCAGTCCAGCGCCGGCTTTGCACCGGGGATGAGCTTCTCAGCCACACCCTTGAAGGCGGGAACGATCTCCGCAATCAGCATGCGGACACCTTGGAGAAGGACCAGCACACCTGCGGTGAAGCCAAGAGCCTGCAAGAGCGTGAACACAAACCAGTTCTGTCCACCGCTGATGTTTTCTTCAACACCAGCTATGCCAATCTGTGTGATGGCCAGGATCACCCCGATGTAAGCGACCACGAGCATGATCAGGGAGATGGAAATGGCCATATCCCGGAAGAAATCGAGGTTCTCTGAGATGACAGCATCCTCAGCGGAATCCTCCGGGTCGCCAACCAGCTTCCCAACCCAGGCGCCCACCATGTTCAACAGCGTTTGGCCGTGGCCAAAGGCGATGTTGTCCTTCCCAGTGATTTTGCGCATCACCGGTTGGGCCAGGGCCGGCGCAAGAGTCATGTACGCGCCGTCCACCAGGGACGCCAAAAGCACCGTCCAGAAGAGGGACAGCCCAAAAGAGTGGAACAGGATGGCGAAAGCTCCGGCGTGAATCCAGATCATGTGCCCGGTCAGGTAGATATACCGGAACTTCGTGACCCGAGCTAAAAAGACATGGAAAATAAAGCCAAAGAGCATGGTCCAGGCGATTGCTGCACCAATGTTGGCTTTATTGGCATCCTGCACAGCGCCCACCACCGCCTCGTCAAAGGTGACAAAGGTGGTGAACGCTTCAGATGGGATCCCGGTTTCGAACATAGACTGGATGGGGACTAAGGCATTAATCAACCCACCAATACCCAGACTCATGATCAACAAGCCCAGCATGGTCTTAAACGTCCCCACGATGACATCGGACGCTGGTTTCCTCTGGATGAGCAGACCAATGAAGGCGATTAAACCGAGGATGAAGGCTGGGAGCTGGATCAACTCTAGAATAGCCCTAAAGATTTCCATTGAAATCCTCCTTTATCAATAATCCTTTCTAATAAAATCCGTGGAAATAAACGTTTCGTTCAGTTTCTCACCTCCTTATTCCTGTGCTCCTTCTAATTCCTTGATCGCAGTGAGCACCTTTTCGGATATTTCTTCCTCATCTACCAGATTCTTGATATACACCACTTTCGTTTCTGAATCTTTGAGATGTCTTTCCATGTCCGTAGGTGCCACCACCAGATCCACCTGCTGACCTTTGAACGACCCCAGGTCCCAGGGGATCACCTCATGCCCTGTGATGCCTTCCTCTTTGAGGATGTCATCCACGGCCAACTTCAACATCATGCTGGTTCCGAACCCCATCCCGCATAAAGTCGCAATTTTCATAGCTGTGTCCTTTTGGATTGAATGATATCGTACAGTTTCCCGGTTGAAGATGCAGATCGGACATCCTCTACAAATGACCGGTCAATGAAAAGTTTCGCGATTTCCCGGAGGGCCTGGACATGACGATTTTTATCCTGGGCTGCAAACCCAATGACGATGTCCACCGGATCATTCTCCTGGCTACCAAAGTCCACAGGATCTTTGAGGGTGACCAGAGAAAAACCCGTATCCAGGACATGATCCTCCGGCCGCGCATGAGGCATGGCGATGCCCGGGGCGATCACGCAATAGGGGCCCAAATCACGAATGGTGTCGATCATGGCCTTGATATAAGATTCTTCAGCAACCCCATTCTCCACCAGGATACCTCCCGCCAGCCTCACAGCATCCTCCCAAGAGGATGCCTCACATCCTACAGCGAGATGGTTCTCCTTGAGCGCACCTAACAAACCGATGGGCTTCCCTTGATCTTCTTTACTCATTTAACACCACAACTGCATTGAGGTTATTGGGCTTATCAGGATTCAAGTCCACCGTCAAAGCGCGTTCCAAAGCTAAGCTCTGCAGCAGGGGCAGATAGAGCACGTCTCCATAACGCCCCAGTCCAGAAAAATCGATCGGAATATAATGATCAATCCAGGTCGGAGGATCCGTAATCTGCTCATTTCCTAAAGCCAGAATATGACCACCAAGCTCTTTCATGTCTTTGAGAACACTTAGTTCTCGACGGTGATTGTCTTTACTGAGCAAACCCACGACCAGGCTTTGATCATGAACCATGGACATGGGACCGTGCCGGAATTCCAAGAAATGATACGCTTCAGAATAAGATAAGGACATCTCCTTCATTTTCAACATGGCTTCGCAAGCCAAACCGTAGCGGGGTCCGGAACCCAAGAAAAAGAAACGCTTCAGGTTTCGATCTTGACCCATATCCTGGATGCGCCCTCGGAATTCGCTCAACATATCGGTCCCTCGGGAAGATAAGCGGTCCGCCACCCCTTGCCCTACCTGCTTCTCGATCAAAAAGGACATCCCCAACATCATATTGGTAAAAGACCTGGTTTGAGCGATAGACTTTTCTCTGGCGTGTGGAAAAAAGACCGCGGCGTCCGAAAGGGCAGCGAGTTCAGAACCCGGATCGCAGCTGATCACAAAATGATCCCCCCGCCCTTGATTCCGAAAATACTCCAGGGCGTGGATCGTCTCACTGGTCGAACCCGAACGGGAAACCGCGATCAATAAATGAGACCGGCTTCGCAGCAGCCAATTCTCGGGGAAAAGCCATAATTCAGAGGCGGGCACCGCGCGCGCCATCGTACCGGTCACCTTTTGAATGACTTGGGCAGCCCATACAGAAAGGTAGTAGGTCGAACCGCAGCCCGTGACCAGAATTTGCTCATACCCTTCCCCGCCTGGCAAGATGTCTTCACCCACCTGATTTAAAGCTGCTAGAGATTGGACCCATGTCTGAGGTTGGGATAATATTTCCTCGGCTGAATGGCTTCTTTTCTCAGGCATACCTGGCCCCTTTATAACCTATGTGCGCTTAAACAATCACCACTTCAACACCTTGTTCCCGGATACTTCGGATCAGGTCTTCCCGGGCCTTTTGGGTCGTGACAATCATGGAAGCGCTATCGACAGGGGCGACCTTGTTTGTCGCCACCTGTCCGATTTTCGTGTGATCAGCGACGATGATGACATCGTCGGAAATCTCCAGGATCCTGCGGTCCGTGATCAATTCCTCCGGATGCTCGCAGCTAAACCCATACAAGGGATGAATACCGCGCATCCCCATGATCACCTTGTTGACCCGGATGTTCTCAAGGACGGCCTCAGCATGGGCTCCGATCAAAGACAATTCGCTCCTGCGCAGAAACCCGCCCGAGGTGATGATTTTCATATTGGAGTTATTGGCCAACTCATGAAGGATGGGAACGGAGTTCGTTACCACGGTGATGTCATCCCGGATGATCAATTCTCGAGCCACATAAAGTGTCGTTGTGCCAGACCCTAGAAAAATGGTGTCTTCCTCTTCAATGAGATCAGCCACCCACACCGCGATCCTTTTCTTCTCCTCCGCCCTGACATTCATCCGTTCTACAATGGGCGGTTCAACGCGGTTTTGGTTTTCCAATGACAAAAGGGCACCGCCATGGATCCGCTCGATCTTTCCCCGTTTGTCAAGCGCCATCAGATCCCTGCGGATGGTCATCGCTGACACTTGGAATCGATCTTTTAATTCATTGACATGGACGATACCTTTGTCCTCCAAAATCTCTATGATCTGCTGGATGCGTTCTTCTCTCAACATGCGGAAACAGCCGCCCTGGGATTCCCTTTGTTTATATTATTGACCATTATTGTTCGTTTGTCAATAAATCGAACAATTTCAAACACGTTATCGGGGGGTCCTTCACATACAGAGACTTTTAAAACCAGGTTCTTTTTCTGATGAGGGTTTGTACCGTATCAGGCGAGCATCCCTCTTTCAGCGCTGAGGGGCAGCATAAACGAGGTTTGCCCTCAGACCAGGACGACTTCCACCCCCAAGTTCTTGATTTCCGCCACCATCTCCTGGGGTGCCTGGTCATCCGTGACGATCACCGATACCGCACTTAACGGGGCCGTCCGGCTGGTGGCCACCCGACCAAATTTGGTATGGTCCGCTACCACAATCAAATGGTTGCTGATCGCCATGATCGCCAGATTCGTTTTCATCTCATGGAGGTCATCGCTGGTCAATCCAAATTGGGGATCGATGCCCCGGATGCCGGTGATCACTTTGTCCGCCCGGACGCCCTGCAGGTTGCGCTCTGCCGGATACCCCACCATGGACAGATTTCGAGAACGCAAGATGCCCCCTGTGACCATGAGCATGATGCCCGGAGACTTGGCCAGCGTATTCGCTACGGTGAGCGCATTGGTCATCACGGTGATATTCTGACGGTCTTTCATAGCTTTTGCCACAGCCAACGTGGTCGTCCCAGCCCCGATGAAAACAGTATCTTCCCCGTCAACCATGGCTGCAGCCGCTTCACCAATGCGGTGTTTGGCAGCCGCCTGTTTATCCCACCCTTCCAATATTGGGATGTGGCTGATGAGCCGACCCTGGTCCCTTCTGACCGCCCCCCCGTGGACTTTTTCAACCGCCTCTTGGGCAGCCAAATCCTGCAAATCGCGCCGGATGGTCATCTGGCTGACCCCAAATCGGTCAGCAAGCTCGGAGACCGTCACCTCCCCTTGCAGGTTGATGAGCTCCCGGATTTGACGCTGTCTTTCTTTTTTTAACATACGTCGATTACCCCTTTGCCGATGGACAGGCTTCCTTCTCTAGCCAATCCAGGCCGCCTTCGGTCCCAAACCTTCTCAGGAATGGATTACCGTCCATGAGATACTCTAAACATCCATCTAACTTGATCCAACACCCTCAGACCTCATCGTTTTTCAACCGATCTTGATGATGCCGGATCAGGTCCAGAGATTCTTGAAACATATGCTCCAAGATCTTCCGGCCCGTCTCCGCTGTGGCGACGGTCGCATCCCCGATCACGCCGCTCTCGCAAAACACATCCCAGGACAGCGAGGTGGGTCCCAGAAGCGGATCATGTTCTGGGTACTCGCAAACCGCCTTGCTCATATCGACCAGATCGGGGCGGATGGCCAGCACCGCGGACGTTTCATACTCCTCGGCGTGAACGTATGTAGCATGCCAGCGCTCCGAAACACAGAACCGTTCGATCGCTTCTTTATACCCGGGCAAAACCAACCGGACCAGGCGCGCCTGGGAATGGAGGAGTAGGTCCCGCTCCGCCGCTTTACAGGCATCCACCGCGCCGAGATGGGCGATGAAGGCGTACATGGTCTTGATCCCGTGCTCATATAACGCGTTGGTAATCTCCACGATCGTGGACGCGAACGTCTCATTCGAGACCCGGACCGTGCCCGGATAATGGCGCAAAGAGAAGGAAGGTGTATAGGCCAGGCTGTGAAGCAACACTCCCCCCGTGGCTCGAGCCAACCTCTCGCAAAGGTGCTCCGCGATGATGACATCCGTCCCCATAGGAAGATGCGGGCCGTGCTGTTCAATGGCGCCAATGGGGAGAAAGGCGAAATCCTTATCCTTGACCGCCCTTTCGAATTCTTTCCAGCTCATGTCAAAATGTCTCTTGATATCACCCCGGATCATCTTTCACCTCCTATGCACTCCTGTGTTTACCCCTCTGCCCGGACACACAAACCTCCCCTTACCCACCAGGCTTGGTAGCCAATTTAAGACCCCGAATGAGGTCCGCCAGCCCTTGGTAATCTTCCAGGGCAATCCGCTCCATTAAGGCGCTGCCCACAATGATCCCGTCGGGGTCCAAAGCCACCGCCTCCCGAACCCTCTCGGGGTCGCGTATCCCATATCCCAGAAGGACCGCCGCCTCCACCCCAGCCACGCGCAGCCGTTCGATGCGCTCACGGTTGCGCGGGTCGACAGTCGGCCGCTTTCCTTCCTCATCGGTCACGGACTGCAGAATCATAAAACCCTGTCCGTGTTCTATGATGTCCGGGAGGAGATCCTCCCGGAAAGGATGGGGCATGAAACGGACCCGGATGATGCTGGCGTCGACCAAATTGGCGTCCAATTCCCCCAAGAGGTCTTCGTCCACCGCAATAGAATCCGCCAAGAGGTGAGCCTCGATATCCGCTTCATCCAACCCCCGGACAAATCGCTCCGCCCCCAACGTCCGGACCACGTCCGAATAGGTCATGACCTCAAAAGGCTCTTCCGGATAAGTTTGGCGGACTTCCGCTATGAAGTCCAAATACACCCCGTAATCCGCTTCATGACGCAAAGCCCGCCGGCACGCCTCGTGGAGCTGGGCACTGTCGAAATAAGGTTTTTGACTGGGGATCATCAATTCTACAATGTCAACCCCTGATTCCAGATACAGCTCGACCAGGCGCTTCGAGGTCTGCAAATCTGGATCCCCCAAAGGCAGGACGCAACAGAGGATTTTCTCATTTTGGCTCAAGACTTCTTGAATGCGTTGATCAAGTCGTTTCATGGGACCTCCGGAAGATCGCTGTTGGATCACGGTAAAATTTACTCCCCCTTCAAAGGCATTTTTCCCTTCCACATTATCAAAACAGGATACGGCACCGGCGATCATCCTCCAAAACGGGCCACCTCCCTTTCCTGGCGAAAAGGAGAAACGGATCTTTTCGGACCCCTGATGGAAAATGGTATCCGGATTCTAACGTTAATATTTGTTACTATATGATTATTTATGTTTTATTGTAGCATAATCTTTGTTTGAGTACGTACAATTTATGCTAGAATTGAGAACAGGAGAACTCATTTTACACTGCCAGGAAAGGGGGGTGTTGGCTGAGAGGTCCAGGACACAAAAGGCCATCCCGAACGCGATGCTCTTCTCAGCAAAGCCACCAGCACCAGCCTTTCCTATCAAGCTCATGTTCCGTTGGAGAGGGCCGATATGATTTTGGTAGCAGGTGGAAACGGGTACTTGGGGCAACCATTTTGTCAGAGTTTGACTCAAAACGGGGAATCCGTCATAAGCCTGGATATCGCAGCACAGGACAACCTTTATCCGGACCTCACGGTGGATGTCCGCGATTATCAAGCACTGGAAAAGGTCTTCGACCAGCACCCCATCAGAACCGTCGTCGACCTGGCCGCTCTCTTGGTCAGCGCGTCCGCCGCTGACCCGCTCCTCAGTTTCCAGGTCAACGTCTTAGGGGCCTTCAACCTTTTAAGAATATGTCATGAATTTACCGTTCCCCGCTTTGTATTCGGAAGCTCATTCTCCGTCTTGGGAAATCTTGGGCACGTTGCAGGTGAGGTGGATGAGGATGTAACCCCCCAGCCCACGAACTTCTACGGCCAGACAAAAGACTTCGTAGAAAGAATGGGGATGACCTTCTCCGAGCTAAGTGGTGTCCAATTCATCTCCGCCAGAATGCCCATCCTTGTGGGTCCAGGGGAACCGACAGCCACAACCCCCTGGCGGGCGGAGATATTCAACTTGATCCATTGTGGCGGTGAGGTGATCATTGATTATGCGCCCGATGAAGTGCTCCCCCTCGCCCATTATGAAGACGTTGCAAATGCCCTGCGCTTCCTTACACTGAGTGAAGACGCAGAACACAAAATCTACCATCTGCCCTACGAGAATTGGACCGTAGAGGAACTAGGCCAAACATTGATGGAGATCAACCCTTCTTTCCAAGTGACGTATGGCGAGCGGCGGCTCCAAGGTTCACCCCTTCAGATATCTTGGTCAAGAATAAGAGAGGAGTTCGGGGTTCCTCAACCTTCCCTGCACAAGCGATTGGTGGAGCAATATAAGTATGCGATAAAAAGGAGTTAACCATGCCGAAAGAGATTAAAGGTGTCATCCCCCCCGTGATCACTTCCTTCGATGCCAGAGGGGCGTTCGACGAACAGGCGCAAAGAGAAGTCATCAGTTTCCTGACGCCCAAAGTAAACGGTTTCTATCCTATCGGCACTTATGGCTCCGGGCCTCTGATGAACATCGAGGAACGAAAACGCGCCGCTGAAGTCATCGTGGACGAGGTCAACGGCCGGGTCCCGGTCATCGTCCATGTGGGTTCCATCAACACCGCGCAGACCGTGGAACTTGCTCAACATGCCCAAGAGATCGGTGCGGATGCCGTGGGTTCCATACCGCCTTACTATTATCAATACCCTGAGGAAGACCTGCTGGCTCATTTCCGATCCATCCTTGAAGCCGTGGATATTCCCGTCTTTCTCTACAATAACCCGGGACTTTCCAACAACCCCATCCCCGCAAGCCTCTTGAAAACTTTGGCGGGGGAAGGATTGGCAGGACTGAAGGACAGTTCCTTTGACCTGATCCAATTCTATGACTTCCTGATCCAGATTGATCGCCCAGATTTCATCCACATCATCGGGACGGAGGCGATTTCAGCAGCCGCGGTTCACGCCGGCGCTAAAGGGATCATCTCCGGATTGGCCAATGTTTGGCCCGAATTGATGGCAGAGCTGTGGGAAGCGCTCCAAAGCGATAAGGGGAGAAGGGCTGGTGAGGTGCAGCTACGGGTCCTCCAAGCCCGTTCCATCCTCAAGTACGCCCCTACACTCGTCACCTGCTATGAGGTCCTCAAAATGCGAGGGGTTAACGCCGGCTTCCCCCGAAAGCCCTATTCCCCCTTAAATGAGAGCATCAAACAAAAAGTCAGGGACGCTTTCCAGGAGATGGGTTTGCTTCTGGAGTGAACCTTCCAGTCTCATTGGAAACGGAGGAGCCACTGGGGCAGGATAACTTCTTACGATCCGCGGTGTTAACATATAATAAACTTGAGGAATGATATGAGCGTTGAGGTATTTGAGAAGGAAATGGAACGACTTATCTCTCCAAACGCGAAACTGGTCAGGCTGGCGAGTGGCTTCCAGTTCACAGAAGGCCCTGTTTGGAATGAAGAGGAGCGAGCCTTATACTTCTCGGATATCCCTGCGGACACCATCTTCCGATATAATGAGGGTACAGGCACGGAAGTTTTCAGAAAACCCAGTCACTATGCGAACGGCTTGACCTTCGATTCCCAGGGGCGACTGGTGGCCTGCGAGCATCAAACCCGCCGCGTCACACGAACTTCTGAGTCGGGTAGGGAGGTGATCGCTGACCAGTATCGGGGGAAACGGTTGAACTCGCCCAACGATCTCGTCATTGCCGAAGACGGTTCCGTTTTCTTCACAGATCCCCTCTATGGGCTTCGCGAAGGGTTGGGCGGACCGGGCAAGCAGGAACTTGATTTTCAAGGCCTTTATCGCGTGCCCGTAGGTGCATCCGAACCGGTCTTATTGGCGGATGATTTTGAAGCGCCCAATGGCCTCGCTTTCTCCCCTGATGAAGCCCGCCTATACGTCGATGATACTGTTCAAAGGCATGTCCGTGTTTTTAAGGTGGGAGAGGACTACACGTTGACGGGCGGAGAGGTCTTGGTGGAAATCAAGGGGGAAGGGGAAGGCAAACCGGACGGGATGAAAGTGGATTCGAAAGGACATATCTACTGCACGGGACCCCAGGGCATCTGGATGTGTACCGAGCAAGGCGATGTGATAGGTCGCGTTAGGGTACCAGAGAAAACATCCAACCTCGCCTGGGGCGGCGAGGGAAACCGGACGCTTTTCATCACCGCATCTACAAGCATTTATCAGATCCCATTTTTCATATCAGGGAACGTTTGACCTAATCAACCACAAAACACAAGGGGCCAACCACTCAACAAAGGAGGTGCCAATAGAATAAAAAACGTTTATAAAAAGTAGTTCCGTATTGAGGAGGATACATTCATGGAAATACTAAAAAATATTCTACTTTTCTTAGCAAACAACATCTTCAATGAGGTGGGCATCCTCATCGGTCTGATCACGCTGATCGGTTTGCTTTTACAGCGCAAGCCCATTGAGGAGCTCATCGCAGGGGCGTTGAGGGCTACGATCGGGATCTACATCCTCACCATTGGAACCAACATCTTCGTTGGCGGACTTGTTTCCTTCCAGACCATCGTTTCCAACGCCTTCGGACTGACCCCCCCAGAAGCGACCAACACCCTGGGGGATTTCCTGGGTTCGCACGGAGGGACCATCGCCCTGGTCATCACCGTGGCCTTCTTCCTGCATGTCCTCGCGGTGGGGATCTTTAAAACCGACTATGTGTACCTGACCGGGCACCTGATGTTCTGGATTTCCGTCCTGGTCACAGCGGCCCTGGTGGAACAATTCGGTTCGCTCGGCCAGTGGGCGCTTGTTTTGCCGGGGTCGATCATCGTGGCCTGTTATTGGACTATCCAACCCCTCTACCTGGCTCCGCTGATGCGCAAGATCATCGGCTCCAACGACTGGGGTATGGGTCACACCGGCTCCGCCTCCTACTTCATCGGCGGCAAACTCGGAAATCTGGTGGGCTCCAAGAAAGAGCATGACACAGAGAAACTGTCCCTGCCCAGACAGCTCGGTTTTTTCAAGGATGTCAACGTATCCACAGCGCTGGTCATTGGCATCATCATGTTGATCTCCATGGCTTTTGCGGATCAAGGTGTCCTGGCTGAACAGGCTGCCGGGTACAGCGCTGACATTCACCCCTGGGTGTGGGGCGTCGTATCCGCGCTGCGCTTCGCGGCCGGTATCGCCATCCTGCTCTTTGGTGTGCGCATGTTCCTAGCTGAAATCGTCCCCGCTTTCAAAGGCATCAGCGACAAGGTGCTGCCCGGGACACGACCGGCCCTGGACGTGCCCACCGTCTTCCCCTACGCACCAACCGCTGTGATGTTGGGATTCCTCTCAGCGATCATCATCTTCTTGATCACGATGGTGATCTTCGCATCCATTGGTTGGTTCGTGCTCGTCCCCTCCATGATCATGCTCTTCTTCATCCCCGCTGGTGCAGCTGTGTTCGGGAATGCGACCGGCGGCTGGCGAGGTGCTGTCCTGGCAGGGGCGTTGGCAGGACTTTTCCTGGCCATTGGGCAAGCCATCACCTGGCCCATGCTGTCCAGCACAGCGCCAGAGCTGGCAACCCTGGCGGATCCTGACTGGTACATCCTGGCTTGGTTGATCTCCCTCCTGAACATTCCTTTCGCTGGGATGAGCCCCACCGCCGGGATCTGGATCGTCACCGGCTTGATCGTGGTCATCTTCGCCATCCTGCTTGTCATATTAAAGCGGACGGTCCCCTCTGTCGAAAAGGAACAAGCGGGAGAAGCCCCCTTCACACGTGAAGAGACCTCCCCACCCACTGAAGAAGACCTCGGCTAAAGGACCGTAAGCCGCTATGACGAACAAAGGCACTGAAGAACCCGTACTTGCTATCACCATCTGTGGGGTGGGTATGGGAAGCAGCCTCATCTTGCGCATGACCGCCGAGAAGGCATTCAAGGAACTCGGGGTCAATGCCAAGGTGGTCGCAACTGATGTCGGTTCCGCCCGCAGCATGCAGCCGGATATCATCATCGGCCAGGCCATGCATACGGAGGAATTTGAGGGTGTGGCCCCGGTCATCGTCTCCATCACCAATTTCACCGATCATCAGGCCCTCAAAGAGAAACTGACCGAACCGTTGCGAGAACAAGGTTGGATGGAATAGTGACAGACGTGGTGACCGCCGTTCTTGTAGGCATCAAAGTGAAGGATTGGCGGGAGGCGATACGCGCCGTATGTGAACCGCTGCTCGAAGCCAAGGCGATCAGAACAACGTATATTGAACGCAGCATCGCCTTGGTCGATGAGCACGGCCCCTATGTGGTGGTGGCCCCTGGTATCGCTTTAGCCCACGCACGTCCTGAGGACGGGGTGCTCCATTTGTGTCTGTCTGCTGCCACATTGAGCGACCCCGTCCCTTTCCACCATCCGGACAATGACCCCGTAGATTTGATATTCGCCTTTGGGTCCCCTGACAACCAGCAGCATGTACGCTTGCTCTCTGCGCTCGCCGAAGGTCTCTCAGGCAGCTTAGCGGATGACCTCCGCCAGGCCTCAACCCAAGAAGCGGCAGAGCAAATCATGGAGGAAATGACCCAAGAGGTTAAATAAGGGGGTGGAAAATGGTTTTTACCAGCCCCCTACACAGCAATCCAGTCCAAGGGGTCCAGTCCCCCATCCCTCAAAAAGAGGGAATTTCGTTTTTCCAGTATATATAGGAGATCCTTCCCAATGTTAGAGATCATTGTTGAAACCGTCGCTGATGCCCGGGCAGCTGAGGCAGGAGGCGCCACCCAATTGGATTTGAAGTGTGATTTCATGGAGTACGGCTTGACCCCTTCCATCGGGATGGTAAAGCATGTCAGCGCTGCAGTGGATATCGACGTCTTGATGATGACCAGAACTTACGCAAATGGCATGGTCCTCTCCCCGGATGATTTGAATGTCATGTGCACAGATCTCCAATTAGCAGCAGAACACGGCGCGGATGGTTTTTTGCTTGGCGCCCTCACAGAGGAGGGCCGCATCGATAAAGGAGCCATCCAAACTCTGCAAAAAGCAGCGAGGGAGATCCCCCTTCACTTCCATCTGGCATGGGAGATGACCGTGGACCCCCAAGGGGCACTGGAGGAGTTGATTGAACTCGGTATCAAGAGCGTTAGGACGTCGGGGGGACAGGGTCTGGGGGGAAAGGCGCCCCAGGGGATAGAAGGGTTGAAACGATATCAAGAACAAGCCCAGGGACGGATTGATTTATTCCTGGCCGGGGGTATAAATCACGAAAACGTGGGACAGCTTGTGAAGCAAACCGGCATTCCTCATGCCCATGCCGGGACAAGTGTGAGGACGCCGCCCACTCAGAAAGGATCCGTGAGCGAGACCAAGGTGCGCCAACTGCGGACAGCTCTGGATCAAGCCCTGGCCTCCTCAGCGGGTTAATCTGGATCTGGTCTTTTTGTTACGGACAAGCGAGCATCCTTTTTCCCAGCCACCAAAAGGAAATCCCGTAGGGGTTTGACCAAGATCAGGAGGCCCTACCGTACCTTTGCGATTATAATAAAGCGACGTGAAAGGTCAGGATGGTTGGATGGGTCAATGAAGATCTTATGATCACCTCAGCATCTATCTATTCTGACAAATCATTAACACTGGTATGGTAGATATAAAAGAAAAATCCAGGATCACATTACATGACCACAGAGATACAACTTACCCTTGAAAACGAAGTCGGGCTCCATGCCCGGCCTGCCTCATTGTTTGTAAAACAAGCCTCCGGTTTTACATCTGAGGTAACAGTCCGAAATATATCGGATGGCACGGAGTGGGTCGACGCCAAAAGCATCCTCAGCATCCTCACTTTGGGTGCAGAACAAGGCCACGAGATTGAAATCCGTGCCACTGGGGAAGACGAAGAAGAGGCAATCCAAGCCCTGGAACATCTGGTAAGATCAAACTTCTCTGATCACCAAAATCAAGAAG
>JAWLER010000083.1:0-5881 GCA_041686005.1 Anaerolineales bacterium | reverse complement strand
CGAATCTTCGCCTCAGGCATAGGATCACCTCCTTTTGGTCGAGTTGGTGTATCTTATGCCTGTTTTCATTCAAATGTCAAGACTTGTTTATACTATCAAATTATTCCTAACCGTCAGTCAGATGACAAGCTTCTAAATTGCTGGTTGCACCGCGATTGCACCGAGAAACGATTGAAATATCGAAAGAAATACCCGCGTAAGACCCATTTCTTGACTTTTCCCCTCTGAAAAGATACAATCTTGCCACACGCACCCGTAGCTCAATGGATAGAGCGTCTGACTTCGAATCAGCAGGTTGGGGGTTCGAGTCCCTCCGGGTGCGCCTCCAATGTGGCGGTTTCCCCATAACCCGCCACATTTGATTTTTGAATACCTTGGGATACCGCAATGGGAGTGAGTATGAAAATTAAGAAGGTCATCCAATATATATTGATCGGTCTCGCAGTACTCATCGTGATCGGTGTCGCGGGGCTTTTCATATGGTCTGAAACGGGAACTTACCCAGCCAGAGCCACCGCCATAACCACTCTCGAATCAACGGACAGGGTCACTGTCACCCAGGACAAATGGATCGCCTTCACACCCGTTCAGGAGACATCAACCGGGTTGATTTTTTACCCGGGTGGTTTGGTTGAGTCAACTGCCTACGCGCCTATCTTACATCAAATCGCAGAACAAGGTGTCTTGGTCATTATCACCCCTATGCCATTTAATCTGGCCATATTCAATACGGGTGCTGCCAATGAGGTGATTGAATCCTACCCGGAGATCTCGACCTGGATACTCGCTGGGCATTCCCTGGGTGGCGCATCAGCGGCTATTTTTGTTGAGAACAACCCATCAAAACTGGATGCCCTGGCCCTATGGGATTCTTATCCCCCCGACAGCGCAAATTTATCAGATACCAGCATAACCGTGATCTCCATTTATGGCACCACGGATAACTCCCCCAACACCGATAACTTCAATGACAAAAGGGACCTGCTGCCAGCTGACACGCTGTTTGTGCCCATTGAAGGGGCAAATCATGCCCAATTTGGCGATTACGGCCCCCAGAAAGGGGATGTGGTGGCTTCACTGAGCCTGTCAGAACAACATCAACGAGTTGCTGAAATCATGCTGGATTTCATCAATCAAATCCGGTGAACATCCAGCCACCCACTTCCCCCTCATCACTCCTTTATCATTTCGTACCTGTTCTCTACTCGTTAAAAAGCTTCAGTTTCTAGGGCTACCCCATCCTTCTCTTCGACACTGCAGTGTTCGACTCAGTAGGTTGGGGGGTTCGAATCCCTCCGGGGGCGCCATCATAAAACGGCGGTCGTCACCGGACCGCCGCTTTATGTTCTTTTATGAACCCGCTATTCTTATTTTACAAAGTCTTCGTACTGAGCCACCATTTCCCCCACGGTGAGTATACCGGGGTCAAAGCCCAGCGAAGGGTCCCCCTGGGCCAGCTGGGTGATCTGCGGCGGCGCCAGGAAGGTCTTTACCAGCACATCGGACTGGGTGAAGACCTCGGATGTCGGACCGTCAGCCATGATTCGACCCTGCCCCATGACGATCACCCGTCTGGCGTACTGGCCAACAATGGGCATGTCATGGGTGATGATGATCACCGTATGACCGTGTTCCTCGTTGAGGTTTTGGAGGAAATCCATGATTTCCAGGGACTGCTTGGCATCCTGCCCAGTGGTGGGCTCGTCAACTATGATCACCTGGGGACGCAGGGCGAGGATGGAGGCGATGGCCACCCGCTGCCGAAGTCCTTTAGAAAGGAAGAAGGGGTGCTCTTCATGGTATTGTTTCTCCAATCCAACCACGGCGATGGCTTCCTCCACCCGCTCTTTTACCTCATCCTCCGGCAGTTGGATGTTGCGCGGCCCATAGGCGATTTCATCCCAGCAATTGTTGTTGAACAGCTGGTGGTCCGGGTTCTGAAAGACGTAACCAACTCGCTTGACCATCTGGGTGATCGAACCCTTCCTGGAATTCAGACCGTCGACAATAATATCCCCCCGGGTTGGCTTGTAAAGCCCGTTAAGGCATTTCGACAAAGTGGTCTTCCCGGAGCCATTCTGCCCGATGAGGGCGATCATCTCACCGGTGCTGATCTTCAGGTTTATCTCGTAGAGTGCCTGGGTGCCGTCAGGATAGATAAAATCGATATCATTAACTTCAATATACAGTTTGCTTTCAGCCATTCAGGATTCCTTTGTTCCAGTCTGCATCAGATCCCGCAGCCGCTCCACACCATGAGCGACATCCAGCGGGTAGGTTCCCTGGTAATACCCGCGTTTTTTGACCTCGTGGAAAAACTGAACCACACCAGGCGGATAGACGCCGCTTTCCAGGAGCAGTTCACTCTTTCCGAAAAAGGGCTCTGTTTCATCCTCCAGTGCCAGCGCCCCTTCCGACATCAGCACCATGCGATCTGCCAGCGGAGCCAGGTTCTCCAGGCTGTGCTCGATGGCGATGATGGTGTTGTTTTCCTCCTCCTTTAGCCGAGCTAAAACACCGAAGATCCGCTGACGGCTGACCGGATCGAGCATCGAGGTCGGTTCATCGAGGACGAGAATTTTGGGCATCATGGCAAGCACCGCCGCCAATGCGACCCGCTGTTTCTGTCCCCCTGAAATCTCATAAGGCGGTTTCTCCAACAGTTCCTCAAGCCCGGTCAGCTCCACCACCCAATCCAGGCGCTTCTGAATCTCTTTGAGGTTAAGTCCAATGTTCTCCATACCGAAGACCAGCTCATCTTCCACGGTCATGGCCGTAAACTGGGCTTCCGGGTCGGAGAAGACCACCCCGACCAGCTGTTGAAGCATACCCCCGCTGTACTCCTCCACCTCTTTACCGAAGACGTTCACCCCGCCCTTTTTGATCCCGTTGTACTGCCCCGGGATCAGTCCGTTGATGGAATAAGCCAGGGTGGTTTTTCCGGCCCCGTTGGGTCCGATCACCCCGATAAAGCTGCCTTCTTCCACAGTCAGGTTGATCCCTTCCAGGGCATTCTTGCGGGTATGGATGTATTTCCAGGAATAATCTTTAATTTCGATAACGTTGCTCACAACACACTCCGTTGATCATCCCAACAGCCAGACCCGCAACGCGTCCAGCAGCCAGGAATCGTCCATCTTGAAATAACCAAATCCATAGCGAAAGACCAGCAAGGCAATAAAGGCCAGGATGATCACGCCAATATAGATATAATCAAAATATTTATAGCTGTAATGGGTCAGGATGTAATCCGCCCGCTTGACATTGGCCGCTTTCCCGGTAAAGGAATACCCCCGGGCGACAAGGGCATTGGTGAAATCCTCCGAGCGGCGCAGGGAGAGCGCGAACAACGGAATCATGTACATGATATATTGGCGGATCTTATAAGGCAATGATTTTCCAGCCGGGTCATACCCGCGGGCTTTCTCCGCCTGGCGGACGATGCCGAAGTCCTCCAGCACCATCCCGGCTGCCCGCAGCGCCATGGCAAAGACATAAGTAATCACAAAGGGCACTTTGATACTACGCATGGCTACAATGATATCCCGCTCTC
Source organism: Anaerolineales bacterium (assembly GCA_041686005.1). Taxonomy (GTDB): domain Bacteria; phylum Chloroflexota; class Anaerolineae; order Anaerolineales; family UBA11858; genus B10-G9. The sequence goes on along the minus strand of JAWLER010000083.1, from coordinate 2,328 downwards.
GGGAGGTGTTTAGGAAAAATACCATCACAAAAATCATCGGCAAAATTCGGAAATAAACCACCAGGGCATCTCGTATGCGCTCCCAGTAAAAATTAATCCCGATCACCCGGGCTAGCAGCTCAAACTCGGGATGGGTGCCGCCCATTACGGTATAGGAAAGAAAGATGATCGTGCCCATGGAGACCGCAACAGGGACGTAGATTTTAAGGGTGCTCATGTCCACCCGGCTGATCCACATCAGAATAATAACCACCAACATCAAGCCAATGTTCCACTCCGGGGCAGAGACAAACATTGGAAAAAGGCTGACCACAAGCATGAAGAATAATTTAACGAAGGGGTGAACCGCATAAATCGGCGATTCGTTGGGCACATAGCCCAATAAAGTTTTGTTCATAGTTTCCAACCCAATCTAATAAAAAATTAGACTCCGTGAGTTTTCCCCACGGAGTCTATCTAAAAAATCAACAATGAACTAGGCCCACCATTTCTTTACGAAAGCTGTCGTGCGGATGACCACAGCTGATAAAGCTTTCAGCAAAATGAAGTTGAAGACCACACCGGCAACCACATTGCCACCAAACCAGCCCCAAATGAAGAGCGGTACGGAATCTGTAGTCAACAGGTCAAAGCCGCGCAAAACAACCAAAACGGACCACAGCGCGCCTAAAATGCTGGAAACAACCATTGCCAGGAACAGGTAGAGGTAATCTTTTCCTGACCTCAAGCGGGGATCAAGCTTAAAGCGTCTGAAGACCCATGCAGGCAAAAAAGCCTGTATGGCATTTGCAGGCACATAAGCCAATGAAACATAAAATGGGGTTCCAGCAATCGCATTTGAGAAGAAGGGGAAAATCGCACCCGCAATCACGCCCCAGGCTCCGAACCAGACCGCGCCAATTTGCTGCACGGCAATCCCGGTCCAGAAAAAGTTTACACCAAAACCGAGGGGGAAGCTGATGCTGCCAAAGGCACCGACCACAAAGCCGATACCGATGAGCAGCGCGGTGATAACGATATGAATAACACCAATAGATCTCTTTTCACCCTCTTCAACAGTCCATATTTCTTCAGCAGTTAGTTCGGTTTTTTCTTGTTCTGACATAATTAATCTCCTCTACATAAAAAACACTGAAAAATAGGGATGATATATATTGATAGTTTGATTCTCTCACCTCCCTTTTTTAGAACAAGCTCAGAAAATTTTTAAAAACTGTACAATTATATTTTACACCAAAAATTAAGTAATTTTTATGACAAATTTCATGGGATTTAATGCCCTTTGATACATATTAATTACCAAAGGGTAAGTATAAAGAACGTCGATACATTACCACATACGCTTTCATCAGTTAATAAATAGAAAATCAAACCATCTTCTAAGATAACAATTCTCTAGATCACTCCCTAGATCATTCCCCCTCTCGGTGACCAAATTAAAATTCTGCGATGTCTGTAACAAATACTCATTGAAATCACGTTTCCCATTTCGGCACTCCTAAGTGCTCGTTAGCTGACCTTTTTTGGGTTGGGATCCCAATCATTTTCGATCAGACCCCACAATATGCTTAGCGGTGAGAAATTCCATACAAATGAATAAAATATGGGGGCCAGAATCAAAGACAGAAACAGATCGATGCATTATCTTTGAGGGACAATAAACGGGATATCTAACTGAGGATGGTCTAATACCTGAATCGATGTGTGGTAAGCTTTTTGGATATTTTCTGGCGTGAGGACCTCACGAGGGTTTCCCAAGGCATGCAGACGACCCTTGATCAGCAAAGCAACGCGGTCCGCATTTCCCGCCACTTGATTCAAATCGTGCATGGCCATGATCACCCCAAGATCCTGTTCTTCCACTAATTCACGGAGTAAATTGAGAAAACTGACCTGGTAGCCAAGATCGAGATGGTTGGTCGGCTCATCGAGGAGCAAGACCTGCGTTTTCTGCGCCAGGGCGCGCGCCAAGAGAACCCGCTGCTGTTCTCCCCCCGAGATCTCCGCCAAGCGCCTGCCCGCCAAATCCTGGACCGATGTCTGGGCCATGGCCCAGTGAACGATCTCTTCATCCCTTGGAGTGGCTTTCCCCATCATGCCCAGATAGGGGGTCCTCCCCAACATCACGGTTTGTTTGACGGTGAATGCACCTCCCAGCTGCCGGGCCTGGGGCACGACGGCAATCCGAAGGGCGCGTTGACGGGGTGTAAAGGTAGTGATGTCCTGATCATCCAAAATGACCTTCCCTTGTGAGGCTTTCAAGACCCCGCTGATGACCCGGATGAGGGTGGATTTCCCCGCCCCGTTGGGCCCAACGAGACCCAAGAT
>JAWLER010000082.1:0-5958 GCA_041686005.1 Anaerolineales bacterium | reverse complement strand
CTTGTATGACGAGATATGCTGCCGCCAGCCTCCACCGCAGCGCTTTCCAGATCCGGATCGCTTCACCCTGTTTCGCTTTCGAAAGGAGATCAGGACCATAATAGGCTTTGACGTATTCACAGGTCAGCCATTCCACCTCATCCTCAGCCGAGAAAATGAACGCTTCCATATTAGTTTTTGTACGAATCTCAGATAATTTCTTACGTATGGCATATAAAAATTGATAAGGCGTAGCGGGCCGTTGGAGCTCAATTTGCAGCTGGCGTCCCCAGCGGTACAGACGTTGGAAAATAGCTGTCAATGTGCCCTTTGGTGACTTGCGACCGAGCCACCAGGGATCAAACCAGAACAGCCACAGGACAAGGGCCACAAGGAATACCATCACCAAAGCAGCGAGCCCGCGGATGACAAATCCGGCAATGATCCTAAACGGCCCCTTTGTCTCCGGTAGGTTATCCAGCCCCGGGGGGACGGGCAGGAGTTTTTGATCATGATCGATGACGCTCCGCTGCGCAGTTGGTTCAAAGGGAACCCAACCGATATCCTGGAAATATAATTCGGGCCATGAGTGAGCATCCGCTTCAGAAATCAAATATCGGTTCCCCTCGGCGTCATACAGACCATCCACATATCCCACAGCGAGGCGGGCGGGAATCCCCACCGCCCGAGCCATGACCACCATGGCGGAGGCGTAGTAATCGCAGTAACCTTTTTCCAAATCGAAAAGGAAGTAATCCACGATATCTCTATCTTTCGGCGGCTCAGGCAGGTCAAGCGAGTATTCATATTGACGTAAAAAGCTCTCGATTTTCTTGGCTTTGTCGTAATTCGTCGCCTCCCCTTCCACCAGCTTCTCCGCGTACTTCTCAACGTGAAAAGGCGCCGGGCGGCGCATATCCAGATATCGATCCCGTAACCAACCGGGATAGGCGCCGGAGGCATCCCTCAGGGTCTCCTCATCCACCATGGGGATGGCGGATTCTACCTGGTAATAATCATCATAAACGGCCACAGCAAAGACATCTTTATAGATCAAAAAATCCTCTTCAAACTGTTCGGGATTTTGAGATGTGGTCCGCCAGAATGTTGTATATTCCCGATTTACAGATAATGGTAGGCCGGCGGCATACAAAGGCCCTACGAGTTCCGTGCTCAGTTGAAATTCCTGAAGGATCGTGGAAGAGAATTCAAATTCTTCATCGCTCATCACCTGGCCCGGGTTATATTCTTTCTCGACCACAGGCGTAGTCGCCCACCCTGACCCCGTGTACTGATTGTAGGCATAGGCTCTCCAGTAACGCGCTTCTCGGGGAAGGGGTCCGGTATCCGCCATACTCTGGGGCAGATTGACCACCATAACCACCCTCTCTCGAAGTTCTGGACCCGAACCAATCAGGTGGCTGCGCGGTAATTTGGCGACTTTCAGAATCTGCCCTGTCTCATCTTCCGGTTGATACTTGACCCCCAAAGCCTGCAACAATTCCCAATCCCCGGCTTTTTCTCTGCTCCATTCCTGGATCGGTTCCGTGATGCTTTCAATCGAGACCGAGGGCACAGAAGCGGCGAGGATCATGATCAGCAGGGATACAACCAGGATGTGGGTTTTGGCATTCCGTTCTAACCGGTCGTAGAATGGTATGCCAAACAGGGTCCATTCTCTCTTTTTCCTTTCAAAATAACCCAAACCGAGGAGGGACAATCCCGCCCCTAACGTAAAAACCATCAAATATAATTTCTTACCAGGAATATAGGTCAGTAGAATGCCCATCAATGTCCCAATGGGCAAGAAACCCCACAAGGGCTGGAAATGTCGACGCACCGACCAACTCAACCAAACAGAAAAAAACCAGATCGCTAAGCCCCAAAGATATTTACTGACCAGAAAACTATACCTTGGAAAACCGTTCAGGTAATCCAAAACCCATTGGATGAGGGTATAGTAGATACTATTCACCCCGTTCAGCAATTGAGCCCCCGCCTCCTGAAGGAGGTCGAACTGCACCGGATCCTCTCCCACAAGCCAATTCCAGAGGGTATTTGCGCCGACATCCATAAACCGGAAGAGAGATGTCTGCAGGGCCCCAGCCCGGACGGTGGAGAGCAGGATACCCAGGACCAAGGTGACCACCGCAACCCATTTCCCATGGATCTCATAGTGTGCCAAGATCCATCCCAATCCCATCCCATAAAAAGCGAAGACGATCAGATATGTCCATCCCAGCTGAGGGACGACGGAACTAACCGTGCCTGCAAATGCCCCCAAGACCACCAGGATCAGAAGGATAAACAGGGAAGTCTGCCAAGTGAATAAGCTTTTCGATCGTTCCCAAATCTGCACACTCATGTGATCGACCCCCAGGGGACCTCGCGTTCGTAGATCTCCTTCCAGCGGTCCAGCTTTGTATCCAGCTGCTGCGCTTTCACATTATCTAGAAAATTCGGTCCAATCAAATAATACCGGACCCCAAGTTCGATCAACTTGCGTTCAATCCAGGTCACATCCCCCTCCCCTTCAAATGCAGGTTGGTCGAGGAGGAGCACGGTTGGAACCACACCTTGAAAGGTGAGTTGCATGAGGGGATCGAACCAGCCCCCCTTGATATCTGATGTGATGATGATCGCACTGTTATTGGAGTGCATAGAGCTTCTGGTCTTCTGAAGCAAATCCCTGAGAGAGCTATCCCCCAATTCCACAGAAGCCAAACTGCGCAATATCCGCCATTTTTGAGTCTCCTCCAAAAGGGGTGGGAGCCAGATCAATTTCTTGCTGCTGGCCGTCAACCCAACCGCTTTCCCGTCTAAGAGCCCCCGGTTGGCCAGTGAAGCAGCCAGGATGATCGCATGTTCTTCGGTGGCTTGATCGCCGCTACCCACATGGACCCGTCTATTCAGGTCAAGAAATATCCATTGGTCGCTGGAAGGGGTGCTTTCAAATATCCGCACATAAAAATCCCCTTTCCTCACCGTGGTCGGCCAATGGATAAATCGCAAACTGTCCCCGGGGCGATACGGCCGCACGCCGGCAGCGCTGACGGTCTCCGTCATCGCTTTGACGACATGACGCCCTTCACCAATCCGGCCTCCCGGAGCGACCTCGATGGTGGGCAGCCTGAAAACCGGGGGGAGGACCATCATGTTGGTCGTCATAGGGTATTCGATGGTGGTCATGAAGATCCCAAAAGGGTCCCCCGTTTCCATGGTAGTAGGACCCAGAGTGTACAACCCCCGCCGGATGCAAACCCCTCTTTTGTACCAATGGCGGACCTCGTTTCCACCCACCGAAGTCACTGTGCTGGCTTCATAGCCCGCCAAGTCGGAGTGATCCTTCACGGTAATCCAAGTCCCCGGAAAGATGCCCTTGTTATTTAGATAAAACCGTTCCTGGAGTGGATCCCCCACATGGGACCAACCAAATCTCATCTCCCTGGTCAAACTCAAGCTGCGCTGGAGGGATTTCGTCCACAGGTAACTGAGGAGAAAAACCCCTGTCAGACCCGTGAACAATGTCATCCAGATTTTGTTCGGTTCCACAATCTGGATAACCAAAACAATAACGATGATCAAAGGCCAGATTTTCCGATTGAGTTCTAACTTGACCTCTTTCATAGGAGATGGTCTCTCCGTTTTCCAAGGCGATTTACACCTTATCGAAGTACCTATATTCTATCGTAATTAGGAAAGAACTGGCTAGGAGGGAAAAGGGAAGATTAATACTCCTCTTAAACCCCCCAATTGATATGGCCGGAACGTACTATCCGGAAAGTCTTGTCATAATTTTAGAAACGGCTGATTAAAAGAAACGCTTTCCCCCATCGTCGGGAAAAGTCCACCCTTTTTCCCTTCTGCCTACCCGTGATTGGGTCATGATCTACAATTTTCACCTTTGGAAGGCGTCAACCATAGCAGTCGCAACCCACAGCTGGGCGGTGATGATCAGGGAGGCAGTCAGACACCAAGCACATGTGGCCCCAATCACAAAGGGCTCTAAAAATGTTAGATAGATGGAGAAAAGGGTTCCAAACCCGGTCATGGCCCACAGAGAGTAAACAGCAGCTTTCCGATATTTTTCCGGACCGCGACGGTAAACAAACCACATCACCGCAACGGCGATAAAACCCAACAATCCCAACAGCCCCACCGGGAAGAACCCGCCGATTCGCGCGTATTGACTTTGCTGCACGGTATTGCAATCACCCACCGGACCGCAAAAAGCGATCGTGTTCGTCATTTCGATATAAGACAGATATCCCGCCACCCCTATCCCAGCGAGGGACAGCAAAGGGATCAGCCAATCAGGCCATGATCTTTGTACAGGATGAGGGAACACGATCCCTATCCCAATGCTGATTAAACTGGCAACCATGCCGATCAAGACCAGGATCGAAGCCAGATTTCCCACAAAATCCCGCTTAATTCTGATCATCACCTCCTCTACCAGGGTCCTCTCCACCACCTCCGGCTCATTACTGAGCATCCCACTGCCGCCGCTTTCTGATTGGACCTCTTCGGGGAGAGGCGTCTCGCTGGGCTGGGGTGTGACCGTCAGGATCCGCGTCGCGGTCTCCAGGGGGGCCTCTGTGTCCTCGGTTGTCGGAGAGGGCGTTACGGGGGTTGAAGTGGGTGACGGCGTGGCGTTCAAAGCGGCAGCTGTCGCTGTCTTGGCGGATCTCTGGATCAATTCCTCCAGGCCTTGTATATCAGGCCAGGGGATCCCGCCTCGCTCAATGCCCTCCTCGATGATGGTCGGGAATCGTTCTGGGATTTCGATCCCCCCGATCAGAACGTTTTCCCCTACCACCAGCATTGGAACAGCACCTTGGATTTCCTCCGGTACCTCATAGACTTCAAATGTATTCCAATACACCTCGCTTGCCCCCGGACCCTGAACATTGACCAGGAAGATTTGGAGTTGTTCTCCAAAACGCTCCAGCAAGGGGGGGAAATCCTCCGTGATCACTTGATGGCAGTAAGGACAGCTCGAAGCGTAAAAAAACACGGCATGGACGACAGGGGGACCCTCCTCCGTCTGCCCAAAAACCTGCATAACGGGTTGAACGATCAGCAAAATCCCCAGGATGATCAAGAGTGAAAAACGGAATTTCAAGGCGACCTTTCCTTGGTTAATAACTTATGAACCCAATTCATTTCAGGATTTTATCACAGGACGAAACGAGGGTGGGTATCCTGGTCGCCGTGGATGCTTCATTACCTGGGAAGAATTCCAAACTCGGACTTTGCCTTTTGGGAGGGTAGGGAATGATAGAGAGGAAGTCCCAACGGTTTAGCTTAAAAAGGGGAACAAAGGTCCACGTCACAAGAAAAAAAGTCAGGAAATAGAACCACGGAAACGCTTGGTATGGATCCTCAAGAGAAGAAGCGCCTTAAGACCCCCTTCTTTTTCTTCAGCTTCTGCAAAGCTGGTAATGCCTCCGCCACTGCCTGGTCTCCACGGGCGGCGATTTCGATCACATTCACTTTATCCAGGATGCCGACATCCACGACATCCGGCCGGATGATCACATCAGGTTTTTCAAGTTCTAACTGTTTCTCAGAGATGACATGGGTCATCAATTCGGCAGATCGGACGAAGATATCAAAAGCTTGGGCTACCCTGAGGCGGGTGATCGGTTTCAGTAGGGGTGTTTCTGAGAATATATCAGGGGCGGAGATCTCTTTCCACTTTTCGGGTGGTGGTGATAAACTTACGGCGACCACTGGAAGGTCGGGTTCCAGGGATCGCGCTACCTGCACCGGGACAGGATCCAATACGCCCCCATCCACCAAATATCGATCCCCCCATTTCTTAGGAGGAAAGACACCGGGGATGGCAATGGTAGCCATCACCGCATCCAGCACCCTTCCCTCCCGCAGGACCACTTCATGCATTTCTTCGATATCCACAGCGGTCAGGGCACACGGCATGACCAGATCTTCAAATGTCTCCTCATCGATGAATTT
>JAWLER010000081.1:0-6093 GCA_041686005.1 Anaerolineales bacterium | reverse complement strand
GGGGTGACCGTTCTGCCGGTGGGGAATTGTATAGAGAGGTCATCGGGAAGTTCATACTGACCTCGGCCCACTTCGCCATACGCACCTGCTGTCGGGGCATGACCGACGATGATGGACCGGCCGTTGGTGGATAAAGCATGAGCGAAGCCTTCGCAGGCGCTGATGCATTCCGGCCCCACCAAGACAGCCACCTTGCCGCTGTAATACTTGGGACCGGGTTCGATCTTGCGGGGCAAGTCTTCAAACTCAAATTGGCCTGTGTTTTCGTTGTAATAGGCGGAGCGGGAGAGGATGATCTCCTCTTCAAAAATGTAGCCGGCAAAGTCAAGCGCTAATTGGCTGTTGCCCCCATTATTGGACCGGAGATCGATGATCAACCCCGGGATGTCGTTTTCCAAAAGGCTGTCTATGTAATGTTCCCACAGGCGCGCCATGTGGTTGTAGTCGTCCGAGAAGGTGGTGATGGCGATGTACCCCAATCCGGAGTCATCCAGCACTTCTCCCTCCAGGGGGAGGGCGAATTCGTCGCTTTCCTCCCTTTCCAGGGCAGCGAATAAGGAGTCGATTTCCACTTCCGATTGCAATGACACGGTTTCCGTTTCCTGCCCCGGGTTTTGATAGGTGACTTCAATTTCATTGCCAATTTCCGTCCTGGGCAAGAAGAGGAGCTGGCCCCGCCGGCGGTGGTGGTCCGTGGAGTAGGGTCCGAAAAACGGTTCTACATCCTGGAGGGCTTGGGCCATCCCTTGGCCGTCCCAGGTGATAATTTCCGCACCGACTTCTACCCCCTCCCTTGCCGCCGGGTAGTTGGGGAGGACCTCGGTGACGAGGATCGTGCCGTCGCTCAATTCATCCAGCACCAGTCCAAACCCGCCCCCGAATTGCGAGTAAAACACATCGGGGTTAATGGGCCCGACCCCCACATGGCCGTCCGGGATTGCCAATGTGAAGTCGTGCAGGGCTTCATAAAACTCTTGGGGATTGGAAGCTCGTTCTATCTGGGGGGCATACTTTTCGTATAGCGATTCCCAGTCGATCCCTTTTAGGTCTGTGAAGGGATATTCGCGGGAGGCCTTTTCAAAAAGGGCGTCGAATGCCTCTTTATAACCCATGTCGGAATAATCATTGACCGCGACCTCGCCTTCCGTGAGGGTGATCTCCGGATGCCTTTCTTTAAAAAACCGGAAGGGTTCCTGATCCAGATCTACCAGCGTATACCCGGCGGAGATTGGCGCTGTGGGATCATCTTCTGTGAACAGCAAGTTGTCCTCTCCAAAACCTGACGGAAAGGCCTGCTGGTTGTCCGGCGCCCAGACCACCAGGGTCCCTCCTTTGATCTCATCATCCCGTTCCGGATCGGTGATGGTGGAGGCATAGGAGTTGGACCACCCGGTCCCATCTCGAGGTTCCAGAAAAGGACCACCCCATGTGTTCGACCAATACGCGACCGAAAACACCATCACACCCTTGTCCTCTTCGTCGTCATTGTCCACATCCAGCAATGTCGCTTGCGGGGCTTCCGGGAGGATGAGGTGATAGCTCAGTGTCTGTTCGTCGATTTGCTCCACCGGTCCAATGACTTGTCCTTCCAAAGCAAATTCGAACTCCCGGTTCCGGCTGACGAACCCCGCCTGGTCTTCAAGGAGCACGAAAGGTTCGGAGAATGTGTTCATGAAAAAGGGGGAGGTAAAGGGGATCGTCCCGGATATTTTTATGGGTTCATTTTCCAGATCAGGGGATTTTTCCGTCTCAAAAACGACGGTTTTTGTGGGGGGTCTGGGTGTGCTTTCCACCGTGGGACTGGGGGTTGGATCCGAGGGTATGGTCCCGCAAGAGGAGATGAGAAAGGATAATAGGATGATCCAAGGATTGAGAATGCGTTTCCACATGGGGTGTCTCCTGATTATTAATGGTGAAGTAGACTCGATCACCGTTGTGGGATCGATGCTGTGATGGTGCTTGACAACTTGATCCCAAAACCTATGGCTTTCCGGTTTTCCCCTATTTTACTATTGAACAGGATGAATCAAACCCCTTGACATGAGACTCTCTCACATGTGGGTGACCATGTTCCCGGATGAGAAGGTTTGTTTTCATCAGGAGGTTTAATTACATCCGATGTACACAAGAGAAGCGTTGATGCTGCCACGGGTTCGGTAGCCTGTCACCCCTCGAGTGGGTCCTATATGGTAAAATTAGCAAGCCCCTTTTTTCTATCGATTCGCCTTACTGGAGAAACCATGATTAAAAAAGCACTCACCCGTTTTTCCGTTTTAATGCTAATCATTGTCTTGCTAAACGCCTGCGGTAAAGGCGCTACCTCACCTACTTCGACCGAAGAAGCGGTGCAACCCACCAGCCCCTCCCTTCCGACCACCCCCGCGCCGACATCCACACCTGAGCCAAATCACCCTGTTCAACTCAGTGGAGAAATAGAGGTATCAAACGCCTTGGTGATCGAAGTATACTTCTTCGAACGTTTTGTCATGCTTGAAGATCTGACGGGCTTCGTCCAGCGCGATTATGAATACGAACAGCCCTTGGAAGCGCAGATCCTGGGACCAGTGGAGGTCCAAGAAAAAGACGAAGGGGAGATTGAATTCACTTATACACTCCATTTGCCCGCTGAACCGGCTTACCGCCTAAACGATGTCGACAACGATGGGGAAGAGGATCAAGGTTTGCAAATCTGGCAGGTGATCATGACCGCCAACTACCTTGATGATCCCTTCCTGGGCGAAGATGAGACAGGAGGTTGGTCCAGCAGCTACACTTCTGCAAAAATCGATGCGGAGAATAAAAACGAGATCATCGGGGGAGAGATCCTCGTTTGGGCTCCTGATAAGGAACAAAGCTTCCCCACAGGGTTTGGAGAAGACGGTCTATTATTCACTGATGATGACCCTGTAGGGTCAATCCCCGCAGGCTACACCCTCGTTAATTTAGACGAGGACCCTTTTGAGTTCTATAAAGAAACACAGCCGACCCTGAAACTTTATGAAGGCGATATCGCCGTCAACAATTATTCGGACATGGGCTGGGCGGAAGCCTTCCTGGCCCTTCACGACAAGGTCTCCCGGGAATATCCTTTCAAGGGGATCAAAGACATCGATTGGGACGCTCTCTACGAGGAATTTGCCCCTCGAATAGAAGCGGCTGAGGACGTGAACGACACGGTCGAATATTACCTTGCCTTGCGGGACTACAGCTGGTCGATCCCTGACGGTCATGTTGGGATAGGCATCGGTGAAATTGGAAACCAGATGTTCATGGAGGAGACATCCGGAGGCTACGGATTTGCCATCACAGGACTGGATGATGGGCGGGTCATCGCTCACATCGTCCTGGATGAAGGGCCCGCCGCCGAGGCAGGGATGGAATGGGGCGCTGAAATTCTGGCATGGAACGAGACACCCATCCAAGAAGCACTCGCTGATGTCACCCCCTGGTCCATGCCGCATTCCACGGAACATTCCCTTCGGATCCAGCAGTACCGCTACTTGCTGCGCGCACCTGTGGGTACGGAGGCTGAGGTGACTTTCCAGAACCCCGGGGCTTCTGCGCCCACTACGGCCGCGTTGACCGCCATCTCAGAAAATGAGACCTTCTCAACTACCAGCGTCTTTGCGGGATATGATTGGAACAGCCTACCCGTGGAATATGAAATTCTGGACAGCGGGTACGGTTATATCCGAATCTCATCCCTATCCGAGGACATCAACCTCATCATCCGCCTCTGGGAGTATGCCCTGACGCGGATGATCGAAAACGAAGTCCCGGCGTTGATCATCGACATGCGCCAAAACACCGGGGGCAGCCCGCTGGGTTCCTTCTTCGCTGGCTACTTCGTCGAGGAAAAGATCGATCTAAATCGTACGTATTATTACAGCGAAAAGACAGGCGAGTTTGAGACGTACGGCCCACCTGATTACGCGGAACCGGACGACGAGCTTTATTATGACGGACAGCTGGGCGTGCTCGTCAGCCCGGGCTGCATGAGCGCCTGTGAAGATGTCGCCTGGACCCTCAGTCAACTTGAGCAAACCCGCGTTTTTGGGTATTATCCCTCGGACGGCATTTACGGCGAAGTCGCCCGCGGTCAGTACCTGCTCCCCGGAGGATATAATTTCCAGGCGCCTACCGGGATGACCAAGGATATGGACGGGGACATTATCATCGAGGGGAAAGGCGTGGTGCCCGATGTGAAAGTCCCCATCACGGAAGAAACCATGTATGCTGAATATGTGGAAGGAGAGGATGTGGTCCTCAATCACACCATCGAGGTCATCGACCAGCCGCTGGGTGCGGGCATCACCCCTGAATCCTCTCCCACCATTGGGTCGAAATCCGAATCGGAAGCGGCCTTAAACGCCGGGACCCCGTGGCTGGAAGACTTGGTCAGAGAATCCTATGACGCGGATGAGATGTCCCAGGCGGGACGGACCTATACCTTCACCGTTCCCCTCAACCGGTCCCAAAAAGTGATGTGGGTCTATGCCTGGTGTACAGGGGATCAGGAGAACTTTGACGATAATTGGTCCAAGATCCAGTTAGCGTTTGAACTAAACGGGGAGGATGTCCCTCTGGATGATTTCGCAGTCCTGGAAGGGGAGTTCAGCGGGAGCTTCTGTCGAGCATATTACACAGTCCTCAGCGACTGGGCAGTCGGGGAACACATCCTGACCACCACTGTCACCTTCACCGCCCCACTCAACGACGGCATCACCGAGGAGGATTACCCCGCGGGGACCCATGTCTATGAGTATCATGTCTATATCGCCCGGTAACTCAGCGTAACCTGGTAGTCCCACGGTTCTTTCGATGTAAAAAAGAGGTGCAATCATGTATGGATTGCACCTCTTCTGAATCCTGGATTTCCCTTGTGAATTGGCATCCCAGGGTAAAACCCGTCATTTGATTTCTTGTTCAGGATTTTGTGCTTTTTGTTATTCTAAAGGCCAATTCCGCAGGATGCGTTCCGTTTCTTCGGAGTGCTCCATTTCGTCGCGCACCATATCCTCTAAAGCCACCACCAGCCCTTTATCGCCAAAGGCATCCGCTTCTTCTGCGCGCTGGGAGTAATCTTTCACAGCGCGTTTCTCCGCTTTGAGGACTTCTTCCAGCATTTCCTTGTTGCTGTTCGCTTCCGGGACAGGACGATGTTCCGTTGTTGGCGTACCTCCCAAAGCGACGACCTTGTTGGCCAAGAAACTGGCATGCATTTGCTCGTCCGCCACTTCGGCTAAAAAGAATTCTGAAAGTTGGGGGCGATAGGGTCCGGTGGCCTGCGCTGCGTAGTTGAGGTATTGGATGATGGCCCCGTATTCTCCTCTTAAGTCCTCGTTTAAATTCTCGATCAATTGTTTCTTATCCATTTTTCCTCCATAATCTATTTTCAACTGCGTTATCTACTTTACCTAACACTTCTGTTCCCATCATAATCAAAGCCATGTGCAGCGTTAATGTCTCCCGGTCATACTTTGGATATATTCAAGGGTATATATAACGCCCTTTCCCTTATATCTTTGATCGATCTTTGTTTATTTAGATGCAATGAAACGGATAAGGTTACAGGATCCCGTTATTTTTTTAACAGGGTTGCAGTAAATACTTTCCAGGGTTGGCAAGAAGCCGATTTCTGGTTAAGGGGATCAAATTTCGGTATTGAGTGCAGATTTTATGTCTCTATTACCATGTTTCATTTTTGGATAGGAAGAGGATGTAACCTAACCGGAAGATGGCTCCTGTTCTAAAAAGACTTTAAGTACTTGCATATCCGCTTCCAGCACGGGTTCCAAGCTCCGGTTATACAGGGCCGCAGCGGGATGATAAAGGGGTAGCAGGTAGACATCTCCATAATCCACTTTCCCTTTCAGCAGCTGCCCGTGGACCTCACCGATTTTTTGGTCCTTTTTCGGGTGATGGAAGGCGTCCAAGATGAAGTGCATGGCGTGACGGCCAAGTGTGGCGATCAATTGAGGTTGGATGACTTCGATTTGGCGCCACAGGAACGGGGCGTAGGTTTCCACTTCTTCCGCTTTCGGGTCCCTGTTTTCTGGAGGGCGGTCTTTGAGAAGATTGGTGATGAAGACG
>JAWLER010000080.1:0-6171 GCA_041686005.1 Anaerolineales bacterium | reverse complement strand
GAATCCGATGTGAAAGAAAATGCTAAGAATAAAATTTGCTCTTCAGCACCCCGGATTAATGCCAGAATCCGCTCTCGGGGGTTGTCGTCGGGGGAGAAATAAGTTTCAATTTGAGCCCCCTGAATCTCAAGGAGGGGATGGGGCGTGTCCGACCTGACCATATCCCCAAATAATTGATCCTCGAACATCTCATTAAATTCCGTCTCATAATTCTCCGCCAAGGAGGGAGCGCTGACATGGATCAAATTGTTATCATTCCGGTACACACCCTGGAGCGTATAATTCATGGATCCCGTCCAGACATGCTCTTGATCGATGATCATAAACTTTTGGTGCATCAACCCCGGTCCTTGATCGCCTTTGACAGGGATGCCAGCCGAGAGGAGGGATTGGATCTCCTCCTCATCTGCCAGATCGCTTTCGGTCACCACGCGCACGTTAACGCCCCGCCGGTGAGCCTGCAGCAAAGCATCCCGAACGTTCCACAAATCCAACCTGTAGATCGCAAGGTCCACCTGGAACCGCGCCTGCTCGATGGCCTCTGCCAGGGCTTCGTCTGCACCTCCCCGATACTTGGCGGCGTCCGGACTGTCAGGTTGAGAGAAATAAACAGCAATCCAGCCATGTTCCTGGAAGCTCTCCCCAGGGGTCACCGAAGGCAAAGGCTCCAATACGGTTGCGGAAGGACCGTGACAGGCGCTCAACAGGACCAGCAAACCCACCCACAGCCAGAAGGCTGGGACGCATGTACGGCGCTTCTTTCCGGGACCCACGTTTCTCATCCTTCTGCGACATCCAAACACCGGATTAAAATCTCCCTCCGCGATCCCGAGGCACGGTGTTCAAAGAGATACACACCCTGCCAACGACCTAGATTCAACTTTCCCTCATCGATGGGGATACTCAAACTCGTCGCTGTCAGCATGGCCCGCATGTGGGAGGGGGAATCGTCTTTCCCTTCCAATGTGTGGCGGTGCCAGCTTTCCCCCTCCGGAGCGACCCTCTCCATAAACATCTCCAAATCTTGTTTTGCAGTGGGATCGTAACTTTCGTTGATGGTCAGCGAGGCGCTGGTATGTTGGATATAGAGATGGCAAATCCCCTCTTTTACCCCCCATCTTTGGATATGGTCCTCGATCCTGTCCGTGAAAGGGACCATTCCCTTCGCGTCAGTGCGGATGATGATCCTCCCCTTATGCCACTTCACAAGACCTCCCCGGAGCAACTATCCATACCTTCATTGTAACGGCCAAAAGCCTTTAAATCAAAAAGAGCAGTCTCTGGACTGCTCTTTTTTGTATTCACTTTTTTGAGGATAACCTAGAATAGGCTTTCGGATTCGTCGTCGATATCGAATGTGTCTTCAAGGTCTTCAGAGCTTTCCGTCAAGGAAGATACATCTTGCGCTTGAGGGCCCTTTTCACTTTCGACCACATCGAATTCTACACGCTCCCCCTCGTCAAGCGTTTTGAATCCAGTTCCATTGATCGCGCTGTAGTGAACGAAGACATCGCCTTCGCCATTATCGCGTTCAATAAAACCATACCCCTTTCCAGCGTTAAACCACTTTACTGTACCGGTCTCACGCTCTGCCATAGAAAAATCTCCTTCGTACTAGTGTAATTACAAACTCAGCAGGGCGTTCCCCCCTCGTTCTAAACAAAGAATTGCTCAAGAAACTAACGTTCTGCTACTATAGTGAGGTTTATTTAGTTTCCTCACTACAATATCAAAATATAGCATGATCTTGGTTGATCGTCAACAGTGTCAACCCCATTGTGTAGACAAATTTCCCCTTATTTTGGCATTTTTAAGCTGATCCCGGGGAATATTCCCCTACATTGGCTGATTGAGGCCAACACACCAACCCTCCCACATGTGAAAGAGAAAATTGTAGAAGAGTTCCTTTCCACCTGATTCGAGAATGGATATAATCATTGTCAGGTACACACCTGATGGGAAAATGCACACGATGAGTATACATAGAAAAGGGATATTCCGTACACTATCCATATTGTTCATCCTTAGCTTGTGTCTGGCCGTTCCCAGCGTCGAAGCGCAAAACGAGAACGGTGTGTTGGTCCTTACCCTTGACGGTCCCCTCACACCCGCCATGACCGAGTACATCTCACGAGGTATCGAGATCGCTGAAAGAGAGGGGGTCCAGCTGGTCGTGATTCAGTTGAACACACCCGGGGGAAGCATCACGATCATGCAAGAGATTGTGGCAGCGATCCAGAATACCAGCCTGCCCATTCTCGTGTATGTCTCCCCCCAAGGGGCTATTGCGGGAAGCGCGGGCACGGTGATCACCCTGGCTGGTCACCGGTCTGCCATGGCCCCCAAGACGGCCATTGGCGCAGCAAGCCCGGTGGGTTCAGGGGGGGAAGACCTGGGCGAGACGATCAAACAGAAATCGGAAGAGATCATCAAAGCCCAAATCCGCTCCCTGGCAAAAGACCGCGGGGAGCAGGCCATCCAATTCGCCGAAGAAACGGTGGAATCGGCAAAAGCCGCTACAGCCCAGGAAGCCCTCGAGGTGGGGCTGATCGATTATGTCGCGGCTGACATTTCTGACCTTCTGCGCCAAGTGGACGGATCCTCATGGACCATCCAAGGGAAAACCATCCGGCTTTCCACGAAAGACGTCGAACCCCAATACCTCAACCTTTCCCTCATCGAAGAGCTGTTGCAAATGCTGACCGACCCGAATATCGTCTTCCTGCTCATCGCCCTCGGCGTGCAGGCGATCCTCATCGAATTGAGCAGTCCGGGCGGTTGGGTGTCCGGATTCATCGGGGTCATCTGTTTGGCATTGGCCACCTACGGGCTGGGCATCCTGCCTGTGAACTGGTTCGGGATCGTGTTTCTGATCACAGCATTTTTGCTTTTCGCGCTAGACATCAAGGCACCTACCCACGGGGCGCTCACCGCAGCAGGGGTAGCGTCTTTGATCGTCAGCGCCTTGGTCCTCTTCAATTCACCCGGGACACCTCAATTTCAACGCGTATCCATCTGGTTGGTCGTCACCGTTTCTTTCCTTACAGGCGGATTGTTTGCTGCGATCATGGCCTTCGCCGTTCAAACCAGAAAAACACCCATCAAAGCAGGTCCAGAGTCCCTCCAAGGGCAAATCGGATTCGCCCGGACGGAGATCTCGAGCCATAAACCGGGACAGGTTCAGGTTGGGGGTGAACGGTGGAGCGCGAAACTCGCCCCGGACGCGGACCCTATCTCCACCGGGCAACGGATCGAAGTCGTCGATATAGAGGGCATCCACCTGCTCGTCCAATCCAAAGGATAACCATGGACTTCACTCTTGCATTCTTCCCCTTCCTGGCTGCCTTTTTTCTTTTTGCCTTCGGCGGATTTGGACTGGTTTCCAGATGGGAGCGAGAACGGAAGGCAATGGTCCGGTCTTTTCTCATCGCAGCAGCTGGATTCACACTCAGCTTGGGCGCCCTTCTGCTGCCTGATCCCCTTCAAACCGCTTTGATGGCGCTTCTCCTCTGCATCCTCGCTGCCTCTCTGATTGTATACCTATGGCCCATAGGGGAAGTGCCGAAAACTGTAAGTGTGCCCACCAAACGCCATGACGAGCGAGAGATCATGTTTGCCCGGGCTCGACTTGAACCCGGCAGCCCTGAATACGAAAAATATTACAAGCTCCACCCTAACCAAAAAGTGGAGGACGACAAAACGCGCGCCAAACCCGGATTGCTGTCCCCTCACGCCCAATTCACGGATCCGTATCATATCGCTGCCATACAAGCCAGCTTTCAATTCACGGAAACGCTCCGCCACGCGGTGGATGGCCCCACGGCCCCGGAGAGGAAGTCGCCCTCCACTCAAGAGATGACAGCATACGTCAAGTCTCTGGCAACATATTACGGGGCGTTGGACGTGGGCATCACCAAACTACAACCTCACCACATCTATACCCACATCGGTCGGGGCAGCGGTGAATATGGCGCGGAGATCGATCTCGATCATACTCACGCCATCGTCTTCACAGTGGAAATGGACTTCGAGATGACCCGGGCCGCCCCCTACCCCCCTCTGACCATGGAATCCGGCAAACGATATGTGCACGCTGCCCAAATCGCTGTCCAGTTGGCCTCAGCGATACGCAACCTTGGATACCCTGCCCGGGCTCACATAGACGGCAATTACCGGGTCATCGCCCCCTTGGTCGCCCAGGATGCGGGTTTGGGGGAGATCGGCCGGATGGGCTTGCTCATGACCAAACACCTCGGCCCTCGAGTCCGGATCGGTGCGGTAACCACCACCCTGGATTTGGAGACGGACGCTTATACACCCGATACAGCCCTGATCGATTTTTGCAGGATATGTCAGAAATGCGCTGAGAACTGTCCCAGCCGGGCCATCCCCTTCGGCCCTCGAGAGGAGATCGATGGGGCGCTGCAGTGGAAAATCAACCCGGATTCTTGCTTTCGATACTGGAATGTGGTGGGCACAGATTGCGGACGATGTCTGTCTGTTTGTCCCTTCTCCCACCCCAATTCCTTCTTTCACAACCTCATCCGTCGTGGTATAAGAGGCTCGGGTGCTTTCCGCCGCTTTGCTTTACGGATGGATGACTTCTTCTATGGAAAAAACCCGTCCTCCAATAACCCTGCGATCCTCTTCACGCCATCCGATCAACTGGCCAGGGTTGAAGAGCGGAAATCTTTTTAATTAATTTCGCCCCCGGCGTGGTCGATCGCCACCGCTGCCCTGCAACCCCCACTGCCCCATCTCAATGTGGCCATCGTCGGGGTGCGCTTCTTCGGCATTGCCCGCGGGGTCCTGCGATATTTCGAACGGTTGCTCTCCCACAATGTCACCTTCCGGGTTCTGACCCACATCAGAGCCTGGTTCTACAAGACCCTGGATCCCCTGACAGAGAGGGTGGTCTAGGCAAACCTTTTACATCTTTGGGAGGGTAAAATCCTGCTGATGATCACCCACCGGCTGGTCTGGCTGGATGACATGGATCGAATCATAGATTTAGAAAACGGAGAATCGTTGAACGCGGCACCCATCATCAGTTGCTTGAAAGACAAGGGTTGTACCGGCGGATGTGGAAGATCCAAAACCAGTTCATCGCCTACGGATGAATGCAGAACCTCTTGAGGCTCTTTATGCCTTAAATTCTCCTCCCATTTTCCCGCTGGAAAAGAGGGGGAAGTCCTTTTCGAACATATAACAGAAACACAAAACCCAGATCCGTCGGGGATGATTTTCTGATATAAAAAGGGGAGACAGCGATCCTTGAAAGGAGGGACCATTTGACCCCGCACATCCTGTTTGCAGTGGCAGTCGTTTTGATTTTCCTTTCAGCCATCCTGATCTCCGTTTCTAAAACCCGGAAAACTGCGGAGGAGAAACAACACACAGCATCTGCTTTGGGTTTCCGGCCCCTTGAAAAAGCACCTCCCCAACTGGTGCAAGGTATCCGGCGGCTTCATCCTCAAATCCCGCCCCAACAGCTCTCCATAGACAATGTTTTTCATCAACGAGATTTTGACGGCGATTTTTACCTATTCGATCTGGATGACACGTCTGAAGATGAGAATACCTGGCAGAATACGGATGTGATCGGGATCATCTCCCACAAACTGGCGTTACCCCGTTTCTACCTCATCGCGCTCCCCCCTGTCAACCAGGAACAGTGGGTGGGAAAACTCCTTGACCGGATCCTGGATAAGGTTTTTGAGTGGGCAGCTGTTCATCAGGGGTTGTCGCGCGTCACCTTCGCCGATAGATATGGATTTGATGAACAATACGCCTTATTCGTTGAAAACGAAATCACGGCCAGGGGTTTCTTTACCGAATACCGCTTGAGTTCTTTGACTGCTTACAACACCCCCTTCCAGGTGGTCGCTGCCGGGCATTGTATGACGGTATCCCACAGCTACCCCATATCCACCAAAGCGAACATATCAGAATTGAAAACACTGTACCGAAGGACTCGTGACCTCTTCCATCTTTTCCGGGAGAAGAAGATATAGGATAAAACAGGGCAACTTGCTCCGCTCAGCGGAATGCTGACTCGTTGACAAGTTTGGTACGGATTACCCACAACAGATTTCATTCCAGGTGATACAATAGTTGTAGGATCCATATCCCAAGCTACGGAAAGATAGCGGATATACTTATCTATTAAAG
>JAWLER010000030.1:0-26795 GCA_041686005.1 Anaerolineales bacterium | reverse complement strand
TTTTGGGGAAGACAGATCGGCGATTTCCCACATCGCCAAGATAGCGCGATCATGATCAATCTTCCGGTATTCTCCATCCGGATTCAAAGCATATTGTCGATAATAAGTGTAATAAGCATCCACCACATCGAAGAAATATACCTCTTCGCTGATGGGATCCCCCACATGGACCACGGTCATTCGTTCCCCATCCGGGCTGAATGCAAAATGGCGCAGAGCCTCCATCTCCCCAGGAAACGCACCCGCAAAGGGTTCTCCGAGCACCACACCTGCTTCGGGGTCTAAAAAGTAAATTCTGTCCCATCCATCGTAGAGGGCCAACAGGTCTCCTTTTGGATGGAACCCCAATTGGGCATCAATGCCAATGAAATCTACCGCGATCGGTTCACCCAGGGGTTTGCGTTTCGCAAGATCCCAGATCTGGACGGTGTTATCCTGGGAGGCAGTGGCAAAGTACTCGCCATCTGGGCTGATCACCAGATCGGAAATCCAATCCTGGTGAACCAGGATGGGTTCCCCGACCGGATCCCACTCCTCCCCACCCCAAAATTGGATCTTCCCCCGGTTGCAGCCTACGCTGCCTGCAAGTTCAGCGCAGCCAGCAGCGATCATCAGATTCCCCTCCGCACCCGGGACATGAGCCAAGGCTTGATAATTTTCGCTATCCACAATTCCTAAATTGATATCATTCCAGGAGTAGATGGAATAGTGGGCGATCACTGTCCCGCCGCCATCCCCCGGAAAGAGGTAATAAACATCCCCGCTGACCGGGCTCCAGACCACACCAAGGATGGTTTCCAGCAAAGGGCTCCCGCCGAGGCCAATCTCCAACTCCGGGCCCAAATTTTCCACATCCCTGCCCCCCATTTGCTCCACCAAGGTTTTTTCCGTGAGCCTCCACTGGAAAGTTGTCTTATCCTCGATCGAGAAGGCCAGCGGTTCATCAGAGTCATTAAACCCGATCAGTATGGATGGATCTTTAGCCGGGATGCTCTCCGGCTTGAAATCCCAGTAATACGTGTGGTGGCCGATACCGAACAGGATCCCTTTATCCTGCGGGTGGAAAGCCAGGGAATATTGGGCGTTCAGCGGAGGTCGATCCAGGGGTTCAAGCGCGAAGTCAGGTAGGTTCACCTTCGTCAAGTATTCACCCGTGGATCGCTTCCAAAACCGGATGCTCTCCTTACTGTGAAAAGCAGCCAGGTATTTTCCCTGCGGGCTGAATACCAAAGGCTTGTCTTCGGGATGACTGTCCTCTAACTCCACAAGGATGTCCTCAGAATTTGAATCCCAGATGGCAATCGCCCCTGAGGATGCCAACCCGGCAACCTCGCTTCCATCGGTGTTGATGGCTCGAAAGTCCACCCAGCCCGGGAACGCAGACAGGTCTTTCTCTTCGGGTTGATCTTCATCCAGGGCCCAAAGCCAGGTTTGACCGCTTTGATCGCTGGATACCAGCATGGATCCGTCCCCACTGAATACGAGATAATTTACAGCGGCATTCGGATCTACCAGCGGGGTTAATACCTCACCTCGACCACTTTGGACATCCAGGAGACGGATCTCTCCCCCATCGCTGCCCACTGCCAACAGGGTCCCATGTGGATGGATTGCGATGCTGGTGGCAGTGAACTCCACATCATGCATGATGAATCCATTAAAGTGTGGTTCTGCCATAAGGGCTTCCAACAAACTGCTTTTCGCTTCCACACCCGGATAAAACTGGGCCGCTGCAGCACTCAAGATTAACTTCATATCCAGCTGGGCGCTGCTTAGATTCATGGATTCCGATGCCAGATATTGGGATAAAGCGATGTTGCGTTGGATTTCTGTCTCATCAACGGCAGCCGCGCGGGCATCCCTTTCTGCCACGGCAACAGCTTCTGCGGTGGCCCGGATCTGGGCTTCATTTACAGCTCGAGCTTCTGCAGTCGCCTGCAGCTGGCTTTGCTCCACGGCTATCCCTCGCTGCAGGAAAGCCACCGCGCTTAACCCTAGCGCCAAAACCAATACGCCAGCCAGACCACTAAATACCAGGCGTTGGTTTCGAGTTCTGGCTTGGCGGCTGGCCAGGATGTAAGCCCGTTGCAGTTCTGTGGGTGAGGGATCTTTTCCTTCCGCTCCGGTCAGCCAACGCTCCGCTTCCTCGATATCAGAACCATGCAGCCGGAAAGCCGCTGCCCGATCACTCCGATCCCATTCCAAGGCCCGGGTCTGGTAGCGCGTGTGAGCTTTGACCCAGGCCTGGTCGGTGTGTATCGCCTCCAGGAGCAATGTCAACGAGGTGTCGAAATCATCTTCTTCCCGGAAGAAAATCCAATTCAGCGCAGCCACAAAGGGCGGTACATCCCCCGGAGCTATGTCATCGATCACGATCGGGATCAGCCGTTTATTGTTTTCCGCAGCGAAGGTCACCTCACCGCTGCAAGTTTTGGAATTCGCAGAACGGGCGCTGATAATGAAGATGAAAGCATCCGACCCCTCAATCGCCCCCTGAATTTCCTCCATCCAATCCGCGCTGGGGGGGATATCCTCCCAGTCAATCCAGATGTCTAAATCAGCTTCTCCCAAACCGGCATGAAGCTTCTTGGCAAAGGCGATGTCTTTCCGAGAATAGGAGATAAATACGTCGGCCATGGAATGTCCTTGTGTGGGGAAAAACCCCCGGCTGTATTGCTGGATGAATACCCAGGATTATATCCCACCCGCTGCTTTCCTACCCTACAAAAATATCAGGACCTGGGTTGCCTTCTGTCCTGGACCGGTCAGATTTCTCCAATCACAATGGAGCCATGAAAAAATCAAATCATCTCCTTACCTCCAGACTCGATTTCAGTATAGAAAAACCGGGGTTGCAAAGAAACCACTTGGAAATTGTGAAAAATCGCCTACAATACTCTGGAAAGGTTTCATCCTTTATCTAACAGCACAGGAACCGGGGAGCCCAGATCATGGCCCATGATGTATTCGTCAGCTACTCCAATAAGGACAAACCCATCGCTGACGCAGTGGTGGCGAACCTGGAGGGCAAGGGCATTCGCTGTTGGATCGCACCGCGTGATGTCACCCCAGGTACCTCCTGGGGGGATGCCATCGTAGATGCCATTGAATCCAGCGAGGTCATGGTCGTCATCCTCTCAGAGAACTCAAACCAATCCCGACAGGTCGTCCGCGAAGTCGAGAGGGCGGTGGCCAATGAGGTGATCATCATCCCCTTCCGAATCGAGAACATCGATCCCTCCGGCGCCATGGCGTACTTCCTTTCCACCGAGCACTGGCTGGACGCCATCACCCCTCCCCTGGAAGAACACATTGAGAAGTTAGGCAACACCATCCAACTTTTCCTTTCCGAGGGCGATCGTTCCATCGTTGAAGATCGCCTCAGCAAACCGGTGAAACCCGCACAACCCTTCCAACGCCGGTGGCCCCAACCTCTGGTATCTGTCCTTATAGGCATCATCCTCGTCGCAGCACTTGGCCTGATCATCGTACCGCAATGGGGCGGGGCTTTACCTTTCGGGACCAAAGCCTCACCCACCGTCACTACAGTCCCGACAAATACAGCACCACCCGCCACCCCCACACCCACGCCGCCCCCGGATTTCAGCGTGTTGGGCGAATATCGGACCTCTCGCTCCGCGAACGCCCTCTATGTTGCCAACAACATCCTCAACCTCGCCAACGGGGGGGACGGCCTGGTCAGGCTCTACGTCAGCGATCCAGCAAACCCCGGGCTGGTGGATACTTTCTCAGCCGGAGACGCCCAAGAAGTGGCGGTCTCCGATGAAATCGCCTATGTGATCAGTGGGGAACATGATCGAACACTCAACATCATCCAATTGAAAGAGGGGGGAGAAACAGCCGTATTTCCACCAGAGGGGGAAAGGCTGGGCCCTGTGAACAGCATCTATAATGTCGTCGTCCAAGACGAACTGGTCCATCTCGCAGGTCATAATTACTGGGGCATTCTCGATGTGACAGACCCCATGAAACCTGTAGAGCTCCTCCGCTGGGAGACCCCCAGCAACTCAGGCAACCCCTGCACGGTGGCCGTAGATGGGACGATAGCGTATGTGGGCGGCGGCTGGACCGGACTTCATATCTTCGATTTCGCAGACCCCCAAAATCCGGAATTGATCGGGCGCTTTGACACCCCTCATTGGATCATCCACCTTGACATCATCGATGATGTCCTATACCTGACCATGGGCGAAGGGGGTCTGATGTCTATCGACGTCAACAACCCAGCCCAACCGCTGCTCATGGACCGGCTTGACTTGCCCGGCTTTGCATCTGAGTTCTCGGTTGCAGGGGAGACTCTCTTCGTGACTTACAGCATCAGCGAAGATTATGAAGTGCTGGAAAGCGGGGTCATCGCTGTGGATGTGAGGGATCCGGAGGCGCTGGCCACTATAGCCACCTTCAACGACATGGACGTGGCTTCTGATGTCCAGGCGGTGGAGGATACCGTTTACGTCACCGACCAATCCCGGGGTGTCCTGGTGTTAAGTTTTCAGCGCAATCCTTGATCACCCTGATCCCCATTAAAAAATAAGAAGAACATCCAAACACTCTGACCAGGAAGAGTATCTCCGGGCCACTCCTTGATTCTCTCCTGTACACGAGACCGTTCCACACAGCGAACAATCAGGTCCCAGCCTTTAGGACAATCATCACCTCTTTGAGGTTATTTTCCTTAGTTTTGTCCCCCCCTCCCCCCACTACAATTGACAATAGGTATACAATTGATATACTACAGATATATCAGGAGTGTGACCTTATCCCTTGTTGAGGGAATGCTCCTTTTCAGGTTGAGATCGCAAGCACGAATGCATCAAGGAATAATCTAGTCGTAAGGAGTGTTATTGGTATGTCCATCTTTTCTCCTCCCCGGTATCAAGCTCCCTTCAAGCCTATGCGAAAGAAGGAAGAAGATACCCTTCCCATCAAGGTTTTCACCGCGGCGGAGGGACTCATTAAAGGTGCCCTGTTCAGCTGCCGCATGTGTGGGAACTGCATCCTGCAGGAAACGGCCTTCATTTGCCCCATGACCTGCCCCAAAGGTCTACGAAATGGGTTGTGCGGCGGCGCGACCCCGGATGCCTGCGAGGTAGATCCCTCCCGACCCTGCACCTGGTACAAAATCTATGAACGCGCAGAAAAAATGGGCCGCGAAGATAAGCTCCTGGAGATCAACGCCCCTCTGGACGGAGATCGCGTGGGTCGCGAAACGTGGCTCGATATGGTCAAAACCTGGCGCGAGGCAGAAGACAGCCCCAAGCTGAAGGACTTTTTCACAGACCGTGAGAAATTCAATCGGGACTGGGAACACGTCTTCCATAAAATCCGCCAACCTGACTGGTGGGAAGGGGACAGTGAATATCACCCCCCCACCTACGAGAAACCCATTTCTCTGTTGGAAGCCAACCTGGAAACGGGCATCTTCACCACCACAGCCGAGATCGCCCCTCCCTTGAGCGTTTCACCCCATGTCATCGAGAAGAAAGTGGGCTGGCTGGATGAGTACATCGCGGCCGCCAATTTCACAGACAACGCTTCCGCGACGCCCCGGATGGGCAGCTTGGCCTCCAGCAAGATCTGCCTGGAAGCGGGCCTCGAACCCGTCATGCAGCTGCAAACCCGGGACCGCAGCAGGGCCGTATTGGAGTCCGATGCCCTCGGCGCTGCCGGTTTAGGCATTCGCAACATCCTCTGCTTGACAGGTGACCACCACCGTTTTGGTCCCAACCCCAGAATCAAGCCCGACCAGTTTGATCTGGACTCCATCCAGTTATTGTGGATGCTGCGCAGGATGCGCGACAAAGGTGTCTACATCGATGGGCGGCCGATCAAAAACCGGCCGGCGTTCTTCCTCGGCTCCGCCGCGTCTCCCTTCGGCCCGCCGCCGAAATACGAAGCCATCCGGGCGGAGAAAAAGATCAACGCCGGGGCCCAGTTCATCCAAACCCAACCTGTTTTCAATTATGAACGTTTCCTGGATTGGCTGGAGGCCCTTGACAAACGGGACCTGCTCGATAAAGTCCACATCCTGGCTGGCATCACGCCCATGAAGAGCGCTCGAGCCGCGCACTTCATGGCCGGTGACGTCCCCGGCGTGTTTATCCCCGAAGAACTCGTCACCCGCATGGACAAAGCCGGTGACAAAGAAGGCCAGCAGGAAGAAGGCGTGAAAATCGCCCTGGAGATGATCGAAAAACTGAAAGATACACCCGGTGTAAGCGGGTTGCACATCATGGCCATCCACTGGGAGGACATCGTCCCCCGCCTGATCGAAGAAGGCGGTCTGCCCACACCCAGGATCAGAAGCCTGGGCACAGCCCAATAGGAGTGCCCCCCTCACCATGCTGTAAACCAGACGCCCGTGCTTCTCCCCGCACGGGCTTTTTTATCAGACCCAGCACGGAAAGTAACTTTTCCATTATAATGCGATTCATCAAGGATCACTTAACTACGAGGAGATGGATATGAGCGCTGACAGGAGGCGAAGAAGAGAGCGGAGGAGCGGGCACAGATCAGAGGATGACACCTCAACGACCCAGCTGAGGCGTCGCACCCCCTTGTATGAATTCACAAACGAACGCGACCTGGACCTCATCCACGAGAAATCTATGGAAGTCTTATCCGAGGTCGGGATCGATTTCTACCTGGATGAGGCCTTGGAGATCCTCTCAGACCACGGCGCCAAGGTGGACGGGGAAACGGTTACCTTCTCACCAGGCCTGGTTGAAGAATACATTTCCAAAGCGCCCCGTCAATTCACCCAATTGGCCCGCAACCCAGACCACAACGTCATCATCGGGGGAGATTACATGGTCTTCGCCCCGGTTTATGGCCCCCCGTTCGTGTACGACCTGGAGGGTGGACGCCGGGAAGCCACCATGGAGGATTTCCAGAACTTTATCAAATTGGCCTATATGTCCCCCTATATCCATCATTCCGGGGGCACGATCGTCGAACCTTCTGACGAGCCAGCAGAGACTCGCCACCTCGACATGCTTTTCTCACACATCAAATACTCCGACAAGCCATTCATGGGATCCGTGATGTCGGGGGAAATGGCTGAGGACAGCGTCAAAATAGCGGAGATCCTTTTCGGTGCGGAGAAAATCCGTCAGGATCCCGCCCTGATCTCACTGATCAATGTCAGCAGCCCCCGTCGCCTGGACGAACGCATGCTCTCCGCCCTTACCGTGTACGCCCGGGCCCGCCAAGCGGTGGTCATCACCCCCTTCATCGTCGCCGGGGCCATGTCCCCTGTGTCCATGGCGGGCACCCTCATCCAACAAAATGCGGAAGCACTGGCTGGACTCACCTACGCTCAAATGGTGGAGCCGGGGACCCCGGTCGTCTACGGTTCCTTTACGACCAACGCTGACATGAAAAGCGGTGCTCCGGTCTTCGGATCGCCGGAAAGCCAGATGGCCCTGTTCGCCAGCGCCCAATTGGCCAGACGGTACGGTTTGCCCTTCCGGGGCGGCGGCATGTATGCCAGCTCGAAGATCACCGACGCCCAGGCTGCATATGAATCCGTGATGACCATGCTTCCCGCTTTACAAGCCGGGATCCATTTCGTCCTCCATGCCGCAGGCTGGTTGGAAAACGGCCTCTCCGCGGGGTACGAGAAATTCGTCCTGGATTGCGATGTGTTGGGTATGCTCCATACCCTCGCCAAGGGCATCGACTTCTCCGAGGAGAGCCTGGCCATGGACTCCCTGCGCGAAGTGGAACCGGGCGGCCATCACCTGGGGACCGCGCACACAATGAGGAACTACGCTTCCGCGTTCTACCGCGCGGAGGTATTTGATTATGACGATTACGAGCAGTGGCTTGACAAAGGAGGAAAAGACGCCACAGAAGGCGCTGCCGGGAAGGTCAAAGACCTCCTTGAAAAGTATCAAGCCCCCGAGCTAGAGGAAGAATTGGAAAAGGAACTGCAGGATTTCATCAACCGTCGAAAAGAGGAACTCAGGGAGTAAAAAACCGGATTACAAGGGACGAATGCTGGCATGACTCACGGATAATAGACCCCGCGTCTTTGCAGCGTCGGGGCTGAGCCCGCGTTTCGTGGTTTACGCTGACAAACGATTCCGGAGAAAAGTCGCCTCAAAAGAAAAAAGGGGTCAGAAAAAGCGGCTGAGCACATCTTGGTGAGGATTGATCCAGGGGGTGAGAAAAAGATACGGCGTATATCAAAGGACGATTCTGGGGGGCAAAGGAAAACCAAGTTGATTCAGAACCCATTGCAGGTTCGATTATGAACAATGCCATCAACCTCAAAGAAATGAAGGATCGCGAAATCTTGGAACTCATGCACGAGGACCTTTACGACGGCTATGAAGAGGAAATCCTAGAGGATGTCAACGAACTTTTAGCACGAGGGTTGGCTCCCTACCAGATCTTAACAGAAGGGCTGATCGCCGGTATGGATATCATCGGGGAAGATTTCCGAGATGGGATCATCTTTGTGCCCGAAGTCTTGATGTCCGCCAAAGCCATGAAAGGGGGGATGCGCCTTCTCCGCCCAACCTTGGCAGCCAGCGATTCCCCCCCGCAAGGCACAGTGATCATCGGCACCGTCAAAGGTGACATCCACGATATCGGAAAGAATCTGGTCGGCATGATGCTGGAGGGGGCGGGATTTGAGGTCATCGACATCGGCGTTAATAATGAAATCAACAGGTATCTGGAAGCGGTCCAAGAACACCGACCCGACATCCTGGGCATGAGCGCCCTCCTGACCACGACCATGCCCTACATGGGCGATGTCATCCATGCCCTCAAAGAGGCGGGGGTTCGCGATGACCTGATCGTGCTGGTGGGGGGCGCACCACTTAATCACGCCTTTGCAAAAGAACTCGAAGCAGATGCCTACGCCCCTGATGCCGCCGCCGCTGCGGAGACAGCGAAGGCGCTCATGGAGAAGAAACGATCCGGGGGATAAGAAGAAACCCCCTCTTCGCTTTTGAGCCCTCATGGACGACCAGGGACGTTGGAAACGGAGAAAGAAAATGAACCCCTTTGAAAAACTGCTCCAGACGACATCCGGATCCATCCTTCTGGATGGGGCCATGGGCACCATGCTTATGGAAGCGGGTCTTGAGGAGGGAGCAGCCCCGGAAAAATGGAATCTGACCCATCCGGACCGGGTGAAAGAGGTCCACCGCCTGTACATCCAGGCCGGTTCCCGCCTGATCCTCACCAACTCTTTTGGCGGTACTCGATACAGGCTTGAAATGCGCGGTCTGGAAGATGAGGTGATCCAAATCAATAAAGCAGCGGCGGAAATTGCCCGCGCTGAAGCGGATGCTGCACCCCACCTGGTCGCCGTGGCCGGTTCCATGGGTCCCACCGGCAAGATCTTCACCCCCATGGGTGATTTGACATACGAGGAAGCAAAGGAGGCCTTTGCTGAACAAGCCTCCGGGCTGGCCCAGGGGGGAGTGGATGTGTTCTGGATTGAAACGATGAGCGCTGTGGAAGAAGTGGAAGCCGCAGTTGCCGGTATCCGATCCATCAGCGATCTACCCATCTCGGCCACTATGTCGTTCGATACCCACGGTCACACCATGATGGGCGTAACCCCTGAGAAAGCAGTGGAATCTCTCAGCCAAATGGATCTGGCTTCCCTGGGTGCGAACTGCGGTACCGGTTCTGAAGAGCTCCAAGAGGTGATCCGAAAAATGAAGGCGGCAAATCCCCCTCTCCCCTTGGTGGCCAAAGCAAACGCCGGGATACCGCGGGTCGTGGAAGGAAATGTGGAATACAGCGGTTCGCCGGCGGTGATGGCTGAGTACGCCAGAGAGGTGCGAAAACTCGGGGCGCGGCTGATCGGGGCCTGCTGCGGGAGCACGCCCGAACACATCAAAGCCATGGCCAAAGCGCTTGATTTGATCGAACCGTAACCCATCGGAGGTTTCCTCCACAGAGCCCACCTTCGAAGTGGGTGCAGGATCCAATCAAAAAAGGTCCGTTATGAGCGTCGGAAGCTGGGTACGGAATCACCCCAAAATACTGGAGAGCGCCTACTTAGGCACAACCTGGGTCTTTGAGCGCCTCAACCCCCTCCTGGGTTTTCTGGGGTATAGGAAAATCGAACCCTGGATCCTCCCTCTGGAAAAAATTGGTAAAAAGGTCCTCTTTGACTGCCGTATGTGCGGCCAATGCATCCTGCATTCCACCGGCATGACCTGCCCCATGACCTGTCCCAAGAACATGCGCAACGGTCCCTGCGGCGGGGTTCGCGAAAACGGAAACTGCGAGGTGGAGCCGGACATGAAATGCATCTGGGTGGAAGCCTTTCAACGCGCCCAAAACATGCCGCGCTACGGGAAAGAGATGCAGCTTCTGCAACCTCCTGTCAACCGGCGGTTGGAGGATCGATCAGCCTGGATCACGATGCTCACCAAGGAAGATGTGGAGGTGCCCAGCGGCTGGGAGGGCGTCTCGGCATTGACCATATTGGAAAAAGACAGCGATTGCTGGTTTTAACTGGATCTTTCTGGTTTTGATCAGCGAGTACCCGCAATCTATCTCAAACAGCAGGATCGTTTCTTATGCCCCCTGATGAACAACAAAAACCTGAATACTTATCCGGCAGCCGCTTAGAAAGGATTCTCCGGGCCGGACGGTTCGCGGTCACCGCAGAGTTAAACCCCCCTGACAGCTCCGACCCGGAAGAAGTATACGAAGCAGCTTTGGTTCTTTCCCGGGTTTGCGATGCGATCAATGCCACAGACGCCTCGGGCGCGAACTGCCACATGTCAAGCGTTGCCATTTGTGCCCTTTTAACCCGGGCAGGGTACGAACCCGTCTACCAGGTAAGCTGTCGAGACCGGAACCGGATCGCCATCCAAGGGGACCTCATCGGTGCAGCAGCCATGGGGGTCAGAAATGTCCTCTGCATCACCGGGGACGATACCACAGCCGGCGATCAACCGGAAGCGAAACGGGTCTTCGATTTCGATGCCATTCACTTGCTGCGCACCGCGAAGATCATGCGCGATCAAGGTCATTTTCTGAGCGGACGGAAGATCACCACTCCCCCACGGCTCTTCCTTGGGGCGGTATCCAATCCTTTCGTCCAACCCTATGAATGGCGCCCCCTGCGCCTCGCAAAAAAGATCGAAGCGGGAGCGAATTTCATTCAAACCCAATACTGCTTTGACGTGCCCCGCTTCCAGATGTTCATGGAGCAAGTCCGCGATTTGGGCATCGATCAAAAAGCTTGCATTCTGGTCGGGGTCGGACCTCTGCGCTCAGAACGCGCAGCGGAATTCATGCGCACGAAAATTCCCGGGGTCGTCATCCCTGACCGAATTGTGGAGAGACTGCGAAAAACCCCTCCCTCTAAAAAACGTAAGGTGGGCAAGGACATTTGTGTGGACATCATCCAGCAGGTGCGGGAAATCAAAGGGGTTGCCGGGGTTCATGTCATGGCTTACCGCCAGGAAGAATTGGTCGCGGAGATCATCGAGGAAGCGGGTTTGCTCCCCCGTCCCCGCCAGCCCAAAGCCCCGGATCGTGATCCATTCCGGCAGGACAGGAAATGGAAGCGGGACAGGGAGGGGGAAAGGGGGCAGGACCAGGACCGGAATCCCTAAGTACCCAGCGCATCTCTTGATAACAGCCCCTGGGCAGAGGATGGACTGGAATTGAAGATCTTTCCGGTGGGAAAACCGTCCTTGGTGAGGTCATGTCAACTGCCTGTCCAGCGAGAGAAACGACGAGAAGAAAAAGCGCACCGTCAGGAAAGCACAGCAAATAATGATCTCTTTCCCTCTAAATGTGACACTTGTCACCATGAATAGGACCTCATTTATACTTATAATCCCCCTGACAAAGTCCGCACTTCTCTTTGTCACCTGATCTCAACTCAACACCGTGAAACGTCATTTGTAGGGTACATTCTCGAAAAGATTGACAAAAAACATCCCCTCTGATATATTGCAAATATACCAGAAGGTTGACCAAATCTCTACAATGAACAGAATTGAATACCATCACAGCAGAGTAAGGTGAAATTTCACGGTATAAGAGGTGGGATTGGAAAACGATCAGCAATACGGTTCAAATAGCGTGCTGCTGTTCGCGCTCTTAAGTGTTAAGAACGCGAAGCTGATTAAACTCATTGATGATGGGTTCATATCTCGAAAAGGAGGTGAAAGCAAGGACAACATACACCTATCGAAGACAACGTTGACGACAGTTAATGTAAATCTTTCCTAAGGAGGATTTTCGTATGTATTCCAAACGCTCGAAACTATTTCTGTTTCTGGCAGTTATCATGGCGCTGTCCCTGGTTCTCTCAGCTTGCCAGCCTGCGACAGAAGAGCCAACTGAAGAACCTGTAGCTGAAGAAGAAGCAGAACCTACAGAGGTCGTGGAAGAAGAGGAAGAAGAACCCACAGAGGCTGAAGAAAAAGTCCTTAAAGTGGGCGTGTTGGGACCGTACACGGGCGGATCCGCCCGAACGGGTGAGGAATTCAAAGCTGCCGCACAGATGGCGTTCAGCGCCATTGACTACACCATTGGCGATTACACCATTGAACTGGTATGGGTCGACTCAGCGTGTGACCCCGCGGTAGCCACCCAGGCTTACGAGCAAGCCATCGTCGATGATGAGGTCGACACCTTCATCATCAACTGGTGCAGCTCCGTGTCCGTGGCCTGCATGGACCTGGCTGCCAAGTACAAAGTTCCGCACTTTGCCCCCTTCGGCGCCACCAACGAGGTCAACCGCAAGTGGAACTCTGAACCAGAAAAGTATTTTTACTGGGTCAACAAATGGTGGCCTGCCCCCGCATCGCTTGCTCCCGCATATGTAGACACTCTGGAGACAGCGATCGAGAACGGCAACTGGTCACCCGAAGAGAAGACGGCCGTGATTTGGGGTGAGGACACCGACTGGGGCCGCAGCTTTGGCGAAGGCATGATCAACTCCCTCGAAAAAGCCGGCTGGGAGATCCTCTCCGAGGAATACTTCCCGCAGGACCAGACGGAATTCGTGCCCACCCTGAACAAGGTCAAGGAATTGGATCCGGCGCTTTTTGCCGGCACGACCGTTTCTGTGCCCTTCGTCTCCGCAATGATCAACCAGGCTGATGAGGTTGGATTGAACAGCGTGATGGTCGCGGACGGCCTTTCCTGGGTTGGTGACTGGTACGGCAACGTCGGTGACTCCAGTGACTACGTCCTGGACGCCGTGCAGTCCGTTTCCCTCGCTTCCGAAGAAGGACAGCAGTTCATCGCCACCTTTGAAGAGGACTATGATATGACACCCAGCCCCTCCTCAGGTGGTTTGGCCTATGACGCGGCCAACTTCTTCATCCAGGCTGCGCAGATGACCTATGAAGAATATGGCGAATTGAGCAGCGAAACGCTGGCCGAGTTCGCCAAAAACGAAATCCAGACCGGCAACTGGTCCTACACGGACGGGATCGTGATGGAAGAGTATCTCTTCACCCCCGAAAGTTCACCTGACCCGGTCGTCGGCCAAGGGTACTACTCCTTCCCCATCGTGCAGTACTTTGGTGGCGAAGGCGTGAAGATCTATCCGTCTAACGTAGCAGAACAAGAGTTCACACCTCCTCCTGCTGAGTAGCAACCCCGCACAAGGTCACCAAGAGGAACGGGGTACCCCCGTTCCTCTTTCTTAAAAAGGAAGAAGCTACATGCCGATACTTGACACTAAAGAAGTCATCAAACGATTTGGTGGGCTCACCGCTGTCAACAGGGTTTCCATGCAGGTGGAGGAGGGAGAAATATACGGGTTGATCGGCCCCAATGGTGCGGGGAAAACCACTTTTCTCAACTCCATTGCAGGGCGCTTCCCCCCTAGCAGCGGCAAAGTCTTTTTTCAAGGGGAAGAAACCACCGGATTGCCTGCCGAAGTCATGTGCCACAAAGGACTGGCTCGGACCTTCCAGATCCCGCAGCCTTTCCCCAAACTCACCGTCTTGGAGAATGTCATGGTCGGAGCCACCTTCGGGCCGCAACATCCTGGATCCGGCTCCATTAAAGACAGAGCATTAGAAGCGATCGAATTCGTAAAATTTAATCTTCCTATCAATACACCTGCTGAGCAATTGAATACCGTGCAATTAAAGCGCATTGACCTGGCAAGATCCATCTCCTGCCAACCCAAGCTCTTGCTGCTGGACGAATTGGCATCAGGACTGACCCCAGGCGAATTGGATTCCATCATGGACCTTATTTTAAAGATTCGGGATTCCGGCGTGACCATTATCGCTGTGGAGCATATCATGAGGGTGATTCAAGGGATCTGTGATGAAGTCATGGTCATCCAATACGGTTCCACGATCGCAGAAGGACAACCAAAGGATGTCTTAGAAAACCCCAAAGTCATTGAAGCGTACCTGGGTGAAGAAGAGGTATCATATGCTTGAACTCAAAAATATAGATGCCGGATACGGGTTTCTCCAAGTCCTCTGGGACGTATCACTCAAAGTTGAGAAAGGTGAATTTGTTGCCCTGGTGGGGCCGAACGGGGCCGGGAAATCCACCACCCTGCGCACCGTCGCGGGATTGATCAAACCCAAAGCCGGAGAAGTCATCTTTGACGGAAAGGCCATCCATAATCTGCCCGCTCACATCATCAGCCGGGGGGGCATCAGTTACGTATCCGAAGATTTAAATCTGTTTGCGGACATGTCCGTCCGCGAGAACCTGATCCTTGGCGCCTACGCTGTCACGGACCGGGAAACCCAATTGGAAACTTTAGAATTTGTGTTCAGCCTGTTCCCTCGTTTGGAACAACGCAAGTCCCAATTAGCTGGGACCATGAGTGGTGGGGAGCGGAAGATGTTGGCCATCGCCCGGGGGATGATGTCTAACCCCCAATTGATGCTGGTCGATGAACCTTCCCTGGGCCTCCAGCCCAGCCTGGTCAACGACGTTTTTAACGCCCTCCTGCGGCTTCGAGACCAGGGTGTGACCATCTTGCTCGTGGAGCAGAACGTGAATACCACTCTGGAGATCACCGACCGAGCCTATATCCTTGAACAGGGCCGGATTGTGATGGAAGGGCCCAGCCAAGAAGTCAAACGAAACAAACATGTCCAAAACGCATATTTGGGCATTTAATCTCATGCAAGAAGAATAGGCATATCATTCAGGAGAAGAAAACATGGTCAAAGAGAAGGGGTCAACAGGAGTAATCGAAGGATCACTCTGGATTCGAATCCAGGACAATTTGCCAGTCATCGTTGTTGTCCTCATCACCATTCTGATAGGCATCGCCATCGGCATCGTAGGGAAATGGCCCCAGCTATTAAACTCCATTCTCACCGGAGGGATGTGGGCCTTGCTTTCCGTGGGATTAGCGTTGGTTTTTGGGGTGATGAATATCCCCCACTTTGCTCACGGCGAGTCATTTATGGTGGGAGCATACGTAGCTTACTTTGTATTCACCCCCCTCAACAACTATCTCCAACAGAACCCCAACCAATTGTTAGCTGTTGTCAGTCCCTTGATCGCTATTTTCGCTGCCGGTATCGCCGGATTCATCCTCGGGGTCATTCTGGAGAGACTGCTCTTTTACCCCCTCCGTTTGAGGAGTAAACCGGGGGAATGGGTCATGAACGCCTTCCTCCTGACCGTGGGCATCTCCTTCGTCCTCATTAATACCGTGAAATTGACACCTTTTCTGGGCAATGACTTTTACGGGCTCAGCGGCGGTTATTGGAAAGTCGATACGATAAATGTGTACCCTCAGGCCAAATCGGAAGACGCACTGGAAGGGTTGGACAATGAACTCTACCAACCCATCCTCGATTACCTTACGTCCCAGGAGGGCAGTGTAACTTTGGGGCAAGTCGTGAGTGAATTTGGGGCCACACGAGAGGATTTAGAAAAGCTTGCCGAAAGACGGATCATCAGCTTTGGAAGTGACGACCCGCTAAAACGGTTGATAGGGGTTCAAGGGCTGACCACGGAACGGGCAGCCTCTTTCCTGATTTCCATCCTGTGTATTGGTGCTTTATGGTTTTTCCTGCGCCAGACGAGGACAGGGAGAGCGATCCGGGCCGTCTCCCAGGATGAGGTGGGTGCGAAAATGATGGGCATCAACCTCAACTTCATCTTCCCCCTGACCTTTGGGATAGCCACTGCCATGGCTTCCATCGCGGGAGGTAGTTTGTTATTCATGTTCCAGGCCCATCCAAACGTGGGATTGCAACCGCTGTACACAGCCTGGTTCGTGGTCATGATGGCCGGGTTAGGGAATGTGATCGGCGCTGTCGTAGGTGGCTTCATCGTTTCCATATTGCAAACGGCCACACAGCAATTCACATATGGTGCCTTGATCAACGTCATCCCCACCATCATCATGATCATTGTTCTCCTGGTTGTCCCCTCGGGCATCTTTGGCTCCGAAGTGAAAGGCATCCAAGAACAATAAAAACCGTCCTATCCTTAAAATTGATATCTGTGATTGGAGTCCACTTATGACAACCCAAAAAACAAAACAAGGTGAAAAACGTCAAAACGGAAACAACTACCTGATCAGCGCACTACATCGAATCGGTTTTACCCCCATTGGCGTGCTATTTTTCATCTTCGTTGCGTTGCTGCCGCTTATCCCACCTTTTAATCAAGAATACATCCGACGATGGCTTGTCTTTGGCGCATACCTCGCAGGACAGGCTGTCGCCTTTGACTTCACAGCCGGTTACATTAACGTCGTAAACTTTGGTTTCGCGGCCCTGCTGGGCCTGGGTGCCTACACCTCTGCCATCTTAGCCAGCGATTTGCCCATCATCCTCATTCACCCAGACCTTTCCCCGTGGTTGACGATTTGGCTGGGCGCCATATTCGCTGGATTGGTGGGATTGGGACTTGGTTTCCTCACCTTGCGTCTACGCGGTATCTTCGCTGCCGTCATGGCCTGGTTCGTGGGCATCGCCCTCATGGGCATCACCAACAACCTGACGGACCTGACCAGGGGCGCCCAAGGCCTCCAGGTCAAGCCTTTATTGGAATCAACCAGCAACCTCCCCTACTTCTACATCGTTCTGGCCATGTCCCTTTTGATTTACATCTTACTCAAATTGATCACCAATTCTAGATTCGGATTAGCATTTAAAGCCATTGGCCAGAACATTGAGGCCGCCCGAGCTTCCGGGATCAACCCCACCCTGTACCGGGTCATGAACTTCGCCGTCTCTTGCTTCTTCGCGGGTCTGCTGGGTGGATTTTACGCCCACTATATCGGTATATTGACCCCGGACCTGATGCACACCTCCAAAACCGTGGAAGCGTTAGCCATGGCCTATATCGGCGGCCGGGGCAGCTTATGGGGCGGGATGACCGTTGCTTTCCCCTTCGTTTTCTTCATCCAAAATCTGCGCTCTAACTTCACAAACCTGCCCGGTCTCCACCTCGTCATTTATGGAATTTTGATGATCTTAATCATGATCTTCTATCCCAGCGGGTTTGCTGGCCTCTACAACATGATCGCCGATAAAGTGAAAGACCTATTTCGAAAAGGAGAAGATACGGAGTCCAAAGCCTTGAAAGGGTAACTTTCTCTTCACAGCACAGGAAGCTATTCCAGTCAATATCTAATATCGCTCATCCGGCGGTGGCATGGCAGGAACAGCCACCGCCCTATTATCTCCCAAGCAGGAAAAACACACGTCATAGTAAATAATCCGATAAGCAATGTGCGGAATGATTTCCTCTCAGCTGAACGTGAATACCTCCCCTCCCGCAAGCCGAGTCCAGGATGATACGCTCTGCCGGATCTTGCTCCGCACCCGCAGAAGAAACCGTCCGCAAACGTTCCCTCAAGCGGCCGCTTTAAAACCAATCCACGAGACAGGTCCACTGTCGGTCTACGATGATCGTCTAAAAAGGAGGTTACAAAGCTCTTGAATTCAGGGAAGAACGCCTGGTAATACTGATATATTTGTAATATACTAGAGGGAAATGGGAAGACCAAGACCACCTATCAAGATGAGGAGAAAACATGGCAGAAAATTTGACCACGATTGTCACATCGGAAACAAAAACAGTAGAAATCAACCGGGAAAACTCAACCGTCATTATTGGAGAACGGATCAATCCCACGGGACGGGACAGCCTTCTCGCAGAGCTCAAAGAGGGAAAATTTGACATCGTCCGCGAAGACGCCAAGAAGCAAGTAGAAGCGGGTGCAGCCATCCTGGATGTCAACGCCGGCGTGCCGGGCGCAGATGAGGAACCCATCCTCAAAGAGATGATCGAGATTTTGATGGAAGTGACGGATGTCCCGCTGTGCATCGACACCGCGGACAACACCGCTTTGGAAACCGGCCTTTCCATATATAAGGGAAAAGCCTTAATCAACTCGGTGAACGGTGAGGAGGCCCGTCTGGAAAGCGTGCTGCCCCTGGTCAAAGAATACGACGCCTCAGTGATCGG
Source organism: Anaerolineales bacterium (assembly GCA_041686005.1). Classification (GTDB taxonomy): domain Bacteria; phylum Chloroflexota; class Anaerolineae; order Anaerolineales; family UBA11858; genus B10-G9. The sequence continues at coordinate 8,354 of JAWLER010000030.1, read as the reverse complement.
TCTGTGTATGGATGACGACGGCATCCCCGCCACGCCCCAGGAACGATTCCAGGTTGCAGCCAAAATCATCGAACGGGCCAATGACATGGGCATCCCCGCTGAAAACATCGTCATCGATCCCTTAGCGTTGACCATGGGATCCGATCACAACGCGGGAAGAATTGCCATTGAAACCATCGAACTCGTCGTTGAAGAATTTGGCGTCAACGTGACCATGGGCTGCAGCAACATCTCCTTTGGTATGCCAGACCGGGAACATATCGATTCCACGTTCATCGCCATGGCCATCCTGGCGGGCATGACCTGCCCGATCACCAATCCCCTCCATGAAGACGTCAACCTGGCTATTAAGGCTGCCGATCTGGTCATGGGGCGAGACGAATATGGGATGAACTGGATCAAGTACTATCGAGCCAGACAGAAAGAGGTATAGCGCCTCTACAGGAGGCATATGAACCAAACGGACGCAGAAAAAGCCTACCGAGAAATCAAGGAAAGGATCGTCAGGACCAAGCTTCCTCCCGGTTCCGTCGTCAATGAAGCGGACCTGATGAACGATCTCAAGTTTGGCCGGACGCCCATCCGGGAAGCGCTCAAACAACTCCAGATTGAGGGACTGGTGGTGGTCAAACCCCGGCGGGGGATTTTTGTCTCCGATTTATCCATCACCGACCTGTCCAAGATATTTGAAGTGCGCATCGTGCTGGAAGGGTTGGCTGCTCGATTAGCGACCGAACGGATCACCCCCCATCAATTGGAGAGACTGCAGGCGCTGGCGGATCAATATCGAAAGTCGTCCCCTTCTCGAAAAGAACAGCTTATCCAGCTGGACAGTGAGTTTCACAGCTTGATCGCCGAGGCCACCCATAATCACTTCTTACAAACCAATTTAGAACACTACTACAACCTCTCCCTCCGGATCTGGTACTTAGCCTTGCCCCAAACCTCAATCGAAGACATTAACGTGGAAGTCCATTTGGATATCACGGAGGCTATCTCCTCAGGAGATGCCAAAAAAGCAGAGCGAGAAATCACCCAACACATCAAAGACTTCCACACCACCATCAAAAAATACTTATAGTAACCCATTTCATTCTTAGAATCAGGAGGTTATCAACCATGAGTGACATTTTATCTGACATTTCCACCCTGGTCATCGAAGGTAATTTCGATGACATGCCGGACAAGACCAACGCAGCCATTGAGGAGGGTTTAGAGGCTGAAGAGATCCTCAACAATGGGCTCATGCCGGGCATGGACCATGTCGGCGTCGAGTTTAAGGCGGGCAATATGTTCGTCCCTGAGGTACTTCGCTCAGCAAAAGCCATGCAGGCTTCCATGGACATCATCCGACCCATGCTGGCTGAAACAGGTGTTGAGACGAAAGGAACGATCATTTTAGGGACGGTCAAGGGGGACCTGCACGACATTGGTAAGAACTTGGTCGGCATGATGTGCGAAGGCGCAGGGTTCGACATCGTCGACCTTGGAAAGGATGTCGAACCGGAGGCGTTCGTTGAGGCGGTCAAGGAACATAAACCGCAGATCCTCGGCATGTCCGCTCTACTCACCACCACCATGCGGTCCATGGAACGCACGGTCAAAGCCCTCGAGGAAGCTGGCGTGCGCGACACCGTGAAGATCATGATCGGCGGCGCACCTGTCACAAAAAGCTTTGCCGAGGACATCGGGGCTGACGGATACGCGGCCAACGCTGCCTCAGCCTCTGATATGGCGAAACAATTCACAGCCTAGTCCTTCATCTGAAAAAGGAGCAAGAGTATGAGATCGAATTACCGCGTAAATTCTGGGGTACAGTTCCAGATGCTCTCGGAAGATCAATTGGAAGAACTCTTCCATGGCGTCCTGCACGTGTTGGAAAATATCGGGCTGGAAGTCAAACATGAAGAATCCCGAGAGGTGTTAAAGGAAGCAGGGGCCTGGGTGGACGGCGACTTGGTGCGCCTGCCATCCCACATGGTCAAAGACGCCCTGGCGAAAGCGCCCCGCAGCTTCACCATCTACGCCCGGGACGGGAATGAGGAACATGACATCCATATCGGTCCCGGCCGAGCGCATTTTGGACCCGGACCCACCTGTCCTAATTTCATCGACGTGGAGACCATGGAAAGACGCCCTTACGTGCTTTCCGATGTCCCCGTGGTGGCCAAAGTCGTTGACTCCCTGCCCAATATCGATTTCTGTGAGTCCTTGGGTTCCGTGGACAACGTGCCTTATGATCTGAGCGCCCTCTACGAATTTGTGGAGATGTTCAGGCACACCACCAAACCCATCGTAGCTTGGTCGTTTGACTATTACGACTCCAACGCCATCCATAGCATCGCTGTCGAAGAAGCCGGCGGGCAAGATGCTTTCGAGCGCCGACCCAATTATGTGCATTATTGTGAACCACTCTCCCCTTTGGTCAGCACGAACGAGGCGCTGAACAAACTGGTTTTCGCTGCCAAGAAGCGCATTCCCACCGTGTTCACCCCCTGCCCCTTGGCGGGTGGAACCGCGCCCGTCACACCAGCCGGGATCATCATCCAGGCGGCTGCGGAATCTTGGATGGGCTTAACCGTCGCCCAGAACATCCAACCCGGATTGCCCTTCATCATGGGCGGCGTGCTCTCCGTGATGGATATGAGCGACATGATCCTCTCTTACGGCGCGCCCGAACTTTCCCTGATGATGGCTGGCTTGACCGATCTGGCCCACTATGCAGGACTTCCGTTGTGGCAAACAGGCGGATGCACGGATTCCAAGACCTTCGATGAGCAGGCAATTGCGGAAGGTTCCTTATCCGTCTTCTTCTCCGCTCTCTCCGGTGGCGACTTATGCCACGATGTCGGATACACGGAGAGCGCCATGACCGGATCCGTCTTCCAGCTGACCGCGATGGACGAAGCCATCGGCTATGCCCGGCGCATCACCCGGGGCATCGAAGTCAACGAAGACACGCTGGCCGTGGATGTGATCCACCGCGTTGGACCCAACGGTCACTACCTCAAAGACAAACACACCCACCGCTATTACAAGACAGAGTTCTGGATGCCCAACCTCATTGATCGACGCAATTACGAGGATTGGGAAATGATGGGTAAAAAATCTTTCAAGGACCGCACGGTAGCCAAGGTGCAGGATATTTTGGCTTCCTACGAGCAAGTCCCTCTCCAAGAGGAAACGGAGAAGCTCATCGAAGAAGTCCTCGCCGACGCGGAGGAATGGGTCAAAGGTAAAGAAGACTAAGCAGGAGATAAATAAAAATGAGTGAAAAAATTTACGAAACGTTATCAACAGCAGTCTTAGAAGGTGACAGCGAAACCAGCAGCGAGATGACACGCAAAGGGCTGGATGAAGGCATCTCTGCCGAAGACATCCTGAACAACGGCCTGATCGTGGGCATGGATGAAGTCGGCGTACGTTTCAAGCGGGGCGATATGTTCGTCCCCGAAGTCCTCATGTCCGCCGAAGCCATGAGCGAGGCCATGAAAATCCTCCGCCCTATTCTCGCAGACAGCGACACCAAAATGGCAGGCAAAATCCTCATGGGCACCGTGGAGGGAGACCTGCACGACATCGGGAAAAACCTGGTCAGCATGATGTGCGAAGGCTCAGGTTTTGAAATCGTCAACCTCGGCTTTGACGCCCCCCCCGAGAAATTTATCGATGGCATCAAAGAACACCAACCGGATATTGTGGGCATGTCCGCGATGTTAACGACCACCATGCGGTCCATGGGCCATACCATCAAGGCCATTGAAGAAGCCGGCTTGCGAGATGAGGTGAAAATCATGGTCGGCGGAGCCCCGGTGGACCAGGAATTCGCAGACAGGATCGGCGCGGACGGATACGGCGCAAACGCCCCCTCATCCGCGGACCTGGCCAAACAGCTGGCCGGTCTAAACTGATCCCGCCTGCTGAAACAGCACTATTTCTCCCACGACGATAAGAGGAGAGTTCAATATGCAAGTGAAGAAAACGAATTACCGAGTATTTTCCACACCTCAATTTGAGGTGCTCACGGAAGAAGAGATCGAATCCATCTATTATTCCGCCCTGAGCGTCCTCCATGAAACCGGGGTCCGTGTGTACCATAAAGAAGGCTATGACCTTGCCCATCAGGGAGGGGCCATCGTCGAAGACGTCAAGGACGACAGCGCTTTGGTCAAAATGCCTCCCGAGATGGTCGATAAAGCCCTCTCTACGCTGCCCCGCAAAGTCGTCATCTACAGTGCAGATCGCAAGCACAAAATGGAACTCTACAAGGATCAAATTTACTTCGGTACCGGATCTGACACTCCTTACACGATTGATCCTTACACAGGAGAGCGGCGCCGGGCGACCTATGAAGATGTCAAGAATTTCGCCCGCCTGGCAGAAGCCCTGCCCAACATCGACTTCCATATGTCTTTGGGCATCGTCCAGGATACAGCGGTAGGCACCTACGACCGCTGGCAGTATCTGGCCATGCTGGAGGGAACCAACAAACCGATCAACATCACCGCCGTAGACCTCGATGGCCTTCGTGATCAATTTGAGATGGCCCTTATTAGGGTGGGTGGCGAGAAAGAATGGAAGAAAACGCCCATCTTTTCCCTCTACATCGAACCGGTTTCCCCCTTGAGCCACTCCGTAGAGGTGATCGATAAACTGCTCTTTTCCGCGGATCACTTCATCCCCTTCGTCTACACGCCATGCCCGCTGGCGGGTGCCACAGCGCCATCCACACTGGCCGGCACGGCGGTGCAAGCCCTCACGGAGAGCCTGTTCGGCATCGTCCTCAGCCAGCTCCGCCGTCCGGGTGCGCCGCTGATCATCGGCGGTTTGATGTCCAACATGGACATGCGAACAGCTGTTTACTCCTATGGCTCTCCGGAGATGGCCCTGCTCAGTGCAGCCTACACCCAGATCACAAAATGGCTGGGTGTTCCTGAATACGAGACGGCTGGTTGCTCGGATGCCAAGATGTTTGATGAACAGGCCGCCATGGAGGCCACCATGAACATCGCTACTGCCGCTTTGATCGGCGGGAATATGATCCACGATGTCGGCTACCTCGAGCAAGGCTTGACCAGTTCCCCGGAGATGATGGTCGCCTCTGATGAGATCATCGATATGGTCAAACGCATCATGAGGGGGATCCCGGTGAATGACGACACCAAAGCCTTGAACGTCATCGAAGAGGTCGGGCCTGGGGGACATTACCTGGCGCACGACCACACCTTTGAGCGCTTTAAAGATTTGATCTGGTCCCCGAAATTGATTGATCGCCAGAACTACGAGAGCTGGGTAGAAGCGGGGAGCAAGACGTACAAAGAGCGCGTCCATGAGAAGGTGATCGAGATCCTGGAGGCAGAGGAAGAACCGTTGATGGACGAAGACATGTTCCAGGAGCTGCGGAAGATTTGTGAACTGGCGGATGAACGCCACGCAGACGAAGAACTCGATGTGGACATGTTTGGCTAAACATTAACATGTGACGGATAATCAGGGGCGTGATCGACACACTTTCCCAGGGTCACGCCCCTTCTATGTCAAGAAAGGGAACCCTTTAAGCGCAGACATGGATCAAGAACCTCTTGTTTTAGGCATTGATACTGGGGGGACTTACACAGATGGTGTCCTGCTGGAATACAACACCCACAAGATCATTGCCACCCATAAAAGTTTGACCACCAAACGCGATTTCGCGATCGGGATCGAGAATGTGATCGCCGAGATCGACATCCAGGACCCCTCTGACATCCAGATGGTCTCCGTCTCCACCACGCTGGCTACCAATGCCATCGCTGAAGGAAAAGGGAAACGTGTGGCCCTCTTTTTAATCGGCTATGATCCTGACCTGATCGATTCTTTTCAGCTCAGTGATCGGTTTGCCACCCCTAATTTTCATTACATCGCGGGAGGGCATGACCTTCACGGCGTGGAAAAGGAGGAACTCGACCTATCTGGTTTGCTGTTCAAGGTGAAAGAGGTTAAAAACCAAGTAGATGCCATCGCCATTTCAAGTTACTTCAGTCCCCGAAACCCGGAACATGAGATCCGGGCCCAAAAAGCGGTCAGCAGCGTTTGTGAACTCCCCATCGTGCTCGGACATCAACTCTCCACCAAGCTGGGATCCGTAGAAAGAGCCACCACCGCCGCCTTAAATGCCTCCCTGCTGGCTGTGCTCCAAGAATTCATCATCGCCGTCCGTCGGGCCATGGAACACCGGGGCATTGACGCCCCCCTCATGGTGGTCAGGGGGGATGGCACGTTAATGAATGACGAGTTCGCAGCCCGAACCCCTGTGGAGACCATCCACTCCGGCCCGGCAGCCAGTGCCATCGGGGGGCGGTTCCTCTCCCAGAGGGACCATTCCCTGGTCATCGATGTGGGAGGCACCACCACGGATTTCGCGCTCATCCTGGACGGAAAAGTGACCATCAGCGAAAAGGGAGCCACAGCAGCTGGCTATCAAACAGCGGTCAAAGCGGCAGATCTGCTTTCCATCGGCCTGGGAGGTGACAGTTACATCACCACGGACAGGAAAAACGAATTGGTCATCGGTCCCGAGCGGGTGGTGCCCTTGGCCTATCTATCCCACCAATACCCCAACGTCCGCCAGCGCTTGCGGGCCCTCACCAAACGATCCTGGCCCGCCCCCTCCCCTGTGGAATTGGAATATTGGTTTCTGCAGCGGGAGATCGATGACGCGGACCGATTCTCCTCCCGGGAAGTGGATATCATCCACCTGCTGGAGAAAGGACCCAAACCCGTCAAAAACATATTAAAATCCCTGGATGTCCTTGACCAAAACCAACTGGACATCGATGATTTATGGCGCGAAGAGATCCTGGGGAAAGCGGGGTTCACGCCCACGGACATCCTCCATGTTGACGGGCGGCATACCCCGTGGGATGAAGACGCGTCCCGGGCTGCGTTGACAGTGTTCTGCAACTATCTTTCCGTTTCCAAAGAAGAATTCATGCGCCTCGTCTGGTCCGATATCGCCAGGAGAATCGTCAGCGCTGTGATCCACTTCCTGACCGGAAAGGACATCCCCGGGGACGATGTAGAAGAAAGCAACCTGGGAAAATGGTTCCTTTCCAACAGCCTGTTTCCCGATCACTCCCACCTGGAAACCGAGATCCGTCTCCGTCACCCCATCGTCGGCATTGGCGCCCCGGCTCAAGTCATGCTTCACGATGCAGCTCAGATCCTCAACACCGAGTTGGTCCTTCCGGAACACTACTATGTAGCCAACGCTGCAGGCGCGGTGGCTGGAAGCGTGATGGTCACCGAGGAAGTGCTCATTTATCCCCATCTCTCCCAAGATAAGGTGGATGTGATCGGCTATTATGTCCAGGCTCGTGAAGAACGGGAGGAGTACGAAGAATTAGAGGGAGCTTTGCAAGCTGCGAAGCGTACGGGAGTAGAAAAGGCGAGAAACGCGGCCCTGCGTTCCGGGGCAGACAATCCCCAGGTCGTAATCGATGTCAACCAAGAGGGGATGGATACCTACCGGGTCATTGCCAGGGCCGTCGGTAAACCTCGTTTAGAAGTGTAGGAGGAGCACATGGAGCTCATTCGAGTAGATACAAAACAGGCCTATAAGATGTTACGCGAAAAAATCACCTCTCTGGAATTGGAGCCCGGCGCCCCTCTCGACATCGGCCAATTGGCGGCAGAACTCGACATGGCACAGTCCTCCATCAAAGAAGCCCTGCGCTTGTTGGCACATGACCATTTGGTGGAAGCGCCGCCCCGCGGTCTTTACGTTACGAAAATCCACCTCGATGATTTAAGGAAGATCAGTGGGATCCGGCTCCAGCTGGAAACTTATTCTGCCCAACAGGCGGCGCAGCGGAGAAACCAGGATGACCTAATCATCTTAACTTCCCTCTGTGAAGAAAAAGCAGAGGACACCCGCGAATTATTTGAGCTGGATCACAAATTCCACCAGGCCATCGCCCAGGCAGCGCACAACAAGTACCTCGCGAACACGTTGGAGCACTTTTATGGGTTGTCAAAAAGGCTGTGGTATCTCGCGCTCCCTTACTTGGACTTCCTGCCCACCGCGGTGGAATCCCACATCAAGTTGGTGGAAGCCATTGAAAGGCAAGACGAAGAGAAAGCGGGGCAGATCATGCACACTCACATCAGCGAGTTTTATCAAAAGATCAAACGGATCATCACCGAGAAAAAATTGACGGAAAGGAGCGGCTGACCCTCCAGGCAGGTTGACCACCATGGATTCGGTTTCCAGTCCCAAAAGGAGAAAGGCATGTCCAGAGTAACGGTAGTGTATGGTGAAAAGACGGTAACGGTGGAAGCTGAGGACGGCACGATCCTCGGCGATGTGGTCGCCA
>JAWLER010000029.1:0-26819 GCA_041686005.1 Anaerolineales bacterium | reverse complement strand
AAATTAGAAGAACGCGCCAAGATCACAAACCCGGAAAACCTCCGCAAAGCAGGGCTTGTAGGGACAGGTATGTTACTTCTGTTCATTTTTGGAGAGCGATTTCATCTCCTGCCCGCAGTGACAGCGCTCCTGGGGGCGTCGATGCTCCTGGTATGGATCAAACCGGATGTGGAAGAGATGATCGAAGCCGTGGATTGGACCACCCTGGTCTTCTTCATGTCCCTGTTCATCGTCGTTGGCGCCATCCAGGAAGTGGGTCTGATCAGTTTTATCGCGTCTGCCATGGGAAACCTTGTCGGCGAAAGCCTGGTATTGACGATGATGACGGTGACCTGGATGAGCGCCCTTTTCTCCATGGTGGTTGCCAATATCCCCTTTACCACGGCGATGCTGCCGGTGGTGGCCTTCCTGTCCACCACGGTCCCCGGAGCGGACAACAAAGTCCTCTATTACTGCCTTTCCGTTGGCGCGGCTATGGGGGGGAATGGGTCTTTGATAGGAGCCTCTGCCAACATGATCACAGCGGGGATCGCCCAACGGGCTGGGTACAAAATCACCTATGGGTACTTCTTGAAAAAGGGTTTTCCCGCCCTCCTGATCACCGTGCTCCTGTCCATGCTCTGGTTGTTCCTGCGCTTTTACTGATCTCCACCCATGGCTATCCCAGGAATCTAAATCCCCCTTTTTAAACACCTCATCCTTTTTCGGACGCTTTCCCCTGGATTTACCCCGTTAACCCCCTCCATTCCCACTTGACAAACCGCTTTACACCCCCTACGATATAAGTGACTGGCCAGTCAGTTATATCGTTTCAACCATAAGCCCATGTCCCCCAAACCGGATGTAAGCGAGAAACGGAAAAAGCAAATTATCAACGCCGCTCAAAAAGTCTTTTCCGAGCTTGGATTCCACGAAGCGCGCATGTCGGATATCGCTGAGGAATCCGGTCTCAGCAAGGGCACCCTTTATTTATATTTTGAAAGTAAAGACGAGATCATCCTCAATTTGCTGGACAAACTATTCGAAACCGAGCTGAGGGCGCTCCGGAAATTGATCGACCAAGATGCCTCCGCTGAGGACAGGGTCCTGCAATACACCGAGAGGGTGATTGATGACATGGTAAGCATGCAAGCATGGATGCCGATTGCCTTCGAATTCATTTCCCTGGCTTTCCACCGGGAAACGGTCCAAGAGGTTTTGCGGTCGTACTTCCAAGAACACATGAAAACCGTCAAGGCCATTGTGGCCCAAGGTTGTCAGCGCGGCGAGTTTAAGGACATCGATCCGGAGGAAGCTGCGATCGCTCTCGGCGCGGTGCTGGAAGGGACCCCCCTCCTCTGGGTTTACGACCAGAAAACAGTGGATATCCCTTCCCACATTCGATCCGGGGTCCATCTCATCTTGAACGGTTTGAAAAGTGGAACCGGAGAATGAATCACTTGAAGATGATTGGAAATGCGATCAGTCAGGTTGGTCCAAGTAGACAATGTGCCTCTTCATCGGGTTGAAACGTAGGGAGGTAGTAAGATGGACATCCTCGTCCTTATCATCGCCATGGTCATCGTGGGCGTATTGATGGGCTTCATTGCAGAAATCATCTGGAAAGACAACCGTGCTATCGGAGTGCGGGGAGACTACATTGTCGCTGTGCTTTCCACTGTTGTGATCGGCTTGATGGACTGTTATGTCATCCCAGCCATGGGCTTCAGCACAACCCTGCGAAATCTCGGCGTCATTTTTGAACCGGCTTTAGGGGCTCTCCTCGTCCTGTGAATACTCCACCGTGCCAGACAATAAAAACACTTGTCCCCAGGGAGTGATCCATGGCATCGAGTATGAAGTACCTCATCTCAGACGATCATAAAATCCGCAAGTTATTCCGACGAGTGGAGGTTTTCATCATCCTCACCTTTACGCTGGGTGCGGTACTTTACGCTGATACCTTTCATATCTGGGAGCACGCCTTAAGCGAAATCGGCACCACCAGAACCTTAAAAGGCACGCCAAATCTATTGGCGACCACGATAATCACTTTAGGAATGATTCTCACCAACGCCCAACTGCTGGAGATCGCTGCCTTATATAGAAAGAACACGCACTTTCCTCATCACCGAATTAAATCCATCTTTATGTACATGGCGGGGGCGGGAGCCTTGATTTCCGTTTTCCCGAATAATCATTTCCACTTAATCCACAGTATTGGCAGCGGGATGATGATCGGTCCTTTCTACATCATCAACCTTCTCTTTCTCTGGGAGAGAAGGGAAGACTACGCCAAAGTATGGTTCTTCTTGTTGATGTCCTTTCTGAGCATATCCGTGCTTTGGTATGCAGCCACATTTTTCATGAATCATGAATATGGAAATAAAACAGATCGCTCAAAAATTCTGTGTGATCAGCATCCTGTTTGTGCTCCATCAACGAACCATATCTGCTGTAAAAATCCCCGAAACTCAACTGACCCATCGTGCAGCATAACCACAGAACAGTTGTGAACACCAAGCAAGACCCACACCGGAAGACCAGTGTGGTCAAATCTCAGTGGGGGAGAAAGCTCAACTCCAGGTGAATTCCTCTCCAGACAAGACCTGTGACACGGAGGTAGTCCGCATTGCGGATAAAGCGGAATACACACCTCGCAACGTGCAAACCAAGGAAGAGCGCCAAAAAACGGTCTATGAAATCGAACCCGTTGTGTTAAACGGGCAAGGGAAGTTGAAACCTGGCATGCCTACCGATGTCACCTTCCTGACCCCGGACTGAAAAACAAAACATCCCCTTGCCTTTGAAAGCGCAAGAGGATGTTTATTTCTATGGAGATGCCTGACCTTTAAAGACCCAACTCCTGATTGAGAAGTTCCAGATCAACATGCTCGACGATCAATTTCATGAAGGCATCCAATTTTGATTTCTGCCCCAAGCGCGTTTTTCCAAATACGCGGTCCAATGTTTCCACAGTCTCCATCGTGTTTTCAGGGACCAATAAAATGGGGACTTCCATTTGGTCAGCCTGCTTGACAACCAAGGGATTGGGATGGAGATTGCCCGTCAAAATCAAACAGGATGTCGATGTTTCCATGGCTGCCAGTTGAATATCGGTGCGATCCCCACCGGTGATGACCGCTTTGTTATGCTGTTTCCGGAAGCGGCGAATGGCAGCATCCTCCGTCATCGCGCCCACCATCAACGCCTCCACAAGGGTGGATTCGTCCACCTTTTCGTTTAAGATCTCCGCGTCTAGAATGTTTATGATCTCACCGACGGTGAGGGCAGCTATTTTTCTCTCCTCCGGCAGGACACCTAAGACGGAAACCCCTTCTTTTTCCAAATACGGTACCACCAGGTTATTCACAAAAGCACATGCCTTTTCCGGCACCCGGTTGATGATCACCCCACTCATCGTATCGCCCAACCGGAATTGAGCTGTGAGGACATCATCCAGGAGGGAGACATCTTCGTAATAACGGACGATGACCAAGATATTGCTTCCCAATTCTTTCGCCACGCCAGGGGTGGGCAAATCCATGATATAGCCTTCCCGCAAACTGCCTCCCCCTTCCAAGAGAAGGAGATCCTTTCCTTTCCCGGTTTGTTCCGCAGCTTGCTTGACCACTTCCATGAAATCTTGTTCGCTTTTCCCCGTTAAATGCGCTCGCAATCGCTCTGGTGTGACCACGACAGGGGATAGTTCCCAAGGCTGGGCGTCCAAACCGAGCACATCGATAACAAAAGAGGCGTCTTCATCCGCGATCTTATCTCCAATCCTCCACGGCTGAAGGCTGAAAGGTTTTATATATCCGACCTCCATCCCCTTCTTTTGATATAACTTCCCCAAAGCCAGACAAACCGCGGTCTTGCCGGAATACTTTTCCACGGACGTAATGTATAGTGATTTCATCCTATTCTCCTTCTTTCTCGCTGGATAAAACCAGCCGCATATCTATTGCAATCGCTCCCTGCCCCTCAGGATATACAATGAGAGGGTTGATATCCAGTTCTGCGATTTCAGGGAACTCTCCCACCAGCTGCCCAATCCGCAGCAAAATGTCCACGATCGCTTCCTTATCCGAAGCTTGTTCACCTCGCACCCCCTCCAATAATGTATGGGCCCGGATCTCATCCAACATCGATTCCGCCTCCCTCCTTGAGAAAGGCGCGACCCTGAAGGTGACGTCTTTGAGCGCCTCCACATAAATCCCCCCCAGGCCGAAGGTGACCAAAGGGCCAAATTGGGGATCCCGGTTCATCCCGATTAACACCTCCAATCCACCGGGTGGAGCCATTTCCTGAACCTGACAACCCCACACTTCGGCTTCTGGAAGGTAACGCTCTGCACGGTAAAGCATCAATTCAAAAGCGTCTCTGACCTCTTGGGGGTCCTCCAACCCAACCTTGACACCGCCCACATCCGTTTTGTGAAGGATATCCGGAGAGGTGATCTTCAAGACCACGGGGTAACCGATTTCAGCAGCGTATTGTACAGCTTGTTCCTGGTTTTCCGCTAATTTCGATTTGGGGATGTCAATGCCATAGGCTTCCAATATATCCCAGGCTTCCAGGTCTCCAATCGCATATCGTCCTTCGGACTTGGCTTTCTCCAAAACATTTCGCACAGCTTGATTATCGACATCAAAGGTTTCGAATACGGGTTGTGGTCGATTCCGGACCTTGCGGTAATCTGACATGGCTCGAAAAGCCAAAGAAGCTTTTTCCGGGAAAGAATAGTTGGGAACATTATACTTTCTGAGGACTTCCACCCCCGGGGCCACTTTCGCCTCGCCCATAAAACAACCCAAAACGGGTTTATCGATTTCTTGAGACAGCTTCCCCACCGCTTCAGCGGTGGCTTCGATCTCGGTCATCGCCTGAGGGGTGAGGACGACCATCAAACCATCAACATTTGGATCCGCAGAGACCGTTTTCAGAGCGAATTGATAGCGGTCCGCCCGGGCGTCTCCCAGGACATCCACAGGGTTCGCAGCGCTGGCCGCATCGGGAAGATACTGTTCCAGCTCCTGCATGGTCTCCACTTCTAATCTGCTCAACGACATCCCTTTGTGTTCCAGGGCGTCCGTAGCTAAAATACCTGGTCCACCCGCATTGGTGATGATGGCGATACGGTCATCTTTTAATAGTGGTTGATATCCTAAAGCCAGGGCCATATCAAACAAACTGGCCATATCCTCGGCCCTTAAGACGCCCGCCTGCCGGAAGGCCGCTTGATAGGCTTGCTCAGAACCCGCCAGAGTCCCCGTGTGGGAAGAGACCGCCCTTGAACCGGATTCGGTGACCCCGGATTTGACGGCCACCAGAGGGATCTTCCGGGTCACCTCTCGCGCGACCTCCATGAACTCCTCGCCATTGGGCATCCCTTCACTGTAAATCAGGATTACGTTGGTATCCGGATCGTCGACCCAGGCTTTCATCAAGTCAATCTCATCGACATCCGCCTTGTTCCCTAAACTGACGAACTTGGACAGCCCCAACCTGCCCGCTTGGGCCCAATCCAGGATGGCTGTCCCTAAGGCACCCGACTGCGACATGAAAGCCATCGGGCCTTTAGGCGGGGTTCCCGCTGAAAAAGAGGCATTGAGCGGCGTAAAGGTATCAATGACTCCCAGACAGTTGGGCCCTACTAAACGGATCCCATATTCCTTGGCGATATCGATGAGTTCCAGCTCTCTTTCCAATCCCTCCATCCCCGCTTCCCGAAACCCGGCGCTGATGACCACAACTGCCGGGATCCCTTTCTGACCGCATTCCTTTAACACATCGGGGACATAGGGATAAGGGATGACGATCACAGCGAGGTCGATCTCTTCAGGCACTTCGGTAACGGATGCATACACCTTATACCCTAAAATTTCTTCCGCATGAGGGTTGATGGGGTAAATATCCCCCTTGTCAGCGTACCCCCCTTTGACCAGATTTTCCAACACAGCGTACCCCAGCTTTTCAGGATCCGTGGATGCGCCAATGACAGCGACGGATGTTGGGGTGAAAAATTGTTCCAGCATAAGCAATCCTAATCCATGAATCTACACAGATGAATATTCCCGCGACCAAAGGCGATGCATTCACAAATCCTTGAAATTGTATAAGGTTTGCATTAGCGCCTTCATATAAATACACTGTGGCCCATTATATACCATGAAGGGTGGGAGATGAAGGGTATTCGTGAAAGTTGTCACATTTTGGTTTTGCTATTGTTTTGCTTCCTCTACAACCTGGGATAGAAACTCATTCAGCTCCTGAAAATGGGATCCCTTCCAGTACACCTGTTGGCAATCTTGACACTGCATGAAGTGCTCATAATACTTTTTGGTGAGGGGTTCTAATTGCTCGATGACCTCCTGTTTCGGGACAGGTTTCAACAACCCATTACAACGAGCACAGCGCGTATAGGGCTTGACGAGGTCCGCGATATCAAACTTACGCAGGACTTCGATGATTTGTTCCTTCGGGTCATCGGCCCGCACGCAGTATCCGTGGGTGACCTGTTTGCGTTTTAGCAAACCGCGATCCCGCGTTAACAGGATGCGGTCCTCTTCCGAAGAAATAGACGCCAATTCAGGATCCTCGTAGTGATTTTCATATCGCGTGTCAAATCCCAAGAGGCGCAAATACCCGGCCAGCTTTCCAAGGTGATTGTCCAAGACGAATCTTGGTTCCCGGAGCGGTTTTGGCCGCACCTCTGTCAGCTTCGAAATGTCCAGGACTTCAAACATGGGGTAGACACTCACTCGATCTCCTGGCTGGACCGCATGGTTGAAACCCACAGATTCCCCGTTGATCAATATTAAATCCACCTCCGTATGGGGGACACCGACCGCTTCAAGAATATGCTTGACCGTCTCATGCCCCGCGAACGTGACCGGAAATGCCTTGTGGCGTTTTCGACGGGGGAGGAAATCATTCAATTCAGCGTAAAATCGAAAATAAGCTTCAGACATGGTCAGGGGATAATGGTCACCATCCCTGGCTGTCCCAGATCACCATCCATTTCGAATCTCACCGGGATAAATTGCTGGATGACTTCAGCGTTGGTCACCAAATGAGCAGTGATCTCCGGGACGCGAAATTGAGAACGCTCGTTAATCAAGGATAACGGTAACAATAACTGATCCCCGAGATAGGGATCGATACATCCATCCGTGGCTAAAAACCTCAACACCTGGTCGACCACCTCATCCGCCACCACCTCAGCCCGCTTCCCCCTTTCCCCTAAAGAGAAGTAGCAAGCCTGTGAATGTTCAAACTCCACGAGGAGGAGGATAAACGCCCCTTGGCCGTGGCCTTGAAGTTCTTTGACGCGGATGTCATTCAGTGGATAACGCCCCCCCAAACGGCTGACAACGCGGTCTCGCATCCTCCGCGAAATATGGTCTGGCAGATTCGTCAAAGCCGATAACCCTCTAATCTGGATCAGCTCTCCCCGTTCCACCACATGCAAGGGATTTCCTCCCTGCACCGGTTGAATGGCAGCCTGGATCTCCCCTCCCCCCTGGGGGTAATAGCCGGCCTTGTTCAGGGAGACTTCCCCTTCATATCCGATCTTTTTCATGTAATAGAGCCACTGCCAAACCAGGTAATGATAACAAGGGCTCCATTTTACGTGGGTTCCTCCCTGAACAGTGATCCGGGATGTCCCTTCAGCTCTCGTCAAAGGCAGGAATACGGTTTGGAGGACGAGCGGCGCAGAACCCGCGGTAGGAATCGTGAAATGGTAGCGATCGGAGCGTATTTGCTGGGGATCAAAATGAATCTCTCCGCTGCCCAGGCTATCCCCTTTCACCGCCGCACCGCAGATATCAGCAGCAGCCCGGACCGCCTGGAGATGCTGCGGCCGCAGACCTGGTGAAGAGCGATTTTTCCTTATATTGGCTATGCGCAACTCTTTTCCGGTCATCACGGAGAGCGTCAACGCAGTCCTCAGGACTTGACCTCCCCCTTCACCCAATGAGCCGTCAATTTGAATCATGACTCAGATCTCGTATTCTCGCGTAGGCATCGGGGTTGCGATCCCTCAAAACGGGGATCTTCTCTCGGGCTTGATCCACTCTTCCCAGATCGATCTCCGCAGTCAGTAACGCTTCCTCCCTTACGCCCTCTATCAACCGTTCGCCCCAGGGATCCACGATAGCGCTTCTCCCCCCTAAGATCGCCCCCTGGCTATGTCCCACCTTATTGACGGCAGCCAGGTAGAGTTGGTTTTCCACAGCACGACCCAAAAGCAACCTCCGCCAATGCTCGATTCGCGTTTCAGGCCATTCCGCGACCAGGAGGATCAACTTCGCACCCGCCACAGCATAGGCCCGAAACATCTCCGGGAACCGGAGGTCATAACAGATACTCAAACCCGTTTTCCCCCAGGGTGCGTTTGCAAGTACCAGTTCATCCCCCGCCCTGAGCCATTTTTCCTCCTCTAAAAGCCGAAAGAGGTGAATTTTACGGTAATAATCAATCAGTCCCCCGTCTTTTCCGAAGAGTGCGAAGGTGTTGAAAATCCCCTCTTGGCCTTTCTCAAGCAGCGAGCCGCCAATGGCCAGGGAATGCTGTCGGGCGAGTGCCGCCATTTCCTGAAACATCCCGCCCCCCAATGGTTGAGCATAGGCTCGACAGTTTTTCAGGTCATAACCGCTGGCCCACAATTCAGGATAGAGAAGGATATCGGCCCTGGCTTCCTTGGCCTTCAGCGCCCACTCTTTCACCCGCTGTATATTGGTTTCGGGGTCTCCAAAAGCAAATGCCATTTGCGCCAATGAAAGGGTCAATTTCATGCCTGCCTATCCTCTTTTATTTCAAAAAAGTGCCATCACGACAGCCCAGTCAAAAACCTCCAGCCTGGATGTGAACCACAAAAAGAAATGAGCCATGGATATACTGGCGTTTTTCCGATCGCGTTCCACGCACATCGTACCATGAGCCCCCCTGTTTGAAGAACACCCTCTATTTTTTATACAGATGTTTTTCTTCAATTAACGAGTAAACAAGTGGGGGGATGAAATAACGATACGGTTTTCCCTCGCGAATTCTGCTCCGGATCTCAGAGGATGATATTTGGATTAAGGGCCCCGCGATTTTAATTAACTTTTCAGAAAGTCCCGCGATTTGATCCTCAATCTCTACCAAATCCGGATCCACCCCCGGTCGAGCGTAAACCCCTAACCCATCAACACGCTCAATCAGCTCCTGCGGGCGCTCCCAGGATGGCAAGTCGCGTAAGGAGTCTTCACCGATCAAATAAATCAAATCATCCCCAGGATGGTTTTCCCGAAATATTTCCACGGTATCCGCTGCATAATGAGGCGGGGGACGGTCGATATCCACACGGGAGAGGTCAAATTGAGGGTTTGCATCCACTATCAAATGCAACATCTTCTCCCTGATCTTCACCGGGGTGATGTCGCGCTCCGGTTTGTGAGGAGGGCGGGGGGTGAGGATCCAATCCACCTCGTCCAATGCCAATTGATGACAGCACTCCGCAGCCAGGATGACATGCCCGATATGAGGGGGGTCAAACGTCCCGCCAAATAATCCTAATTTCATAGCTCTCTACTCTTCCCAGACCAGTTCATGGTCTCCAATGAACACCGTATCACCAGGTTGAACACCCGCTCTCCTTAAAGCCTCATCAACCCCCATGCTTTCTAAAATACGTTGAAACCGGCGCACAGATTGGTAATACTCCCAATAGGTCATGGCTGCTGCCCGTTCCAGAGCGTCACTTTTTATCCGCCATCCCCGGGGGGATTTCAGGATTTTGAATTCACCGGGGTCTTTTTCAAGGCGGTAGACTGGCATTTCCTCCCCCTCTTCTTCACGTACCGGTGTTGACTCCGGGATGTCTGACAAGATATCCACGGCCTTATACAAGACAGGACGAATACCGGCATTGGTCGCCGCTGAGATAGCATAGACATCTTCGTAGCCCCGGCCCTGGATATCTTGTTTTACATGAGGCCATTTCTCCTCCACCTGGGGGAGATCCATTTTATTTAATACCACAATCTGGGGCTTGCTCTCCAACTGGGGGTCAAAAAGCGCCAACTCACTATTTATCTGGGAGAAATCAGCGATAGGATCTTGGGACAGGCCGTCCAGAAGATGAATGAGAACTTTCGTGCGCTCAATATGCTTCAAGAACTCATGACCCAGCCCTTCCCCTAAATGAGCGCCTTCGATCAACCCCGGAATGTCAGCCACCACAAATTGCGTATCATAATCCAGCTCAACGACACCCAAGTTGGGCTGCAGGGTGGTAAAAGGATAAGCCGCGATCTTTGGGGTGGCATTGGAAATCACGGACAGCAAAGTGGACTTGCCAGCGTTGGGCACACCCACGATCCCCACATCCGCGATTAATTTTAACTCCAGCCGCAGATTGCGCTCCTCTGGCGGCTCTCCCTTTTCTGCGATCCGGGGAGTTTTGTTTGTAGCGCTCTTGAATCGGGCGTTTCCACGCCCCCCCCGCCCTCCTTTGCAGACCACCAAAGACTGGCCGGGGTCTGTGAGGTCCCCCAACAGTTCTCCGCTGTCCTGGTCGTAAATCATGGTTCCGGGAGGGACTTTGAGGATCAAATCATCCCCGGAAGCGCCCGTCTGGTTGTTTCCACCCCCTCTTCCTCCATCCTCAGCTTTGAAATGCCGCTGATGCCGGTAGTCACCCAAAGTGTTTTTATGCGGGTCGACCTCCATGATCACATCCCCCCCAGGCCCCCCGTCCCCGCCGTCCGGCCCACCCCGGGGGACATACTTTTCGCGCCGGAAATGGATAATGCCATCCCCGCCTTTTCCCGCTTGCACCTCTATGGACACTTCGTCAACAAACACCATAATAACTCACGGAAAACACATCTCGACCTTGGCAGATTAATCATAAATCGCTTTTGCCTATGGGAAATGCAACAAAAGCGGTTCATCCTCCGGGATCTCCTCCCTCGACCATGTTTCAACCCAAGCCAGGATCCTTTCGCGTCTGGATAAGAGATTCTTACCTGCTTCCTTACCCAATCTGACCACACAAAATTATACCACCTGGAACGCCCTCTAAAATATATGGTACAATTGTGCAAATAGTCACAATCCGAGATCGCAATCCCCAAAGCTGTCAACACACCAAGAAGGGAGTCCTTATGGGCCAAGAAATACCCAAAATTATCATCGGCCGTTTACCCCTCTATCTCCGGGTGCTGAGAAGGTTAAAAAATGAGGGAAAAGTATACGCCTCTTCCCAAGAATTGGGGAAGCTGCTGGACATCTCCGCAGCTCAAATACGAAAAGACCTCTCTCATTTTGGAGAATTGGGCAAACGAGGAACAGGGTACGAAGTCAATTTTCTCATCGACAAACTGGACAAGATTTTAAATATCGATAAAGTCTGGAATATAGCCGTGGTAGGGGCTGGTGATGTGGGACATGCCCTCGCTCGCTATAATGGTTTTCTCAATCGCGGTTTTAAAGTCGCCGCTATTTTCGACTCCGATCCACACAAAATTGGCACAAAGGTCCGTGATCTGGTGATCAAGGACGTTAAAGAGATAAAAGATGTTATTCAGGAAAAAAACATACTAATCGCTGTGGTTGCCACCCCGGCTTCTGCCGCCCAAGAGGTCACTGACCATTTGGTTGAAAATGGAATCAAAGCCATCTTAAATTACGCCCCCATTTACCTTAAGGTCCCCAAAAACGTCCATATCGAACACATCGATCCAGCCATCCATCTCCAGAAACTCAGTTATTACTTGGGGTGAGTTCCAAGGTTAAAAAGATCACCGGGCTTGGTATGACAGGCCCGGTGTTTTTATTTAAAGAAGAGATCAAAGGCGAAGCTTTATGTGATTAAATTTCGTTTGATTTTAGGAAACACACCGGGGGATAGCCCCAGGGAAGCCCCTTCCACCACACATGTGGTGGGGTTGTCGACAACATAGGTGGGGACCCCCAATTCCTTGGTTAACAGTTTGTCAATGCCGGGTAACAATGCAGTCCCCCCGCACAGGGCAATGCCCCGATCAATGATATCCGAGACCAGTTCGGGGGGGGTTTTCTCCAAAACCTGCCGCGCGGTTTCCACAACATCCTGCAAGGGATCTTGCAAAGCTTCCACGACTTCCCCCGTCTTTAATGACAGCGGCTGGGGCAGCCCCGAGACCTGATCCTGTCCTTGGACTTCGATCCCATTTTCTTCATCCTGGGGAATCGCAGCCCCAATTTCAAGCTTGATGCGTTCCGCGGTCGGTTGGGCGATAATCAACCCATACTTCTTGCGAACATAGGAGATGATCGCCTCATCAAGTTCAACGCCTCCGGCCCGGAGGGTAGAAGCGGAGACGATGCCGTACATCGCCAACACCGCTGCCTGGGTGGACCCTCCGCCTAAAATGAGGATCATATTTCCGGTGGGCGTGTTAATCGGCAATTCCACACCCAATGCGCCCGCCAGGGGTTGTTCAATCAGGTATACTTCGCGAGCGCCGGCTTCCAAGACCGCTTCCTGCACCGCCCGGCTTTCCACACTGGTCGCCCCATAGGGAACGGTGACCATCACACGAGGTCGGAAAAATCGGACCGGTCCGGTGACCTTCCGGAGCATATATTCCAACAACTTCTCCGCAACCTCATAATCGGCGATCACACCATTTTTTAACGGCCGGGCGATCTCTAAAGATTCAGGAACCCGCCCGTACATTTCCTTCGCAGATTGACCGATTTCCACGATTTTTTGTTCTTCAACGGCGATAGCGACGACGGTGGGTTCCCTTTCCAAGAGCACCCCTCCTTCTGCGATCATGATGAAGAAGGTGCCCAGATCAATGCCAAAGTCTTGCGAGAATAGTGCCATAAGATGTTTACTCAGATGATCCCATGCCAGGCGGCCGAGCTCTCAAACCTCGTTTACGGAATTGTTCCACCGCTTCCAATCTCAACTGAGATCTCCTCAAAGCCGCTTGGATCTTCAAATAGGTTTCCGTGTCCGGAGGAGGACCTTTTTCAAGGGTTTTTTTTGCTCGTTCTCGGGCTTCTTTCGCTCGCTCTACATCAATTTCATCCACATGCTCTGAAGCCTCCGCCATCACCGTGACGATATTTGGTTGGACCTCGATAAAGCCTCCGGTGACGGTGAAAACCTCCTCTTCATCTCCTCGACGGATTATTACAAAACCCATATCTAGAATGGCAATTAAAGGCGCATGATCGGGAAGGATGCCGATTTGCCCCTCCACACTGGGTGCGAGGACCATGTCTACATCCCCTTCAAACACCATTCGGTCCTGGGATACAATTTCCGTACGAATAGGCATATTCGTCCCTTCTTAAGCTTTACCCTTCCAACCTTTCTGCTTTCTCCACCGCCTGATCAATCGTCCCCACCATCATGAACGCTTCTTCGGGTAAATGGTCATGCTTGCCCTCCAGGATCTCTTGGAAACCGCGAATGGTCTCCTTCAAAGGCACATAGGCACCCGGGAGATTTGTGAACTGCTCTGCTACGAAGAAGGGCTGCGAGAAAAACCTTTCGATCCGCCGGGCCCGGGAAACAGCAATTTTATCATCCTCACTCAGCTCTTCCATACCCAAAATAGCGATGATATCTTGAAGGTCTTTCTGGCGCTGTAAGATCTCCTGCACGCGGCGTGCGGTTTGATAATGCTCCTCACCCACTACATCCGCATCCAAAATCTTAGAGGTGGATGCCAGAGGATCAACAGCAGGGTAAATGCCCTTCTCAGAAATGGAGCGTTCCAAGGTGATCGTCGCATCCAGATGGGCAAAGGTCGCCACCGGCGCAGGATCTGAGTAGTCATCCGCGGGGACATAGATGGCTTGCATAGAAGTGATGGACCCCGTTTTCGTGCTGGTGATCCGCTCCTGCAGGTCGCCCATTTCCGTTGCCAGCGTGGGTTGATATCCCACCGCTGAGGGCATTCTCCCCAAGAGCGCTGACACCTCCGCACCAGCCAGACTGAAACGGAAGATATTGTCAATGAACATCAAGACATCCAGCCCTTCATCGCGAAATTTCTCAGCCATAGACAACCCGGCAAGGCCGACCCGCAAGCGAACGCCGGGGGGTTCATTCATCTGTCCGAAGACCATCACCGTGTCCTTCATCACCCCCGCCTCCAACATCTCACGATACAATTGCGTCCCTTCCCGGGTCCGCTCTCCCACACCGGCAAAGACGGAATTCCCTTCGTGTTCCGCTGCAACGGAGCGGATTAACTCCATGATGATCACCGTCTTCCCCACGCCAGCGCCGCCAAAGATGCCCGTCTTTCCCCCTCGCGTAAAGGGAGCGACGAGATCGATCGCTTTAATCCCAGTCTCAAAGACCTCCACACTGGTGGTTTGTTCCTCAAAGGGTGGGGCATCGCGGTGAATGGGGTAAAACTCATCAGCATCGATCTCCCCTTTGCCGTCAATGGGTTTCCCAAGGACGTTGAACACACGACCTAAGGTCCCTGTGCCTACAGGGACTCGAATCGGAGAGCCTGTGGCTTTCACGGGCATCCCCCTTTGCAAACCATCCGTGGAGTCCATAGCCACACATCGTACACCGCCTTTACCCAAATGATTTTCAACTTCTAAGATCAGCGTTTCATCATCCTCGCGGGGGACTTCTAAAGCATCATAGATTTTTGGTAATTCTTCTACTGGAAATTCTACATCTACCACACCACCTTTAATTTCAATAATTCGCCCGCCTTTTTTTGCCATTTAACCCTCCGTGACCTTTCCCTGTTCCATCTTACGCCTCTCAACCAAGATCGCTTTTCCTCCGATCATTCCCTTATCCGGAAATCGCTTCCGCACCTCCCGCGATATCCAACATCTCCCGGGTGATTTCTTGTTGCCGGGCTTTGTTATATTGAAGCTGGAGGGCATCAGCCAGATCCGATGCGTTATCTGTTGCACTCTTCATCGCTACCATACGTGCTGAGTGCTCGCTCGCTAATGACTCCAAAACAGCATGAAAAACTTGCATCATCGTAAATCGTGGTACGAGTTGTTCCAGGATTTCATCCTGATCTGGCTCGTAAATGTATGGCCCTGGATATAACTCACCATCCTGAAATGTTTTCACCCGCTCATCTATACTTGGTTCCAATGGGAGGAGTTTTTTCACTGTAGGGTTTTGCTGCAAGCGATTCACGAATTGTGTATAAACGATATGGATCTCATCTGTATTTCCCGCTAAAAATTCATCTATGGCTAACCTGCCAATGGGTGTGACATCCGTGTAAATCGGGTTATCGGGGATAACATTGAATTCAGCGTAAATGTCCTTTCCATGGCGATAGACCAGATCTCGACTTTTTTCCCCTACGGTGACAAATCTGACTTCCGCTTCCAATCCGTTAAATTTATCTAATCCAAAATTTACAACATTTGTGTTGTATGCCCCTGCCAACCCCCGACTTCCTCCGATGAGGATGACCAAAAACCTTTCAACCTTCTCGGGTTTAGTACATAAAGGATGTAGCTTTTCGCGGTCAGGTTGCCTGACAATATGCTTTAACACCTGCCAAGCTTTCATCGAATAAGGACGCGTATCCTCCAATTTATCGATCGCCTTCCGGACTTTACTCGCACTCACCGCTTGTAAAGCTCGAGTTACCTGGGATATGTTTTTTACGCTTTTTATCCTTTGTTTTACATCCCTGGCTGTGGTCATGGTTAACAACAGGCCTTTCTAAACAACGTCTTCATCCTTATTGGTTTGAGGGGACTGTTGCTGAGGAGCCTCTTCCCCTCCCGGTTGAGTGAAACTATCCAAAGCTCTCTGCAATTGTGTTTCGATCTCTTCCGTGATCTCTTTCTCTTCCAATATGGCTTCTTTAATTTCAGGGTGAGATAATTCTAAAAATTGACGCAGTTCCTTCTCCCATTCCGTGATCTTGTATACCTCAACCCCGTCTGCATATCCATGAGTCGCTGCATAAATGATAATCACTTGGTCTTCGATAGGGACAGGCTGAAATTGAGGTTGTTTGAGGATTTCCCGCAACCGGCGGCCGCGCTCCAGGCGGGCTTGGGTTGCTTTATCCAACTCTGACCCGAATTGAGCAAACGCCTCCAACTCTCGAAAAGCCGCCATATCCAACCGCAATTGGCCTGCCACCTGCTTCATGGCTTGAATTTGCGCGTCCCCACCCACCCTGGACACGGAGATACCGGCGTTGATGGCGGGTCGGATCCCGGCATAGAACAGGTCGGTTTCCAAATAGATTTGCCCATCTGTAATGGAAATCACGTTCGTGGGAATGTAGGCTGATACATCGCCCAGGAGGGTCTCGATGATGGGAAGCGCGGTCAATGAACCGCCTGTCCCTTCCAACTTGACCACCTTTTGCCCTGCTGATTCATCGACCTCCGCCTTCGCTTCCTGTTCTGCCAGCGGTCCCCGGTAAATGTCCCCGTTTACGCTGTCCTCCGCGGTGGCCAGGTCCCCTTCAAAATCATCGGGGACAATCACAAAATGATCGGCCAAACGGGCGGCACGCTCCAACAATCTCGAATGGAGGTAAAAAACATCTCCAGGATAAGCTTCTCGTCCCGGAGGACGACGGAGCAACAATGAAATCTCACGATATGCCCACGCATGCTTCGAAAGGTCATCATAAACCACCAAAGCATCCCTACCATTTTCCATTAATTCCTCCCCCATGGCACAACCCGCATAGGGAGCAAGATATTGCAAGGCTGTTGGATCCTCCGCAGAGGCGAGGACGATGATGGTATGCTCCATGGCTCCATATTCTTCCAGGGTAGCTACCGTTTTCGCGATCTCCGCGTTTTTCTTACCAATGGCAACGTAAATGCAAACGACATCTTTCCCTTTTTGATTGATGATGGTATCCAAAGCGATGGCCGTCTTTCCAGTCTGCCGGTCACCAATGATCAACTCGCGCTGTCCCCTCCCGATGGGGATCATGGAATCAATGGCTTTGATCCCTGTTTGCAGTGGTACATCGACGTCTTTGCGCTCCACAACTCCTGGAGCGATCCGTTCCACCGCTCGAAATTTCTCTGCCCTGATCGGGCCTTTTCCATCCACAGGTTGGCCGAGAGGATTGACCACCCTTCCCACTAACTCATCACCCACGGGCACAGATGAAATCCGACCTGTGGAACGAACGGTCATCCCTTCCACGATGTCTTCATAATCCCCCATGATGATGACCCCTACCGCCTCCTCTTCCAAATTGAAGGCTGTACCCAAAACTCCATTTGAGAACTGGACCAATTCCTGGGATCGGACATCGGATAAACCACTTACCTTCGCGATGCCATCCCCAGATTCAATCACCCTCCCTACTTCCCTGATCTCAACCTTGGGTTCATATGCTTTGATTTGCTTTTCCAGATCAGCCGTGATCTGCGTAATAAGATCCGTCATATCCTCTCCGCTCCTACAATCTCTGCTCTATCTTTTGGAATTTGACCCCAGCAATATTTATTTTCTTCACGCTCTGATTTCGCTAAAAATAATTTCCACCGGTTCCAAATTACCTATTAAAAAACCATTCTCCATATGGAGAATTTCGCCTGCTTACCCATTCAAAAGACATTGTTCTTGAGCCTTTGATATAATAAACGATACTGATGAGATTGTCCAGTTTCTAATCAGGTTCAACTGAAATAACGAAGCGCAATCGTTAGTCTCTCTTCCACATCGTCCGGGGCATCCTCAGGGATGGACTGCAAAGCTGCTTGGGCTTCCACGACGCTGTATCCCAAGGCGACCAAAGCTTCCTGCACCTCTGCATTGGTATCGCTCAACACCGGCCTACGATCCATCTCCTCCGTCAAACGAATCCGATCTTCTAAATGCAGAATGATCTTTTGAGCCGTCTTGCTCCCAATGCCGGATACCTGAGAAAAAATGCCGTCCTGTTTGTGGACCACCGCCCGATTGATAACTTGAGGAGAATGAGTGGAAAGCGTCTCCAACGCCAACCGCGGACCCACGCCATTCACCCCCAGCAGCAAATCGAAGAGTTCAACCTGGTCCATCTGGGGAAAACCATATAAAGTGAGGGCATCTTCCCTGACCACAAGGTAGGTGTGAAGCGATACCGACTCACCCTTCCTGACCTGTTCAGAAAATGAATAGGGCACAAAGACTTTGAAGCCAATGCCGCTCACATCCACGACCACAAAATCTGGGCCTTTCTGAATCAGTTTCCCATATAAGCTGGATATCATTCGTCCCTTATTCAGAATATAAATGCAAAAACGAGGCCGATGAGGATGATGACCACGAAAGCTGGCCAAACCACCCATCTTAACTTCTTTGAACCCAAAGATAAAACCATCCCCCCTTTGACAACAGTGTTCGCCACCGCTGCCAGGATGATGGCGCGTTTCGCGGTGGCGATGCTGATCCCACCCGGGCCCTGACTTAAACCAGCGACCGATAAGGTGATCGCGTCCACATCCGCCAGACCTGCCACGAAACTAGAAAAATACAACCCTTCCTCACCCAGGTAAACCTCCGCTGCCTTGGAGATCACCAACACGATCGCGTACACCAAGCCAAATTTGATGGCCTGGGCCAATTCAAACGGGTTAGAGACATCCATCTGCTCTTCATCTAATGCAGCCTGGGATAGGTAGAGGTAAATCGAATAAATCAAACCGGCCGCTCCCATGGCTACCATGGAAGGCCAGATCATTGGCAGCAGTCTGTTGTTGACCACAGCGACTTCCACCAACACACGGGCAAACATGATCGTCCAGCCAATGATAATGGCCACCCCAAACGGTTTGTTCAGTTCCGGCTGAGTATTGCTGCGCTGGGAAAAGCTGAGTGTGTTCGCGGTGCTGGAAGCCAGTCCACCCAACAAACCGCTGATCCCAATCCCCCGTTTTGGGCCCACGATTTTGATCAGGATATACCCCAGGAAATTGATCCCGGAGATAAAGACCACCATCTGCCAAACTTTATAGGGGTTCAAGACATCCAACGGGGGAGGCCCATAGGTTTTATTGGGAAGGATGGGCAGGATAATCGCGGTGATCACCGCGAACTGGAGCGTGGCGAAGACGTCTTCCCGGGTCAGCACCTGGACCAAATTGCGCATTTCCCACTTGATGGCCAGCAGCACAGTGACCAAAACCCCCAATGCGGTCGCAAATTCCACGGAATGGGCATAGCATACCGCCCCGATCAGGATGGTCACCAAGGCAGCGACCTCAGTGGTTAACCCGACCTCGCCCCGGTTGGTGGCGCCAATAAAATATGCCACGATGACCATTAGAGCCAAGACAGCGCTCATTCCCACGAAAATCGAAGTCGCTCCCAATACATCGGACAAAAAAGCAGCTGTGGCGCCGAACAAGCTCATTAACGCAAACGTCCGCGCTCCGGCAAAAAGACCCCCGGAAGGATCACCATAAGCATATTCGCGCTGCAGCCCGATCAGCACCCCGATTAATAATGCAGAACCAAAACGTAGTATGAGATCGTAGTTCGTCATATCCCTTTTACAAACCCTCTGCGGATCTCGATGTATGAAGATGGCAAATGGCGACAGCCAGGGCATCCGCCGCGTCATCTGGCTGGGGAAGCTCGTCCATATGCAGCAATAATTTTACCATCTGCTGGACCTGATTCTTGTCCGCGTTGCCATATCCTACCACCGCTTGCTTGATCTCGGACGGTGTATATTCCCCTAGGGGCAAATCCGAGGTGGCGATGGCGATCAGCGCTGCACCCCGGCCTTGTCCCACTTTAAATGCCGTCCGAACATTCCTCTGAAAAAAGATGTTCTCGACAGCGCAGCTGTCGGGATGGTATTTTTCTACGATTTCCTTCAATCTCTGGTAAATGAATAACAACCTCCGCGGTTCCTCCCAATCGCTGGGGGTCGTCACCACACCATGGGCCATTTCCCTTAACTCATGGTCTTCATTCATTCTGACGACACCGTAGCCCGTGGTCGCTGTGCCCGGATCAATGCCCATCACCACTCTCGCGTCAGACATGCTCTTTCTCTAATTGATCTAAGGCCTGATCGGAGATACGGAGGTTTGAATACACAGTCTGGACATCATCCAAATCTTCCAATTCCTCGATCACTTTCATGACCTGTAATGTCTTCTCCAGATCGAGATCGAGTTCCTGATCAGGGTCCATCCGCAAACCAGAACGCTCCGTTTTGATGCCTTTCTCCTTCAGGTGATCATGGATGTCCTTGAAAACGTCCACGGAGCCGATGATCTCGAAATACCCCTCATCCTCGATGACATCCTCGGCCCCCGTCTCAACACCAATTTCAAATAACGTCTCATAGTCAAGCCCGTCCGCGGGGATGACAAAAAAGGACTTCCGGGTGAACTGCCAGGCGACTGACCCTCCTTCCCCCATATTTCCCCCATATCTGGTGAGAATATGGCGCACATCTGCCACCGTGCGGTTGCGGTTATCCGTGATGCATTTAATGATCAAGGCCACACCATGGGGTCCGTATCCCTCATAATGCAGCTGCTCCATCTTGGATGCATCCCGGTCCTCGCCCGTCCCCCGCTTGATAGCCCGCTCGATATTGTCGTTGGGCATGTTGGCTTCTTTGGCCCGGTCTATGGCTATGCGCAAATTGAAGTTGATCTCCGGGTCGCCACCCCCCTCCCGGGCAGCCATCTCGATCTCACGGGATAACTTCGTGAATAACTTTCCCCGCCGTTTGTCCTCTTTTTTCTTCTGGTGCTTGATGTTCGCCCATTTCGAATGTCCAGCCACGATACGCCTCCTGCTTGTCCCCACAGACAGACAAGCTCCCCCCTTTTTCGAGAAAAAAACCCCTTTCTTTACCCCCCCATTATAACATTCATGAGAGGAAGTGCCTCCCACCACAGGTACGGCCTCATGAGATTTTCAACACAGCTTCCCCGTTGATGGCGCTGTGCTTGATATCCGATAAAGCCCGGTTTGCGTCCTCTAAGGGATAGAGTTGCGTGGTCGCTTGAACGGGGATCTCAGCCGCTAACTTTAAATATTCGAATCCATCCTGATATGTCGCATTGGCGACGCTCCGCAGGGTTCGCTCTCCATAAATCAGCTGGTATGGCATTTCAGGGATGGGGGTCATGTGGATGGCGTTGATGGCCAACGTGCCTCCCGGTCGTAGTTTCTCCAATACTTTAGGCACCAAAGTTCCCGCTGGAGCAAAGATGATCGCGCAATCTAACTCGCCTGGCGCGTCATCTTCGATGCCCCCCACCCAGGCTGCTCCCAGAGAGCGGGCGTGTTCGCGGTGCTCCTCCGAGCGAGTGAAGACATACACCTCGCCCCCCCAATGATGCGCCACCTGGATCGTCAAATGGGCGCTGGCGCCAAAGCCAATCAACCCCAACCGCTCCCCTGACTTGAACTCCGCTTGATGGAGGGAGCGATAGCCGATGATCCCGGCGCATAATAAAGGGGCTGCCTGCTGATCATCCATGGTGGACGGCATGGGGAGGGCGTAAGCAGCTTCCGCGATCATGAACTCCGCAAATCCCCCATCCACATTGAACCCCGTAAATCGGGCTTCGGGACAGAGGTTTTCCTGACCGCGCTTGCAAAACCCGCAATCCCCACAGGCATCATAAAACCAGGGTACGCCCACCCGATCGCCCGGCGAGAAACGGTCCACACCCTTTCCCACAGCATCCACTTCCCCTACCACCTGATGACCGGGAACAATAGGCGTTTTCAAGGGCTGAATATCCCCCTCCACGATGTGCAAATCGGTGTGGCAAACGCCGCACATATCGACTTTGAGACGAATTTGGCCCTGACCGGGTTCTGGCTTGGGGATATCCACCAAGTGCAAGGGGTCTTTTTCAACCTCCTGTGGACTGGAAAACTGCATGGCTTTCATCTCAACGTCCTCCTCACATTACGTAAAAATAATATATGGCTTTCCTAACCGGCACCCCCCCCCGGCCACCTCTCCCCTGCCAACGCCCAGGTTCAATGCCTATCCCCTCGATTTAATCCCAACTCAGCCGCCAGCGACGTCACCTCGTGGTATTCGCTGCGGTGTAGGCGGCGGCTGAGTTCAGGGTAATCATGGGCGCGGTAGCAGGGCCTATATTGGTCCATGAGATTGATGTAGGTATCCTGCGATATTTCTTCAGCGATAAACCGCAATATCTCCTCGGACCCTGCCAGCTGGTTGGGCAGCACCAAATGACGCACCAATAAACCTCTTTCTGCAACGCCTTGTGCGTTCAGTGTTAAATCTCCAACTTGGCGGTGCATCTCTTTGACAGCCCGTCGATTGACCGCAGGATAATGTTCAATCTGTGAATATGTTTTTCCTATGTGTGGATCGGCGTATTTCATATCCGGCATATAAATATCGATGATGCCCGAAAATAATTTCAACATGGCCACTGAATCATACCCACCGGTGTTGTAAACAAGGGGGATATTTAACCCCTCTTTGGCGGCAAAATGGACAGCCTCTATGATCTGAGGGCCTACATGGGTGGGGGAGACGAAATTGATATTATGGCATCCATTCCTTTGCAAGGAAAGCATCATCCCTGCCAGTCTTTCTGGCGTTACTTCGCGCCCCATTCGACTTTGACTGATGGAGGCATTCTGGCAAAACTGGCAGTGTAAATTGCATCCGCTGAAAAAGATCGTCCCCGATCCCCGCCAACCGCGGAGGGGGTCCTCCTCCCCATGGTGAGGGCCATAGCTGCTTACCACCGCTTCAGCCGCTATCCTGCACTCCCCGATTTCTCCCTCTAAACGGTTTACCTGACAGACCAGCGGGCAAACAGTGCAGGAAGACAAATGACTTTTTGCTCGCTCTACCCGGTTTGGAAACGATCCCGAGTCAAGCAAAGTTTTATAAGCCGGTTGAAACGCCATGCAACCTCCCATCCCATACTACCCCCATTATACCGAGCTCCCCGCGTGTGAATGGGTGGTCGGTAGGGAAATCATAGAAGCGAGCAAACCCACTTCGCAGATCATTCCTTGATTTCTATCCCTCCCACGGTTAGAATGTCCCTGGAGGGAGATATCGTGGAACCACTTTCACGTCGAAGTTTTTTTAAATTGTGCCTGTCCGGGTTATTGGGATTGGGACTCACGCCCCGTTCCCAACGCAGGGATACGTATACCCCCCTACCTGGACCCATTGGACGCATCGCTTCAGATGAGAAAGTCATCTTCATCTATGAAAAACCGGACTACGAAAGCGAGGTGGTTCGGGAGACCCACTTTGATGAGTTGATCAACCTTTATTATGATAGAAAAATCTTTGACAAGGATGATCACGCCTACATTTGGCATCGGGTTTGGGGTGGATACTTGCCGGGAAGGTATGTCCAACCAACCTACTACCGGTTAAATCGACCCTTACAAACCATCCCTGAGTGCGGTCAATTAGCAGAGGTAACGGTCCCTTTCACCCAAACCTACCAGTATGATAAATGGGACGGATGGGTGAAGTTCTTCCGGCTTTACTATGGAACGACACATTGGATCACGGGGTTAAAGAAAGGACCGGATGGGAAAACCTGGTATAAGATCACCTCAGAATTATCGGACACCCTGTATTATTATGTCCCCCGGGAACATCTTCGCCCCATTTCGGACTCTGAATATTTCCCCCTCGCCATTGAAGTCCCTTCTCATGAGAAGAAAGTGGAAATTCTTTTAAGTGAGCAAAAAATGACCGCCTATGAATACGGGAAACCTGTCAAAAAGTTCGTCATCTCCTCGGGATTGGGATATAAAGAGGTCCCGAAAGGCACCGCAACGCCTACGGGTCGGCACAACGTAGACTCAAAATTTCCCACCAAACATATGGGCAGCGTGGTCTCCACAGGCGCGCCCGGGGGCTACTCGCTTCCCGGGGTCCCTTGGACGACCTTTTTCATCTGGGAAACGGGCGTCGCCTTTCACGGCACATATTGGCACAATAATTTCGGCCATCAAATGAGCCACGGCTGTATCAATATGAAAAACGAAGACGCAAAATGGTTGTTCCGGTGGATAAATCCACCGTATGATCCTCCCTATCGCGATCACTGTGACTGGGGTATTGATAGAATACAAGGCACCCTGATCGAAGTAAAAGAGTGACCTGCGCGGCCGCGCGCTTGTACTACAATAAATGATATGGGTATCAAAGTCATCACACGAAATAAGAAAGCTCGATTTAACTACGAAATCCTCGATACATACGAGGCAGGGATTGTGTTAAAAGGGTCCGAGATAAAATCTCTGCGAAATCACAACATGAGTATCGAGCAGGCGTACGTCCATGTCGATGGCGAAGAGGCATGGTTGGTCGATGCTTACATTCACCCCTATGAACAGGCCAGCACCTTTAATCACGATCCGAAGAGACGGCGGAAATTGCTCCTTCACAAACGTGAGATTCTGGACTTGTGGGACAAGGTCCGGATCAAGGGGCGGACCATCATCCCTTTGCAGGTCTATCTGGTAGACGGGATCGCAAAAGTCGAAATCGCGGTTGCCAGAGGCAAAAAGAAACGAGACAAGCGAGAGGATATCAAAGAGCGGGATGCAAAACGGCAGGCTGAGCGAGAAATGCGGCGCTTTGGTTTCTAAACTCATGATTTATAAGTATTCACTGAAATGAGGTCTCATGCCTTCACCATCCACCATAGGCGGGATCAACCGCCTTCCCACCTCTCAAAAACGCTCCCTTTACGCCCAGATCATACCCCCGGAGCTTCTTGAAAAATTCCACATCCCCCCTTCCCTGATCGATGACAAGGGACGAGACCTGTTGGATTTAAATTGTCCCGCTGGAAGCACAGACGCAGAACTGGCTCTGTACCATGCCTGCGATGCCCGGGACCCCGTCCTTTTTGGCCATATCACGGATACCATCCAGGGCCAAGTCCATATTTTGCTGTACGGGATGAACGATCCCACCACCCAACGCTACAACGTCGACCGCCTTCCAGATGGAACGAAGACCGATTTTGGAACCGGACGCCGGAACATCCCAGAAGAAATCAAGGCGTTAAAAGCCGGCCTTGCACCGGGGCAGATATATCAGGGACCTCACCTCTTTAAGGCCTCCGTGGACCAATTTGAACGCTTTGTCCGAGGGTTAGGCCACGAATTATATTTTGCGGAACCGCTGTACTACCATGTGGCGATCATGTTTGAGCGGCACGGCTTTTCTTACCAAAACGGCCATAGGTTAATGCGACGCATCCAGGCAGGTTTTTCCCCCGGCGGGGACCTCCTTCCCCTTCTTGACGGGAGCACGATCTTCCGGCAACCCGGGGCGCAGGACAGCATCCGCTTACGCTCCTGGGCGATTCACGATAACATCCTTGGCCACCCCTATACCGATGTGACGATGTATAAATATGTGGGCAAACATGCCGGTGTCTCAACCGCGCCGGGCGTATCTTGGTAAAATACGCAGTACCTTTCGCACGTTGATCAGAAACAAGCTGAGCCCCGCATCGAAGATTTCCAAGAGGATTCACGGGATTGATTGAAGAGGGACACATGCTTAAAATCGATGGAAATTCCCTTACCCTATCCGAAGTGGCTGAAGTTGCCCGCCAGCAACTGCCCGTAGGTTTGTCTTCCCAAACTGTGACCAAAATTCAGAAATCAAGACAGTGGGTTGAAGAAATCATCTCTACAGGAAAGCCGGTGTACGGCATCAATACCGGTTTTGGCGCTTTTGCTGACCGCCAGATCTCCACCCAAGATTCCGAATTGCTGAGCAGAAATTTAATCCTGAGCCATGCCGTAGGCACAGGACCTGCGCTGCAGAAAGACGTCGTCCGGGCAGCGATGTTAATCCGGGCCAATACCCTGGCAAAAGGTCATTCCGGCGTCCGTTTAGACGTAGTAAACACCCTCCTCGAGATGCTCAACAAAGGGCTCACCCCGGTGGTGCCTTCCCAAGGTTCCTTGGGCTCCTCGGGGGATTTAGCTCCCCTATCTCATCTGGCGCTGGTGTTTACGACAGATCAGGAAGACAAGGAAGAGGAATCAGGATGGGCAGAATACCAGGGCCGACATATGACGGGAAAGAAAGCCATGGAAGCAGCTGGCATCCCCCGTTTGATATTAAAGTCCAAGGAAGGGCTGGCCATCAACAACGGGGCGACCTTTTCAGCTGCAATCGCCGCCCTGGTGTGTGAAGATGCAGTAAACCTCCTCCAGGCCAGTGAAATTGCTTTGGCGATGAGTTTGGAAGCCATGTTGGGCGTTTCCTCCGCTTTCGACCCCCGGATCCACGAAGTCCGTCACCATCCTGGTCAGATCAAGATCGCCAAAAACATCCGCAAACTGACCGAGGGAAGCGAGCTTCTTGACTCCACGGA
This sequence comes from Anaerolineales bacterium, assembly GCA_041686005.1. GTDB lineage: Bacteria > Chloroflexota > Anaerolineae > Anaerolineales > UBA11858 > B10-G9. The sequence goes on along the minus strand of JAWLER010000029.1, from coordinate 479 downwards.
AAAGATCCAAGATGCTTATTCCCTCCGCTGCGCTCCCCAGGTCCATGGACCGGTGGAGGAGACCTTGGCGTTTGTGAAGAAGATCATCGCCCGGGAGATCAATGCGGTCACCGACAATCCGCTGTTGTTTGATCGCCAAACCGCCATATCCGGCGGCAATTTCCATGGTGAACCCGTGGGATTGGGCATGGATTACCTGAGCATCGCCCTCACCGAAATCGCCGGCATCTCCGAGCGGCGGATCTTCCGTCTGACGGACAGCAACCTGAACGCTGATCTCCCCCCTATGCTGGTTAACACCCCTGAGGACGCAGGATTGAACTCCGGGATGATGATGCCCCAATACACCGCCGCCTCCCTCGTCCTCGAAAACCGTTCCCTCGCCTCCCCCGACTCCACAAATTCCCTACCCACATCCGCCGAACAGGAAGACCACAACGCCAATTCCATGACCGCCGCCCGCCACACCCAGCAAATCG
>JAWLER010000079.1:0-6215 GCA_041686005.1 Anaerolineales bacterium | reverse complement strand
GTACCAGCAGAGGCTGTCTCCGCGTTCAAACCCAATAACAATGCCAGCATGCCCGCCAGGGAAGCTTCCGCGGCGCCCAATCCACCGGGGAGGGTCGAAATCCCGCCTATCACCGCAGAAAAGGAGAAGATGAACACAGCGGTCGAGAAGGTCTCAAGAGAAGGAGGCACATCCAATCCCCGCAACACGACATACATCCCCGCCCCTTCTCCCAACCAGGAGATCGTTCCCAGAGCCAATCCGACCAATGTCGCCCGGGGTTGGAGCAAGGTGTAACTACTTTCGTAAAACTCATGCAGCGGTCCGATAAACTTCTTCACCAACGGCAATCTCTCTCCCCAGGAGAGGAACTTTAAAGCCAAGGGCCGGATTTGAGAGATGATGATCACGGCCAGTAAAAAGATCAGCGACCCAGCGAAGGCCGGCCAATAGCGGGGATAAGCGATCACCCCCAGCGTGGAGAGCAGGAGCACGCCCAGCCCGTCACTGATCCGCTCCGCCATCACCACGGAAAGACCTCGGCTGACCGTCAGCGCTCCCTTTTGATCCAGCCAGACCCCTTTGAGGGCCTCCCCGACATTTCCGGGGGTGACGGCCAGAGGGAGACCGGCGAGGAAGATCTTCGCACTGACCAAAGGGGATATCCCCTCGCCCCGGGCCAATCGCAGGTAGTAATGCCATTTTAAATAACGAAAGAAGTAATTGGAGAGGGTCAGCAAGAGCACAAGCGGAAACAATGCCCAGTGGAAACCCAGAAAGGTGGCCCCTACTTTGTGGATGTCGCCGATGAAGAGCAAACCTAAGAAGACCACAAATCCGAGGATCAATCCCGGCATGATCCGCCGGAGGAGAGGCTTGGGACGGGAGATCCTCGCCATCTTATTTTATTATCAGAGAAATCAAACCGTAAATCGCGGCTGCGATCAGGGTTAAGCCCACCACGGCCTGGAGCACCGTCTTGCGCTCCATACCGGGCATGACCACTTCCCCATCGCCGTACTCTTTAAACAACTGGCCCCACTTGGTTTCCAGGGCTTCTCGGACCCGTTCCCTGCCTACAAAAGGATACCAGTACACGTTGTGATAGAAGTTGCTGGCGAAGTAAGCCCAGGGGACCAGTGGACTTTGGAGGAGGGGTTTCTCCAGCGGCTTGAGGAATCCATGATAAATGGCGTGCTGACCCCGGCTGGCGAAGGTGTCTTCTTGAACGAAGTTCCAAGGTTCTTCCTGCTCGATGTCATAACCGATGATCTCGATCTGTCTGGGATCGCCGATCCCAAAGTCGTATTCATGAGCCAAGCGGATGAAGCGCAGGTCCATGGGATCAAACCCCTGCAATTTGGCAGAGACGGCGTCAATGGCCACCTGATCCGCGGAAGCCAGGATGATGTCTTTTTCGTGCCAGCGCATGGCCCGGGGTCCGGGGCCATCACCTGCAAATGTGCCGTCCATGACCGCGAAAATGCCCGGGTGAATCTCGCGTTGGATGGCCATCAGGTCGACAAGCGTCCTGTGGATGACGGCGTGGGTCCAGTGCCGGTTGCGGTGAAGTAACCCACCGAAGGCGTTTTTCATGGCTCCGGTGATGGTGGTGAAGACATGGGTTTTCACCGTGGGCAGTTGGATGATGTTCATATCCAAGAGCGCTTTGGGGATGAAGACACCGTCAGGATAAACTTTATCCAGGACGAGGTAATCGAAATTTTTTGGATAAAACTCAACCCACTCGAAATCTTCGTTGTACAGGTAAAGGCAGGGGACGTTGTGTTTATCGGTGACGAATTTGTGCTTGTTATTTACCTCGCCGTCGCTGGTGTCGACGACCACGGTGTCATTATGCACGCCGACCAGGTCGTCATATCCCAATTCCTGCAGGGTTTGAATGACCCCTTCCAGTTGCCAAGGGGTAGTGGAGCAGGCTGGATACCAGGTCTGCCAGGAGATGTTGATTTTCAAACCGGTTTGGATGCCTTTGGGAAGGGCATCCTCAACGCCGGCCATTTTCAACAGGCGGTGGTAGTCTTCCAAAACCGTCTCAGGTGAGGTTTTCAGGACCGCGACTTTACCTTTTCCAGGGAAATCGGACATGGTCAGTCTCCTTAGTTAAACCGGTAAAAAAGTGAAGAAGAAATTTTATGGTTGATTTCGCTTCCCCAAGCGTATTTATTCTATCAGATTTATACTACTAAAACGGGGTGATCGTCTACCGCAGCGGTTATCAATAAAGAAAAGAGCCCGCTTCCAGACCCGGGGAGGGTGATACAATTGCTCCAGAATGATTGTCTGATGAGATGAGGGAGAAAGATGGAGTATATAGAAATTGCCGAGAAAGTGAAAGAAGCCCAGTGGAGGAAGAAACCCATCGTCGCTCTGGAAACAGCGGTGGTCACCCACGGCTTACCCTCCCCCCAGAATTACAAGCTGGCTTTAGAACTGGAGGAGTTGATCGAGAAAGCTGGGGCTGTCCCCGCCACGGTGGGTGTATTGGATGGGGTCATTAAGGTTGGGCTGAGCGAAAAGGAAATCCAAAGGCTTGCGGAAGGGGGGGATGTGAGCAAAGTCGGACCGCGCGATTTTTCTGCTGTGCTGGCACGGGGAGGATGTGGGGGTACCACGGTTGGGGGCACGCTGCAGGCCATCAAGCACACGGAGATCATGGTTTTTGCGACAGGGGGCATTGGGGGCGTCCATCGCGGGAATCCTTTCGATGTTTCGGCGGATTTGACCACCTTGGGGAGCAATCGGGCTATCGTGGTCTGCTCGGGCGCAAAATCGATTTTGGATCTTCCCGCCACTTTGGAGGTATTAGAAACCCAGATGGTGCCGGTTGTGGGCTATCAATGCGATCACTTCCCGGCTTTCTATGCTCGATCCAGCGGGTTGCCGATCCATATCCGGGTGGATGAAATCAGCCAGGTGGTGGAGATCGCCAATGCGCACTGGATAATGGACATGGTCAGCTCCCTGCTCCTGGTCGTACCTCCGCCACAGGAGGATGCGTTGGGGGATGAGGTGATGAAAGAGGCGGTTGAGACAGCGCTGAAGGCTGTGCAAGAAAAGCAGATCAGCGGTGGGGCCGTGACCCCATTCTTGCTGGATCGAGTCAGTGAATTGACGGAGGGAAAGAGCCTACAAGCGAATCTCAGCTTGCTGCGTAATAACGCGCTTTTGGCAGCGGAGGTCGCCAAAGAATACCATAAAGATAAAAGGTGGGAGATTGGGTTTGGTGGGTCAGGGGATTGATGGCCCGCAGCATGTTCTCTGCGGGCTGAATCTGCAGCTGAGGGCACAGCCAATGGGATGACTGGTCGTCTCTCTGGCATGGAATGGGCGTATGCATGATGTGCACCCCTTTCCAGCGCTATGACATAGGAGATGCTTATCAGTTTTCTGAAGGTTTGCTCTGTGTGCTCGTAGGGCTGGGTGTGAAGGTTGGTGGAGGGGTAGGTGTCGAGGAGGGTGTTGGTGTAGTGGTGGGTGTGGGGGTCAGCGTAGGGGTTGGCGTTTCCGTAGCTGTGGGGGAGAGGGTGGGCGTGGAGGTGGGAGGTTCGCCTTCCACCGTGAACGTACCGGATACTTGCCACTCCCAACCCAGGAAGAGCACAACCAAATACTCGCCAGGCAGCCATGCTTCAGCGTCCGGATCCCAATCCGTGTACCCACTCCCGCCGCTCCCGCCGTCCCAGGGTAAGGTTTCGTAATACACAGGTTCCCCGTTCCGGTACCAGACCGCGGTCCATTGCACTTTGTCTTCCATTTTCGCATAACTGAAAACCCCGTACATGTGCCCCACCGGATTATCGAAGATCGTGTCCGGGTCAATGGGGGTATATTCCTCATCCACGCCCTGGTTCGTAAAGGTCAGGGGGCTGAAGGCGGCTTCGGCTGGGGGGGTTAATCGGCCTTCGAATTCTTCCTCCACTTCCGGGGGGATGAAGGGCGTGGGAGATTCAGCTGGAGTCAAGGTGATGGTGGGTGAGAGGGTGATCGACGGGGTGAGGGTGATGGAGGGGGTCAGCGTGATGGTCGGTGTGATCGTCGGTGTGGAAGTGGGGGTGATGAAGCGGTACGCGACCGGTTCGCCATAGAGGTAGAGGAAAACGCCCAGGACGACAGAGAAAATCCCCGCCAGGATCAAGCGCCAGCCGCGCATGATTTTCCTGCGCCGCATGCGGAAAAACTTCACATCCCTTCCGGAAAGGATGGCGCGGATCCCACTGATGAAGCTGAGCAGAGTGGTGATGCCGAGGATGATGAGGGCGGCTTGGATGCCGGAGCGAATGTCTAGTGACATACTGGGCCTATTGTTCGGATAGGACGACTTTATTTTGCAGCGTGCCGATCCCTTCGATGGACATCTCCACGAGGTCACCTGCTTTAAGGGGGGAGACGCCTTCGGGGGTGCCGGTGAGGATGACATCGCCGGGGTAGAGGGTCATGACTGAGGAGGCGAAGGCGATCAACTGCTCGACGCTGAAAACCATGTCCCGGGTGGAAGCCATCTGGCGCAGCTCCCCGTTGACATGGCAGGAGATCATGGCATCCGCCGGGTTGAAATCGGTTTCGATCCAGGGGCCAAGGGGTGCGAAGGTGTCGAAGCCTTTGGCCCGGGTCCAAAGCAAATCCTGGCGTTGAAAGGCCCGTTCCGTGACGTCATTACCGATGGTGAAGCCCAAAATATGCTCTTGGGCTTGCTCTGCGGAGATCCAACGCCCTTTTTTGCCGATGACGACGGCCAGTTCCGCTTCCTCTTCCACACGGGAAGCTTGGGGAGGAATGACGATCTCATCCCCGGGGCCGATCACCGCCGAGGGTGGTTTGAAGAACAGGACGGGGACTTCCGGGACCTCGGCGTCATGTTCCGCGGCGTGGGCGGCGTAGTTGCGGGCCACGCAGATGACTTTGCTGGGCAGGGTGGGGGGCAGAAGGCGGACATCTTCCAGAGGGAGTTCCACTTCCTCGCGTTGGAAAGCCTCGAACGGATTGCCCTGGATGGGTCCTACTTGATCATCTAAAAGCCACCCGAATCGGGGTTCAGCGTCTTTCATTTGGTAGCGGAGGATGCGCATAGAGATCTCCTGGCGGCAAAGGCTTACGCAGAAAGTGTATCACATCTGGGTGGGCTGTGTTAGATTGTGATTTAGACGAGCATTAAGAATGGTGATCCTTCCCCCCCCTTCCAAAAACGAACCCTACGGGTTATAATGCGGATGCTGGGGCGGTTAGCTCAGCTGGTAAGAGCGCCTCCCTTACAAGGAGGAGGTCGTTGGTTCGAGTCCAATACCGCCCACTGAATTGGACCCATCCCGAACCGCACAGAGAGGATAAATATCCTCAAGTGAGGTTGGGATGGTTTGTTATTTTAAATTAGGACCACATGACATATTGGATAATTACATATCAGTTAAAACAGCAGCGAACTATAGTGGATATAACGAACAATATATAAGGCGATTATTGAGAAGGGGGAAAATAAACAGTAAGAAAATTGGTCAGATATGGTTAATTAAATTTAATGACTTTGATTGTTATTTGAAGAATGCAATAAAATCAGAAGATAGCCGATTTGGTCCAAATTAAATCAACATAGAGTTTGCAAGCCACTGTAATTAAACATCTTTGGTTCTGTATTATGTTAAACTATGAGTAACATTAACAATATATATCTAAAACTATAACTGTTCAATATTATTGCTATATTCTTCTTTCTATGGAGGTATTTATGACGGATAATTCTCAAACGAGGGAACAATTAATAGATAAACTTAGGAACGAGCTTTATGCAAATCATGGCTGGTCTGGGGAAACAGCGGTTAATTATATGGTGCCAATAATATTAGCCACCAGGCATCTTGATGATGAAGAATCAGAGGATTCAATCCATGAGGCTCTAAAAGAATTACGTCATAGGGGAAAGATGGCTCTAGGAGAAACTTTATTATCAATAAGAGATGAATATAGAGATGTAAGCCCTCTTTTGCAAAAGACTTTGGGAGGTATGATCAACGATGTAACAGATTTGCCGACCGGTACTATAGATGAAATCCTAGATTATTTAGATGACAATCCAACGATACTTCAGGCCTTCCGTGATGAGGATTTTATCGGTACATTATTTGAAAGATCAGTAAGTGATGCATTCAGAGGAGACGATGGACGCTTTTTCACGCCAAAAAATATTATTTTAGTTGTGCGTGAAATGACAAGACTATTAG
>JAWLER010000078.1:0-6288 GCA_041686005.1 Anaerolineales bacterium | reverse complement strand
CTTTCGACGTCGTCCACTTACACATCTGGCAGCGAGGTGACGAATGGACCTCTTTGATTAACCGCGCCAAAGCCAGGGAGTTTGACGCCACCCGGGCGACCCCTATAGACGAAGAAGCAGTGGAAAAAGTGAAAGAAGCCCCCACCAAATGCCCCAACTGCGGCGGGGTGATCGACCAAGTCGTACTGCGGGGGATGGAAAGCATTACCTGTGAGTTTTGCGGATCCGTGATTCGCTTGTAGGGTCTTTAGGATTAATAACTGATCAAACAGCAAAAACCGCTCTTCGCAATGAACAGCGGTTTTTGATTGGTGAATGCAATACTGAAAACAGCGATGGCACTTTATCTCTTTATTTAATGGATCTTACCTGAATAGTGAATAACCCCATATGTTTCAGGATTAGCCGGATTGTATCCAGGTCCCCACCATTTCCCCTGACCTTTTAGATCCGATAGTTGCCCTCCTCCACTGATGATCACCCAGTGTCCTTCCCAATCAGCAGTCGGATTCGATTTCCTTCCATTGACCTTTATCATTAGGGTACCTGTTTTACCCTCTACCTCACCTTCAAAGTCTACGATCCCTCTGAAGCTCGCTACCCCTGACCGATGAAACACGACTGGTCCATAATCGATTGAGGTCCCTTCAAAGGTTCCGGTCCATATACCAGCTTCCGTTAGATCAAAAAACTCGTTCCCACCCGCCTCTTTGATAAAGACGAGTTCCGTTGGTATGTAATACCAAATTCCACTTGCGTTCGCTGGTGGACTAGCAAAGACTGGGATGGTAGCCAGGGAAAGCATGATCACCAAGGCTAGCGATATATAAATTTTCTTATTCATGTTCGTTCTCCTTTTTCTAGACTCCCATTACCTAAATGGATCCGACAAATCAACAAATCATAGGCACCTCCTCTATCAAAAGAATGTCTTACATATCCTATGAAAAATTATTCTGGAGGACCATTAAAGTTAAAACAATCCAAAGCGATCTTCCAGGAACCATCCCCTTGTCTTTCAAAGACGGTCAAAAATTTTCCTTTAAATTTAAGCGTATCTCCACCTGTTTTGGGGGTCATAGAGTAACTGTACAAGCCATATGAGTATGCCTGGTCGCTTAAGATGCGAATTTCATCAGGATTGATGACAAAATCCTCGAAATCCATAGCTTCAAAACCAGGCTCCACAGAAGCCCGGATCTCTGATAATCCTATACTGCGAGGTGCATCAGGAGGCATCCGTACCCCATCTTCGACCCACAAGGAAAGCCAACGATCCACATCTTCCTCTTCGACAGTGGACTCATACTTCCTCCACGCATTCTCAATTTTCGATACATCGTTGGTTTCTGAAGAGGAACAAGATCCCAGGATCAGAATCCCAATCATAATCATCATTAGAAATATCTTCTTGTTCATAAAAAACATCTCCTTTGACTAAAGGCTTATCTATTTGAACCTTGAATGTCCCAAATGTCACCTCCTTATCAAAAAGGTCACTTCTCAGAGAAAAAACGAATAACTTACGATACAGGTTTGTTGGAGTTATAGCAATCCACCGTGATCTTCCAGAAACCGTCATCTTGCTTTGTCAAAATTGTCAAAAACTTACCGCTAACCTTGATGGTTTCCCCTCCCACTCTGGCAATCATCGTAGCGCTGTACAATCCATGAGCATAGGCTTGATTCCCAAGGATACGAATCTCATCAGGCTGGATGGTGTACTCCTCGAAATGGAAGGTTCGGAGGTCAAATTCAAGGGAGGTGCGGATTTGTTCCAGGCCTATGCTGCGGGATGCGTTGGGAGGCATTCGGATCCCGTCCTCTGTCCACACTGAGATCCAGCGGTCAAGGTCTCCAGCCTTGACTGCTGCTGCGTACTCATGCCACACCCGATAGACTTTAGCCACGTTGGTAACCAGATTTCTTTCCATAGTGATGTTCCTCTTCTCCTCATCTGGCACATTCAAGGTCTATAATTTGACCCCATGGACTATTGCATCCCCCCAAATCATGATCTATAATGAACCTAGAATTTCAAAATTGCAATTGATCTCATCCTCACCATACAAAGCAAGCGTCCTCTTTTCGTCCACTCCGCGGCTCCCTTCCTTATCTTTTCCAAAATATGCGGAGAGATGTCAATATAGATAGCTTTGAATTAGGGGAACTATTCAGCTCACATCAGATGACACATAAGCGACTGCGAGGAAGATAATGGTGATATAAAAAACCAAAATCAGGGGGAGAAGCCTCGTAAACACTACCCTGGATTGCCCAGCTGAATAGTTCGTGTCAGGATCGACACAGGAGCTTATGCGATCCCTTCGACTGTTAGGCCCGGCTAGTGTTGAAACAACCACCACAAAGCATCATAAAAAGAAGAAGTCAGGGGATATCCCCCGCTTCCGGTCGCGGCGGACAATTGCGCTATTGGGTTACTTGGTGGCGGAAAAACGGCCCATAGCCCGGGAATTTCTAGCAGCTTTATTTTGGCCCGATGAAAACACATCCGATGGAAGGACATGTTTGCGCCGCGAGCTGTATAACCTGACCCGTGTGCTCCCCGATTGTTGGGAACTTGATTGGCGGACAGTAACCTTTATCCCCTCGGACACCACAACTGTAGATCTATATACACTGCAAGAGCTTGAAAAAGAGGAACGCTGGGCGGAGATGATTGAGCTGTTGGGAGGAGATTTCCTGGAAGGGATCCATCTCGACCACAACCCTGAGTTTGAATTATGGATACTGGGTGAGAGGGAACATTGGCGGGGGAAGGCAGAAGAAATCCTGACGAAAGCTATTACTACCCATATACGGAGAGGACGGTATCAAGAAGCCCTCCGCCATGCCAGGATTTTATTGAAACTAGCCCCCTGGAACGAACAGGCGCACCGGAAGGCTATGCGCCTTTTAGCATGGACAGGACAGCGAGGTGCTGCCTTGAGGCAGTTCGAAGAATGTAAGCGTGTCTTGATGGAGGAATTGAACCACGAACCAGCAGATGAAACCATTGGCCTTTACCATAAGATCCACAAGGGCGAATTAGACCTCCCTCCCCAGCTACCTGCTTTCCTTATTACGGATGAAAAACCTCGTCGTACCTTTGACAGATCTCCATTTGTAGGCCGGGAGGGGGAATTAGAACGCCTGCACAATCATCTTACTCACAGCTTAAAGGGACAGGGTAAAGTCGTTTTCATTACTGGAGGACCTGGGCGAGGAAAAACAGCTCTGCTGCAAACCTTCACTCAAGTAGGACTTGATGCCCACCCGAACCTCATCGTGGCACAAGGGAAATGCCATGCCTACTCCGGTGTAGGGGATCCTTTGTTGCCATTCCGGGAACTATTGGGCATGCTGACTGGCGATGTGGAAGCCATGTGGGATGCGGGGGCTATTACCCGCGAACATGCCCAGCGTCTCTGGGCTGTCATGCCTATAGTCATTCAAGCGATGTTGGACCGAGGTCCACAATTGTTGGATGCCCTGGCACAAGGTGAGGAGATATGTTCCAGGGCTGAGGTCATTGGCGGGGGGGATGATCCGTGGCTGCCACGCCTTAGGGAACAAGTAACTCGGCAACAGGATAGGTCATCGGAGTTGGTCCAGAGTCAACTTTTCCAACAGGTTATCAATGTCTTGTTTTCTATTGCAAAAAGACAACCTCTATTATTAATGCTGGATGATGTCCAATGGGCGGACCCGGCCTCGATGAGCCTATTATTTCACCTAGGTCGAAGTTTGATCGATAGGGATCACAAGATATTGATCGTCTGCGCCTACCGCCCTGAAGAGGTGGTCATAGATCATTCCTCAGAGGGCATAGATGCCATGGTGCGCCATCCGCTGGCCAAAGTTTTGAGTGAATTCAAGCGGATTTACGGGGATGTATGGATAGACTTGGGACAACCGGGAGTAGAGGAAGGCCGTCTATTTGTGGATGCCTTTTTGGACACAGAACCAAATCGGCTGGGTGAAGGTTTCCGGTCTGCTTTGTTCTCCCGCACCGAAGGACATCCATTGTTCACTATCGAACTGCTTCGGACCATGCAAGATAGGGGGGATCTTGTTAAAGACGATCAGGGCCGATGGGTTGAGGGGGCAGGTTTAAATTGGAGCCTTTTCCCAGCCCGGGTGGAGTCAGTGATTGAGGAACGGATCAGCCGCTTGGATCCTGAGCTGCAGTATTTGCTAAATATTGCCAGTGTAGAAGGAGAGGAATTCACTGCCCAGGTCCTAGCTCATGTCCAAGGCCAACCCGAATCCTCTGTACTCCGCACACTATCTCAGGATTTAGAACAGCAGCACAGGCTGGTCAAGGTACAGAAAGAGATTCTCACAAGAACGGGTTGCATATCTTCCTACAACTTTGGTCATGTCCTCTATAAAGATTACCTCTACAACCGACTCACCAAAGGCGAACAACGAATCTTGCATGGAGAGGTTGCCCAGGCATTAGAGGAAGTATATGAGGGGCGGATCGAAGAGATGGCGGGGCAGCTTGCCCGGCATTATCACCAGGCAGGTGATCGAGCCTCAGCCTGTCGTTACTATGCCATGGCTGCAGAGCGAGACGCTAAGTTATATGCAGGCGAAGAAGTCATCCTGCATTACTCCCAGGCAATTGACTTAGCCGAGGATATTTCTTTGGAAATCGGCTTTTTAGCCCGGTTGTACCGCGGGCGAGGCCGGGTCTTCGAGAGGATGGGTGAGTTTAATCAAGCATTGACCGATCATACTATCTCCCTGCAGCTTGCCCGGGAAGTGAAGAATCAAAAGGAAGAGTGGCAAGCCTTGCTTGACCTGGGGAGGTTGTGGGCCTCCCGGGATTATCAGCGAACGCGTGAATATTTTTTGAATGCACTCACGCTTGCTCGGACAATAGATGACCCCGCCATTCTGGCAAACAGCTTGAACTGGATGGGGAATTGGCAAACGAATGCGGAGAATCCACTCAAGGCAATCGAGTATCATCAACAAGCGTTAGAGATTGCCGAAAAGTTGGAAGATTGGCAGGAACTGGCAAACACATTGGACCTGTTGGGTGTGGCGAAATTAATGGAAGGTGATCTTTCCGCTTGCGTTGATTATTACGATCGGGCTATCGCACTCCAGCGTAAGCAGGCTGACCGCCTACGACTTGTTTCCAGCCTGACGGGACGTGCAGTGGCTGTCTCAGCGATGTCCTTAAAGGTATGCGTCCCGGTATTACCACCCCCTGACGGAATTGGGGATAGCCAAGAAGCAATCGACATTGCGGATGAGATTGGAGACCTCCCAGGAAAAGCCTGGGCTCTTTACGCTCAGGGAATGGTGCATTTGGGTCGAGGAAGATTTGGGTTGGCTGAGAAGACATTAAAGGAAGGTCTACAACTTTCCTTAGAAATCAAGCATCAAGAGTATGTGGTTGCAAACCGTTTTGGACTGGGAATATTATATCAAGAAGTTTTTGCTCCTGAGCAAGCGCTAAAATATCTCAAGAGTGCCTTGCCAATGTCTGAAAAGTTACGTTCTCCGGCAATGATCCACAATTCCATGGGGCCTTTCGTAGGAGCCCTTTTAATGATGAATGATCTCGAAGGGGCTCAAACCTGTCTGGAAAAGGTGCTCTCAGCGGAAACGGCGATGGATACTCTGGGAAAGCGGGCTTGCTGGGTGCAGCAGGTGGAGTTGGCATTGGCCCAGGGTGAACCAGCTCAAGCACTGGACATCGTGGATCGTTTGATTGTTTCAGTGCTTAGCAAGCCTACCGAACAGGTAATCACCTACCTTTGGAAACTTAAAGGGGAAGCACTTCTAGCCTTGAATCGTGCCGAAGAAGCTCTCCATTGGTTGCAAGCTGCTATCCAGAATGCAAAAGAGACAAAGGAGCGACTAATCCATTGGCGGGTACATGATTGCCTAGGACGTGTGTATATCGCTTTGGGCCTGAAGTCAGAGGCGAAGGGTGCTTTTCTGATTGCAAAGGAACTCGTTGATAAGCTGGCTGAGACAATACTCGACGAAAAAGTAAGGAAGAACTACCTTCAGTGTGCGCTTGATAAGATCAGATCGTCATCATAACTCGTAAACTTTGGTTCAATTACTAATTAATTATTGATCAGGGCCTAATAATCCCAAGGCTTTCTTTAATATTCCTACAGCCGAACATTTTATAAAGGAGGAAAAATCAATTCATTAATTCTTTAATAATCACATACTCCAACCCTAACAACTTGAAAGTAATAGGTACAAGAGAAAATCTAATCTAATGAACATCATAATGCATAATAAATCTAAAAG
>JAWLER010000077.1:0-6404 GCA_041686005.1 Anaerolineales bacterium | reverse complement strand
GATGGCGTTTGGATTTTGACGGATTTCAGCGCTGATACCTTCTGAAGAGGGGAGCAGCAATGTGTCGGGGGAAAACAACGTCTGATCGTCTTCCTTCCCTTGGCGGATGACTTCCTCTAGAAAATAGACATGGGTGCCGGAGTTCGTTTCCCGGGAAAGGCGCACGATAGGCCGATCCTCCCCTCCCACCTCTTGCCAGTTTTTGATCTTTCCACTGTAGATATCCGAGATTTGCTTTATGGTCAATTGCTCTACTGGGTTTTCTAAATGGACGATGACCGCGATCGCATCCCGGGCGATGACGAACTCAACGGGGTTGACGCCGTTGGATTCCGCATTTTTGATTTCTTCCGCTTTCATTTTCCGGGAGGCGTTGGCGATATCCACGGTGCCGTTGATCAAAGACGCGATCCCCGTCCCTGAGCCGCCCCCGGTGACCGAGATCCTGACCTCGGGATGCAGCTCTTGATAACGCTCAGCCCAGGCCAGGGCGAGGTTGACGATGGTATCAGAGCCTTTATTTTCAATGCTTTCTGGGCTGGCAGGGGTGGCATCAGAAAAGGCGTCTTGTGAGGAACACGAAGGGATAGCGAAAAATATTATGATCAAGGAAAAAAGAATACGTCGACTCATCTTATGAGATTATAGTCAGAAAAGGGTGGGCCAGCAAGGAGGGTTCATCCTTTGGTGGATATGGAAAAGGGGAGGGGTCGATCGCTGGAAAAGATCATTTTCACATGATCCGGTTTGATATTTGCCACCTTTTCCTTGTGGTTTATAATACGTCTCATGAATGACCGACAACTCACCTTCAAAATCCGGAACCTGAATTTTTATTACGGTTCAAACAAAGCCTTGAGCCAGATTGACATGGATATCCGGCCCCGCCTGGTCACCGCCCTGATTGGGCCTTCCGGCTGTGGGAAATCGACCTTTTTGCGCTGTTTAAACCGGATGAATGACACCATACCCAATACCCGGATCGAAGGGCAGGTGCTGCTGGAGGGCAAGGATATTTACGCTCCTGATGTGGATGTGGTGTATTTGCGCCAGCGGGTGGGGATGGTGTTCCAGAAGCCGAATCCGTTTCCGCAGTCCATTTACAATAATGTGGCCTATGGACCCCGCGTGCTGGGTTTGATAGATCGTCGTCGAGAGTTGGATGAACTGGTCGAACGAAGTTTACGGCAGGCTGCCCTGTGGGATCTGGTGAAAGACGATTTACAAAAAGATGCTTTGGGCTTATCTCTGGGGCAGCAGCAAAGGCTGTGCATCGCCCGGGTCTTGGCGGCGAAAGCGGAAGTTATTTTAATGGATGAGCCCTGTTCCGCGCTGGACCCCATTGATACCCGGAAGATAGAGGAGTTGATCCGCACCTTAAAGGAGCGTTACACGATCGTCATCGTCACCCATAATATGCAGCAGGCTGCGCGGGTATCTGAATACACAGGGCTTTTTTGGCTGGGGGAGTTGATCGAATTCAACCCTACGGATGAGCTTTTTACCAATCCGGATCACGAGCTGACGGAAGCCTACATCACTGGAAGGATGGGGTGATCCTCTGGGTTTTCAAAATCTAGGCGGTTGGGGGCAAGTGTCGGTCAGGGCTTCAGCTCCGCAAAGGGCATGTCAGAGATTTTCCGGTTGATCGCTTCTTTAAAATCTATCCGCTTCATCGTCGGAGCGGTCGAATTCAACCAGGTTCCCCGTGACGGTGAAGATGGTCCGTTCACAGATATTGGTCACCCGGTCCGCAGCCCGTTCCAGGTTGTGGGCGACCCAGAGGTGAAATGTGGCCCGGTCCACGGTGCCCTGGTCTTCCAGCATGATCTCCAGCAGTTCCCGGTAAACGGCGTTGTACAGATCGTCCACCTGATCATCTTCCAAAGGGATGGCGCGGGCGGTTTCCGCATCCAGCTCCACGAAGGCGCCCACAGCGCGGTGAAGCATATCGGAGGTCAACTTCGCCATGGTGGGGATGTGGTGGAACTGCCGCAGCGGAGGGTCGTCCCCCAAGCGGATGGTGATGCGGGCGATGCCTTTGGCGTAATCGCCGATGCGTTCCAACTCCCCGGCGATATCCAGGATGGAAGACAGGATCCGCAGATCCCGGGCCATGGGCTGCTGGGTGGCCACGGTGGTCAGGGTCTTTTGTTCGATATCGTAGCGTTTGTTGTTGATCTGGATGTCATGTCCGTAGATCTCTTGGGCAGCGGTGAGGTCGCGTTTTCTCAAGGTCTGGACGGACCCGGTGATGGCCTGCTCCACCATGCTGCCCAGGATTAGAATCTCATCCAAATGCTCCTGAATTCTTCGATCAAGTGTGGCTCTTGTACTGTCAATCATGGGGATCCTCCCTGTTGTGGGATGTATTGCGATGGAACGCCAATAAGAGGTTGGGGATCTCTTTTTTGATTTGATCCCTCACCTCTCTAAAAACGGTTAAAATCTCCTCCTCAGATCCCTCAGCTTGGGCCGGGTCTTGATACCCGCGGTGGAGGATGTGGCCGTCTCCCAACCACAAAGGGCAGGTCTGATGGGCGTGATCGCACACGGTGATCACAAGATCGAAGGTCTCCCCTTTGAATTGTGAGACATGTTTTGATTCGCCTTGATGTTCTATGCCCATCTCTTCCAAAACTTGGAGGGCTTTGGGGTGAACGTAACCGGCGGGTTC
This sequence comes from Anaerolineales bacterium, assembly GCA_041686005.1. GTDB lineage: Bacteria > Chloroflexota > Anaerolineae > Anaerolineales > UBA11858 > B10-G9. The sequence continues at coordinate 3,727 of JAWLER010000077.1, read as the reverse complement.
AGTGCCGGCACTCACAGCATGCCATTTCTCGCCAAGCTGATGGTTGACGATGGCTTCAGCCATTTGCGAACGGCAGGAGTTTCCTGTGCATAATAATAAAACCCGAGATTTTTCCCCTTTGCTTGGTTTACCCATTTCTTTCCTCATCTTATCCTGATCCTGTAATAGATTAACCGAAACGGCCGGTGATGTAATCCTCGGTGGTCTTTTTTTCGGGGTTTGTGAAGATTTTCTCCGTCGGCCCGTGTTCCACCAGGTACCCCGCCCGGTGCTCGTTCATGTTGAAGAAGGCAGTGTAATCGGAGGCCCTGGCTGCCTGCTGCATGTTGTGGGTCACAATGACGATGGTGTAATTTTCCTTTAATTTCTGGATTAATTCTTCAATTCTCAGGGTGGCGATGGGGTCCAAAGCGGAGGCGGGTTCGTCCATGAGGATCACGGAGGGTTCAACTGCTAACGCCCGGGCGATGCACAATCGCTGCTGCTGCCCGCCAGAGAGCGCCAGCCCGGATTTGTCCAACTCATCTTTAACTTCGTCCCACAGGGCGGCCGCCTTAAGGCTGTTTTGGACGATTTCCTCCAGGAGATATTGGTCCCGCAAACCGTGAGCCCGGGGGCCGTAGGCGACGTTGTCGAAGATGGATTTAGGGAAGGGGTTGGGCCGTTGAAAGACCATCCCCACGCGTTTTCTAAGAGCCACCACGTCCAGATCGAAGAGGTTTTCCCCATCCAGGCAAATGTCCCCTTCCGTACGGACATTGGGGATGAGATCGTTCATGCGGTTGAAGGAGCGTAAAAAGGTGCTTTTCCCACACCCGGAGGGGCCGATGATGGCGGTGATGAAGTTTTTTGGGATGTCAATGGTGATATCCCGCAGGGCTTTGAAGTCTCCATAGTAAGAATTGAAATGTTTGACTTCGATTTTGGTCTCTAAGTTTTCGAAATGAGTTGACATACGATTCACCTTATTTTGACAGTCGGAAGGCTGCCTTCAGGCCCGATCAGTGGGTTTTCCCCATGGCCTTCTCACTGAGCCGGCGGCAGGTAAAGTTGATCAGTAAGTTGATGATGATGATGATCAGGATGAGGATGGCGGATGTGCCCATCGCTTTATCGAAAGCCCTTGTCTCTGTGGCCAATATATAGACATGCAGGGCCATAGAGCGCCCCGCCGAGTTCAAATTCTCCGGGAGGTGGTAACTTCCCCCCAGCGTGACCCAGAAGATGGCTGTTTCCGCCACGATGCGACCCACGCTGAGGACAACGCCGGTGATGATCCCTGGGAGAGCGGCCGGCAGCACGACTTGAGAGATGGTCTGCCATTTGGTGGCGCCGAGGCCCAAGCTGGCTTCCCGATACACCCGTGGGACGGCAAGCAGGGCTTCCTCAGAGGTGCGGATGATCACGGGGAGGATGAGGCAGGCACCGCTCAACCCGGCGGAGAGCAGCGAGAAGTTGAATTTCAAGGTGGATACAAAGAGGGCAAACCCGAAGAGCCCAAAGATGATGGAAGGAACACCGGCCAAGATCTCTACGCCGCTGCGGGCCAATGAGACAAGCTTTTTGATCCAGGGGTGTTTTCGAGAAGTTTCCGCCGCGTATTCCACCAGGTAGATCGCTGCCCCTACCCCCAATGGCGTGGCGATCGCTGTCGTAAACAGCACCAGGTACAGAGTGGTGACGATCGTCGTCGACATGCCCCCTTTGCCTGAGACACCGCCTTGGGGACGGGTGGTCAGGAATTCGAGATTGATGACCTGCATCCCGCGGAGGAGGACGTAGCCGATGATCCATAGGACGACAGCGACGGCCACGAAGCCTGTTAACCACACGAAGAGGAAGGCGATCCTCTCTTTGGTTTTTCTTGAAGGCAGGTTCTGTTTGATTTGTGCTTCTTCGACGATCCGATATGCGTCTGAGGTCATGCAATTACCTCCTCAGGATGAGGTGCGTTCCCGCATTAATCCGCGGGCGATGCTGTTGACTAAGAAAATCATCAAGAATAACAATAACCCCGTGAAGAACAGCGCACTGCGGTGGGCGCCGGTGGCGTAATTAATCTCCACAGCGATGTTTCCGGTCAAGGTTCGGGCAGCGCTCAGAAAGAGGGTCAGGGGGTTGTTGTTGAGCGGTTTGGGGATGGCGATGGCGTTGCCGATGACCATGATCAGGGCCATGGTTTCCCCCAAGGCCCGGCCGATGCCCAGAATGACCGCAGCGATGATCCCTGAGCGAGCTGAGGGAAGGATCACGAACCAGATGGTTTGCCAGTGTGTGGTGCCCAAAGCGAACGATCCTTCTTTGTATTCACGGGGGACAGCGCGGATGGCGTCTTCCGCGATGTTGGTCACAGTAGGGGTGATCATCACCGCCAGGATGATGGAGGCGTTCAGTAAGTTAAACCCTGAATTATATGGGATTTGGAAGGTGCGGATGGCTGGAGCCAGGACCACCATCCCGAACAAACCATAGACGACGGATGGGATACCGGCCAGGAGTTCGATCGCGGGTCGGATGACCTCCCGCACCGAAATGGGGGCTACTTCTGCGAGCAGGATGGCTGCCCCGATGGAAAAGGGGACGCCGAGCAGCGCAGCGCCGAAGGTGCTCAGAATGGAACCGATCACCATGGGGATCAACCCCAATTGAGCGTCTTCGGTGCCGATGATCGATCCCGGACGCCAGATGGTGCCCAGCAGCATGGTGTCCAGCCCGACTTCAGTGATGGCTTGCATGGATTCCATGAAAGTGAAGACGATGATCAGGGCCACGATGATGATCGCGCTCAGCGCAAAACCAATTAAGATATACCGGACGCTTTGATCGATAAACCGGCGCTGTTTCGCTGTCTCTTCAAACAAATAGGCGTACCTTCTCAAACCGTATAAAACAGCGATGGGAACGGCGCCGGTGATGATGATCCTTTTCAAACCTGAGATCAAAATCCTGCCAATTTCCAGGAGGGGCACGACTTTTTCTCCCCCGAAGATCTGGGCGGAGACATCGAATATCACTGAGACCCCATAGTATGTACCCCCCATGAGGACCAAAAACAAGACCAGAGAGCGGGACCAATTCTTCAATGCCCATATCCCGTAGGTGAGGTACCCCAACAAGCCGCCAGCCAGAAGGGCGGCGATCATGATTTGGGTGTTGGAGTAGAGGGGGTTACCCCCTTCTGTGGGGATGAGTTCGGGGGATTGTGATAGGTAGATCCCACCTGCTATAGCCCCCATGGCGGATAATGCCAGGGTGATGGTGATCCCGATGAGGTAGATGGTTCTGGTTTTGGATGGTCGTTGGGGATCGTCCAGGGCCTTGGTTTTTTGCATAGTACAACCTCGTGATATTAATCTGTTCCTTTGATGTGCAACTGGGTTCGATGACGAACGTTTCCGTCGGGTGCCTTTGTCATTTGTTATGGAATAAAAGCTGCGATTCTAGCAAAGCTTTTTTTCTCGGATAGTCCAGTTGCCCAGTGTTGGAAAAAGGATAAGGGAGCACAAAAAACGTGCCCCTTTATCCCCTCGTGTCAACCTTCAGCGCACTTGGTTATTTGACCGGGATGTAATCCTCAGCCACGATTTCCTGTCCCTCAGCGCTGAGGATGAAGTCCAGGAAGGACCCCGCCAGCTCCCCAGGCTCACCGTTGGTGAGCATGTTGAGGGGGCGGAAGACGGTGTAGTCACCGCTGGCCACGTTGGACACGGTGGGTTCTACCCCGTCG
>JAWLER010000028.1:0-28453 GCA_041686005.1 Anaerolineales bacterium | reverse complement strand
CATGACCGTAGAAGCGGTGGAAGTGGGGGAACGTTATCAGGCCACCGGCATCCTTGAGGTGAGGGACAGCCGGCTGCAGCTCTACCCCCGGATCCAGTCGGATTTGAGCAAAGTCTACCCTCCCATCCTGCGTTTGACCCTGGAAGCGCCGAACACGGTCCAATCCGGCGAGGTTTTCACGGGAACATTGACCGTGTACAATCACACTTCGCAGCCGATGACGGGTCTAGATATACTCATGGAGCTGCCCAGCAACGCCCGCTTAGAAGAAATTTTAGACGGGGGGGAAGAGGTGGGTGAGAATCAACTCCGTTGGGAGCGGGAGACCCTGGCTGGGGATGGAGAGAGCGTGCAGGTCCGTTTCCGAGTACAAGCCTTAGGTGGGGAATACATCGTTTTAGAAAAAGCCCAAGCTACCGCTGATCAATGGGAAGACCCGGCGAAGATCGAGCCCCATTACGTCTTTGGGGGGGATGTGATCCCCATCTGGGCCATTCAAGGGCCTGGGATGCGTTCCAATTACGTCCTGGATGAGGTGAAGACCACCGGCGTGGTCTCCGGAGCGTTTCCGGAGCTGGGTGGATTTTGGATCCAGGAGATAGAGACGGATTTGGACCCGCGCACATCCAGCGGTCTGTTCGTCAACGCGGAAGATGTGGGTTTTGACGTGCAGCGGGGTGAAAAAGTGGAAGTGACCGGGACCGTGCGGGAGATGTATCAACAGACCCAGTTGAAGATAGACTCCAGAAACGATATCAAGGTGCTCAGCCCCAGCGATGTCAGGCCCTCGCCGGTGGAGTTGGATCCTCCCCTGAGTAACGCGGAAGCGGAAATCTACTTTGAAGCGTTGGAAGGCATGATGGTTCAGGTTTCGGACCAAGCCTTGGTGGTGGCGCCCACCAATAAATACGGCGAGTATACTGTGGTCTTACCCGAGCACCGTATCACCCGTTTGTGGTCCGCCCAGGATAGTGGGGTGGGGATCACGGTGGACGACGGCAGTTATAAGTCTTATGAGGACCGGTCGGGTTTGGACTATGTCGTGGCGGTGGGGGATAAGGTCTCAAACATCGTCGGTCCCCTGGCATACACCTTTGGGGATTACAAGATCGAGCCCATCCAAACGCCCCAAATCTTGGATATCGAACAGCGCTTGCCTTCCCTACCTAAGACGGCCTCAGACGAGTTCAGCATCGCGACCTGGAATGTGGAGAACCTGTTCGATATCCAGGTACCTCATCCTTCAGACCCGGATATGCCAACGGTGCAGGAATATAAGATAGACATCGCCAAAGTGGCGAACACGATCGTCTCCGCTGGTTTGCCCACTGTGGTCGGCTTGCAGGAGGTGGAAAACATCGGCATCTTGGAGGATGTAGCCGCGCATCCTTCGCTGATTGAGCTTGGATACCAGCCAGTCTTGATCGAGGGCACGGACGACCGGGGCATCGATGTCGGATATTTGATCCGGGGAGATCGGGCTCAGATCCTAGATACGGAGCAGTACGTAGCTCCGGAGGGATTGACGAGCCGCCCACCGCTATTGGTCAAGGTCCGGATTTCCGAGGAAGAGGGCGGGTTGGAACTGTATGTGATCAACAACCACTTTACCTCCATGAGCGGGGGGGAGAAAGCGACGGAGCCGCGCCGGACGGCACAGGCAGCCTGGAATGTGAGCATTGTGAAGGAGATCCAGAAGGAGAATCCACAAGCGCGCATCGCTGTGATCGGGGATCTCAATTCTTATTATCATTCCCCGCCCATCGACAGTTTCCGGGAGGCTGGCTTGCGGCATGTGATGTCCACACTGCCTGATCAGGAACGGTATAACTATATCTACGAGGGACGATCCCAACTCCTGGATCATATCTTGGTCACCTCCAGCCTGATGGAATGCCTGGTGCGCGTGGATGTCTTGCACACTAACGCGGATTTCCCCCTGCCACTGCCCGGCGATGAGTCCCCAATGCATAAATCGGACCACGATTTGGTCGTCGCTACCTTTGATTGCCTGGAGTGAGTTCTGGATCAGCGTATAATGAAGTTGAGAGAGGATGGAGGCAAGGGTTCAGCAGCTGTGGGGGACCCACTTGGAGGGCATGGTCTGTTTTTTATGTGGGAAAGAAATAACGAAACGATGAGAGGGTGCGATGGATACCTATGATGGCAAGTTTTATTTGGGGAAAGCATATGATTCTAAAAAGGAAGAGATCAAGGACGATCTGTTGTTGTATGATCCTGATGACCTGACCACCCATGCTGTGGCACTGGGGATGACGGGATCAGGGAAAACGGGTTTGTGCATTGACCTATTGGAAGAGGCAGCCTTGAACGATATCCCCGCTTTGATGATCGATCCCAAAGGGGACATGACCAATACCCTGCTCCATTTCCCCGAATTGCGCTCGGAGGATTTTCGACCCTGGGTCAACCCGGATGAAGCCCGACGGAAAGGGAAGACCATTCAGCAGGCGGCAGCGGATGCTGCCTCGTTATGGGAGAAAGGCCTGGGGGAGTGGGGGATTGGCAAAGAACGCATCCAGGCGTTGCAGGATAAGGTGCAGTTCACGGTCTATACCCCAGGTTCGGAAGCGGGGATGCCCGTCAACATCCTGTCCTCTTTGGAAGCCCCGGGGCTGTCCTGGGAGGATCACCGTGAAGTGCTGCGGGAAAAAATATCCGGCGTGGTGATGGGCCTGTTGGGTTTGGTCGGATTGGATGACATCGACCCGGTCCGTTCCCCGGAGCACATCCTGCTCAGCAATATCTTCGAAAACGCTTGGAGTCAGGACAAAGATCTCGATCTGGGGGAATTGATCCTTCAGATCCAGAACCCCCCTTTCGAGAAGCTGGGGATGATGGATGTGGAGACCTTCCTGCCTGAAAAGGAGCGGCTGGAATTGTCGATGATGTTAAACAACATCCTCGCCGCCCCGACCTTCCAATCCTGGATCGTCGGCCAACCCTTAGAAATCGGGCCCATGCTCGTCACGCCTGAGGGTCGCCCCCGCCACAGCGTCTTCTACATCGCCCACCTCAGCGACGCGGAAAGGATGTTCTTCGTCACCCTGCTGTATTCCGCGGTGGAAACCTGGATGCGATCGCAAAAAGGGACCACATCCCTCCGGGCCATCCTCTATTTTGACGAGATCTACGGTTATCTCCCTCCTGTGAAAAACCCCCCTTCCAAGGGGCCGATGCTGCGGATGCTGAAGCAGGCCCGGGCTTTTGGGGTAGGACAGGTGTTGGTGACGCAAAATCCTGTAGATGTGGATTACAAAGCGCTTTCCAACGCCGGGACCTGGTTCATCGGAAAGCTGCAGACAGAGCAGGATAAGGAGCGCTTGTTGGATGGCTTGGAAGGAGCGGCTCCCGGTGTGGAACGCCGGACCTATGACCGCTTGATCTCCACCTTGGATAAGCGCGTGTTCCTGCTCCACAACGTGCACGAAGAGGATCCCGTCCTGTTTTATACACGGTGGGCCATGAATTACCTCACCGGGCCTTTGACCCGGAATCAAATCCCTGCTTTGAACCAGATGGCTGGGGTTTCAGAGGACGCATGGAAGATTGCCCCTCAAGAGGGAGAAGCAGGCGTATCCCGAGGGGGGGAGGGAGCCGCAGACAAAGGAGAGGGTTTGGGCGCTCAAGGGGAATTGCCCGGGTCTTCCACGCCTCCCCGTGTGCCAGAGGATGTGGATGAGTATTTTTACCCCGCAGAGGTGTCTTTAAAATCCGCCCTTGAGAGCGCGTCACTAAAAGGGGAGGGCGTACCCCAGAAGGTCCTCCTTTACCGGCCCGCGCTGGCTGCTCAGGCCAACGTCCGGTTCTTGAAGAGAAATTATAATCTGGATTACGAGGAGAGGAAAACGGCCCTTGTCTTGGACCCCGATCCGCGGGGGAGGATCGATTGGGAGGAATGGTCGACGGAACCCCTGGCGCTGCGTGTTTTGGAACGGAGCCCAGAACCCGATGCCCGCTTTGCTGACCTTCGCCCCCCTCTTTCTGACGATCAAACGCTTAAGTCCCTGGAGACAGATTTCAAAGATTGGATCTACCATACCTTCACCGTGACCGTCAGGAGTCATGAAGACCTGGAGATTTTCGCCGGCCCCCAGGTCTCCAAAGAGGATTTCCGGGAGATGATCGCGGAAGCGGCGGAGGAGGAGAAAGAGGAAGAGATCGAGGAGATCAACGAGTCCTATAAAAAAAAGATCGAGCGGATCAAGGACCGCATCCTGAAAGAACAGCGGGAGTTGGAAGAGGATGAAATGGAACTCTCCCAGCGGAAGATGGAGGAGATGGGCACCCATGTGGAGAACGTGTTGAGTTTGTTGGCTGGGCGGAAAAGGAGGTTGACCACATCCCTTTCCAAGCGGAGGATGACCAGCAAGGCGAAAGCGGATGTGCAGGAGTCATTGGAGCTCATCGATGAATACCAAGCGGAGATTGAAGAGCTGGAGGAAGAGCGCCAGGAAGAAATCCGGGAGGAAGAGGAAAAGTGGGATGACCTCTTGGAGGAAATTGAGGAGATCCCTGTAGCCCCCTATAAAAAGGATATCCTCATCGAGCTCTTTGGTGTGGTTTGGTATCCCTACCATCTGGTCCACGATCAGGGACGCTGGGTGGAGGTGCCTGCTTATTCTTAAAGGCGGAAGGCATGTCCGCCGTCCCCGAAAAATAGAAAACCAAGCCCCTCGGATCCCTTTGAGGGGCTTGGTTTTTTGACCGGGCCGGGTTTCCCTATCTTATATTTGTATCAGGTATACTCCCCATCCAAACAGGAGTCCGATAGCGGTGCCGACCAGGATGTCTGACAAATAATGGACGCCCAAAGCGATCCGGGCGTAGTTGACAAGCAAGGTCCAAAGGACCATCACCCCCCCCAACCAGGCTGGTCCGAGAAGGAAGATCAATAAAGTCAACATGATGGCCCGGGCAGCGTGTCCGGAAGGAAAAGAATGGGGGTCTGTATTGCGGTAGATCTGTCCCCACTCTCCCTCCGGTCGAGGGCGTTTGATGGTCATTTTCAGAGAGAGGACGAAAACGGCGGTGATCACGATGCCGACCATGAGTTTTACAAGCAGAGGCCTTGCACCAGGTGAGACGAACGGGTACAGGGTGATCAATCCCGCCAGCCAAAACCAGGAGTCAGCGGAATGCGCGAAAATCGCCGCTGCACGCCTCAGTCCAGAGCGGCTTTCGGGCAAGCGGATTTTATGGGAAAACTCGCGGTCGAGGGTGCTGATTTTTTTGAGGTTCATGTTCTTAGGGCTGTCCTTACTCGGCGCATTTGGAAAAAGGAGGCGAATGCCCTGCTTGGCGTCGATTTGGATCCGGGACTGTGTTTGAAGTATACCGTACTTTGGCGCAGCCCTGATCTGTTTTGAAGGCGGGCCTGGCCCCTTGTGGCTGAAAGTAAAAATAAGGTGGGAATCTCGGGTCCCGGTTCCAGGTTGGATACCCTTTGAATGCCGGGAGGGGTAAAAAAACAGCGCAGCCTCATGAAACACTTCATGAGGCTGCGTTTGTTTAATAAAAAGCATCAGGGGTAGTTAGGGGATTTGGATCGTCTGTCCCACCTTTAACCTTTGATCGACATCGATATCATTGACTTCGGCGATAGCCCGGGGGTCAACATCTCCGAACTCGCAAGCGATGGAGTAGGGGGTTTCATTGCTTGACGACACGGTATAAGTGGTGGGGTGATATTGCAGCGCTCGCTTGCCGGGGAAAGATCGGGCCTGAGAAGGGATCTGGAGGGTTTGTCCGGGGTAAAGGACAGTTCCCTGTGTCAACCCGTTGAACATGAGCAGATCCACGGGGTGGATGTCAAAGCGACGGGCTAAACAATACACGAATTCCCCTTTGTGGAGGGTATATGAGCTGGGGACAGCGTATGTGGGGACCTCTACCGGCTCGGATGTAGGAGGCGGGCTGGTGGGCTCCGGTGTGTTGGTGGGGGCTCCCTCCGTGACATCGGGAGACACGGTTTCTTCCCCGCTGGGGCTTGTCGCCATCGGGGTCTCTTCACCCTCTGTGACAGGGGTTTTCGCAACTGCGGTCATGGTCGCCTGTTTGGCGATTTCACTGAGGTTGGTTGTGGGCGTCACGGGAGGGGGTGTGGAGGCCGATAAACGACAGGCCGAAACACTGAGCGTGCATAGGATAAATAAGATAAGGAACACTCGGGGCTTGTTCATGATGCGATCTCTCCTTGTGTGGGACTACACTACCCTGCTGGTTAATGACATCATTATGGCACCTTGGAAATTGGATTAATGTTGATGCTAGCATACTTCCAAAAGTGCGTCAAGAAACGGATTTTCTCGTCAATCAATTGAAGAGGGTGCAAGATTGATGCCAGGCTGGAGGTCTGGCGTGGAAGGGGTGGCGGAAATTGGGTGGGCGCGGATCGCAGCGGTGATTGACCCTTGGGTGAGCTTCTGATACACTAATAAAAGAATTCAGATGGTTGGATCTGGGATCATTCCCTGGGATACATATCTATGTCACAAGTGCTATATTTGAAATGGCGGCCTCTTGATTGGGAAGAAGTGGTCGGCCAAGAGCATGTCATCACCACCCTCCATAACGCTGTCCTGAAAGACCGCGTCTCTCACGCCTATTTGTTCTCCGGTCCGCGGGGGACGGGCAAAACAAGCACAGCCCGCATTTTGGCCAAAGCGGTCAATTGCCTGGATGAGGATGTCGGTCATCGTCCCTGCAATGCGTGTTCCCATTGCCGGGCTGTGAACCAGGGGGAGTTTCTGGATCTAATTGAAATCGATGCCGCTTCCAACACCAGCGTGGAGGATGTCCGCGACCTGCGGGATAAAATCAACTTCACCCCCAATCAAGGTCGTTTCAAAGTCTACATCATTGACGAAGTGCACATGCTGTCGCAGGCTGCGTTCAACGCCCTTTTGAAGACCTTGGAGGAACCACCCGCGCACGCGATTTTCATCCTGGCGACCACGGAAATCCATAAGATCCCCCCTACAGTGCTTTCCCGATGCCAGCGCCATGAATTTCGCAGAATCCCGGTGGAGGACATCATCGCCCAACTGGAAAGGCTGGTGGAGAGCGAAGGGCTGGAGGTGGAGCCAGCGGCGCTGCGCTTGGTAGCCAGACAAGCGACGGGGAGTATGCGGGATGCGATCTCTTTGCTGGACCAATTGGCCACGGCGAGGGAGGAGATCACCCTGGCGTTGGCGCACCAGTTGCTGGGTACGGCGACGGATCAAGCCGTGCTGGATTTGGTCGATGCCCTCCTGGAGCGGGCACCAGCGAAAGGGCTGGACGTAATCCAGGCCGCCTTGGAACGGGGGAGCAACCCCCGTCATTTTGCCCGCCAGGTGATCAGTTACCTCCGGAATTTGCTGTTGGTGAAAGTGGGGAACGAAGAACGGGTGGAGGTCACCTCGGATACCAAGGCGAAGTTGGTGGAGCACAGTCAGGCTTTATCGGTGGCGCACCTTTTGCGAATCATCCGGGCGTTCAACGAGGCGACCATTTTTAAGAGCGGATCCTGGCAGCCTTCGCTGCCGCTGGAGATGGCCTTCATCGAGGTCCTGGGTGATGGGGAGAACACTCTTCCCCATCCCCCCCGACATCCGGTTGAGGAAAAGAAATCGGAAGCATCGAAAAAGCAGGTTAAGGAGGCCCGGGTCGCCGAAGGATCCAAGCCTGAGGTAAAAAAAACTGAACCGTCGAGCGCAGCACCTCAGGAGAAACCCACGACAAAGGCCATCCATGCCTTGAAAAGGTGGGATGAAATCATCCAGATCGCTCGGGATCACAACCCAACGACGCAGGCGTTGTTGAACTCGTGCACACCCATGGGGTTGGAAAAGGGCTGTTTCATCCTCAGCTTTAAGAATGAGATCATTAAATCGAAGATGGAGCATGGGGATCACCTTCAGATCTGCCAGCAGATCATCACCCAGGTGGTGGGAGAAGAGTTCCCCATTAAGTGCGTGGTGGGGCGGAGCAAAGGGAAGGACATCCCCCGGGATGTCGATCCGGATGGATTGGTGGCGACCGCCGTCCGCGAGTTGGGCGGCAAGTACGTATCCGATCAAGAATAAATAGATGGTATTCATGGGGGGTGAGCTCTGCGGCGGCTCGGATCTGCAGGGCGGAGGGTGCTGGGGTTCATTGATTTTGAATGGAGGACAGGATGTCGAAGCGATCGTTTGGTGGATTTTCGGGCGGCGGACAGGGGATGATGCAGCAGCTGCAGCAGCTTCAAGAACAGATGAAAAAAGCCCAGGAGGAGTTGGCGGCGGCGGAAGTCACAGGTTCTGCGGGAGGGGGAGCGGTCAAAGTGGTCTTCAGCGGGGACCAGAAGTGCAAGGCTGTGGAGATCGACCCCGATTTGCTCGAAGGGGTGGACCAGGAAATGCTCCAGGATTTGATCTTGGCGGCCATCAAGAACGGCTTAGAGAAGGCAAATGATTTGGCGGCGGAGAAGTTAGGGCCTTTGGCGGGCGGAGGGCTGCCGTTTTAATGTCGAAGATCACAGGTGACATATATGCTCCCTGAACCGGTTACGAATCTCATCAACGCCTTTTCTCGGCTCCCCGGTGTGGGCCCGAAAACCGCTTCGCGCTTGGTGTTCTACCTCTTGCGCGGTAGTGATGATGAGCTGACTCTGACTCTGGCGGATGCTTTGCGGGATCTGCGTTCGAAGACCGAATACTGTCCGGAATGCTTCAATATCATGGCGGCCGGTCGGGAACGCTGCCGGGTGTGCATCGACCCGGACCGTGATCCGGCTTTGATTTGTGTGGTGGAAGATCCCCTGGATGTGGCGGCCCTGGAGCGGACGTCCGGGTTTGAAGGACGCTATCATGTATTGCATGGGGCCCTCTCCCCGGTGGAAGGGGTCGGTCCGGAGGATCTGAAGATCAAAGAGCTTCTGGAGCGGGTGCGCGAAGGCGAAGTGAAAGAGGTGATCATCGCCACCAATCCCAGCATGGAGGGGGATGCGACAGGGATGTATCTCCGGCAGCAGCTGGAACCCCTGGGGGTGAAGCTGACCCGCTTGGCGCGGGGCCTGCCCATGGGGGGAGACCTGGAATATGCCGATCAAAACACGCTTCTGCGGGCTTTGCTGGGCCGCCAGGAGATGGATTAGCCGCGGAGGCGGGGACAGAATCTTAACACTTTCTTGATTGCGGTCAGATTCCCTTGACACGGGTGGAAGAACCTTTATAATTTTGGGAGTGAAAGAGGATTTCGCCCGGATGGGCAAATCCATGACAAAGAAAACATAGGAGAGACCCCGCGAAAACACGCAAGTGTTGGGGCGCAGCCGGTGTCAAAAAGATGGATGTCGGCAGGGTCTTTTGTTCTCTTTCAAGCCCTTGACGCGTGAGTGGCGAAATGGTATCATGGAGTTCGCTGAGGAAGGGCCTGAACCTTAACAACTGAATAGTGATAGAAAGCCAACCAGCAAGCAAAAACTTTGAGATCGCACTTCGTAATCTAATCACACTTTCGAGTGTGATCATTTTTTGCGGAGAGTTTGATCCTGGCTCAGGATGAACGCTGGCGGCGTGCCTAATACATGCAAGTCGAACGAAGAAGTTCCGGTGCTTGCATCGGAGCTTTTAGTGGCGGACGGGTGAGTAACGCGTTGGTGACCTGCCCCAAAGAAGGGGATAACCTCGGGAAACTGAGGCTAATACCCTATGCACTTCATGAGGTTAGAGGCTCATGAAGTAAAGGTTCTGCGGACGAAAGGCTGCAGCGCCACTTTGGGAGGGGCCTGCGTCCCATCAGCTAGTTGGTAGGGTAATGGCCTACCAAGGCGATGACGGGTAGGGGACCTGAGAGGGTGACCCCCCACACTAGCACTGAAACACGGGCTAGACACCTACGGGTGGCAGCAGTAGGGAATATTGCACAATAGACGAAAGTCTGATGCAGCAACGCCGCGTGCACGAAGAAGGCCTTCGGGTTGTAAAGTGCTTTTCTGAGGGATGAGAAAGGACAGTACCTCAGGAATAAGTCTCGGCTAACTACGTGCCAGCAGCCGCGGTAATACGTAGGAGGCAAGCGTTATCCGGATTTATTGGGCGTAAAGAGCGTGTAGGTGGTTTGGTAAGTTGGGTATGAAATCTCCTGGCTTAACTAGGAGACGTTGCTCAAAACTACCAGGCTGGAGGACGGTAGAGGGAGGTGGAATTCCCGGTGTAGTAGTGAAATGCGTAGATATCGGGAGGAACACCAATAGCGAAGGCAGCCTCCTGGGCCGTTCCTGACACTGAGACGCGAAAGCATGGGTAGCAAACGGGATTAGAAACCCCGGTAGTCCATGCCGTAAACGATGTGGACTTGATGTCGGCAGCGTAATAGTTGTCGGTGTCGTAGTTAACGCGGTAAGTCCACCGCCTGGGGAGTACGATCGCAAGGTTAAAACTCAAAGGAATTGACGGGGGCCCGCACAAGCAGCGGAGCGTGTGGTTTAATTCGATGCTACACGAAGAACCTTACCTGGGCTTGACATATAGGTGGTAGGGATCCGAAAGGTGACCGACCCTTCGGGGAGCCTATACAGGTGCTGCATGGCTGTCGTCAGCTCGTGCCGTGAGGTGTCCGGTTAAGTCCGGTAACGAGCGCAACCCTTGCCGTATGTTACATGTGTCATGCGGGACTGCCGGTACAAAACCGGAGGAAGGTGGGGATGACGTCAAGTCAGCATGGCCTTTATGTCCAGGGCTACACACACGCTACAATGGTCGGTACAATGGGTAGCAAAGTCGCGAGGCGGAGCCAATCCTCAAAGCCGATCTCAGTTCGGATTGCAGTCTGCAACTCGACTGCATGAAGCCGGAGTTGCTAGTAAACGCAGGTCAGCAATACTGCGTTGAATACGTTCCCGGGCCTTGTACACACCGCCCGTCACGTCATGGAAGCTGGCAATACTTGAAGCCGGTATCCTAACCCTAACGGGAAGGAGCTGGCGAGGGTAGGGCCGGTGACTGGGACGAAGTCGTAACAAGGTAGGTGTACCGGAAGGTGCGCCTGGATCACCTCCTTTCTAGGGAGATGTGAGCGGAGGCTTTCGAGCCGATGCTTTACCCTCTAGATTTTTCAAAAATCTTGATGGACAAATCCTTGACGGTGTCAAGGTCGTCTCAAAGGTTTGCCAGGGGTTTTCTATCACTCTTCAGTTGTTAAGGTGTGTGAAGGGCCTGTAGCTCAGTGGTTAGAGCACTGTGCTGATAACGCAGGGGTCACTGGTTCGAATCCAGTCAGGCCCACTACCCCCCGAAATCCCGGGGATGTAGCTCAGATGGGAGAGCGCCGCCTTTGCAAGGCGGAGGCCAGGGGTTCGAATCCCCTCATCTCCACTGAGAAGAGAGTAGGAAAGGGAGAGGGTTGAATTTGAAGGACTGGAAAGGATAAAGATAAGCAGGGAAGGCATTTTCAATGGGTCGGCTCAACCCGGCGAAGTGCCGGGTTGTTGTGTCTAAAAAATAAGTGTTGTCATGCGGTGGGTGTTCCTGACCACATGTGAGGGATAGCCACCGACAGATAACCGTCGGATCGTACCTTACCAATTGAATAGCAAACTGCGAATAAATATCGATTTCTCCGCATCACAGTTAAGCTACTAAGTGCTCATGGTGGATGCCTTGGCGTTCAAGTGCCGATGAAGGACGCGGGACACTGCGATAAGCCACGAGGAGCCGTGAACAGGCGTTGATCCGTGGATCTCCGAATGGGGAAACCCGCTGCGGCAAACCCGCAGCATCCTTTGGCTGAATACATAGGTCATTGGAAGGGAACCTAGGGAACTGAAACATCTTAGTACCTAAGAGGAAAAGAAATTATTCCCCTAGTAGTGGCGAGCGAACGGGGAGCAGCCCAAACCGGCCGTGCTTGCATGGCCGGGGTTGAAGGGCCTGAGATACGGAAGTGATAAATCGTTTCGTTAGCAGAAAGGTGTGGGAAAGCCTACCAAAGAGGGTGATAGTCCCGTACGCGAAAACGAAATGACTTCCATCAGGTACCTGAGTACAACCAGACACGCTAATTTGGTTGGAAGCTGGGAAGACCACTCTCCCAAGGCTAAATACACTTGAAGACCGATAGCGCAATAGTACCGTGAGGGAAAGGTGAAAAGTACCCCGATGAGGGGAGTGAAATAGAACCTGAAACCGTGAGCATATAATCTGTCGGAGGACTATGATGATCTGGGCGTAGATGCAAGTCTGCGCGCACCATCACGTCTGACGGCGTGCTTTTTGGAGAACGAGCCTGCGAGTTAATCTCAGTCGCAAGGTTAAGGGAGTGACACCCGGAGCCGGAGCGAAAGCGAGTCGTCTTAACAGGGCGCGAGTGGCTGGGATTAGACACGAAACCAAGTGAGCTACCCATGACCAGGATGAAGCGGGTCTAACCACCCGTGGAGGTCCGAACTTCTCAATGTTGCAAAATTGTGAGATGAGTTGTGGGTAGAGGTGATATGCCAATCGAACTTGGATATAGCTTGTTCTCTCCGAAATAGCTTTAGGGTTAGCGTCATACATTCAGTGTTGGAGGTAGAGCCACTGGACGGGCTAAGGGGCTTGTCGCCTACTGAACCTAACCAAACTCCGAATGCCAACACTTTAGAGTATGGCAGTCAGACTACGGGAGATGAGTTTCGTGGTCAAAAGGGAAAAAGCCCAGACCATCGGCTAAGGTCCCTAAGTGTAAACTAAGTGGAAAACGAAGTAGGACTACTGAGACAACCAGGAGGTTGGCTTAGAAGCAGCCATTCCTTGAAAGAGTGCGTAACAGCTCACTGGTCAAGTGGTCTTGCGCGGAAAATTTACCGGGGCTAAGTTTACCACCGAAGCCATGGGTTTCAGTCTTCGGACTGGAGCGGTAGGAGAGCGTTCTGTCTGCAGTGAAGGTCGACCGTGAGGACGGCTGGAGCGGGCAGAAGTGAGAATGCAGGCATGAGTAGCGTGAAACATGTGAGAATCATGTTCGTCGAAAACCTAAGGTTTCCGATGCCAGGTCAATCCGCATCGGGTTAGTCGGTCCTTAGTCGAGGCCGGAAGGCGTAGGCGATGGATATCTGGTCAACATTCCAGAACTATTCAGAAGGAGCGATGGGGTGACGCAGGGAGGTAGACCAGCCTACAATTGGATGTAGGTGGAAATGTGTAGGCGATGACGTCCATAGGCAAATCCGTGGACCGAGCTGAGGCATGAGTGCGAGCCCAAGAGGCGGAAGTGGTTGATCCTTGCTGCCAAGAAAACCCTCTAAGTGTTGAATTCTGAATATCCGTACCGCAAACCGACACTGGTAGGTAGGTAGAGCATACCTAGACGAACGAGAGAACCTTCGTTAAGGAACTCGGCAAATTAGCCCCGTAACTTCGGGAGAAGGGGTGCCTTCCATCGTGAACGTAAATCTACGGGAGCGTAGGAAGGTCGCAGCAAACAGGCTCTGGTGACTGGTTACCAAAACCACAGGTCTCTGCTAAATCGTAAGATGATGTATAGGGGCTGACACCTGCCCAGTGCCGGAAGGTCACAGGGAAGGGTTAGCGCAAGCGAAGCTCTGAACTAAAGCCCCGGTGAACGGCGGCCGTAACTATAACGGTCCTAAGGTAGCGAAATTCCTTGTCGGGTAAGTTCCGACCCGCACGAAAGGTGTAACAATCAGAGCGCTGTCTCGACGAAGGACTCGGTGAAATTGAAGTACGCGTAAAGATGCGCGTTACCCGCAGCAGCACAAAAAGACCCCGTGGAGCTTTACTGCAGGCTGTCATTGTGTTTGGACATGGTTTGTGCAGGATAGGTGGGAGGCTGAGAAGCCGGAGCGCCAGCTTCGGTGGAGCCGCCACTGGAATACCACCCTGATCATGTTTAGGCCCTAACTCCAGTCCGTGATCCGGACTGAGGACAGTGCCAGTTGGGCAGTTTGACTGGGGCGGTCGCCTCCTAAAAGGTAACGGAGGCGCCCAAAGGTTCCCTCAGGTTGAATGGAAACCAACCGTAGAGTGTAAAAGCATAAGGGAGCTTGACTGCAAGACATACACGTCGAGCAGGGACGAAAGTCGGGTTTAGTGATCCCATGATACCGTGTGGAAGGGTCATGGCTTACCGGATAAAAGCTACCCCGGGGATAACAGGCTAGTCTGGTCCAAGAGTTCACATCGACGACCAGGCTCGGCACCTCGATGTCGGCTCATCGCATCCTGGGGCTGAATAAGGTCCCAAGGGTTGGGCTGTTCGCCCATTAAAGCGGTACGCGAGCTGGGTTCAGACCGTCGTGAGACAGGTCGGTCTCTATGCGCTGTGGGCGTAAGGAATTTGAGAGGAGCTGCTCCTAGTACGAGAGGACCGGAGTGGACAGACCTCTAGTGTGCCAGTTGTTCCGCCAGGAGCATCGCTGGGTAGCTACGTCTGGCAGAGATAACCGCTGAAAGCATCTAAGCGGGAAACTCGCCTCAAGATTAGATTCCTCATCCCGTTAAGGGAGTAAGACCGCAGGAAGACTACCTGCTAGATAGGCGGCAAGTGTAAGCACAGCAATGTGTTGAGCTAAGCCGTACTAATGGTCGAGGGCTTAAAACGTGGTGCGGAGAACTCGGTATTTATTCCAATTATGCTGTTCAATGGATATCAAATGTGTGAATCTTGTTCTTGGTGGTTATGGCGGCAAGGGTACACCTGGTCTCATCCCGAACCCAGAAGTTAAGCTTGCCAGCGCCGATGGTACTTGAGTGGGTAACCCTCTGGGAGAGTTGGTCACTGCCAAGAACATTTTCTTTTAAATACCCCTCTGGGATTAAACGAGAACAGGGCTGCGACGTAAGCAGCCCTGTGTTGTCTTTAAAAATGAGCCCTTACCGGTAGGAGCCAAGGACTTGAATGTAATTGGCCCGCTCAAAGGCCGCATCCTGGCGGGCTTTCTTTTGACTCATGCTGCCCTGCATTTGTTGAATGGATTCATATTCGTGTTCCTCCATCCACAGCTGGACTTCCGCCAGCAGCTTTGTGGGATAACCCATGCCGTGCTTGAGCAGCGCCGATGTCGACATGGCTACCTTGGCCCCAGCCATCATGGCTTTGATGAGGTCTTCCGCCTGGTGGACGCCCGTGGTCAGGGCGAAATCGATCTCGACCCGCCCGTAGAGGAGAGCGATCCAGCGCAGGGGCAAACGCAGTTCATCAGAATCACTCAAGGTCAGGGTGGGGGTGATCTCTAATTCCTCAAGATCAAAATCCGGTTGATAGAAACGGTTGAAGAGCACCACGCCGTCCGCACCAGCATCTGCCAGACGCTGGACGAAATTAGGCAGCGCGGTGAAGAAGGGGCTGAGTTTGACAGCCAGGGGGATCTCAATGCCCTCCCGGATGTCCTCCACGAGTTCGATGTAGGTGTCCTCTAATTCAGCGCTGGTGAGATTGACATCTGTGACCACGTTGTAGAGGTTGAGTTCCAAGGCATCTGCGCCCGCCGCTTCGATCTTTTGAGCGTAGTTAATCCAACCCCAGGAGGAGACGCCGTTCAGGCTTCCGATTACCGGGACCTGGGTGTTCTCTTTCACCTTTAAAATGCTGTCCACGTAGGCGTCCGGGCCGATCGCATATTGGCCTGCCTCGGGAAGATAGGTCAGCGCTTCCGCATATTGCTCCCGGTCACGGCTCAAAAAGTGATCCAGTTCCAGGCTTTCTCTGATCACCTGTTCCTCAAAGAGGGAGTGCATCACGATGGCGGACACACCCGCCTCTGCGAGATCCTGCACTTTTTGGGAGTCTTTGGAGAGCGGGGAGGAGGAGGCGACCAGGGGGTTTTTCAACTCCAAACCAAGATAGGTTGTCGATAAATCAGTCATAATTCTCCCTTGTCCTTCTGAAATCCTCAAAGGGGGGGAGGATGCCCTCCCCACCGGTGTCTTCCATTAGTCCCCTGAATCATTTCCGCTGTAGCTGAGGTTGGCCATCTGTTGGTAGAGGGTCCAGCGCTCGTTGATCCCCTCCTGCGCTTTCTTCATCAACCGCTCCGCGCGTTCTTCATTGCTTTGCAGCAGCATGCGGTAGCGGGTCTCGTTGTACGCGAAGTCGCTCAGGGGGATGCTGGGCGCTTTGGAGTCCAATTGGAGGGGGTTTTTGCCTTTTTCCGCCAACCGCGGGTCATATCGGTAAAGCGGCCACAAACCGGATTTGACGGCCAGGTCAGAATGTTCCAGGCTCTTTTTCATGTCGTACCCGTGGGCGATGCAGGGGCTGTAAGCGATGATCAGGGAGGGTCCGTCGTAGGATTCGGCTTCCCGGAAGGCTTTCAAGGTCTGGGTGTCGCTGGCGCCCATGGCCACTTGGGCCACGTAGATGTAGCCGTAGGACATGGCCATCATGCCCAGGTCTTTGCGCGGTTCCTCTTTGCCGTCCGCGGCGAATTTAGCCACGGCCGCCAGAGGGGTGGCCTTCGAGGATTGGCCGCCGGTGTTGGAATACACCTGGGTGTCCAGGACAAGCACGTTCACATCCCGCCGGGAAGCCAGGACGTGATCCAGTCCGCCGTAACCGATGTCATAGGCCCAACCGTCCCCGCCGATGATCCACACGCTCTTCTTGACCAGCATGTCCGCCAGGGTCAGCAGGTCCTTGGCCTTGGGATCATCGATATCCTGCAGGCGCTTCTTGAGGGTCTTTACTCGGGCCCTTTGTTCCTGGAGGCCGCTTTCATCGGACATATCCGCCTGGAGCAGTTCTTTGACCAGGTCTTCCCCGATGTCTCCGGCGAGATCCTCTACCAATTCACGAGCGTACTGGTTGTGTTTGTCCACCGTCAAACGCATGCCCATCCCAAACTCAGCGTTGTCTTCAAAGAGGGAGTTGTTCCAGGTCGGACCCCGGCCGTCCGCATTGACCGTGTAGGGGTGGGTGGGCAGGTTGCCCCCGTAAATGCTCGAGCAGCCCGTGGCGTTGGCGATGATCATCCGATCGCCAAAGAGCTGGGTGGCGAGCTTGACATAGGGGGTCTCCCCGCAACCAGCGCAGGCGCCGGAAAACTCAAAAAGCGGCTGCAGCAGCTGCGAGTTCTTGATGGAGTTGGGCTTGATCTTTGCCCGGTCCACGTCGGGGATGCTCAGGAAGTAGTCCCAGTTTTCACCTTCCTGTTCCCGGATGGGGGGCTGGGGAGCCATGTTGATCGCCTTGCGTCCCACTTCCGTCTTGTCTTTCACCGGGCAGGCTTCCACACAGACGTGGCAACCGGTGCATTCCTCCGGCGCGACCTGCAGGGTGTAGAGGGTGTCGGGGAACTCCCGGAAACGCGCTGCCGTGGATTTGAAAGTTTCAGGTGCATCCTCCAGATATTTGGGATCGTACACCTTCTGACGGATGACGGCGTGCGGGCAGACCAAGACGCATTTGCCGCATTGGATGCACAGGTCAGGCTCCCAGACCGGGATCTCCAGGGCGATATTGCGCTTTTCATATTTTGTGGTCCCTGTGGGGTAGGTCCCGTCTTCAGGGAAGACGCTCACCGGCAGGCTGTCGCCCTCCGCAGCGATGATCGTCCCCAAGACCTCTTTGACGAAGTCGGGGGCGTCCTCGGTGACCGGAGGACGGCGGGTCTTCTGGCTGGTGACTTTCTGAGGGGGTTCGACGTGATACAGTTTTTCCAAGGCCTGGTCTACGGCTGCGAAGTTCTTCTGCACCACCGCTTCGCCCCTTTTTCCGTAGGATTTCCGGATGGCTTTCTTGATTTCCTCGATGGCCTGTTCCCGGGGGAGCACACCGCTGATGGCGAAGAAGCAGGTCTGCATGATGGTGTTGATGCGCTGACCCATGCCCGTTTTATCCGCCACTTCGTAGGCGTCGATGATGTGGAAATCGAGGTCTTTTTGGAGGATGTCCTCCTGGACGGGCTTCGGCAGTTTGTCCCACACATCATCGGGTCCGTAAATGCTGTTGAGCAGGAATGTCGCTCCCTGTTTAGCGTATTTAAGCATATCGATTTGCTCGAGGAAGCTGAATTGGTGACAGGCCACAAAATCCGCCTCATCGATCAAGTACGGAGCGTGGATGGGTTCCGGTCCAAACCGCAGGTGGGAGATGGTTTTCGCGCCGGATTTCTTGGAGTCATACACAAAGTAGCCCTGGGCGTAATTTTCGGTCTCCTCCCCGATGATTTTGATCGAGTTCTTGTTGGCGCTCACCGTCCCGTCCGCGCCCAAACCAAAGAAGAGGGCCCTCAGGGTATCTTCGTCCGCGATGGAAAAATCCGGGTCGTAGTCGATGCTGGTGTGGGTGACGTCGTCTTTGATGCCGATCGTGAAGTGGTTTTTAGGTTTGTCTTTCTTGAGTTCATCGTACAACCCTTTGACCATGGCCGGCGTGAATTCTTTCGAGGAAAGTCCGTAGCGACCGCCAACGACTGTGGGTGCTTTCTGGAAGGGGGCAAAGCCCTCCTCCATGGCTTCCTTGATCGCTGTGACCACGTCTTGATAGAGTGGTTCGCCGGTGGAGCCGGGCTCCTTGGTGCGGTCTAAGGTGGCGATCACCTCCGTGCTGGCGGGAAGGGCGTCCATGAGGTGTTTCACCGAGAAGGGCCGGTAGAGGCGAACACGGATCACGCCTACTTTCTCTCCCTGTTTTTGTAAATATTTCGCGGTTTCTTTCACGGTCTCGCCCCCGCAACCGATGATGATCAAGACGCGCTCCGCCTCCGGGTCTCCGATGTAATCGAAAAGCTTGTACTGCCGGCCGGTCAATTCCCCGAACCGATCCATGTACTCTTGGACGGTATCCGGAGCTGCGTTGTAGTAAGGATTGACCGTCTCCCGGGCCTGAAAAAAGATGTCCGGGTTTTGGGCTGTGCCTCGGATAACCGGGGCTTCCGGGGTCATAGCCCGACCACGATGTTCGTGAACTAACTCGTCATCAATCATCTCCCGAATCGTCGCGTCGGAGATCATCTTGATCTTGTTGATCTCATGGGAGATGCGGAACCCCTCAAAAAAGTGCACGAAGGGCACCCGTGACTTGAGGGAGGCAGCTTGGGCGATGAGGGCGAAGTCGTGGGCCTCCTGGATGGATCCTGAACCAAGCAACGCGAAACCGGATGCCCGTGTAGCCATGACGTCGGAGTGGTCTCCAAAGATGGACAACGCTTGGGCGGCGAGGGACCGGGCAGCGACGTGGAAAACGGTTGGGGTCAACTCGCCGGCGATCTTATACATGTTGGGAAGCATGAGCATCAACCCCTGGGACGCGGTGAACGTGGTCGTCAGGGCGCCGGTCTGCAGCGCGCCGTGGATGGCGCCCGAAGCACCGCCTTCCGATTGCATTTCAATCACGTCCGGCACCGTGCCCCAGATGTTGGGGCTTCCTTCTGCAGACCAGGCGTCTGCATGTTCCCCCATGGGGGAAGAGGGGGTGATGGGATAGATGGCGATGACCTCGTTGGTTTTATGGGCAATGTAGGCGACCGCTTCATTGCCGTCAATCATACGTATTTCTTCACTCATATCTTTACTCCATAATTATTGGGTCTACAGTACGAATAATACGTCAAACGCGGCATGGTTGTTTTCAACTTTGTGTCTGCCCTATTATACCCTGATTGTGAAAGAGAGAACATGTGCTTACCCTATCCCCCGCTTGATCACCCCTTCCCCGTATTTCTCCCGCAAAGTGTCCAGGACCTTTTGTAGGTCAAGGTCCTTTTTCACTGCCGGGTCCCAGAGGGTGAGCTGCTGAGCCTGGGTATTCAGATTGCTCACCCCCACCCCCACCAGGCGAACCTTGTTTCCCTCTTTCCAAACTCCGTCCAATAAATGCTCCGCTTCTTGGATGATGATATACGGGTCATCGGTGGGGAGGTCAAGCGTGTTTTGGCGGGTGAGAGTTTGGAAATCCGACCAACGCAGTTTAATGTGGATGGTCCGCCCTTTGGTTTTGTTCTTCTGCAGACGGCGAGCGACTTTATGAGCCAAGCTGTTTAGGGTCTCTAACACCTTTGCTTTCTTTCCAATATCCTCGCTGAACGTCGTCTCGTGACTGACGGATTTCATGGTCCGTTCCGTGACGATGGGGCGGTCATCCTCACCCTGGGCTCGTTTTGAAAGGTCATATCCATGTTTCCCGAGCTCTTTCGCGAGTTCCAGGGTTGGGTAACGAGCCAGGTCGCCGATGGTCTGGATCCCTATTTTCCCTAATTGTTCTTTGGTTTTTGGGCCCACACCCCAGAGCATGTCCACAGGGAGGGGGTCCAAGAAGGCAGCTTCCTCTCCGGGAGGGACGACGGTGATGGCGTTGGGCGGTCCGCCCCCGCTGTGGGAGAGTTTGCCCACATCGGTGGCGATCTTGGCGACCAACTTGTTGGATGCGATGCCTAACGAGGAGGGGAGTGCGTATGTTTCCCTGATTTGCCGCTGCAGTTTTTCCGCGGTCTTTTGTGGAGATCCTTCGATTGGGCTGATGTCCAGGAAGGCTTCATCGATGGACAGCTGTTCCACCTGGTCGGTGAGATCATACAGCAGGCCCATGACTTTTTTGGATATGAGTTGATAGGCGCTGTGGTTGGATGAGATGACGATCAAAGGGGGATATTTTTGGACCGCTTCTGCCATGGGCATCGCGGAGTGAATCCCGTACTTGCGGGCGGCGTAGGAGCAGGAGGCGACGACACCGCGCTGGGAGGGTGCTCCGCCCACGGCGAACGCTTTTCCGCGCAGGCTGGGATCCCGCCTTTCCTCCACGGCGCAGAAGAAGGCATCCAGATCCAGATTGAGGATCACGCGCTCCCATTCCCGGGTCATTTTTTAGATTCCTTTGCAAAGGGCTTCCGGAGTTTGACCGGCTCCCTCTTGGCGCGGATGCGGAGATTGAGCACTTCTACGAAAATCGAGAACCCCATGGCAAAGTAAATGTAACCTTTGGGGATGTGGATGCCCAAGCCCTCGGTGACTAGGGAGAATCCGATCAACAGTAGGAAACTTAAGGCCAGGATTTTCAAAGTCGGCCGTTCATCGATGAAGTCGCTGATTGGCCCCGCAGCAAAGAGCATGATCCCCACCGCGATCACCACGGCGGCGACCATGATCACCAGATCCTCCGCCATCCCCACCGCCGTGATCACGGAGTCGAGGGAGAAGACGATGTCCAAGAGCATGATTTGAATGATCACTGCCGCTAGGGAGGGGGGCACTTTCTGGGAAGCGTGTCCTTCTTCCCCTTCCAACCGTTCGTGGATTTCGAAGGTGCTTTTCCCCAAGAGGAACAAGCCGCCCCCCATCATGATCAGGTCCCGGCCTGAGATGCTGTAGTTCAAGACATCAAACAAAGGTGCGGTCAGGCGCGTTAACCAGGCCATGAAGGCTAAGAGCAGGATGCGAGTGAGCATGGCCATCCCCAAACCCAACTTCCGGCCGAGTTCCTCTTGATCCTCCGGCAATTTTTCGGAGAGGATGGATATGAAGACGATGTTGTCGATCCCCAGGACGATCTCTAAGAGGGTGAGGGTGACGAGTGCGACCCATGCTTCGGGTGAAGTGATCCAATCCATGGTTTTTCCTTTTGATGTGAGAGTTAGTTATTAATTAATTTTGGTGTTCATCGGCAATGGTTGTGGACCGATCCGCTCGTGGGTTGCATCGGTCCCTGTTTGTCCAGCAGGGAAGCGGTGACACTCCGGTTGGGGTGTGGCGGATGCCTGATTTCCAGTTTTGGTTATTCAGTTTGCCTGGTGGCCGCCTCCCGGTTGTCTGCCCAAATGGGAAAGCCCGCCCGCTTTGAGAACACAGAAAGGGTAGGCTAGATATGCACAAAGGATAGTATACCAGACGGGGAGGGAGGGCATTTACGGTCCTGATTGCATGCTTGGAGAGATGGCTGGGAAGTCTGCGTTGAACATCGGAAGGTTGCGTTTTGGTGATGGGGATGTGACCATTTGATACGTTGAGGGTGAGGCGTTAAGCTATAGTGGAATCAGGCTCCTAATATTTTATATTTTAACCTAGGAGCCATCTCCATGAGATGTCCCCAGCTATCCGGGCGAATGACTGAGTGAGGGTTCAGTTGGCTGGGGACTTTCGTTTTCATGACCGTCCTCCCTTCCTGTCTTCCAAGATCAGTTGATTGCGTCCTCCATGAGTGGGAAAGCCCCATTGGATGGCGACGATCATGGAGGAGGGGAAATAGTGCTATAATTTCTAAAAGTCACCAAAAGGAAAGGATACGGCCTCGAGGAGTCTGTAACGATGTACGATCCTGAAGAGTTAGAAGCGCTGAAAGAGAGGTTAGACCGTTGGAGGGAGGAAACGCTGGAACCCGCCCTCGCGCGTTTTCCAGAACGGCGCCAGAAATTCATCACCACATCTTCCGAAGAAATCCGTCGTCTCTACACCCCCCTTGATCTTGCCGATGTAGATTTTAAAGAAGAGATCAATTTCCCCGGGGAGTATCCTTTCACACGCGGCATCCATGCCTCCATGTACCGGGGCAGGCTGTGGACGAAACGCATGTTCGCCGGCTTCGGCACGGCGGAGGAGACGAACCAGCGGTTCAAGTATCTTCTGGACCAGGGGCAAACGGGCCTTTCCGTCGCCTTCGACCTGCCCACGCTGATGGGATACGATACGGATGCACCGGAGGCGATCGGGGAATTTGGAAAGTGCGGGGTGGCGGTCTCCTCCCTGCAGGATATGGAGCGCTTATTTGGGGGCATTCCCCTGGATAAGGTCTCCACCAGCATGACCATCAATTCCCCCGCTGCTATCTTATGGGCCATGTACATCGTGGCTGCTGAAAAACAGGGGGTGAAGCCGGAGGAATTAAGGGGCACGATCCAGAACGATATCCTCAAAGAGTATATTGCCCAAAAAGAATATATTTTCCCCCCGGAACCGTCCATGAGGTTGGTCGTGGATACCATTGAGTATGGCTCCCAGCATGTGCCCCAGTGGAACACAATCAGCATCTCCGGATATCACATCCGCGAGGCGGGGTCCACAGCAGCCCAAGAGCTGGCTTTTACCCTGGCGGATGGCATGGAATATGTACGCTGGACGTTGGAGAGGGGGCTGGATATCGATGATTTCGCGCCCCGCTTATCATTTTTCTTCAACGCGCATAACGATTTCTTTGAGGAGATCGCTAAATACCGGGCCGCACGGCGCATCTGGGCCCGGGAGATGCGGCACTCCTTTGGCGCTGAGCATCCACGCTCCTGGTTGATGCGCTTCCATACTCAGACGGCGGGGGTTTCCCTGACCGCTCAGCAACCGGAGATCAACATCGTGCGGGTGGCCATTCAAGCCCTGGCAGCTATCCTGGGAGGAACCCAATCCCTGCACACCAACAGCATGGATGAGGCCTTGGCTTTGCCGACCGAACACGCGGCGACCATCGCCCTCCGCACCCAGCAGATTTTGGCCGAGGAATCCGGGGTCGCCAACACCGTGGATCCCCTGGGCGGCGCGTATTTTGTGGAAGCCCAGACCAACCGCATCGAAGAACAGGCTTATGATTATTTCGAACGGGTGCAGGAGATGGGTGGGGTGCTGCCTGCTATTGAAAAAGGCTTTTTCCAGAGTGAGATCGCGGATGCTGCCTATCGCTACCAGCGGGAGATTAACGAAGGCAAACGGAAGGTGATCGGCGTCAACGCTTACGAAGCGGAGGAAGAACCGGATGTGCCGATTTTAAAGGTAGATCCGGAAGGGTATCAAGCGCAGGTGGCGCGGTTGGCATCCCTGCGGGAAGAAAGGGATCCGGGACAGGTGGGGCAGGCGCTGGACCGGTTGCGGATCGCTTGCCAGGGAAGCGAGAATACCATGCCCCACATCATCAATGCCGTTCGCGCTTACGCCACCTTGGGCGAAATTGTGGATGTGATGAAAGAGGTGTTTGGCACATATCGTGAGCAGGAATGGATATAAAGGATGGGAACAGTGGTCGAGATGGATTTCAAACCCGTGGAAGATCTGACATATGAGGAAGCCCTGGAGGAACTGGAAGAGATCGTTCGAGAGCTGGAAAGCGGTGAACGTGACCTGCAAGTCACATTAAAATATTTCGAACGAGGCCAGGAACTGGCCAGTTACTGTTTGTCTCTTTTGGATGAAGCGGAATTGAAAGTGGAAGAGATCATGGAGGACGAAGAGGTTGATGCTGCGTGACTTCGTCCGGCTCAATCCCGTTTTGATTTCCGCCCTCATCAGCTGGACCGTTGCCCAGACGCTGAAAGTCCTGATTGATTTTTGGGTAAAACGAAAATGGAATTGGGCGCTTCTCTTTCATGCAGGGGGCATGCCGAGTTCCCACTCGGCGATGGTGAGTTCGACCGCTTACGCGGTAGGCATTTTTTTTGGATTTCAAACCCCGCTGTTTGCGCTGGCCGTTGTTTTCGGTTTGATCGTCATCTATGATGCCACCGGCATTCGACGCCAGGCCGGCCAGCAGGCAGCCCTGCTCAACACCCTCATCGAAACTATCTCGAAGGGAAAGGAGGGACGTCAGAGAAAACTTCGGGAGGTTCTGGGTCATACGCCCGGAGAAGCGGTGACGGGAATTGCTCTGGGGATAGGTATCGCTCAAATTGTATGGTGGATGGGGGGGTAATTTATCCACGCCCGCCGTTGCCCAGCAGGAGGCCTTGCGGGCCCTCCGGATCAATTTCCCAGGGGTAGATGATGTAGGCGTCTGTGATGGCCCCGTAGAAATCAGGTTTGCAGTTCAGTAAATTTCGGTAAGGGTTAAAATGAAGCACGCAGGTTGAGGGGAATCCCCCGCAAGTTTCGACCTGTTTCTGAACAGCGCGTGTTGACCTGCCGGCTCCCCAGGCGTTGTTGACGACCAGGATATTCCGGTCCATAAGGTTTTCTTCCTCCGGGAACAGGATGAAATCCGGCCATGTGAGCAGTTTGGATTTTTCTTGGTCAGGGTCAGGGGGAAAATCGACCTGGGCGATGAGTAGTTGTTTTAAGCCCATGGCAGAAGCCAACATGCCAGCCGGGATCACACCGCTGGGGGAGATCATGATGATCGCTTCAAATTCAGTTTGGAATTGATCTATGAGGTGGAAAACTAATTTTCCGACTTCCTCCCAAGAGATGAGCTCTTGTCGAGGTTGAACCATGAATAGGTGCTCCTGATAGCGTTGACACTTATTTTATTATAGCAACAATGGGACTGAATGATAGTGCGAGTTTATTTTCATCTTCATAACGCGGCACACAGGGTCTCTTTAGATGGAGTGTGTCTGGATCCTATTTTAACAAATCGTTAAATAATGCTCTATAATTCTATGGTATCAATATAGGAGGCCTTTAATCATCCATCAGCATCCTTAAGGAGGTATGTGTCATGGCGCAGATAATCAGTTTTGGAAGCTGTCTGTTTGTAGGGATCCTTTTCTTGGTGGTCATCTTCTTAGCAAGGGGCATTCGACTGCTGTACGAATATGAGCGGGGCGTGGTCTTTTCTTTGGGGAAGTATACCGGGACAAGGGATCCAGGGTTGAATCTCATCATCCCTATATATCAGAATATGCAAAAAGTGGATATGCGGATCAAGACCGCGGAAATCCCCCGCCAAGAAGTGATGACCAGGGATAACATCCCCATGCTGGTCAATGCCGTGGTGTATTTCAAAGTGGTCAAACCAGCGGACGCCATCATCAAGATTGAAGATTACGCCTTCGCCATCCGCCAGTACACACAAGCTGCTTTGCGGGATGTGATCGGGAACAGCGAGATGGACTTCGTGCTCACGGAGCGGGAGCAGATTGCGGAGAGCATCAAAGAGATTGTCGACTCGGAGACGGATGGGTGGGGCATTGACGTGGAGTCGATCAAGATCCAGGAAGTGGAGCTGCCTGCGGAGATGAAACGAGCTATGGCCCAACAGGCGGAAGCGGAGCGTGAACGGCGCGCGGTGATCATTAACTCCCAGGGTGAGTTGGAAGCGTCCAAAAACTTGCAAGAGGCCGCCAAGAATTTGGCGGAGAGCGAAGGCGCCATGCACCTTAGGACCTTACAGACCATCCGCGCCATCGCTGCGGACCCCTCGGAGAAGATCGTCCTTTTCGTTCCGTCCAATATCGGCGGGGTGGTTCAGACTCTTGTGGAAGGGAACGAAGGATAACGTCCCATGAAAGCCAAGCTTGATGACAAAATACGATACCTGCAAATCGCTTTCAATTACGACCTCCATCTCGTCCGGCGTATCCTGCCCACCATCCCATCCAGTAAGCGCATCCTGATCGAGGCCGGCACGCCTTACATCAAGCGTGAGGGGATGCAGGGGGTGCGGTTGATCAGCCGCAACTGGCGCGGCCATGTGGTTGCGGACATGAAATTGGTGGATGGGGCATTGGGTGAGGTGGAAATGGCACGCGCAGCGGGGGCCACGGCGATGACCGTGCTGGGGAACTCGCCTACAGAAACCTTAGACTTGTTCATTGAGCGCTGCGATGCCTTAAGCATGCTCTCCATGATCGATATGGTGGGGGTCAAGGACCCGCTGAAGGTGATGATGAGGCTGCGTAAGCCACCCGATGTGATGGTGCTGCATCGCGGGCGGGACGAAGAGGGCACGCGGGGCAAGTTAATCCAATATCGGCATATCAACCGCGTCCACAGCAAATTCAATGTCCTCATCTCGGCAGCCGGGGGGGTGGATATCAAGGAGGCCCGCAGCGCCATTTTCAACGGGGCGAACATCGTGGTTGCCAACCTTGTCCATCCCAGCGATCCCTGGACGGGGATCTCCACGGAGAGCGATGTGGGCGCCATGACCCGGGAGTTCCTGACCACGATCGAGTGAAGTTTGGGGTTAAGGGCTGGTTAAACAAGACATGAAAAAAGGGTCCGGTTCTTTCCGGACCCTTTTTTACTGTGATGTTAAGCGTTTCCTTGGAGGTTATTCCACGTTCTCAATGCGAGGTATAAGCCAGAAGCCATCATGGGCATCAAATTCTTTGTTCATCCCAAATGTCCTGAGGATAAATCGAACTTCTTCTCCTGCTAGAGCTGACAGATCGATGTCGATTTTTGTGACATTGCCATCATAGACTTGATTCCATTCAGCCAGAGTTACCTTCTCCTGATCACCAACCTGATATTGGAATTTAAAGGTCATTTTACAACCCTGGTTGGCGTGTAAACAGCCTATTTGAGCCCGGAAATGATCGCCTTCCTGGACTTTGTAAGGAGGATATTTTCCGGCTATGTACCCTTGGATTTTCTTGTTGGGATGGACCCAGAGAACCGGATACTCATTAGCCCCGTTTTCGAGTTTGGGCGATTCCAACATGGATACGAAACCCTTGGTGTTGCTCTGGATGCTGGGACAGCGCAAGTTTTCCATTTCGCCGTTCCACCACTCCGCCTCACACATGTTGAGGATGAAATCATAAGATGCATCCGGGTCTACATTCAAGACCTGGATCTTGACCGTCAAAGGTTGATCAGCACCGGCTCCAACACCGAATAGAAGCCCATCATCATTGCGGAGCATCCATTTCCCTACATATATCCCTGGGGTTTTTGGGCTTATCAGTTTGAGGGATAGATCGATAGTATCGTAGATATACACCTTCGTGGGGAGGGGACTGACTGTTTTCTCCGTCATCGCTGTCCCACCGACGAAAACCAAGTCGTAGTTCTTCGTCCATGCGATTTTCCCGATATTCTTGATCCGCCATGTTTTTTCGAAACTTGTCTTGGGCGCGAAGTATGTCCCGTCAGGGACTTCGATGTCTTTGATGAATTTCGCCCAATCCACCGGGACGGGGGTAGGTGTTGCAGTTGGCGTGGCTGTCGCGGTTGGCTCCGGTGTGGCGGTGGGTATCTCTGTGGGTTGGATCGTCGCTGTCGGTTCTGGCGTTGGGGTTGGTGAAGCTATCTCCATGGGGGTTTCGGTTGGGTTGACGACCGCCGTTTCAGTCCAGGGGGTCCAGGGTGTATTCGTTGCCGGGAGGATCACTGGGTTGGGAGAAGATCCCCTGTTTTTACCCCACAGCGCGCCAAAATAGAAGGCACCCATGATGATGAAGAAAACCAAAGCGACGATCAAGACCGCCATCAGGACGTTCATGAGATTGTTGTTTTTTAACACTTTCGTTTTCATACTGCACCTTCCTATTCTGATCCTTATCGTTGGATCAGACGGACAATATTGATTTCCTACCTCTTATTATCCTTGTTCTTTGTGGTGTCTGTGTGATATGGATGATGCAATGATGTTCAAAGGTACCCGTTGATGTATAAAAAATTCCATAACACCATCTATGATGTCAATTTCAAGCTGCTTTCCTGCTCAAGCTGGTGCATGTCAAGCCATGCTGGGTACAGAGAAGGGGCCTCCCTTCTCTGGTAGAAGGTGAGCTTAACGGACAAGATTGTGCCAATTGGCGTGTAGTTTGACTTGTTGACACACTTCATAACGTCCTGCAGCATAATTGTATCCCAACAGGGGCAGCGAG
>JAWLER010000076.1:0-6752 GCA_041686005.1 Anaerolineales bacterium | reverse complement strand
TTTCTCCCCCGACGACAACCCCCGAGAGCGGATTCTGGCATTAATCCGGGGTGCTGAAGAGCAAATTTTATTCTTAGCATTTTCTTTCACATCGGATTCGCTGGCGCAGGCGATGATTGAGCGCTCCCAGGCGGGCGTTACCGTCCAGGGAGTGTTGGATACCTCCCAATCCTACAACGATGCGGGGAGCGAATGGGAGCGGTTTCAGGAAAGCGGATTGGACGTTCGCTTGGATGGGAACCCGGAAAAAATGCATCATAAATGCATCCTGATTGATAAGGAGATCGTTATCACGGGGTCTTATAATTTTACGGAAAGCGCTGAAAACAAGAATGATGAGAATGTGCTTATCATTCGCAGCTCCGCTCTGGCGGATGACTTTATCCAGGAATTCCAGCGTGTTTTTCGGAAAGGTCGCCCTTAAGTAACCACCGAGGGGCGGTTGGGGTTAGGATCAGGATGGGGGAAGAAGGTCAGCTGGGCTTTGGACGGAAATAAGTCTCTAAAAAGTCATGGATCTGATGTATAATCAAAAATGAGGTTCATATATCATTAAACAGAGGGTCAACTCATGGCACGGACCGGATCTGAAAGCACACAAGAATGGGAAAGGCTGGTTCTCGAGTTTCAACATAAAAGCGATCGCACGGCAGCCATCACTGGCGCAGTGTATCTGAATACGCATCTCAGCCGCGTGTTGGAGTGTTTTTTTATCCCCGATGAAAAAGTGGCCCATATGCTGCTGCGGGAGGAAAATCCCTTGGGTTCCTTTGGGGCCAGGATAAAAGCAGCTTATGGTCTGGGGTTGATCAGTCAGAAAGAATATCATGATTTGGTGATCATTTGGCACATCCGGAATTACTTTATCCGAGATTTAGATGAAGGGAAGTTTACCGAGGAAGAAGTCAGGAAACTCTGCTTTAAACTCAAGATCCCGCGTGAGGTGATCCTCAAAAAGGAAAGTCCAACCCCCAGGCGTTTGTTTGTTTTCGCCACAGCCATTCTCGCCCAGCAATTGATGTACCGGGCAAACCAGGGGGAAGAAGAAAAGAGGAGTCCCCGAGAGGACTTCATGTTGGTGGACATCGAAAAATAAAGCTGGTTGAGGGGTTGGTCCCCGCGCTCGGGTTGCGTGTTTAAAGTTCCGGGAGGAGATCAAAGAAGGGGGAGAGGGATGGTCAGCAGGATCGTTTTTCAACTTCAATGGAACAGCATTGAGCAAGGGTGAAAGCTGATGGCGCTGAGGGGGGATTTGCGTTCCATCCTTTGGTTAACCCAAAATCGCAAAAGGGATGATCGGTTCAGGGGGGTGATTTATGCCGTTAATCTGGATTTCGCTCTCATTTTTTGGGGGCATCCTGACCGCGGATCAGCTGCCGGAGAGTGAAGTTTTCTGGTTGTGGTCCTTGGTCATCGGCCTTGTTTTTCTTTTGGCCCAGCTCCTTGTTTCGATCTGGAGAGAGTTTAACGCCCGGGCGTTGGGTGTAGCCTGTGTGGTCAGCTTTTCTTTGGGTGCGCTCCGTTATTCGCATTCGCTGCCTGATCTTGAAAATCCCGCGTTTATCTCTCACCATGCAGGCCAAGATGAAAGGGTGGTGGTCACGGGGGTGGTCACAGACTTCCCTGATGTGCATGATGAATACACCAGCTTCCTGGTCGATGTCGAAAAAATCAGGGAGTCGAAGGATATCATTCACCAAAAGGGCAAAGGGACCATATTAGGCAGGGTGCCTGTGGGGGAGGAAGTTAAATATGGAGACCGCGTTGTACTTCGTGGTTATTTAAAGATCCCGCCTGAGGGAGAGGGTTTCTCATATCGCACATACCTGGCCCGGAAAGGGGTTTACGCTTACATGCCAAAAGCGACGGTGGGGGTTTTGGATTCGGGGCATGGTAATCCTCTCTTGAGGGCCATTTATAGATTGAAATGTAAAGGGTTGAAAACGGTGTACCGCATCTGGCCTGACCCTGAAGCATCCCTGCTGGCTGGGATACTCTTGGGAGAAGAAAGCGGCATTCCAGATTCAGTGGAGCGCGCTTTCCAGGATACCAGCACCTCCCATATCATCGCCATTTCCGGTTTTAATATCACCATCGTTGCCGGTCTCATGGCTGGGGTATGCGGTCGATTTCTCAGACCTCCTTGGGGCTTGTTTAGCACAGTGGTGGGTATCGGTGTCTATACTGTTTTGGTGGGAGCCGATGCAGCCGTGATGCGGGCAGCGTGGATGGGCGGCTTGGCTTTGTTCGCTCGTCAAATAGGTCGCCGTCATCATGGGTTGCATGCGGTGGCGGTTGCCTCCCTGGTCATGGGGGCTTTAAACCCGCATATCCTCTGGGATGTCTCTTTCCAATTGTCCTTGGCTGCCACCCTGGGCTTGATCCTCTACGCTGAGGATATGGCGGATTGGTTCCTCGATTTAAGTTCCCGCGTGATCACTGCGGATCGCGCCCAACACCTGACGAAACCGGTCAGCGAATATGTGCTTTTCACATTTGCTGCCCAGATCACCACCTTTCCGGTGCTCTTGTACCATTTCCAGAGGATCTCCTGGATTGGTTTCCTTGCCAATCCTGCCATTTTGCCCGCTCAACCGCCGATCATGATCTTGGGAGGGTTAGCTTTACTGATGGGGTTGATCTGGTTTCCTCTGGGGAAGGCAGCGGGTTTGTTGGTTTATCCTTTTATGACCTACACGATCCGGGCTGTGGAATGGTTTGCCGGCCTGCAAGGCCAGATCATCCATACGGGGGATATTTCCCTGCTTGGGGTGATTCTCATGTATGTTTTCTTAGCTGTGGTGACATTTGGGAGAAAGTGGTTCAGTGACATAAACCGCGTTCTCAAACCGTCTTTGGTGGTGATGGCGTTCGCAGTGGGAAACGCTCTGGTTTGGCGATCCCTTTTCTATGCGCCTGATGATCTTCTTCACCTCTCCATTTTGGAAGTGGGAACAGGGAGTGCCATCCTCCTGCGTTCCCCAGCAGGCGAGCGAGTGCTCATCAACGGTGGTCCCAGCGCCAGCGCCCTGGCGGACGGGTTGGGACGTCGTTTGTCCGTGATGGATCAAGGGCTGGATCTCCTGGTGGTTGCCTCGCCCTTAGAGGAGGACATCGCTGCCCTGGTCCATTTTGTGGGGCGAAATCCGCCGCAGAACGTTCTGTGGCTCGGCGCGTACAGCCCATCCCGCGCTGCAGATTACCTGCGCGCTGTGTTAGGTGAGAGGGAGGTGCCCGTTCTGGCAGGGGAACCGGGCGCGATCATTCAGGTCGGGGAGGACATTCAATTGGAGGTGTTAGCTGAAACAAACCGCGGGGGGATTCTTCTCCTGACCTATGACCGGTTTCGGGCTTTGTTTCCCTTCGGTATTTCAGGGGATTGCATTCATGATCTTCGTGAGGGGATGGATATCGGTCAGGTTTCATTGTTATGGTTAGCGGATCAGGGATATATCGCCAGCAATCCAGGATCGTGGATCGGAAACCTAAATCCCCGCTTGCTGGTGTTAAGTGTTGCCCCTGATGATCCAAATGGTTTGCCCTCCCCGGCGTTGTTGGCGGAGATGGCCGGGTATTCCCTGCTGCGAACCGACCGGCACGGCTGGGTCGAGATTACCACGGATGGGCAAAGGATGTGGATCGACGTAGCCCGCTTGCCTTGAGTATGGTACAAATAGCGCTATGAAATGGGTATTCTTATCGCCTCATTTGGATGATGTCGTTTTTTCATGCGGGGGGTTGGTTTGGGAGCGCGTGCGGGCTGGAGATGAGGTGGCGATCTGGACGATTTGCGCCGGGGATCCACCGGATGGTGCATACTCCTCCTTCGCGAAATCCCTCCATGAGACATGGCAACTGCCGGAGCAGGTGACCGAGCATAGGCGGGCGGAGGATGAGGAAGCTTGTGAGGTAATGGGTGCTCTCCCGCGGCATTTTATGGTCCCTGATGCCATTTACCGGCGATGTCCTGAAAGCTACGCGTGGCTGTATCCTTCGGAAGAGGCCATCTTTGGCGGATTGGACCCAGTCGAGAGGCCATTGGTGGAGATGGTATCCCTCCGATTGTCCCACGACCTTTCGGATGCTGACCGGGTTGTCTCCCCTTTGGGCATCGGCAATCATGTCGATCACGAATTGACACGCAAGGGGGCTCATCGTTTGGAGAGGGACCTTTATTTTTACGCCGATTTCCCCTACGTCCGCGAAATCCAGAACCAATCCATCATGAAGATCATGACGGAATCCGAGGATTGGGAGGAGGTCCCATATAAGATATCTCCCGCTGCGCTGTCAGCCTGGAAGGAGGCCAGCGCCTGCTATCAATCGCAAATAGGCCTCTTTTGGGAGGATGAGGGAGGGTTAGGGGAGGATCTGGAGGGATTTGCCGCTTCCATGTCCGGGGTGAACCTGTGGAGGAGGGGGGAAGAGGGAGGTTAAAGACGCAATTCGACATTTCGGAATTGTTTATAGACGGTCTTGCAGTTCTGGAATGGTTATGATAGAATAGCCGCACTTTCACGATAAGAGGGCTTTTGGGAGTGAGAAACTCTTATAAAAGCTCTTTTGCTATTAAAAAAGTAGAACATAATCATGACAGAGGAATGATGGTATGGCTCCCTCATATTTAACCCAAGAAGGGTATGATAAACTAAAGAAGGAATTGGAATATTTGAAGACCGAAAAACGGCAAGAGGTTGCTGAGCGTCTTCGAGAAGCGCTTGATGGCAGTCCATTGGGGGTGGATGCGGATGTGGAGGTGGAAGCAGCCAAAAACGCCCAAGCCTTTGTAGAAGGGCGGATCCAGTACCTACAGGGCATCCTCAACCAGGCAGAGATCGTCAATCATCTCTCTGAAACGGACGTGGTTCAAATTGGGACCAAGGTGACCATCAAAAACCAGGACAATAAAAAAGAAACATTCACCATCGTCGGACGGGCGGAAGCAGATCCTGTTGAAGGGAAGATATCCAATGAATCGCCTTTGGGGAGTGCGCTCTTGGGTCATTCTAAGGGAGATGAAGTGGATGTCTTAGCCCCAGGTGGGGTGTTTACAGTGAAAATTCAGAAGATCTCTTGATTTTTACTCCCTGTCAACCAATCCCCGTGCGCGAGAATTCCGCACGGGGTTTTTATTATCGAGGTCAGATCTCATGGCAGAATACACAAAATTAGAAAAAATCCGTTTGGAAAAATTGCGCGAGCTCCGCGAGATGGGTGTTGATCCCTACCCCAGCCGCGTGGAGCGGACGCATACCGCCCAAGAAGCTCTGCGGGCCTTTAAAAAGGTGGAAGGTCTGGAGGATGCCGAACCCATCCAGGCCACGCTGGTAGGCCGGCTGCGGTCTGTGCGACCCATGGGGAAGATCACCTTTGCGGATATCGAGGATGGCACGAACCAGATCCAGCTCTTTTTAAAAGCGGACACCTTGGGCGAAGATCAAGTTGAATTCTTCAACCAATATTTTGATCTGGGCGATTTTGTGCAGGCGAAAGGAGAGATCTTCCGCACCCGGTCTGGTGAGATCACCCTTTCGGTTTCCTCTTTCAAGATGATCTCCAAAGCGATCTCGCCTCTCCCGGCTGCCAAGGATGAAGTCGTGGATGGCGAGGTGATTCAGCATGCGGGCCTGGCAGATCCGGAAACCCGTTATCGTCAGCGGTACGCGGATCTGGCCATCAACCGGGATGTGAGACACATTTTCCGCACCCGTACAGCGACCATCCGGGCTTTGCAGTCGTTTCTGGATGAGCGTGGGTTCCTGGAAGTGGAAACGCCCATCTTGCAACCGATTTACGGCGGGGCTGCAGCCCGACCTTTCACCACCTATCACGAGCAGCTCAAACAACATTTGTATCTGCGGATTTCCTTTGAACTTTATCTGAAACGATTGTTGGTGGGGGGATTTGAACGGGTCTATGAAATTGGACGGGATTTCCGGAACGAGGGCGTTTCTTTCAAACACAATCCAGAGTTCACACAGATCGAGTTTTATTGGGCGTATGCTGATTATTTTGATGTCATGGATCTCACCGAGGAGATGATCGCCCACGTGATGGATGAGGTCATGGGGGGGCGAACGATATCCTACCAGGGCGAGCAGATCCGTTTTGATATCCCTTGGGAGCGTGTGACTTTGCGGGATGCGCTTCTGGACGCAACAGGAATTGATATCAAAGCGCATGATACAGGGGAGAGCTTGGCCGAAGCGATGGGTAAACTTGAGATGGAGTTCAATCCCAATGACCCGCGGGGAAAATTGATCGAAGCTCTCATTGGACGGTACATGGAACCAAATCTGATCCAACCCACCTTTGTGTATGACTATCCCCGGGATATCTCGCCCCTGGCGAAAAGCAAAAAAGACGATCCCCAGACTGTGGAACGGTTTGAAGGGTTTATCGGGGGGATGGAGATCTGTAATGCGTTCACGGAGTTGAATGACCCTCTGGACCAAGAAGAGCGCTTTTTGGAGATGGGCCGATCCTATGAGGAGGACGACGAAGAGCGGCACCCCATGGATGAAGATTATCTGCGAGCCATGCGTTACGGTATGCCGCCCAACGGAGGGTTTGGGATGGGGATTGACCGGTTTATCATGCTGCTCACCGATAAACACAGCATTCGCGAAGTGTTGTTGTTCCCCCATCTCCGCGAGAAAGGGGAGTAAAACACGAATGGATTCATAAAGATAAATTCTTTGGTTATGATCGAGAAGATAAAAGACAGGAGATTTTAAAAATATATCGATATG
>JAWLER010000027.1:0-28977 GCA_041686005.1 Anaerolineales bacterium | reverse complement strand
AATTCCCCTCTTTTGAAGAGGCCTACCAGCTCCAGGCAGCCTGCATCGCTGAGTACCCGATGTATAAAGGGGTCTCACGTCTGGTGGGCATGGACGTCTTCGAGGACTTTGAGGATGGAATTGAGGGCGAATTCAAAGCGGTGAAACGGATCTGGGATGATTATGACTTCTTTTTTGTACACATCAAGAAGGCAGATAGCTACGGCGAAGATGGAAACCTTGCCGCCAAAGCGCAAGTCATTGAAGAAGTCGATCGTGCATTGCCCCTTTTGCTTGATCTGAACCCAAACGTGCTCATCGTCACCGGCGATCACAGCACACCCACCACACTGCGGTCCCATTCCTGGCATCCCGTGCCCTTCCTGCTCTGGGCGCCGAAAACCCATCGACCAGATCTGGAGACCGAATTTGGTGAACGGGTGTGTGCCCGGGGAGGGTTGGGGACTTTCTCCGCTGTGGAAACCATCTCCCTGGCACTGGCCCATGCCGGTCGACTTGAAAAATTCGGGGCATAAGAACCCTACAAATTCTCAAAGCAAATAAATACGCAGGACGCCGAGCGTGCGTCCTGTTCTTTTTACGCGGAAACATACCTTTTCGGGTCCCCCTGCTTTATAAGACGGATGCTGTCCCTATTCTGACCCACTCGTTCTTTCCCGGAACAGCAGCGCGACCAGGCAACCGCTCCCAGCCGTCAATACGCCAAAAGCTAGGAAAGCATCACGCCAAAAGCGCATGGGGAAAAGGCGAATGAGGGTATCGGAATAACGAAAGATCCAGGTTTCCCCCTCGAAAAATATTTTGTGAAAGACGACGAACAAGGCTCGGAAACCCACCACTGCCAAGAACAGAGTAGCGCCTAAAAGCAATACCGTCAACCATCCTCCACGCACGATCGACATCCTCAACTTCCCCCATTGATCCGTTGCCCAGGCCCAAACCACACCCAGAATAAGGAGGGAAGCTGACACCACCCCAGCAATACACGCCCCCCGGATGACCTCTTTGACATCCTCCATGTGCCGTAATTCTCTGGCATTAAAAAGCGCAGAACCGTCTTCGAAACGAAGATCCCCCAAAACCTCTAACCCTGCATCGGTCACCAGGTACCGACGGGCAAGCTGGGCATACGCCAACCGCTCAACCGCTGAAAAACCATATTGGTCAGGGGGAAAATGGGGGAGATGGTATTCAAATTGGACAAAAGCCGGGGTCAGTAAGAGACGGACGACACCGACGATCAATACAAAGGGAATGGACAGCGACACCAACCACAGAAGAATTTTTTCCAACCACGCTCGCATCTCAGCTCTCCAACATCAATCCAACCCTTGCCCGGACATAATGAAATGCAGGACCATATTGTTCGTTATCCATTCGATAGGCGCTTTATTATCTGTGAAAACATCCTCCCTCTCGGGAACGGATCGGAGGTTAGACAGAGCGATCTCCATCGCTCTTTGAAGTATCCCCGTTGGTCCATCTTCAGCGACCAACATGTGATAATTCTTAGAAAGGTTTTCCACTTTTGTGGGCTGTTTCGTAGCGTAGATCATGGAATTAAAGGAATTCGGCACATCAATGACATACACGGAAGGGAAGACGGTTTTCACAGTGGCCACCAAACCTGCCAACAAGCGTCGATCCCCCGGAGCTCTTCCAACGTTGATGACGGCTACACCCTGAGGGGTGAGGTGATCATAAACGATCTCAAAGAATTCCACCGTGGTCAGGTGCCAGGGGATGTAAGGAGGGCGGTAGGCATCCATGCTGATGATGGAATATGTCTTATCACTGGTGACCAACCCCCAGCGACCATCTACAGGGATGGGGTTGAGATTAGGCTGATTCATCCCAAAATACTCTTTCCCAACCCTGATGATCTCCGGATCAATCTCGAAACCGTCGATGGGGATAGGCCCAAAAGCATGGCTGGCCTGCCGGGCCGTTGTCCCGGCAGCCAGGCCGATGATGGCCATACTTTCCACATCTTCAGGATAGTACGGCGGATCGTTGAAAAATGGGGCAGCCAAAACCTGCATCCATGTCCCTTCATAGGCAATTTGATCCGGGTGATACATGGAATGGACCCCCTGGCCTTCGTTCAACCGCAGATACCGGACCTCATTTTTTTCGATCACCTGAATATAATTATAGGGAGACTCCGTCTCATAAATCTGGCCGGGCGTTTTCTTAATCGAGCTCTGGCCCCATATCCCACCCAAGACAATCAACACAACCGGCATCCAGCTCCATTTCAAAACTCCCCGCCATCCTCCAACTTTCCACAATCCACCTAAAGCCACACAGACCAGGAACAAAGAAAAGGTCACAAAAGTCAACCTGGTGCCGATGAGGGGGATAAGGACCAAATCCGGTGTGAAGGTCCCGATGAAAGACCCTAAGGTGGAAATCGCATAGACCTTTCCGGCGATCTGCCCCGCTTTCCGGGAATCCCGTAAGGCCAGCCGAATGGCGAAAGGAGAAATCGTTCCCAGAAGGGTAATGGGGATGATGAATAAGACCACAACCGCCGAAAATGACCCCAACAGGACGCCAACCTGGAGGTGATCAAACGCATTAGCAGCTTGGAGCAAAACAGGACGGGAGAGAAAGGGAACCAACCCGGCTGTAAACGCCCCCCAGGCCAGAATGGTGAAAAAGACATCATACTTCGGCCAGCGGTCCGCCCACCTTCCCCCCAGGAAATAACCCGCGGTGAGGTAGATCAGGATTAAACCGATAATGCTCGCCCAGACGAGGTTGCTCGTGCCAAAAACACTTCCTAACAGACGGGAGGCAGCGAACTCGATAGCCAACGTGGTCATACCCGAGGCAAAGACTGAAAAGTAGAGATACGCCCTCATGGAAAAAGAGATCCCCTTATCCATCTTCTAAAGTTACCGAAGCTGTCTCAGCGTCCGCCCAAAAGGAAATTGATGCCAATAGCCACCAAGCCAGCGATCAAAGTCCGTATTCCGTACCCCAAGAGGCTTCGTTTAGAGACCTTGCCCAAGAACATGCCTAAGGCGAAAAGGCTCAAGAGGGCCACCCCGATAGAAAGCGCATAACTCAGCTCTGCATCCTGAATAATCGGATTTAGGAAGAGGGGGATGAGAACTATCAAGGCCGAGATAAAGGGCGCCAACCCATCCACAATAGCGACGATGACCACCGCAAACCGGGAAGCCCGACCGATCTTAGTGTCATTCTGATCGATCAAGGACACCTTTTCCAGTTCCCTCATCTGCCGATCCCGTTCCGCCGTTTCAGTGAGATACGCGCCCCACAACCCAGAGACCCCCATGGCGATCGAAGTGGCCACGCCGGTCCGAATGGGGATGATCAAATCCCGCACGCCAGCCAGGTAATTCCCTACCAAAACACCGATGGTGGTCAGCACGCCATCGAAAGCGTTCATCGCAAAATAACGGCGGGCGATTTCAGCGATGCCCACCAACCGGTTGTACGATTGAAATTCAGCGAACCACGATTTTACATTTTCAATGACATCCGACATATGCTATCCCACTAATCCTGGTGAGTGACTACATCTTCGATGATGCTCTTTCCCGCCGCAACCTCGTCAATGGAGTGGATCGCAGCCCCGTTTTCTTCGATGAGTGCCTGCAATTCGGAAAAGGATAAATTGTTTCCCTCGACAGTGATTTTGGCATTCTCAACCCTGTGGTCCACCTCATAGATGGTGATATTCACTCCATCCACCCCCTGCAGGTGAGCGACTTTTTGTACCATGTCGACGATATTCGGTTCCAATGGTTTTAACACATCAAGCACGATACGGCGCAAGTTTCCCATTTTTTTCTCCTTAATTTAATTCCACCATTCGCCTATTCCCCTACACAATCAAGCTCTTTGGCCATTCTTTATGGTTCCTCTCCCCAATCCAATCTGAATCAAGAAACCTTCAAGATATTTTACCATCTTTCAAAACGCCTTCCCTGAAAAACCCTTCTCAGTGAGTACACATTATAAAAGATGGCTATGACCCTCCGGAAGACCCACCCGAAATCCTCCAAAGCAAAGAAGAGGACCAGGATGTGAGATCCAACTATTAAGTCGGACCATATCCACTCAGGCTGTGATTTTTTCCTTTTGTGGGGGATGAACTATCCAAAGATCTACCCGCAGCCTTAAGAATCGATTATAATTTGAAAGTGATGAGTACCGATCAGCGATTCCCAAATTATCTCGCGTCCAGATTACCGGCTGCTGCTTCCGTGGCGGCTGCCAAGATCATGCGCGCAGTCGCCCGAAAAAAACAAAGGGAGCCGGGAATTCCTGATTTCTAACGGGATGAAAGAAATAGATCGTGATCAACGAACCCGGGCTCTCGCATTCGTCCGGGTTTTTATCTATCTGGTATCACAAAGGCTGGCAAGGTGAATTATGAATGAGATTCCACAAACCGGGAATGAAATCAGACAATCCTTCATAGACTTTTTCACAGGAAAAGGGCATAAATTCGTCAAATCATCCTCTCTGGTCCCCGGAGGTGACACCACCCTCCTGTTTACAAACGCCGGGATGGTGCAATTTAAGGACGTGTTCTTAGGCATAGACCAACGCGATTACAGCAGAGCGGTTAACTCCCAAAAATGCATGCGCGTGGCGGGGAAGCATAATGATCTGGAAGATGTGGGTCGGGATGACAGCCATCACACCTTCTTTGAGATGCTGGGAAATTGGTCTTTTGGCGATTATTACAAGGAAGAAGCCATTTCGTGGGCCTGGGAGCTGTTGACCGAGAAATGGCAATTGCCCAAAGATCGTTTATACACCACCGTGTTTAGAGATGAGCTGGGGGAGATAGCCACCGACGAAGACGCCGCTCGTTATTGGAAAGCACAACCCGGATTTGATCAAAGCCATATCTTTTACCAAGGCAGAAAGGACAACCTTTGGGAAATGGGGGATACCGGACCATGCGGGCCAAGCTCGGAAATCCATTTCGATCTCCACCCCGAACAGGGACCGGTGACCGACACAGAAACCATCAACAGTGAACGGTTCGTCGAGATCTGGAACCTGGTATTCATCCAGTACAACCGCCTGGACCAGGATCATCTCGAACCCCTACCGGAAACCCATGTCGATACGGGCATGGGCTTTGAACGCATCGTAGCTGTGTTACAGGGTACCGGGTCCAATTACAAAACCGACCTCTTTATGCCCCTGCTGCACGCCATCCAGGCGTTGACAGGACACAGCGACCGAGAAAGGGACCAGCATATCACACCCTATCGGGTCATCGCGGATCACGCAAGGGCAGCGGCCTTTCTCATCGCCGATGGGGTGGTCCCCGGCAACATCGGCAGAAATTACGTCTGCCGGATGATCATCCGCCGTGCTTTCCGCTTCGGTGGGGACCTCGGGCTTCATAGGCCCTTTTTGGCAGACATTGCCAAACCGGTCATTCAAAATTACAGCGACGCATATCCCGAACTCGCTAGAAACCGGAAGATCATCCTCAACACCATCACCCGGGAGGAAGAACAATTCCAGGAGACGCTCGAAAACGCCACTTACCGCCTGGAGGGGATGTTGACAGATCTGGAAGAAAAGGGCAAGCGCACGTTACCTGGCGACCAAGCAGCCCATCTCTATACGACCTACGGCATGCCCCTGGAGATCACCCGGGATATCGCCCAAGAACGGGGTTTGGAAGTCGATGAAAAGGGCTTTCAGAAAGCGATGGAAGAACATCGGATCGCCTCTGGCAAAGGAGGAAGCATGGGAGATGTGGGCGGTAAAGAGGTCGAGTTATACCGCGATCTCCTGAAAACCCTGCAG
Organism: Anaerolineales bacterium; assembly: GCA_041686005.1. GTDB lineage: Bacteria > Chloroflexota > Anaerolineae > Anaerolineales > UBA11858 > B10-G9. Next base: position 23,163 of record JAWLER010000027.1, on the reverse strand, counting down.
CAGAAAGGCAAGTTGAATTCCGAAGGGGTCCATTATGATCCCTATGGCGACCTTGTATTCTCGGGGGAAATCCTGGCTCTCATCCATGAAGGAGCGTTAGTAGAAGAAGCCCAAGCGGGACAAGATATCAACATCGTTGTGCCCCGAACTCCTTTCTATTTAGAGGCGGGCGGTCAGGTATCCGACACCGGGGTGATTGAAGGGGAAGATTGGTCAGTGGACATCAGGGATGTCTACCAACCGGCAGCGGGGATGATCGTCCATATAGGAAAAGTCCAGAAAGGAAACCCTGAAGTAGGGGATGAAGCCTCCATCATCGTCGATACACAGCGCCGTCGGGATATCATGCGCAATCACACCGGGACCCACCTCCTCCATGCGGCTTTGGACAAAGTGCTGGGAGAACATGCCCGACAGGCCGGGTCTCTGGTGGCGCCAGATCGTTTGCGATTTGACTTCACCCACAGCCAGTCCCTCACCCCCCAGGAACTGGAAGCCATCGAAGCGGAGGTAAACCGAAGGATCCTGGAAAACCACCCCCTGCACATCAGCCACAAACCCCTCCAAGAAGCGATCGATGAGGGGGCCCGCGCCTTATTCGGCGAAAAATACGGGGAAGTGGTGCGCACGGTCAGAATGGGAGATTTCTCCTATGAACTATGCGGTGGCACCCATTGTGAAAGCAGCGGGGATATCGGCATCTTTTTGATCACCAGTGAGGGAAGCGCCGCAGCCGGCATCCGGCGCATCGAAGCGGTGACGGGCAGAAAAGCTTATCAACTTGTCCAACGACGGTTCCGGGAACTCAAAAAAGCGGCCTCTTACCTCTCCACCAGCCCCGATCAGGTGGCGGATCAAACGAAAGCAGCCCTTGAAGAGCTCGATGATGCCCAGGATACGCTGGAAACCTTACGCGAAAAAATAGCTTATCTGGAATTGAGTCAGGCGTTTGAGGATACCAAGGAAATCCACGGTGTAAACGTCCTCGCCGTGACATTGAAAGACGCGGACATGGAAGCCCTACGGCGTATGGCTGACCGTTTCCGGCAAGCCTATCCCCAAGAAGGTGTGGCCGTTTTAGCGACCGTGATCGACCAATCCCCACAGATGATCGCCACGGTCACCAAGGACCTGGTAGATCGAGGGATCAGAGCTGATGATCTGGTGGCGTATGTCGCGGAGCAGGTGGACGGCGGCGGCGGCGGGCGTCCGACCATGGCCCAAGCGGGGGGCAGACGCCCGGACAAATTAGAGGAAGCCCTGGACAGCGTCCCCGCCTGGGTAGAGAAGAAGCTCGGATAACGCGCCAGGCCCCCCTAAACAAACTGATGAAAATGGAGAATCAACCCTTCGGGGATCTATTCTACATTCCGGTTGGGGTGGGTCTCCCTCGAAAAGCTTACGTTCACGCCCCAGAACAGATCAGGTTTGGTAAAATATCCCTCGTGAAAACGCAAATCATCCATCTCGAGAGCCATGATGACACCATCTCCGTCATAGATAAGATGGATTGGTCTCAAACGCCGCGGGTGCTCCTGATTTGGCCGGAGAAGACGGATGTCCTCACCGGTCACCTGGATTTGGTCATTCTGGAGCGTCATTGCACTTCCTTGGGTAGCCAACTGGCATTGGTCACCTCCCAGCCGGATGTCCGCTACAACGCTGAAAAAGCCGGCATCCCCGTGTTCAAGTCCAGAGAGGAAGCCCAAACCAAGCCGTGGCCGCGCTCCCAGCGGTTCTACAGACGGCGATCCATCCAGGAAAAAATCCTCGAACCCAGAGAGGTAAACGTCTCAGATAGACCCCAGGCCCAAGCGTTATTCGAACTCCCGCGCTGGGGACAGCTGGCGGTTTTTACGGTCAGTGTGATCGCTGTTCTTGCCGTTGCCTTTCTATTGCTACCGCAATCGGAAATACACATACCCATCCAAGATCAATGGGCCGAAATCATCTTGCCGGTCCGGGCCAGCCCAGAGATAAAACAAGTCTATGTTTCTGGAGCTGTTCCAGCTCGGGAGATCTCAGTAAGCATAGAGAAGAGATCTCAAGGGGTAGCCACAGGCACCCTAGCCGTCCCGGACACCTATGCTTCTGGGGAAGTCCGTTTCACAAATCTAACGGACAATGAAATCGAGCTCCCCCAAAACACAACCCTTTTTACAGGTGGTTCGGACCCGATTCGATATCAAACCGCATCGGCGGTCACCATCCCGGCGGGCATAGGCGAGGAGGTCAAAGCCGATATCCAAGCCAAAGAACCTGGGACTGCTGGCAATCAGGATGCAGGGGCCATTTCAGGGATTGGAGCGGATGTTGGAGCGGACCTGACAGTCACCAATCCAGAACCCATCCAGGGCGGAAAGGATATGTACATCCCCATACCCACCGAGCAGGACCGCCAGAGATTAACCAACCGGGCCCTAAAGGAGCTCAAAGAGACCGCCCTGGATAGTTTGAGAGACAAAATGGAGCCTGGGGATATCCTGTTAAGTGAAACCCCTAATGTGAAAGAAATCGAAGACGAAACGTTCACCCCCGCAGAAGGAGAACCAGGGGAAACGCTTGAGCTGACCATCAGGGTGACCCTCTCAGCCTGGATCGTGACGCACGATGACCTTAATAAGCTGGCTGAGGAAGTCATGCGCACGAGGCAACAATCAAGCCAATACCAACCCATCCCGGACAGCCTTACTTTCGAATCCATCACAAAGCCCATTGTGACCGATGATCAAAACGCGGAGTGGGAGCTCATGGTTAAATGGCAGCGAAAACCGAAATATAAAAAGAATGAAATCGTGCGCCTCGTCCTGGGACAGACACCCGCTCATGCAAAGGCGCAGTTGACAGAAGAATACAATCTCAGCAATCCGCCACAAATTTCCACACGCCCTGCCTGGTGGCCAAGACTCCCGTTCCTACCATTTCGCATTAACGTAAACTGACAATGGATGAAGGATCACCCATGAACGCCCCATCTCGAATATTAGCCGTCGATCCGGGAGAGAAAAGGCTGGGATTCGCAGTCAGCGACCCCACAGGCACCATCGCCACCCCCCTTACGGTCGTAGATCACCAATCTAGAGAAAAGGACGCCCAGAAGATTCTCGATATCGCCAGGGCAAACAATGTTGGGAAAATCGTCATCGGTCAAGCATTGGATTGGGACGGAAACCTTTCCGACCAAGGGAAGAAATCATCTCGATTGGCAGCAGCCATCAGGGAAAAAACACATCTCCCTGTCGTGCTGTGGAACGAATACGGGACCACCCAAACCGCTCAGGAGGCCCGGATCGCAATGGGTCTATCACGGAGAAAACGGTCAGAACCTATCGATCATCTGGCTGCAACGCTCATCCTGCAATCCTATCTAGATGCCCAGGGTAACGAGCCAGGATCTGCCCATGAGTAAACACCCCAAATCGAAGCTTTTCGGGATCCTATTCCTGCCCCTCATCGCTTTATCGGTGCTGACCCTGTTCTTCTTCGGAGGGATCATTAACAGCCTTCCCAAACGCGCAGAGGAGATCTATGGAGCCCCTGACCCAGATTTAAATACTACCAGGCTCTATTATCAATCCCTGCTTCTAATCATGAAAGCTGAACAATTAACCACGCCCACAAACTTACAGGGGGGAATCCAAGCGTTCCATATTGATCCCGGAGAATCGCCCAGGATGATCATCCGCCGACTTCATGATATGGGTTTAATCGACGACCCCAGGTTGTTAAGAACATATATCATTTACGCCGGCATTGATAAGAAAATCCAAGCCGGGGATTATTTCCTGAGCCCGGTCATGTCCGAAGTCGAGATCGCCGAAGCTTTGCAAGACCCCAATCCCCAAGAGGTCTCTCTGACCATATTCCCCGGATGGCGAATGGAAGAAATTGCTGCGGTCCTCCCCGAACTGGGCGTCAACATCTCCCCCCAAGATTTTATCCGGGAAGTCAATAGGCGCGACAAAGAAGGGTATTTATATCCCGATACGTATCAAATACAGCGCGATGTCTCCCCCCCGCTGTTGGTCGATACGTTATCACAGGCCTTTGAGGACCACTTCTCACCCCACATAAAAGAGGGGATGACCCAGCAAGGGTTGACCCCAAGGGAAGGGGTGATCCTGGCATCTATCGTAGAAAAAGAGGCGGTGTTGAGGGAAGAAATGCCGTTGATCGCTTCTGTATTTCTGAATCGCCTTCGAGCAGGGATGGCTCTGGGTGCCGATCCGACGATCCAATACGCCTTGGGTTACAACGAAGCCCAAGGGACCTGGTGGACCAATCCCCTTTCCACAGAAGACTTCAGCGTGAATTCGCCGTATAATACCTACCAGAATAAGGGTTTGCCCCCCGGCCCTATCTGCAATCCAAGCCTGACCGCGCTTCAGGCGGTGGCTTTTGCAGAACCCACCCCTTACTACTATTTCAGCGCCGCCTGTGATGGATCAGGAAGGCACAACTTTTCAAAAACTTTCGAAGAGCACCAGCAGAATATTTGCCCTTGAGTCGGGCGTCTCGCTTACCCCAAACCTCATCGGATTCCCCCTCCTTAAAAAGACAATTCACTTTCCCAATTTGCGTTCCTCCCATGCGATCCGGGCGCTGGCAGCCACGAATATGCTTCCCGTCACGAGCACCATATATTCGGCTCCGGCAATTTGCAGCGCATCTTCTAAAGCATCCCCCACATCATAAACCACCCTGGAATCACAATCGTAATCAGCCGCAATCTCCTGCATCAACTTGGCATCCATAGCCCGGGGATGGTTGGCTTGGGTACAAATTAGAATCTTCGTCCGCGGCAGCAATTCCGCAAACATCCCTGTCAAGGCTTTGTCCTCAGAAATCCCGAACACCAGGATTAAGGGTGTTTCCGGGAAGAAATAATCAATGGTCTCCCGCAATTTGGCCACCGCTGAGGGATTGTGAGCGGCATCAAAGATCATCGGTGGATCCCGGCGGGCGATTTCGAACCTCGCTGGCCAAACGGTCTTCGCAAACCCATCCCGAATCTGTCCCTCAGAAAGGGACAATTCCCTTTCGGAGAGCGTCTTTAGGGCTGCATACGCAGTGGCTGCATTTTCAATCTGGTATTTGCCCAAGAGGGGGATTTCTAACCGCTGCCCCTCCTCTGCCAGCGTGTTTGGATTCCTGCCAATCAGAAAGGACTGCCTATCCAGATTCGTATGCAGGAACTGGTACACGTAATCTTTGCCCACTTCAATTAAAGGGGCATTTTGTGCCTCAGCTACCTCGCGGATGACTTCACTGGCACCATCCTGCTGCGGAGCGAGGACCACGGGGACACCCGGCTTGATGATCCCCGCCTTTTCCCGGGCAATTTTGGGGAGGGTATCGCCCAGGATGGAGGTATGATCAAGGTAAAGGGCAGTGATCACGGAAATAAGCGGGGTGATGATATTCGTGGAATCCAGACGCCCTCCCAGGCCAACCTCCACCACCGCGACATCCACTTTCTTCCGAGAGAAATAAAGGTATCCCAAGCCGGTGGTGATTTCGAACGTGGTCAGCCGCTGAACGGATTCGATGGCCGGTTTCAACTCCTCTGTCAAATCCACCAGATCGGAGCGAGAGATCGGCTGTTGATTGATTTGGATCCGCTCTTCATAGTCCTTCAAATGGGGGGAAGTAAATAGACCCACCCGGTACCCAGCTTCGCTTAACGCGTAAGCACAGAAAGCGCCTACCGACCCCTTCCCTTTGCTGCCCGCAATGTGAACGCTTTGAAAATCCCTCTCCGGATTGCCGATGTGCGCCATGAAATTCCGCATCCGGTCCAAATCGAAATTCTCAGGTTTGAGATTATCCTGATGCGTGCGGCTGAAATCGACAAAGCTGTAAATATAATCGAGGGTATCCTGATACCTTTCTTGGAGTGATTTCATCGTGCTTGGATTGTAATCCCTGCAAGGGATCGCTGCAACGGGAAATGTGAACAATCAGCCTGCATTCAGGGAAAAATATCCTTTTCATCGCTCAGTTTTTTGAAAAGACCACATAAGTCAATCTTAAACTTTAAGATTTCTTACTTGCTAGGATTCACAACTGGGTTTATGATATGGTTAAGCTCATTCCAGAAGAATCTGGAGAAACCCTATCCACTATCCACTATTAGAGGAGATATTTTTTATGGATAAAAAACGTCTTTCTTACCTGATGTTTGCGCTCTTCGCTATCAGCGCTCTTATGCTCAGCGCGTGTGGCGAAGCCGAACTGGGGACCGAGGAGAACCCCATCGTTTGGGCAGTTGTCCCCTCCGGGGAAACTGAAACAGTCGTGACCGGTTTCGAAGGGGTCGCCGACTTACTCTATGAAGAAACCGGACTGGTCATTGAACCCTTCGTAGCTACAGAATACGCGGGCGTCATCGAGGCCATGTGCAGCGATCCACCCAAAGCCCACATGGCAGCGCTGGCTACCTTCTCTTACATCCTGGCCAACGAAAGAGATTGTGCAGAGGCTGCCCTGGTAGCTGTGCGTTATGGAAGCCCGGTATATAATGGACAGATTTTTGTCCGCGCCGACAGCGGCATTGAAAGCATCGAAGACCTGGAAGGAAAGACTTTCTGCCGGCCCGACCCCCTCAGCACCAGTGGATGGATCATCCCCAGCATCACTTTGAAAGCTGCAGGGATCGATCCCGAAACGGATCTGTCTGAAATTGTCGATGCGGGATCTCATGACGCAGCGGTGGCAGGTGTGTACAACGGGGACTGTGATGCAGGGGCCTCCTATGTTGACGCGCGCAGCACCATCGAAGAGGAATATCCGGATGTGATGGATGAGATCAAAATCATCAAAGTCTCAGCTGACATCCCCAATGACGGCGTGCAGTTCATTCCAGAATTCCCGGAGGAAAAGAAGGAAGAGATCGTCAACGCGCTCATGGCCATTGCTGAGACCGAAGAGGGTCAAGAGGTCCTGGATGTGGCTTACTCCTGGACGGATCTGGAAAAGCACGACGACTCCTTCTATGACCCCTTCCGTCAGGTGTTGGATGCTGCCGGTGTATCCGCAGAAGAACTTCAATAACAAACAGATGAGAGAAGACGGGGTCTTTCCTATCTTCCCTCTCTAACACTGACCTGAACAAGTAGGACGGCGAGCATATGGATAGCCGTCCTACTTCTTTTTAGGAAGAAAGTTACTTCTTCAACATATGTTTTTATATATAATAATTTTAACCAAGCAACCCATACAGAGAGAGGTACTTTTCTATGCTTGAGGTTAAACATCTCACGAAAATATATGATGACGGCACGGTGGCTTTGAAAGATGTCAATTTCACCGTGCAAGACGGTGAATTTCTGATCATCATCGGCTTGAGCGGCTCCGGAAAATCAACCCTCCTACGGTGCATCAACCGTCTCATCGATCCCACAGAAGGGGACATTTTCTGGGATGGGATCAATCTTGCGGAACTGGAAGGGGAAGAACTCAGGAAGGCGCGCCGGAAAATCGGCATGGTCTTTCAACATTTCAACCTGGTCAGGCGTTCTTCAGTATTCATCAACGTGCTTTCCGGTCGTCTGGGTTACTCCCCCACCTTCCAAACCTTATTGCATCGCTTCCCGAAACAAGACTACCAAAAAGCCTGGGAAGCCCTCAATCGTTTAGGAATCGAGGATCAAGCCTATAAGCGGGCAGATGAATTGAGCGGTGGACAGCAACAGCGGGTGGGCATCGCTCGAGCCCTGATGCAGGAACCTGAATTGATCCTGGCTGATGAGCCTGTCGCCAGTTTGGATCCCGTCTTGGCTCATTCCATTCTCTCCCATCTAGAAAAATTGAACAAGGAAGATGAAATCACCATCGTGTGCAGTTTGCACTACCTCGATCTCGTCCAACGCTACAGCTCTCGGGTCATCGGTCTTCGCGAGGGGGAGATCGTCTATCACGGTAGTCGTGAGGACATTCGAGCCATGACGGACGAGCAATTCCAAGAGATATACGGTGAGCAGGCAGAACGCGTGACGGGAGGCTTAGAAGGGAGCCTGGAGGAATTTGGTTTAGGAGGTCAAGCATGAACGCTCAAATCCAACAAGAACCTCAAGAGAAGCAAAAACCCAGTCTGGTCCCTCCTTTCCTCACCGCCATCTTTTCCCTGCTTATCCCAGGTTTAGGACAAATCCTGGCCCGGGCCTATCGTCGTGGTGTCATCCTTATCGTCAGTTTTATCTCTTTGATGGGATTGATGATTTGGAGGATCCAACTGGCAGGACGTAGGGGAGAAGGCGCCCTTGCGATCATCCAAAAGGCCTATCACCTTCGACCTATCCTGATCGTGTTAACGGTCTTGATCGGCATACTCTACCTGTGGATCGCGTACGATGCTTACCTGATAGCCAAGAAAACAGAAGGTTCCCCTCTGGGCTTGATCTTCATGGTCCTGATCATTTTCTTCATCATGGGCTGGCAAATTGGCGAAATCAACCCTATTGCTCTGGTTACAGATTTAGATGAGGCAGCCAGTCCTCTCGGTAAAGTGCTCTGGCCCTGGGAACGAGCGATTTCCTATCCTGCTGAAGAGATCACTGCTAAAGCGCCCATCCAGGTACCTTGTACAGACAACCCTCCTGGTGATCCCGAATATGTAGAAGGAGAACCTTATCTGCGCGCCGATCCCACCTGCGGGCAGCTCAGCGAACAGGCGGGGCCGACTGGAACTGAGCTCACACTGTACGGGGAAAACTTCGCCCCCGGCAAAACCGTGGACATCCTCTGGGAGGACCCCATAGGCAACGAGTTCAGACAGCGGCAGGAGGGTGAATATGTCACAGTCCTGCCAGATGAAAACGGGGAATTTTCCTTGGAGATCGTCATGCCCTACCGGGTTCTCCCCCCCAGCGCCACAAAAGAGTTCTACATTTGGACAGTAAAGGCGCAGCAGGTAGTTAGCCTGGGTGCGGCGAAAGCCAGCCAAGAACTGAAACTCGCCGTGGAAAAGATCATAGAGACCATCTTCATCGGCATGATGGCCACATTCTTCGGTGTGATCATCGCCATCCCGGTCAGTTTCCTTGCCGCCCGAAACCTGATGTCCGCCACCCCGCTTACCCTCATCATCTACTACGTTGTGCGGGGCATCATGAACATCGTCCGCTCCATTGAACCGTTGATCTGGGCTGTGATCGCCCTCATCGTGGTGGGCTTAGGCCCCTTCGCTGGCATCATCGCCTTAACCGTCCACTCCGTCGCCGCCCTCGCCAAACTGTACTCCGAGTCCATCGAATCCATTGACCCTGGACCCATCGAGGCGGTCCAAGCTACGGGTGCGAACTGGGCCCAGACCATCATGTATGGCGTCGTCCCTCAAATCGTACCTCCTTTCGTTTCCTTCACGATATACCGCTGGGACATCAACATCCGTATGTCCACGGTGATCGGTATGGTTGGGGGAGGTGGGATCGGGTTCCTGCTCATCCAATGGATGCGCCTCCTGGACTACCGTGCCGCTGGCATCGCCATCTGGTTCATCACCATCACTGTGGCCATCCTGGATTACGTCAGCGCTGAAATCAGGGAACGGTTCGTTTAAGCAGGTGAGAACAGTAAAAAGAAAGCGAAACCAGGTTTCTTTCGAAGCCTGGTTTCTTGTTTAGAACATGGTACAATGCGCACGTGCCTAAAAAAACACGAAACATGCTCATTTTTACCATACTCGCCATCCTGATGATCTCTCTGTTTCCAAGGTTTTTCATGCAGCAGTACAGCAAAAAACGGACCAAAACCGTGGAAACCGTGCCAGCATACAGGGTCGCTATCGTTTTTGGGGCTGGATTGGAGCGAGATGGCTCCCCTTCCCCGGTCCTGAGAGACCGTGTCAAAACAGCTTCAGAACTCTACTTTGCCGGTAAAGTAGAAAAGATCCTCATGAGCGGGGACAATCGATATGTGAATTACAATGAACCGGCTGCCATGAAGGGCTATGCCCTCCAGTTGGAAGTTCCCGAAGAGGACATCGTCCTTGACTATGCAGGACGTCGGACGTACGATACCTGCTACCGCGCCAAACATATCTTCAAAGTCCCGGAAGCGATCCTGGTCACGCAAATATTCCATCTCCCAAGAGCGATTTACACATGCAACCACTTAGGATTGCCAGCCGAAGGGGTCCCAGCAGATCAGAGAGTGTATTCTCCGGCGGACCATCGCTATTGGAAAATGAGGGAATTTCCTGCTGCTTTGGTTGCTCTGATCCAGGTCCATATCACTCAGCCCGAGCCTGTTCTTGGCGATCCCGAACCCATTTTTCCGGACGAACAGACGGCTCATTAGCGGTTTCTCAACTTGTCAAACCGACACCACTTTTCGAAAAAGCGAGGTAAGCCATGAAGCGCATCATCCCCCTTTTTCTAATGATCCTTTTCAGCGCCACCGTCAGTGCCTGCGGTGTGGGGATCGATCTCCCTTTCAAAACAGAAATGAAAACCGGCCCCACGCAAACCGAATCCATCCAGATTCCCATACCGGCAGGGGATGCCCCCGTAGATGTCACCCTATCATTTGGGGCAGGAAAATTAACCCTCCTTCCCAACCCGGGCGATGACTTTATCTCCGGCACAGCCAGCTACAATGTCGAAGACTTTAAGCCCATCATCACCAGCGAAAGCGACAAAATCTTCATTAAACAAGGCAATTTAAAACTCAACGCTGTGCCGAAGATCAACCAGAAAATCAAAAACGAGTGGAGCCTGGCCTTCTCCAGCTACCCTATGGATTTGACGATCAAATCAGGGGCGTACACGGGAGAATACGAATTCGGTGGGCTTGCCATCACAGATCTTCATATTGCAGATGGGGCTTCTAATGTCACCTTAACCTTCTCGACGCCCAATCCAACCAACATGCAGGCATTCCGATATGAGACGGGGGCGTCCAACATCTCCATGGAGAAATTAGGCAACGCGAACTTCGAGATTATGCTCTTTGAAAGTGGCGCTGGAAATTACAATCTGGATTTTTCAGGGAACATCCGACAAGACGCCGCCATTTTCATTGAGACAGGGTTAAGCCGCCTGGTCATCACCGTCCCCCACGATACACCCGCCACAGCTCAATTTGAGGGATCCCTCTCGAAAGTAACCGCAAAAGGGAATTGGGAACAGAACGGAGAGGAGTACACCCAGGATGGAGAGGGGCCAAGACTCACCTTCACCATTGAGACCAATGCAGGAACGGTCACCCTTCAAAACCCCTGATCAGCCGGTGGAGATCAGCCAACTTTCAACAAAAAAACTCTCATTCCAAAAATGAAAATACCCCTCATTCGCAATTGACAAGGGTGAAAATCTCCATTAAACTACCCCTATATTGACTATACGAAGATGGAGGGCGAGAATGGCTGACCAGACCACTGCGCATATCACACCCCAAACCACCCTTTCCCCGGCTTTGAACGCCTGGGAGATCTATTTAAAGGATCAGGGAAGCTCTCCCCATACCGTGACAGCCTTCTTGGGAGACTTGCGGCTGCTTTCCTCCTACTTACCCCCCGATAAAACCCTGGGCGATATCAGCCTAACGGATCTAAATAACTTCCTGGACTGGATGGAACACGATCGCGGCGTACCCTGCAGCCCCAAAACGTTAGCCCGCAGAATCACATCCCTGAAATCCTTCTTCCGTTGGCTTCACGAAGGAGGCGCCATCCCCTCCAATCCCGCGGAGAAAGTCGTCCAAAAATCTGTAAGAAGCCCCCTTCCAGAAGTGTTATCGCCCGCTGAAGTCGAAGCCATGCTTGACACAGCACAAAAACTCAGAGAGGGGAAGGACCCGGATCTCCGGTCGTATACGCTCTTCTCGCTCCTGCTCCACACCGGCATCAAAAAAGGGGAATGCCTTTCACTCAGCCCAAACCACATCCATCTTGAGGCCCCCCAGGGGCCGATGATTTTCATCCGTTACGCCAGCCCTCAAAACAGATACAAAGAACGTAAGATCCCCATCCCAGAAAGCTGGGTGGATGTCTATCAGGAATACCGGGAGAAACATCAACTGACAGATACCTTGTTTCCCTGGTCCGCCCGCATGCTGGAATACGTTCTGGAAGATTTGGGGGAAGAAGCCGGCTTGCAGAAAAGGGTCTCCTTTTCCATGTGCCGCTGGACCTGTGCCTTAAATGATTGGCGCGCAAATATGGAACACAACCAGATTCGACAAAAATTAGGGGTCTCAGAGGTGCAGTGGCGAGAAGTCAGCCGAAAACTGCAGATCCTCAGCCGGAAAATCGATCAAGAAGAGCGAGCAGAGAAAGAGGGAGAAGAAGAAACAGCTGAATGATCGCCCCTCTTCACCCCTGAAAACAAGCCGCCTTATTCTTTCCGCAGTGCTGCATGGAGCACCGTTGCCGTCTCATCCCTCACCCGTGCAGAGTGCGCGATTTGACACCCGGGCACCCATAATACCCGCTCGCCCGAGCGCAGGATCGGCCATCGCGCGCGAACCTCTTCAGGGATTTTCTGATTGATCATCAGATCGGAAATTTTCAATCTCCCCTCTTCCATCCCCAACGGCGAAAATCGCTCCCCCTCTTTCCGACCTTCCAGGGAAAGGGGAAAGTCAATTTCCCCTCCATCTAACCACGCCTGATAGGGATCTTGATTGTCAATGATCTTCTCACGTTCCCGTGCGTCAAGATCGGTGATGATTCCCAACTCTAAAACCCATCCCTGATCCAATTTGACCCGGCCCGGAGCCTGGATGGTCAACCGCTGTCCTTCTTGCAGTTGGGGATATTCTCCCCAGGGGATCTCCGCACCCCAGGTCATGAAGTAAAGGGTGTCCCCGCTGAGCTTTATCTGGGTTTTGCCAACAAGGTTATCCGCCCCCAGCTCAGTCGGTTCATCTATAAATGTTCGCGCCCGCTCAATATGCGCAAAACCGATCTGATCGAAATGGGGCCGTAATTCCATCAGCGCTCGCCGGATGAGCCGCCTTTGGTCACCGATGCTCAGCTCTCTCAGCTCTCCTCTTGAAAAAGCCCTATACCCTGGACCCCGTTCTTGGAGTGTGCTCTCCCAAATCTGTTGGGTCCTTTTTTCCAGGAGAAGGAAATCTTCCCTCAAAATCTCCGCCAACTGCCAAATTTTTTCCCGCACAAGAGGATTGTATTCTTCAAGCAGGGGGATTAACTGATGGCGGACCCGGTTTCTATGATATGTCAAATCTTCATTGGAAGGGTCATAGAGCGGCGCAAGTTGATGTTCCCGGCAGTACGCTTTGACCTCTTCATTCCAGACAGATAGCAGGGGTCGGACCAGAGGAATATCCTCACTCCACTCATTAGGCAAACTGAAGGATGACATCCCTGTCAAACCCTGCAGCCCTGCACCGCGAATGATATTCATCAGCACCGTTTCCACCTGGTCATCCGCCGTATGGCCCACGGCGACAGCCTGGGCATTTCGGCGTTGGGCTTCCGAAAACAAGAAGCGGTAGCGCAAGATCCGGGCAGCTTCCTCAATGGACAGGGAGGATTTTTCCGCAAAAAGCCCCACATCAGCTTCCCCCAGAGAGAAGGGAACCCCCCAAGAATCCGCCCTTTCTCTGACGAACTCAGCTTCTCGATCTGCTTCAGGCCGGAGGTGATGATTGAAGTGAGCGGCAACGACCGTGCAATGCTTCCTTAACAAAGCATGAAGCAAACAGAGGCTGTCCGGTCCCCCAGAAACCCCAACCAGAACTGGGTGATCATTTCGTGGAAATAAGCGATCAAACCCTTCAGAAATCATCAGTCTAATTATAATCTATGGTATATTTTATAAATAGAAATCATGGCTTCATACTAGGACACAACCATGCCGCAAAAGATCTTGATCATCGATGACGATATTGATACCTTAAAACTCGTCGGTATCATGCTGGAAAGGAAAGGGTTTGAGATCCTCGCTTCGACCAAGGGCGAGAAAGGCCTCGAGATGGCAAAAAGCGAGCTGCCTGACCTCGTTCTCTTGGACATCATGATCCCTGATTTAGATGGGTACGAAATCGCCCGGGAACTGAGGTCCAACCCGGAAACGGAAGCCATCCCCATTATCATGTTCACAGCAAAAAGTCAGGTGGATGACAAAGTCGAAGGGTTGGAAGCCGGCGCGGATGCGTATATCACCAAACCGGCCCGGCCCCGGGAATTATTCGCTCAAGTGAGTTCTATCTTAAAACGAGTGCCCCAGCGAGCCAAGCAAACCCAGACCGCCTCTGATGGGGATGGGATATTGATCGGTGTGATCGGTGCCAAAGGGGGTTTGGGCCTATCCACGCTAGCGACCAATCTGGCGATTGAGCTAAATGAGCAAACGGAAAAAAATGTCGTCCTGTCGGATTTCCGACCCGGCCAAGGGACAATCTGCCTTGATCTTGATATGACCAACACGGAAGGTTTCAAACGCCTCCTGGAGATGGATCGCGATGTCCTCCTCCCATCCAAGGTGAAAGACAGTTTGCTCATCCATCAATCGGGGCTGAAAACCTTGCTGTCCTCGTACCATCCTAGCGACGCATCGTACATCACAGAAGACAAACAATTTCTCGCCGTTGCTCAAAACCTAAAAAAGATCGGGGATTACGCGGTCATCGACTTAGGCCCATCTCTCCCTCCTATTTCGAATAAAGTCCTCCCTGAATGCTCAAAGATCATAGTCTGCATGGAACCCTCGCCGGAGAATATCACCCATACCAAAGCGCTCATCGAAAATCTAAGCAACCACGGGATCGGAGAAGGACGCTTGGTCACCGTACTTATAAACCGCCAACGGTCCGGTGTGCAACTCAGCTGGGAGCAATCGGAAGAACTATTCGGTCGAAATATCGACCAGATTTTCACCCCTGTCCCTGAGTTAGCGTACCAAGCTGCGCGCAGCAAAATCCCCATGGTGAAACGATCTCCGGACAGCATGACAGCGGAACAATTTACAGAACTAGCCTCCAAACTCACAGAATAAAAATATGGAGAGTCCCCTTCCAGAGGTAGAGGAACGAATCCAACAGGCAGCCCAGATCATGAGAACAAGAGATCATGGCGTGGCCTTGACAGGTGCCGGAATCTCTACACCCTCCGGCATACCCGACTTTCGATCCACAGGAAGTGGCCTCTGGACCCGTTACCAACCGATGGAGGTGGCTTCCCTGACCGCCTTTCGCTACCATCCCGAAAAGTTCTACCAATGGCTGCGCCCTCTGGCAAATCAGATGTTCTCCGCGGAGCCTAATGAAGCTCACCTGGCATTGGCACAACTGGAAGAAAATCATCGCATCAGCACAGTGATCACCCAAAATATCGACACCCTCCACCAGAAAGCCGGCTCAGAAAATATCTTGGAGGTGCATGGAACCCTTGAAACCCTGTCGTGCATAGCGTGTTTCCGGCAAGTCCGAGCCACCGAAGACATCATCTCTTCATTAATCGAAGAGGGAAAGGTACCCCGGTGCCCGGACTGCGGGGCAGTATTGAAACCGGATGTGGTTTTATTCGAAGAACAGCTCCCGGCAAAAATCTGGAGAAAAGCGAAAATATGCAGCCAGAAATGCAGCTTTATGCTCATCCTCGGTTCTTCCCTGACCGTCACCCCGGTCTCCAGTCTGCCCCTGGAAGCATTGGCTTCGGGTGCTCTTCTGATCATCATCAATCAGTCCGAAACCTATCTGGATGAACGAGCGGATGTTGTCATCCATGATGATGTGGCAAATATCCTCCCTGCTATCACCCAAAAGGTCCTCTATGGATAATCAAGAAACGAAAAACGACCTCCTGAATCGCTACCAACAACTGATCAACATCTCCCGCGAGTTGGCGTCCGAACTCGACTTAAACATCCTGCTCTCGAAAATCGTCCACGCGGCAGCCGACGTCTCCAACGCGGAGGAAGCATCGATCCTGATGTACGATCCGATCAAAGAGGAGCTGTATTTCCAAGCGGCGACAAACCTAAACACACAACTAAAACGGGGGATGAAAGTCCCCATTGAACAAAGCATCGCCGGATGGATCGTGGAACAAAAAGAACCTGTGATTGTGGATGACCCCCAATCGGATATCCGTCACTTTGACCACATTGCGGAAATCACGAATATCGAGGTCCATTCCCTGTTGGGCATACCCCTGATCACCAAAAGGGAGGTCATCGGCGTGTTGGAGGTCATCAATAAAAAAGACGGGGAATTTACAGAGGAGGATCAAAAAGTCCTTTTGGGCCTGGGTGGACAAGCTTCGGTCGCAATTGAGAACTCCCGCTTATTCCAGCAATCGGATTTGATCGAGGAATTCGTTCACGAGCTGCGCACACCTTTATCTGCCTTAAGCGCCGCCACCCATTTGCTAAAAAACAAACGGGTCTCCGAAGACCAGAAGTACCGGATGATCGAGATATTGGATGAGGAGATCGATGCCCTCACGGATATGTCAACATCTTTTCTGGATATCGCACGCCTGGAGACGGGGAGAAAACAATATAACGTCCAAAATTTCAACTTCAGCGAGTTGCTTTTTGAGTGCCACGGTATCATGGAGAACGAAGCCAGGAAAAAGGGCCTGGCGTTCAAACTCGCTCTGCCTGAAGACCTGCCCATGGTCCACGGAGACCGCAGCAAACTAAAACAGGCTATCATCAACCTGCTCAATAACGCCATAAAATACAACAAAGAAGAGGGAGTTATCACCCTTTCCTGCCATGCGACGGAAAATGACTTGGTGATGACCATCTCCGACACCGGCATCGGCATCCCCAGCGAAGACACCTCGCGGATTTTTGAGAAGTTTTACCGGGTTCCCGAACACAGAGAAAAAATCCCCGGAACGGGACTGGGGTTGTCAGTCGTAAAACAGATCATCAATGGTCACGGCGGGCGCATTGAAGTGGAAAGCGAAATTGGGGTCGGTACGACCTTCACGATATATTTACCCCACCAATAACAGTCCAAACCCACACATTATCTTCTCCAAATAAAAAATCAACCGAGGGGGCCCTTCTTATCCTCTCAATCAATAATGGATAACACCGGCATAGCGAAGACAGTTTGATGAGAAAATACTGGATTCACCTGGTTTTGATTCTGGTTACCTTAACCCTGGCAGGGCTTGCTTTCCAGCAAGGCGGTTTTTCGTTCGTCTATGAAGGCATCTTGAGAGGAGCTTCTCTGATCTTCCACGAGATCCCCCTGCTTGTGGCAGCGTTTCTTACGGCCGGTTTCCTACAGGCGTTAGTGAAAAAGGAGATGGTGACCCGCTGGCTCGGTGAAGAATCCGGTTTCAAAGGGATCCTCCTCGCCTGCCTGGGAGGGGGGCTCATCCCAGGAGGGCCGTATGCCTATTATCCCATCGCCAACGCGCTCCTGAAATCCGGCGCCGGGGTTGGGGTTCTGGTCGCTTTTGTGACCGCCAAAAACCTGTGGTCCGTCTCCCGTCTTCCCCTAGAAATTGCTATTTTGGGGTCCCGGGTGACCATTTTCCGTTTTTCGATCACATTTCTCATTCCCCCTGTGATGGGCGTCGTAGCATCACGTTTATTTGGCCCAATGATCGATAAAATCCGCCGGGGGATCCCATAATGGACACCGCCACCATCGTGCTCTGGATCATAGCCATCGCGTTTGGCACATATGCCTGGCGGAGAAGGGATGGCAGCCTGAAAAAGGGGGGAGAGCTAGCCTGGAAAACGACGCGCCAAAACGCAGCTCTCCTGGTCATTGCCTTTTTCATCGTTGGGTACATCGACCTTTTATCACCCACCGAGTTGATCCAAACCTGGATCGGCCCTCAATCTGGATGGAAAGGGATCTTCTTGGCGGAAGGTCTGGGCATGCTTTTACCGGGGGGGCCTTACGTCGTCTTCCCTCTCATCGCCGTGTTGTATCAGTCAGGCGCCAGCTTGAGCGCGGTCGTGACCCTGACCACCAGTTGGGCCACGCTCGCTTTCCTGACTGTTTCCTTTGAACTGCCCTTTATGGGATGGAGATTTACCCTTATTCGCTGGGGATTGGGGCTGTGTATACCTCTCATCGCAGGGGGTGTGACCTTGCTGATCACAGCCTAATCCATCAACAAGCTTCAATGATCCTTTTGATTAACCCCGGACCCTGATAAACAAGACCGGTATATACCTGAACGAGACATGCCCCGGCATCTAACTTTTCCAGGGCGTCTGCAGGAGACATGATCCCACCCACACCAATGATGGGCAATTCCCCTGCGGTCCGGTAGGTTATCTTTCGGATCATCTCCGTGCTCCGCTCCGAAAGCGGCTTTCCGCTCAAACCGCCCTCCTCCCCAGCTAGGGGTGACTGCAAATTCCCTCTCTCCACAGTTGTATTTGTGGCGATCACCCCCTCCACACCTGCGATTAAGGAAGCTTCCAGCGCATCATCTAATTCCCGGTCGTCCAAATCTGGGGCCAATTTGACAAGCAGTGGAAGGGGCTTTTCCAGGTGTTTGACCAAACGGTCACGTTCCTTCACCATGACCCTTAATAACCCCTCTAACATATCCCGAGCCTGGAGGCGGCGCAAGCCTATTGTGTTGGGAGAACTGACGTTTACGGCAATATAATCCGCAAGCCCAGCGAATCCCCGCAGCAAGGTCAGGTAATCTTTCGCTGCTTCCTGATTGGGGGTCTCCTGGTTCTTGCCGATATTCACTCCCAGGACCAGGTTTTCAGGTTTCTTTCCCTCCATTTGCCGTTTCACAAAATCTATGCCCCGACCCGGAAATCCCATCCGGTTGATCAAAGCCTGATTGGAAGGTAGACGAAAGATCCTCGGTTTGGGGTTTCCCGTTTGTGGTCTGGGCGTCACCGTGCCGATCTCAATATGCCCCATCCCTAAAGCTGCCAGTCCCCGGAACCCTAAAGCATCTTTATCGTATCCGGCTCCCAACCCGACCGGATTGGAAAATGATAACCCGAAAGCCTTTACAGGTTTATCCTCCGTGTCATACAAAGACCGCAATAATCGAAACAAGAAAGGCATCCCAGCCAACCCATGCATGAGACGAATCGTGATCCGATGGGCTCGTTCGGGGTCAAGTAAAAAGAGGAAAGGTCGTATCAACTCATACATAAAACAACTGCCGTTAGGAGCCTTCGGCCTCCAGGAATGACCGCACCTGGGCGATTTTCTCTTCTTCCACCAGGTGGTTTCGTTCAAAATAAGAGAGCATTTTTGACAAGGTGAACACAGCATGCAGCTGGTAGCCATGCTGGTTCAGATTGTCCTCACCCCCAGATTGGCGGTCAAGAAGGACAACGATGTCTTTTACATCCAAGCCCACAGAGGATAGCTTTTCAATCCCTTCCAATTTGCTTCCTCCTGTGGTGATCAAATCATCTATGACCACTGCCCGATCGCCCGGGGTGTATTCCCCTTCCACGCTCGCTTTGGTGCCGTACGTCTTTTCCTCTTTCCGAGGGTAAACCATGGGCCAATCCCCCAGCAAGCAGATTGCGGTGGCAATCGGCAGGGCAGCATACGGCAGGGCAGCCAAGCAATCAAATTCGAGCGCCCTTAAGATGGGCAGGTACGAGGAAGCGACCTCTTTGAGCAGGTGGGGTTTGCTGGCCAGGATCCTTAAATCGATATAGATCGGGGACTGCAGGCCGGATTTAAGCGTGAACTCCCCGAATTTGACGCAGCCCGCTTGGAGGAGGGCCTTCGCCAAGGATGCGAACATATCCTCCCCGGATGATGACCGGGCAGCGGGCTCCGCTCGCACCCTTTGGATCTCACGCTGGATGGAATCTCTGATCGCCGCCGCGGCCTTACGCGGCTGCTCCGCACGTGAGATCCCCCGCGAGACCGGGACCAACAAGCCCAATCCGTCCTCTCGGATGCCCGCTCGCACTGCAGCCCTGAGATCCCCTCCCTGCGCGCCAATACCAGGCGCCAAGATCCACAGATCCGGCGCTTGAGACCGGATCGCTTTTAAGGAATCCACCTGAGTGGCGCCGACCACCAGGCCCAGGTTCCCGGATAGGTTCCAGGACTGCGCTAACGCTGCCACATGTTCGTAAAGAAAAGTTGCGTTTTCCGCTTTGCCTACCTCCTGGCCGAGGACCCTCACATCCTGGAGATCACTGGCCCCGGGATTGGATGTCTTGCAGAGCAGAAAAACACCTTTCTCGGGATCCTCCAAAAAAGGCTCCACTGCGTCGCGGCCCAAGTATGGGTTTAGGGTCACTGCATCCGCACCCAAGATGTCAAAGCAGGCTTTGACATAAGCTTCCGCTGTCGAGGCGATATCACTCCGCTTGACATCAAGGATGACCGGGACACCTTCCGGGATCTCCTCAATCACCTCTTGTAAAACAGCCATCCCCTCCGGGCCCAACGCCTCAAAAAAAGCGCTGTTTGGCTTGAAAGCAGCTGCCAAATCCACTGTTTGCTCGATAATCCGCAGGCAGAAAGCCTTCGCTGCCTCTCCCGTCTGCTCGGAGAGGTCAGAAGGATGAGGGTCAAGCCCCACACAAAGGAGAGAATCAACTTCTTTTATCCTGTCCTCTAAATCTGAGAAAAAAGACATGCGTTTATCCCTTTCGAATTTGTTATGCTTTCCCAAGCACCATGGCCAGAAGCGCCATTCGCACATACATACCGTATTCCATTTGCCGGAAATAAGCCGCCCGCGGGTCGTCATCCAGCTCCATGCTGATCTCTCCCACCCGGGGTAAGGGATGCATAAGAGTCATCCCCTCATTCGCAACCTGCAGCGTTTCAGAGGTGATGATATAGGTCCCCTTGACCTTTTCGTACTCTTCTGGATCCTCAAAACGTTCTTTCTGAACCCGGGTGACGTAAAGGACATCCGTGGCAGAGAGGGGTTCATCCAGAAACGTAAATTCCTCCTGGGGAATCCCCTTCTCATCAAGTTCTTGGATGATTTCCGGGGGCATGCGCAGGATCTCAGGAGACACATAATTAAGGCGGACGTCATAAAGGGAGAGCAAACGAGAGAGGGAGTGCACCGTACGCCCGTACTTGAGATCGCCCAACATGGTGACCGTCAATCCATTTACCCTTCCCTGCTCCTCCATGATGGTAAACAGATCCAGGAGGGCTTGCGTGGGATGCTCCCCAATGCCGTCACCGCCGTTGATGATCGGCTTGCTGGCATACTTGGCTGCTAACTCGGAAGCGCCGACTTCTGGGTGCCGCAGGACGATCACGTCCGAATAGCATTCTAAAGAGCGGACGGTGTCCGGCAAAGATTCGCCTTTGGCCACCGAGGAATATTTGACTTCGTTGATGGGGATGACACTCCCGCCCAATCTCTCCATCGCCGCCGTGAAAGAGGACGCAGTTCGGGTGGAGGGCTCATAAAATAAGTTGGCTAATATTTTCCCTTTCAAGAGATCAAACGTGCCAATCCGCTCCACCATGACGCGCATTTCATGAGCTACCTCAAAGACATACGTAAGGTCCTCTTTGGAAAACTGTTTCACTGAGATGATATCTTTCCCATACCAGGGCGCTGATTGCTGGTCACCCAGCGGCAGGTGGGGACTAAACCTTTTATCCCTTTCAGATAAAATCATAGGTCACTCCTTTGGGTACTTGAACACCAGAACATACATTTTTCATCCTTGATACTTGATCTTCGAACCGATATTTCGCCCCCCTCCCCTGGCAGCCAAGACTTGGCCATCGCGGACCACCTCCTCCCCTCGCAACACAACCCGAGACACACACCCCACCCCGGTCCAGCCTTCAAACGGGGTCCAGCCGCATTTGGACTGCTGATCCCCCGCTCGTATCTCAAATTTTCTGTCTAAATCCACTTCCACCCATGTTCTCTCTTGTTCTGGGAGGCCGAAAATCTCTTGGGGGTTGGTGTACATCCGGGCCATCACATCTTCCAAGGAGAGGCGTCCTTCATGAACGGCGTTCAGGAAGAGGGGCAGCGCTGTTTCCAACCCCGGGAAGCCGGGAGGGGGATTTGGGCCTTCTTTTTCAGCCAGGGTATGGGGAGCATGATCCGTGGCAAAGCAATCGATGACTTCCAGGTGATCCCACAACGCGTTTTGATCCTCCTTGGACGCCAACCGCGGCCTCACCTCGGATTTTCCTTTCCCAAGAGAAGGGATATCGTCTTTGGAAAGGAAAAGGTGATGCGGGGCCACCTCACAGGTGACGGACAGACCCTTTTCTTTGGCTGCCTTGATGAGGAGGATCTCCTCTTTCTTAGACACATGGCAGATATGGATGTGGCGATCATAAACGAGGGACAAAAAGAGCAAGGCTGCCAATGTCTTCCCCTCTGCGTGGGCGACGATTGGACGGGAACGAGGCCAATGACTGATGTGTGCCCTCCAGGCCGATGTGTCCTCCAGCAACAAAGGCCCGTAGGTGGCATCCAGGTATAGCTTCAATCCCGCGGACCTCTCGGCAATCTTTGGAAGGGATCTCACATTCTCCATGCTTGCCCCTAAATATAAAGCATAATCACAGAGAGCCTTATCGCGGGCAGCTGAAACCGCTCTTTGAAGAGCGTCTTCATCTGTCAGAGGAGGCTGGGTATTTGGCATCACCAAAACGGTGGTCACCCCGCCCGCCAAAGCAGCTTTGGTGCCGCTTTCGAAATCCTCTTTATGCACCGCTCCAGGCTCCCGGAGGTGGACATGGACATCGATCAAACCTGGCAGCTTCATACAACCCTCACATAAGACAAAAAAAAACTAGAGCTTGAACGCTCTAGTTTTGAAGACATAAAAAAAACGGCCTCGGGAGCACACGCGCTCCAGGGCCTCTTCCTTCTCGTGGTTGTCTTTTCCTCTCTTCCATACTACCCCTTAATTATGCACACCTTTAAACGTTTGTCAAGAGGTTGCATACGTCTTTGTCATTTGAAATTGAAAAGTGGACTATTTTCAATTGAAAGCTGGACTGGTTTTCAGTTGAAAACTGGACTCCTATTATAGGTTCCCTCACACTATCAAGGAGGGAGCTATGGCACAGCTGCACAAACGGTTCTCCGATGAGCAGGTCATCTTTCTATTTCAAGCTTACGAGCAAGGCCTTATGACACGAGAAGAAATTCAGGATACGCTGGGTATCGGCAGATCCCGTTTCTTTGTCCTCTGGAAAGAGTACCGAGACGATCCCGGATCCTTCTCTATCTCGTATCAACGAACGACTCCCAAGAGAATTTCCCCAGAA
>JAWLER010000026.1:0-28983 GCA_041686005.1 Anaerolineales bacterium | reverse complement strand
TGGGATTATGATCGGGAAGCCAGGATCAACCCCTTCTTTGCCCAGGTCTGGTATCCCAATCATGAGATAAGTGAAAACAACCTATATCCGGAAGAATGCTTGGAGGATGTGGCAGGTGCAGACCGGGACCATTTCTAAACCAACATTGATCTGAGGGCTAGAAAATTTTTGGCAGACGCATATTTCCCTTTATCCTCGCTGCATCTTGATGGCTCGTGGCTGTTGCCGGCTACAAATTTCCATAGAATGCCTTCGACTACCTGGGCACGAAACCTGTACTATGGTTTGCACTCATCGGACCCAGGCCAAAGAAGGCCGCGATCGGTTGCAGGGTAAATACAACCCTGCGACATAATTGATATAAGACTGGCTGTGTTATAACTGAAAAGTTAAAATTTTATGGGGGGTATACATTGGTGGCCAAAAGGCAAGATAAAGGTCCTTTTGTAAAGGGGAGGTTCTCAATATTTCAGCAGTGGATGCCTGACGTGGATCATGGGTAGATGAGGTGATGGTTTGCATTGCCGTGGTGTATCTTGGCAGGATGGGATATATAGGAGGGATGGAGAGGGTGACCGCTTAGTGGTCATATAGGGCAGGGAGGTGTTAACACCGATCACCACAACTGCCTATCTTATGTTGTCCGGTTGGATCCAACCATTGGTGTCGATCAGCTTAATCTATTCCCTTTTTACTTCCACTTTTTTCATTTTGGATTCTGAACTTGAACCAGGCAGGAATCACGGTGAAGAGGGATATGGCAGCTATGATCATAAAGGGCATGCACGGGTTGTAGCGATCCCACAGCCGGGCTCCGATTGCCGGCGCTGGCAATGAGAACACCCCTGATGAGATGGGATCTATCAAAACGGAAAACCCAGGCCTTTTCAACATAAGCTACAAATTAGAGTGGGTTACAGATGCATTTGGCAATAAAGTGCGGACGCTAAAGGAGCCAAAAGAAATCGATAGCGTCAAATTTGATATAATTCTCAGCGTTCCCAACGATCTTGACGCTACCGAGTTCATATTAAGTGGGCCTGAGGGAGCAATGCTTGAAAAGGTGGGAGGAGGCTTTAAGCTCTCGGAAGGGGTAGCTTCCTATGTGGAAGAGACATCGCCCTAACCTTGGTTTTTATATGTACGAGGGCCAATATTTATTGACACTTCCACGGGGAGTGATGTTGTCGACGCCCCAATATACTTCAATAGCAAAAGTTATGTGTCATATTTATCTGAGGAGGAGGTTATGAAGAAAAGATTGGGTATGTTAATTGCTATCACAGGGATGCTGGTTGTGGGTTGTGCAAAGGAAGTAAAACCTCCCACATGCGATGTGTACACAAGCAATAACCAAATCCATGTAGTGATAGATCTTCCAGCAGAAGGAACGGAATATCATGATCGGCACGACCTTAATCCTCCTGGGACTTCAGGAACGCCCTCAAGGGTTAAAATCGAATCAGGCGGTTCTTCTATGGAATATGTACAATCTGGAAACACGTATGACATCTCGTATATTGTCACTTATGAAAATGGAGAGATCAAAAGTTATGACATCTCCATTAAGGGGAGTGTTTATGGCGATGTTGAGCATACGTGTACAAAATGATTTGGGCGTCTAGCGAATCGAGTGGAGCTGGGTTTTACTAAAGGTTTCTTTGTCTGAAATAGGGGGACATGCAGATCTTTGCAGGTGATGGAACTATTGGACACAGGTATCACTTTTTGAGTCAATCCTTTCTCTCCGGTTTGATTTGGCGTTATGCAAGGTTTTTGTGTGAGATTGGGGCACAAGGTTCAAATTCTGGGATTATTGGGAAATTTCTCCTTTTCGGACCAATATTAACAGCTTTGTATAGACATATGAATAGCCAGTCTTATACAATATGATCTGAGTGATAGCGTTTGTTGGTTAATGGCGTTTCACTGCAGCATCTTCTATCCGTTGAGAAGTATTCTCCACAGATATCATTTTGCCCGTTTGACAACCGCATCGCCAGATCGTTTTCTGGCTGGTGAAAATGTCATCTGGTATCTTCTTCAGTTTGTAATTTAAAAACCGGAGGACAAAGACCGGTAGTTGACTGACACTTCAAAAGGAGAAATTCACACATGGCTGATGTGAATGACATTAAGCAGGTAGAAGGAAACCAAGGATGCCGGAACGAAACAACCAATAAGGATTCAAAATCAGGGAGGTAGTATGAGCTACGGATCAGGAATGATGAGTGGTATGGCCAGAAGGGAAAGAATCTTTTTGCCCTTCGTGTTTATGTCACTGTTGGCTGTGGGGCTGCTGGCAGGCTGTGGTGGAAATTCTACCGGGCAGCAAGGAGAAATCGTGGGGATCAATGCGGAAGCATCCTTCCAAGAGGCACAATCGGGCGAGATTGAGAATTTAGCATATGCGGACAGCATCGTCGTTAAATTAAATGAGGGGGAGACCGTTACCGCCAGCTGCCCAGAGGAGTTTTTATCAGACATTGCGGACGCCCCAGATTTCAATGTCGATCAAATTACCAGCGGGGGATTTATTGCTAATATCACGATAAAATTAGAGGAGCAGCAAAAGGTGCTACTGGCTCAAAATGAGGAAGGCGAGTGGTACGTGAAGGAAGTTCTGAAATGATCCTTTGGGTTGATGTGGTTCTCGTGGAGATGACGGGGAGGGATTTGATTCGGTCTCGGGCGATTTAACCGTGTGAAGCACAATGCGGATCGTTGTGTCCCGTGTTTACACCGAATGTATATTGGACCCATCTGATTATATTGATAGAATTATTGGGAGCAAATCCGTTCAAGTCGAATTGATGATTCTGGAGGCTGGAATATGGCTCACGATGTCTTTATAAGCTATTCGAGTAGAGATAAGAATACCGCTGACGCTGTTTGTGCAACCCTTGAAAACAGGAAGATTCGATGTTGGATTGCCCCCCGTGACGTTCCACCTGGCGAGCAGTATGCTTCCGCCCTTGTCAACGCTATAAATGAAAGCAAGGTTTTCGTTTTAATTCTTTCTAAAGGGTCAAATGCCTCAGGTCAGGTTTTGCGCGAGTTGGAAGAGGCCGTGGATAACGGCATCCCCATCGTTCCTTTGCGTATTGAAGAATTCGAACCCACGGAAGCGATGCGTTATTATATCAAGTCGCTTCATTGGTTGGATGCTATGTCCCCGCCGCTGGAAAAACATCTGGAGAGATTGGCTGGGACAGTACAAGCCTTATTGTCGATCAAAGGTGAAGAAATCCCAAAGTCAAAAGTAAATGAACTCCTTGAGACTTCACGGGATAAATGGTATTTGCCAAAATGGGCTATGGTTCTTCTCTCCCTTGTCGGGTTGGCAGTCATAATCGGGGCGACATGGGTTATCGCAACCGGATCAGGTCGGCGGTCCGAAAGATTAGCGAGTACAGCGACGAGGGAAGCAGAGGTTATCGAGATGACAAGTATAGCGGCAACGGAGGAGGCCCAACCGTCATCCACCCCCACCCCAACATCAACCCCAACCCCAACGGTTACATTGACACCTACATCAGTGGCTCCCAGCGAAACACCAACTCCGGCGGATGCGAAAGAGGATAAACCTTACATCAAGTCTGTGGCAGAAAATGGATGGCAAAAGTTTTTGTACCCAGATTCCAGATTTTCGATTTCCATTCCACCGGGGTGGGAATTGCTTGATTTAAGTGCGGAAGATATCGGGAACATATTGGCAAGTCTAGAGAGCGAAAATCCCGAAATGGAGGATTTCCTTTCATCGGATTTATTAAGAGAGATGGCGGCCGTGGGGATTAAATTCATCGCCATAGATACCAGCATAAATTCCATCACATCCAGCACCCCGACAAGTCTCAATGTAATCGTCGCGGATTTGCCGCTGTCTATTTCATTGAGTGATTACCTCGAGTTAAATGTCCAGCAACTAAAAAACATATATGGTGAGGATTTAGTTGTTTCTCAAGAGATGGTGCAATTGGGCGGAGTGGAAGCTGGCAAATTTGAATACGAAACCGATAATAGCATGATAGGACAAGGAAAGGTTGTTTACCAACAGTACATTCTCATTGACGAGCGAACGCAGTATGTCCTGACCTTCACCTCGGACAAAGCCAACTATTCTTCAGCCGATGAGGTGTTTATTGAAGTCGCGCAAAGCTTCAACCTCGAAAAATGAGCTTGGATGTAGCATTATTGCAAGACAGTGTAGCAAACCAGCCTTTTTGATGTGGTGAACATATTGACAATTTGTGTCCCTGGTTTCTGGTAAGAGACAGATCCAGGCCATCATGGCGATCCCGGTTACAGAAACACCCTGATTTTTTAGTAAGCCTCATCTTGTGTTGGGTTATCCGACTTTTTCAATTTCACAATCCAGTCTGGTAAACCAGTGAATATTGTCCTCACCTGTTGGATATATGTTCTGATGGAGATTCTCCAGCCGGGTGAAATAGGGAGCCTTATAAAAAACCAATTATATTGAGGAGAATGCAATGAATCATAAAGGTCTGGTGCTTCAAATTGCGTGTTCTGTGATATGTTTGCTGCTTCTGGCCTCGTGTGGCAGCCCAAGGGGCGATATTGATGGAAATATTGTAGGTGCTGGTACAGAGGAACCGCTGCAAAGGGCAAATATTATCCTCTGCCTGTTGCCAGAAGATGAAAGCAATTTTCTTTGCACCCTTCAGGCTGCGCCAACAGCAGTCTCAGATTCGAGCGGAACTTTTACTATCTCTAATGTACCTGTTGGCAATTATGTCTTAATGTACGGTATCCCGGGTGAACTGGTTTTCTCTGCAGATGAATGGGAAGGGGTCAGGGTAACTAAGGCGGAACCATGCATGAGGAATATGCACAATGCGGTATGCCAGTCTTCGGAAGATCCGGAGGGTGTTTTTTGGAAAGAGGGCGGGACACTTATTGGAGATGCGATCTTTAAGCTTGGTTCGCCGGACGAAGAACCGGAGTCTACAGTCGTCAGCACAGGGGGAGGGGCGTATACTTTTCAAGGGGCCGTTCGTTCTGATCATACGGGCATTTCCATCATGATTGTTAAGGGGGAACTGGCCCCCGTGGTGCATGTGAAGGCTGGAGAGACAACTGACATTGAATGGCAGGTGACGGGACGATAGTGACAAGCCGATCCGGACGCACTTTGCTGATGTCGAGATGGGTCAAAGCCTTCCGGACGAAATTATGGAAATCAATTCGCCGAGAATCCTATTGACCCCCGGGGCTTGCATGACACCGATAATTCCCAGCAGCTCAGATGCTCGAGCCCTCAGACTAATGTCCCCAGCTCGTTGTCAAATGAAGGCTGCCATGCCTTGCCGAGCACCATCTCAATCCTTTTCTAGTAACCCCCGCGCGCTTGATGGGTAGAGCCCATACGGCAGGAGACAGCGGCGGACAAATGCAAATTCATGGTTTCATCTGATCGACAGAAAATCGCCTACCCGGCGGCAGGTGAGTTTTTAGGTTGGATTAGCATTGATATGAAATAACTAGCCGAGCTGTATGGCAAGAGGAATACATGGTAAGAATCAATATTCTGAAATTTGGAGGTTATAACGATGAAGTCGCTAACAATTCTCCCTAAGTCGCTTGGGTTGCTATGTTTACTTATTGTGATCTTAGTTGTATCAGGATGCGCGCCTAATATTGAAAGACTACAACGCCAGGGCAATGTCCTGAAACTAATCCAGGCGTTGGAACACGAGGATTATAGAATTCGCAAAAAAGCAATTAAGGCTTTAGGAGAAATACATGATGTGGATCCGTTTGTAGCCGCGCTTGAGGATGAGCGGAGCCGGGTGCGTCAAATTGCTGCTGGAGAACTTGGTGAGCTGGGTGATCCCCGGGCTGTTCAACCTCTTCTAAAGGCATTAGCTGACGAACAGGACTCAAAGGTTATTGAATCGATTACTGAATCATTAATCGAACTGGGGATCGGCGAACAAGACACCGAATTACTCGCTGACACGCTGATGGAGTTGAATGACCATGATTTAGATCTTGTAATGGGCATTGTTTTGGATGATGTGAATAGCCCCGAAACGATAACACCGTGGACTACTGCCCTGGGCGAATCCGGAGATGCCCGGTCTCTAGAGTTCCTGCTTTCCCTCCTAGAGCATCGAGACGAAACGGTGCGCCAATCCGCTGTTAAAGCCCTGGCGCAGATCGGCGAACCAGCCATAGA
Source organism: Anaerolineales bacterium (assembly GCA_041686005.1). Classification (GTDB taxonomy): domain Bacteria; phylum Chloroflexota; class Anaerolineae; order Anaerolineales; family UBA11858; genus B10-G9. The sequence continues at coordinate 22,781 of JAWLER010000026.1, read as the reverse complement.
ACCACTCATTTCAGTATTAAGTGATAAAAGTTCGTTTTGTGGGAAACAAAGTGCTGTTTCCGCATTGGGTGAGATCGGCCAACCAGCAATCGAACCACTTCTAAAAGCACTAAAAGATGAAGATATTGATGTGCAGCATTATGTTGCCCAGGCTCTGGGTGAAATTGCCGATCCACAAGCCGTGGCAGACCTCCTAACGTTGGCATTGGGGGGATCACCGACCGGAGGGATGGATGACTACGTACTTCGCAAATCAGCCGCGCAAGCATTGGGTGCAATAGGGAAGCCAGGGTTAGAACCGCTGGTTGCTGCGCTTACCCATTGGGATCAAAAAGTCCGGGAAAATGCTTTGGAGGCGTTGGTTAACATTGGAGATCCGGCTGTAGAGATGGCCGTGGAGCCGCTCATTGATGCCACCAAAACGCGCATAGGAAAAGACGCTTGTGCTTATGATTTGGAAGAGCACGTCAATCTACTTATAGACCTGGGGCAGCATATTTCAAATTCGGCGAATATCTATGCCATTGAAAACGCTCTAATCCATGCACTAAATGATTGCGGTACCCAAGCGTTAGCGTCCAAATATCTTAATTCTGGTAATAAGCGGTTGGGATCTGCTGCCAGAGATTGGGCGGAAGATAACGGATACTCGGTGATATCGTTTCCAAGCGGTGGGAGTGACAAAAGCTGGGGCAGCCCCTGAGCGTGGTTTGGAGTTGCACGAACCCTTGCTGGAACTGGATACGGCCGCTTTACCCAAAAAGCACGTAAGTGTGTGCACATGTCTAGCTGTCATTGGCAAAAAGCTGCCCTGAACGGCCAGAAAACACAGATGAATGTGAATAAGTCCTCTGGCTACCACACGGATGGAGAGGGCCTGGCTGAGTGGGGAGGAACACCCATTCTTAACAAGGCTGTAAGTGAAGGATTGCAGCGAATTCACTACAATCGGGTCAATCCGTAATGATATTTGTTTAATTATTTTCACAATTCAAATAGGGTCTTTTCCCAATCGTGATTAAATCCAAAGCAGAAAAACCACACCAGATCAGAGCATCCAGCGGAAGAGCAGCAGTTAAGCTCTTCCTTTTCTTATTTGAAGGAGGTAGTTCATGAGTATCCAAGCGTTGTTGACACATAGATTGAGGGCCATGACCATTTTGTCTTTGCTGGCGTTTTTCGTAATCGCCTGCAGCATTATTCAACCTGAGCCCACACCAACTCCTACGCCGACAGCGTCACCCACACCCGTTCCCACCACGGGCAGCATTGAGGGGACGGTCTATCTCGTCGCTGAAGAAGCCCTTCCTTTTGTTGGGGTTGAGGTGGTCCTATTAAATCCGGAATTGGGTATTGATGATCCAGCAGCAGAATTAGATAAGATGGTCACCGACGAGAAAGGAATGTATTCTTTTCCGGATGTCAAACCGGGGGAATATACGCTTACCGTCATCGCTGACTTGAATGATATTGAACCACCGCCTCCGGAAGGATGTCACTTTCCGCCCGTTGGTTTCACTGATGATGAGGCCTGGATGATTATAACCCTGACCGCTGACACGGGAGGGGAAGAACCCGTAGCGCGGGTGTATGCGAACCTTCGGGAAGATTTTTCAATTTCAGCAGGGGATGAGGTCCAATATGATCTGGACTTCGATTGTAGATAAGCACACTGGACGACTCATAATCTTGATAATCAAAGGGCCTCCGGTGAAGAGGTGCGGTTAGGTGTTGGAAAATTAGAACGTTTAAGCATTACAGGGCTGCCAACTTGGCAGCGGGTAAGCTTTTAAGGTAGCGCGTTTGGCCTTCTTCCTATCAGATAAACCTGTCAATTTCTGAGTGACTTGGGCGAGGATGGATACACAAGATAAGGGGTTTGTTGCCGGGATGCTCGCTGTCATTCTGGGAATTTTGCTTGGCTTGATTCTCATTGCCGGTGTTATGTGGCCGGATTTTGAAAGATGATAATTCCTCTTTGGTTTGATTGGGGAAAAGTGCGTAGTAAGTAACTTGGGCTTACCCGTGCACATGACGCGGAATGAGACCCGTGAAATCAGTTTCACCTTGGGGAACCCTGGAGAGAATGAACGATCGAGATTGATGGAGGGGGTGATATCCCAGGGCCATGTGGAACGCACTCGCAAAATAAAACGAGAGGTCACGATCGAACTCGGGGGAAAGGAAAAAATCAATTGGAAAACCTGCCCGGAAGGTACAGCTTATGGGGGGTCCGCCTGGAACCTAGGTAATGCATGCTGTTGACCGCCTGCAGCGTGGACGTGCGGCGGACAGATGTATACATGCAATTCAACAAGGCATAGAATGCCGGGAATGACACATCCCGCATTCATAGTTTTAGGCGAAGGGCAAATAAAGGCGAATTTGTTAAAGGTTGGTATTGTTTTTGGAACACCCCCCGTAGTTTCTGGTAACATTACTCTATCCTAAGGATAATTGAGGAGATAGTCGATTTTGGATCGCGTGATGCGTTCAGGAACTATAATTGATGTTTTTACGATCGGGTTGATCGCATGCAAAGGGTATAAACTCAGTGGGTCCCAGGTCCGTGATTTGGCATGGCAATCTTTGAAGCCCCATACCTCGCCTCACAATCTGGACAATTGGGTATATATTGAGGTAAAGCAGGTCACGGGTCGAGAAGTAGCGGATAAATTTAGAGGTGATCCTGCTCCAGGGTGTTGGCAAGGTCCCTTAGTTGACCAAAACGAAAAGATTAACCCCCATGACATGTATTGGTATGTTCATCTAAAGCCCCGAGAAGTTACACCTTTACCAACACCAACGGCATTTCCCGCCGCCTCGCCATATACCCCGGAGCCATTTATTAGCCAGGCATTCTTCCTCTTGGATCCTGCTAATGGGCGAGTTGGGGCCCGTAAGATCTCATGTGTGATCTATTAATGTCAACGTGGGGTGTGTGGAAAGAGGGGAGGGCAAGCGGGCCTCCCCTGGGCTTCGGATGACGCGGCGGTGGAGAGAGGCGGTAATTGCTGCTGGCAGATCTCAAGTAAGAGCCCCCACGCAGCTTAGATCCGCTGTTTTCTTGTAAATACGTTAATCAAGAAAAGGATGTATAAAGATGAAGGACCGAATCCGATTCTTACTAAATCGACTGGGGGAACGTCTTTGGGTAAAGCCATTCTTGATCAGTCTTCTTTCTGTCGCTGCGGCATTTTTGGCAAAGTTGACCGATCAAATTACGGTTCTGCGGATTTTCCCGGAGATCACTTCCAACTCACTAGAAACCTTGTTGGGCATCATTGCCGCCAGTATGTTGGGCATCTCTGTTTTTGCTGTAGGTTCCATGGTTTCTGCTTATTCATCCGCCAGCAACACCGCAACACCAAGATCCTTTTCTCTGGTAATCTCTGATGATGTGTCACAGAACGCATTGTCTGCTTTTATCGGAGCGTTCATTTATAGTGTCGTTTCCCTCATCGCTTTGATGAATGGTTTTTATGAAACAACAGGACGCTTTCTTCTCTTTCTGACAACGATAGCCGTTTTTGGCATTGTGATCATTAATTTTCTGAGATGGATAGACCGCATTGCCAGGCTTGGGCGTTTGGGGACAACGATTGATAAAGTGGAAAAAGCCGCCCATGATGCGATACAAAGAAAGAAGCGGTCTCCTTCTTGGGGATCAAAATCTGAACTTACCCATCAGAGTGGGTCCCCCATTTATTCTGGAGAGATTGGCTATGTTCAGCGGATTGACATCCCTAAACTGCAGGCAACTGCAGAAAAGTTCGCTCTCCACATTGCCGTCCAATCTTTGCCGGGAACTTTTGTAAGCCCGGACCAGCCTTTAGCTTTGGTTACCTATCCGGAACAACATCAGGGGGAGGAAATGATTTCAGGGGATATCATCAACGCGTTCACTATAGGAAAGGACAGGGCTTTTAACGAGGACCCGCGGTTTGGTCTTCTCGTCCTCTCTGAGATTGCCAGCCGCGCCTTATCACCGGCTGTGAACGATCCCGGAACAGCCATCGATATCATAGATTCCTTGGTCCGCCTCTTCACAACCTGGTCCAGAACTGACGAAGGTCAGCAAAAAGAAGATTTTGCTTATGACCGCGTCTCGGTCCCCGAAATATCACTGGATGACATGTTTGATGACGCCTTTAATGCCATTGCTCGCGATGGCGCGGGAATCATTGAAATTGCCTTGCGCTTACAAAAGGCATTCAAAACCCTTAGCTTGCTTGGTGATGAAGAGATGAGTGGGGCAGCAAGAGACCATGCGCATCTCGCGTACCGATACGCTGAAAATGCTCTCGCATTACCAGAAGAGCTCCATCGTTTAAAGGAAAATTCTATAATTAAAAACGGTCCCTAAGATATACATTTTTACTTTACATTTGCTTCTCCTCCCATTCCGCTGCTCTCCGATTCCGCTCAGATGAACCGTCTGACTGCCTCTCGGCGGGGGACAACGCTGATCTTTTAAGGAGCCTGTCATGGGTTCATGGGAGGGCTGCGGAAGAAACGTCTGCCTGTCCTTTTCCGGACAGGGGACTGCTTCCTACAATTGTTCCTGTGGGGGGCTTTTATTAAAAAGCTGCTGGCTGCGGGATTTGTGGACCTCTTCGGGGCGAAATGCATTGGAAAAAAAGATCTTCCTCGCTTGATCTGGAGGGCGGCGCGCTGATCATGACTCTCTTGTTCCCCTGGAGAGGGATGCTGCCAGCGGCTGAGGAAAGAAGGCGCTGGACATTGGGAGGGGCTGAGAATCCTCAAGGGTATAATGGGTGTTGTTGAGACATGGGCCGGGACCCGGCTTCGCGGGAACGCATCGCCGGCTTTCCGAAGTGCACAGCTCAGGAGGGACCATGAAGGACATCCAAGCGGGACGCGAGTTCATGAAGTCAAATTTTGGACAGGGGCTGGAACGCCCATCTGACCAGCAGCGCGGGATGCCTTATCCGCCGCTGCAAAAGGAGGTAGAGGAAGGGGACATCCTGGCTTTACCGGAAGTGGATCCTGAGGTGATCTCCAATTCCGATTTTTTCACCGTCCTGGAAGAGCGCCAGAGCCGTCGAACATATTCGGACCGGCCCTTGAATCTGGCCGAAGTGGCCTTTTTGCTGTACTGCACCCAGGGCGTGAAACAGGAGATAAGTCAGGGGTACGCAACCAAGCGCACCGTACCTTCCGCAGGAGCCCGGCATCCATACGAGACCTACTTGGCTGTCAACCACGTGGAGAATCTGGAACCGGGACTGTACCGCTATCTGCCGCTCTCCCACCGGCTGCTTTCCCTGGGCCCGGTGGCGGGTTTGCCCCAGCGGCTGAACGAGGCTAATTTTGGACAGCGCTTTGTGGGAGATGCGGCCTGCGTGTTTATCTGGAGCTGTGTCCCTTACCGTGCGGAATGGCGCTATGGGGCCCACGCCCACAAAAATATGCTCCTGGACGCCGGCCACATCTGCCAGAATCTGTATCTGGCGGTGGAAGCCATCGGCGCCGGGACCTGCGCGATCGGAGCCTATGATCAGAACATGATGGACGAGCTCCTGGGCCTGGATGGGAAAGAGGAGTATGTGGTCTATCTGGCACCGGTGGGAAAACCCTGAGGGGATGGCCGGGCGCTGGGTGAGTAAGGGTGTGTTTTGCCGGATTTGCTGTTGACAGCCAATGAGAACGAACACCCGCATTCGATCCTCTCCGGGATGCAGGTCACCAACCCGGCCCACATCGGCCCCTGAAAATGATCCATTAAGATCTGGGAGCGCGGCAGGAACGGTTCGGTGAGGAGCGCCCTGGAGGACATAATGGCCCCTGTTCTGGTCGCTGTCGAATTCACAGATCCGGGAGTACGCTACTTCATATGAGATGCCTAGCACGTTTTGGGACTACACCGGTGTGATTCGGCTGTGGTCAGCGTACTTGCGATCCGTTTGCATCGGTTGGTCCTTGGGGAAGAAAAAACCTGCTTTGTATTTCGGCGAGCCCTGCGTTGCGTTTTGCCGCGAAGTCTTGCCTTATATAGGTTGGTGGGGATCCGCCGCTTGACTTGGTCAGCCCTGCAAGGTGGATAGTCTGCTCCTGGTCTAGGGCAGACATATCCAGGAAGGGCAGGGGGTATCTAACAATGCACTTCAGCAGACATCTGGCTGCCCTTGGGCAATGACCGCACCCCCGCTTTCGGTGTCACTGATCTCTTCCGTTCGATGTTTCTGAGAAGACATATGTGATAGTCTATGTTATACATGGGATTGATATCTATTCAATGGGTTACGTTTCTTTCAAGGACACAAACATGGTAAATTTGGAACCAGAAACCAAGACCATTAAATTAGATACGGAGGGAGAGAGTTACAAGAATCTGTTACGAGAAGGGGTAACAAGCCACGTCTTACATTCTGGTTTGGTCGAATTGACACCGGGAAACGATGTTGGGGAGCACAGTTCAAAAGATTGTGAAGAGCTGATTGTACCCTTATCTGGTGAAGGGCAAATGGTTTTGAAGACGGGAAATCGAGTGGACGTCACCCCGGAAAACGCTATTTATTGTCCCCCATGGACTGTCCACAACGTGATAAATACGGGTGAGACAACACTTCGGTATGTCTACATTGTCGCTAAAACCGGAGAGAAATCAAATGTGTTGGAACAGACCTGGTAACCGCACTCCACACCTGCTTGACCTCCCCGAGATCCCCCGCTTGAGTCACCAGTCCAGGGGCCGTCTGTTCAGCGTCAACATCATCTCACCAGGTATACAAAATATATCTCTATAAAGCGTTGGCAGTATTAAAGGGGGCGTTTGTCAAAATAGTGATCCTCTTTGATGGAAATCCTGTTCCGCCGATCGTTTGGAAGGGCGTTACGGGGGGGATGCGAATGATCCTAAGCAGATACTGATGGTGGTGTGCAGCATCCAGGCAGGATGTGCTGAGGTCTGGGTGGCGTTTCAGGTTTCTTATTGGTTTTTATAGCTCGTAATGGGCCGATTTAAATAAGAGTTTATGTACAGGCTTTTACTGGTGCATTTGGGCTTTATGGGTGTGTTGTGCAACGGGGCTCAAAAGACATATAATTAGGGTGAGCATGGGATCAGGGTAGGACTTTTGGTGGGTCCAATTGAGGGGGACTCGTTTATGGGTGTGAATATCCAATTTTTTAAAGAGATTGTACAGTGAGGAGAATTCGATGGATGATTTAACACAACTGCTGATGCAACAATTGTCTGGGAATGAATTATCCCAAATAGGTCAACAGATTGGCACGGATGAAAAAACTGCCAGCTCGGCACTGTCTGCGGCAATTCCGCTACTTGTATCAGCCCTCGCAAAAAACGCTTCCGAACCAGAAGGAGCGGAGTCGCTTAATCAGGCGTTAGCTGAAGACCACGATGGCTCCATCTTGGATGGACTGTTTGGGTTTCTCAGTAATCCCCAGGCAGCTGAGGGGGCTGGAATTCTGGGGCATGTTTTGGGTCCCAAACAGCCCGCAATTAAAAAAGGGCTAGCACAAGGCACTGGCCTGGAGAGCGATCAAGTCGGACAGTTACTGCAAATCGCAGCACCCCTTGTGATGGGAGCGCTGGGGCGACAGCGGAAGCAGCAGAATCTCGGCACAAACGACCTGGCGGATTTCTTGGGTAATCAAAAACAGAAAGCGCAAGAAACGAATCCCGATATGATGAGCACATTAAACAGTTTGCTGGATATGGATCAGGGTGGTTCAGCCTTGGATGATATTTTGGGCATAGCCGGCAAGTTGTTTGGGGGCGGGTAAGTCTTCCATGTGGGATCATCAGTGACTTTTCGTCAAAATCTGTCAAACAGGTAATGCAGGCTTGACAAAGTTTCAGCCTGCATCAAAGTGCCTAATAGTTTATGTGCCATCGGTAAACGGTTTTCAAGAGACCAAAATTAAAAACCTACCCTATCATGCGCCTGATTGGGCCTCCACGGCACGCTTGCGGTCACGGCGCATGAATGGTTTACTGAGCTTAATAACCAGTGGAACTGGCAAATAGTTATGTGAGGGTATTTAAGGGCTTGAAACATCCGGATTTCCTTTGGTCAGTCCTCTCACCTGCATATCAAATGGTTCAATAACACCGCTCCGCGAAGACCTTTGGGCACATGTAGCCTTTGATTATGGAAAGAAACGGTTTATAGATTAATAGTAATGAAGGGGTTGCTATCTTTCAGTTGTCTACCAGTGAATTGACCGTCAAGGGGAATAAAGAACTCGTCGGAATGTGAACAATTAAGGTTTAAAAAACAGAGGCCTCACCAACGGCGTTTCCTTGGTGAGGCCATTGTTTCAAGGGGATGAAAAAGCCCCTACACACCTGACCGCTTATTTGGCTGGCATTGGTGTGTTATATCTTCGGATCCCCATGGTTATCTTATAAAGTTATATCAGGTTTGCTGGGGCCCTGATCCACCAACGTAACCTCCGCCTTTTTCTCCAGGCAGTTTGGGGATGACTAACTCCGTCCCGTCGATGATCAGGTCCGGATCATCACCAATGACCTCTTTGTTGGCTTCGTAGATGACCATATACTTCCCAGGGTCACCGTAATACTTCTTGGCCAGCCCGCTGAAGGTATCCCCCTTTCCCACCACATATTTTTTAACCGGAGTGCGTTTGGCTTCTTTTTTCCTTATAAAGGCCTCTCTAGCTTCTTTCGATTTGCTTTTCCTGAGCTCCTTTTCCAATTCCTGAATTCTTTCTTCCGTTTCCGAGAGTTCATCATCAGAGACAGCTTCGTCAAGTTGCTTTTCTAATTCTTGTATCTTTTTTTCCGCCTCTTCAAGCTTTTTTATTTCGTCCCGGTCAGATAACTTATCAATCGCTCTACCAAACAACCCTTTTTTTTATCCGTCATCGGAATCTCTTTTAGGCATTTTATGCCTAACAAGCAAGCCATGTTAAAAACATTATAACTTAAGTTGCCGATATGGTCGTAGGAAGAGGGCGGAAGGTCATCTTAGGGACTGTTCGAAATCCCAAACAAGATAGTGCCAGAAATATTAAAATCTCACCAGCGAAGGGAAAAATCATCCATGTCCTTTTCATGACGCATTTATCGACCAACAAAATATGAATGACAACGAATTAAATGAAACATGCCCCGAGGGAACTCGGAGCATGTTTTCGTCTCAGAGTAAGTATTCTAAAAGCCTGTTAAAGTGTTCCCCAAGGCTAGAAGGATATAGCCAACCACCACAATCCAGACCGCAAATCCGGAGAGGAACGGAATGTTGATAATGGTTGCCAGCACGCCCAGAACTGCGAGGATTAGGGAAATCCAGAAAACAATCTGTTTAGGGGGAGAGAGCCTCATTTTTACCTCCTCTTAAGTAAAAATAGTGAAAGAAATCTGTGCTTCATTAAACATTCTATCAGATAAATCCCTCCCAAAGGGGGTTTTGAGGAAATTTTAATAGTATGAACTACTTCGGTGAGAAAGGGTCGATGGTGTGTCGCTTGTGATGGATCGATCGGGCTTATTGGTCGTAACCCCTTTGCTTGTTTACCTGTTGATCTTGGCCTGCGGATTTCGTCTCGAGTGAATGGATCTTGCGATGGATGTTCCACATCTTGGGAATGCTCAGTTCAAACTCTCCCGCTCCCGTACCCCAGGTGTGAGGTCGGTAGCCGATCCGGCAGCCCCGTCGTTTTTTGGACCCCTTACGCTTCCCGGCACCGACCTCCTTTTCAACTTCCAAGACCAACAGCATCTGTCTTAGAATCTGGAGGCCTTCTTTTAAAAAGTCGGTGTCCTTGTCCATTCCCGTATTGATAAGTTGCTCTTTCAATGCTATAGTGAGATCAGTCATTTTGTGCCCCCTTCTTGGTTCGCTGACCATGGGGAAGCGCAAGATGGCTTTTTTGCCAGCTGTGTATACGCCGCATGAGGAAGCATTCGCGCAAAGGAGGAAGAGATGAACAAAGCGGTGGCCATTAACGGGAGTCCCCGCATGGAAAAGGGGAACACGGCCATGGTCCTCACCCCGTTTATACAGGGCATGAGGGATGCCGGAGGCGAGGTTGAACTCTTTTACGCGAGCCGTCTCCAGGTTAAGCCTTGCTCCTGCGGCGTGATGTACTGCTGGAATGAGGCGCCGGGCGAATGTTGTTTTAAAGACGACATGCAACAGGTGTATCCTAAATTAAGGGAGGCGGACACGATGGTCATAGCTACGCCGGTCTACATTCCCTTACCCGGCGAGATGCAGAACGTCATCAACCGTCTCTGTCCCTTGTTGGACCCTGTGCTGGAGTTTCGGGAGGGGCGCACACGGGCCAGGTTTCGTGAAGGCGTCGGGATCAGGAGATTGGCCCTCGTTTCCACGAGCGGCTGGTGGGAGATAGAGAACTTTGGGACAGTCGTGCGGGTCGTCAAGGAATTCGCTGAAGCTGCCAGTGTGGAGTTCGCTGGCGCAGTGCTCAGGCCGCATGCCCTCTTGATGAAAGAGGAGGGGGAATTGACACGGGACGGAGAGTTCGTCTTGGATGCGGCGCGAAAAGCAGGCTGCGAATTGATCCAAGAAGGTAAAATGACCAGGGAGACTCTCGACAGGATTAGCCAACCGCTTGTTTCCCGGGAGGAACTCTGGCGCAAGTACAGCCGGGCGCTGTGAGAGAGCGGATGCTGTCTCTTAGGAGGTGGATTTAAATCATGCGAAAGGATCGGGATAGAGACAGGTCATCGCGATTATTCAGGACCTATGATTGCCCTGAGGGCCCCATCCTGCACGTGCCTCAAGAGGAGGAATCGATCGCATCAGCAGTTGAGAAAGCGGGCGAAACCGGGCGAGTGGTTGTTGCGGCCGGTTCCTACCGGGAGAACGTCTGGATACCGCCAGGGGCAGAGATAACCATCTGCGCGGAGACATCGCAGCGACCCAGGCTGTCTCCCGCTGATCCGGAGCTTCCTGTGCTCCATGTGGCTCCCGGCGCTGCATTGTGCCTCATCGGTATGGCGGTTCATGGGGAGAAATCAGGGGTCGTCTTCGGTTCACCCGCCCAAGGCGAGCCTGCCCGGGCGGTCATAATCCTCGACTCCTATATTGCAGATGCTGAATACGGCATTTACGGCTTGGCAGAGGATTTCCGGATCGATTCCAGCGCTGTTGGGGCAACGGGTACGGCCTGTCCGTGGCTGGGACCGTTTCGCTCACCGACACCACCATCACAGCCAACACAATGGGCGCCGTGCTAAGCGGGACCAGCACCCCATCCTGTGCAGGTGCCAGCTATATTGACAACCAGAATAATGTCTCCATCCAAAAGGTCAACGTTTCCAACAACAAGAAAGGGGGGATCGCCATCTGCAATGCCGCATCGGCGTCCATTGTGGATGCCTACGTGCACCAGAATACGGTCTTTGGGGTCCTGATTTCCAGTACGCCGGGGTTCTCTCTGCTCAATGTCAGGGTGGGTGAAACCCGGGCGTGGAAAGGCAAGTTCGGCGACGGCTTGATCGTGACCCATTCGAGCGGCCTCGTGAAGGACAGCCAGTTTTCTGCCAACAAACGGGCGAATATCATTTACTATGGAAAATCAGGCGGGACCCTCGACAACAACCTCATCATATATGCCATGTTTTCGATCGTTCTCGACGGAAAGGATGGCAGCTCTCCGAATCCAATCATCAAAAATAACAACTACATGTATGGCAACCGGGAAAATAGGGTCACGTTTGGAAGCAACCTGGCGTCTACACCCCCTCCCAAACTCCCCACTCTTTAATGCTTATTCTCAGACGAGGGGGTGTTTGTGCCCCGGTTTCTGGGGGGGATCCAGAACCAGCGAGCGTTACCGTACAGACCGCAAGTGGCATATTTCATTTGCGGTCCTCCCATATCAAACATAGAAATCAGGAGGCCTGACGATGTCCAAATATCTTTTTTACGGATCGTATACACAGGAAGGCTATAAAGGACTTATGGAAGAGGGCGGTTCATCACGAATTCAGGCGGCCAAACAAGCCCTGGGGAGTGTTGGCGGGTCTCTGGAGGCCTTCTACTTCTCCTTTGGCGAGTATGACTTTTACATCCTGGTTGATTTGCCTGATAACGTGACCACAACCGCTGTCACCCTTGCCGGCAACGTTTCTGGCACGTTCAACATTAAGGGGGTCTCTTTACTCACGCCGGAAGAGCTTGACGAAGCGGTAGAGAAGAGCGTTGACTTTCGACCACCCGGACACTAGGATCATGTATTCCCCCTGAGGAGGCTGCGTTCTCAAGCTCACCGCAGGTGACTTGTGAGCTGGGAGCGGTGAACGGTAGAGGTGGGCACGTTTAGAGGTTAAACCGTTGTCACGTTTCAGTGGTATAAAGTTGTCAATTAGGCGATAGGGGGACGCTTCCAATAGGCTATGATCGACCAGGGAGAGTGGTTGTGAGTAAAAAAATTCTCTTTTAGTTTGTTTTATCGGTAGCAATTGGCATCTCTGCCTGTCAATCATTCAGTTCTCTTGGCATCCCGTCCTCAACAGGCGCGCTAGCATCCACGCCCATCCCATCCCCCACCATCACAAATACGCCGCTTCCCTCCCCAAGCCCCAATCCTGCGGTCGAATTGATTTCTCTAGATGGAGTATGGAACCAGTATATTAACCGTAGACTGGGCTTCTCGATGAACATTCCCAAAACGATGTACCGCTGGGATGCCGTTTGTGAACCCAACGAACGGAGTGAGGGGACGATCTACAAGCCGGGCCCTGGGATGGTCCCGGTGGTCGTCTTTGAAGGGGGCGACCGGGTGTATATTACCAGTGAAACAGTGATCGCGCTCTCTTCCTCAAAGGTCGACCCGGCTGGCAAAACTAAATATCCCAACGACCAGTGCGAAATCAAGAAAAATACACTGGAGATGCTCTGGCATAGGGATTACACAAGTTATATCTGGGATATCTATGTTCAACCCGTGGATGCGGAGGAAGATCTGGAACGGATGGTGGACAATTACTATGGGGAGATGTGGAGAAGTTTCCAATTTATTCCCCCCATGTCCAATGGTAATTAATCAGCGCCTATCACCCGCTGCCCTTTGATACGCTCTGGACCAGCACGCGACAGCTAAGACTTTATGCTATATCGCGCTGTTCATTGCAGAACCGGTTCTCCTCGAACGGCCAGGGCTTCCAGGACCGCATGGTAAACCGCGGTGATGTCGTTTTCCCCCTCCAGTATGTAAGCCCCCGGCCCTTGGGCTGTGACCGGAACAAGCGCGCTGGTGTGGGTTTTCGTAGTCCAGGTAACGTAAAAAACGAACTCGCCCGGTCCGGTAAAAGGGCCGTCCTCCCCCGCGTTCCCGGTGGGCTGAGAGTGAGTATCCATCCCCCCTGTTTCATGGTCTGCGGTCACGATCAGCAGAGTGTTTGCATGGCAGTCCGCAAAGTCCAGGCCGACCCGGACCGCTTCATCCAGTGCCAAAGTGTCCAGGATGGCGTTCGCGGCCACATTGCCGTGGCTGGCCCAATCGATCTGGCCGCTCTCCACCACCAAGAAGAAGCCCTCCGGATCCTGGGAGAGCACTTCCACCGCCGCGCTGGTCATTTCCGCCAGGGAGGGCTGAAACGGCCGGGGGATGCCCTCGTCGGCAAATACACCCAACAGCCTGTCAATGCCCGCGGTTTCCAGAGCGGCCAGCTCTTCCGGACGGCAGAGCGTGTGGTAACTTGATTTTTGCGCTTCGGCGACCAGGTTCCTGCCGTCCTCCCGCTTCCCAGGTTCTGGGTGGCAGCCCTGGCTGCCAGTCGGCAGGAAGTAGTTTTCACCGCCGCCCAGCAGCACATCGACCTCCGCTTCCAGAAGCTGGGGCGCAATCCCGTTCATATCCCAGCGGTTTTCCGAATGGGCGGCAAAGCCCGCCGGGGTGGCATGGGGGAGTGGGGTGTTGGTCACCAGGCCGACCGCTAGACCGAGCTCCTGTGCCCGATCGAAAGCAGTGATAACCTCTTCCCCATCCGGGTTCAACCCCACCAGCCCGTTTCTGGTTTTCACACCCGACGCCAGGGCAGTGGCTGCCGCCGCGGAGTCGGTGACCTGGTTCCCGACCGATGAAGTGCGCAGCGATCCGTGCACTTTCAGCCCGTCCATGACCAACTGGCCGTCCCTCCCAAAGCCCATCCAAGCCGCTGCCTGACGGTGTTCTGCGCCCATCCCGTCTCCGATAAAGAGGATCACCCGAACAGGCTCAGGCCTGGCGGTTTCGGTTGGTTCTATTGTGGGAGATGGAGTGGTCGGCTTTTCAGGCGGTGATGTTTGGACGGTCGGTGACTCAACAGGAGCGGTCGGAGAAAGGGGTGGCGATGTGGAGGTCGGCTGGGGAGGTTCTACAGACGAAAAACACCCGGCGGTCAGAGCTGCCGCAGCCAGGATCAGAAGGAGGTTTTTTACATGTTCCCGCAGAATATTCCAGGTTGGGTTCATCGTCGGTGACCTACAGTATATCCAGCGCATTCTGAGTATACCAAAACAAATGCAGTCCTTACCCAAAAGCAGGTGAGGGGTTGTTTGGTTAAGTGTCCGACATCTATAAAACGGACCCCATTTCGCTCATGATATACTCCGCATATATACACCATGGCTGGAGATAGCTGAATTGACAGATAAACTCTTAGGAACGGTCGGTCTACCTGTATGGTAAGGGTTAAACTCTACTCATTCAAAAGCAATATATCCCCTATCATAATCATCTGCTGGAAAAGTGAGTGTGGTTTTTTGAGGAATGTATTATTTCACAGGGGAACAGGGGGCAATGGATAGGAGCAAGCCGGGTAGCGATACACTATGGGAAGAATACAAGATCGAGACTACCTCCAGAATCATCAATACAGTAACGATGCCAAATTGGGCGTCCGCATCAAACTCCACAGACTGTTCAGCACCAACCAGTACAGCTGGTTCCGGTGGGTGTTTGATCGTCTTAACATCCCATCAGAGGCAAATGTGTTGGAGTTAGGATGCGGTCCGGGGGATTTATGGCTGGAAAATAAAGATCGCATATCCCGGGATTGGATCATAACCCTGACCGATTTTTCAGAAGGGATGGTGGGGAAAGCGGCTCAAAACCTTCGCAGCCACCCCCATGGATTTCAATACGCCATTGTGGATGCCCAACGGATCCCCTTTCCCGATCAACATTTTGAAGCGGTGATTGGCAACCATATGTTCTTTCATGTGCCGGACCGCGGGACAGCATTACAAGAAATTCAGCGGGTGATGAAACCCGCAGGGATATTGTTTGCGACCACGGTGGGTGAGACACATATGCGTGAATTGTCTGAGTTGGTGCTCCGGTTTGATTCAAGCCTGGCTGATAGACATGATCGAGAAAAGAATGAGTTCACATTAGAAAGCGGTTATGATCAATTCGAAGAGATATTTTCTGAGGTAAGGGTGTATCGACAGGAAAACCACCTCCGGATCACAGAACCCGAACCGCTTGTGGATTATGTGCTTTCAGACCTCAGATTAGGGGTGAGGGAAGAGAGGCGGGAAGCGTTCAAGGAGTTTGTCGAGCTTGAAATGTCGAAATATGATGGATGTATCCGAATCATGAAGGATAACGGTATGCTGGTGGCATCCAGGAGGTGAGGGAGACTGGGGGCTGGGGAGACGAGGAGACCGGGAAAGTTGAGCGTTTGGCGCGTTAGCGGGTTGGGGCGTTAGCATGTTCGCATGTTATCAGGTTGGAAGGGAGGGGTTGGGGAGACCAAACCGGCGCTCCCTGAATTGCAGCCCTTTTCTTCGTTTACCGATCGTGCCTGATCCGAAAATCCCGGAAAACTTCTCGCTTGGAAAATCCGCCCAACCGCCAGGAGTGATAAAATGCAGTTGAGTAGTTTAGATTCAGCGGGTTGTTTATCTATGGGTTGACTTGCTTACCAAGAGGTGTACCTATGCTTTTGAAACATTTTTTCATTGAAAAGATCGCCCACAGTTCCTACATCTTGGCCGGTTCGAACGCCTGCGCGGTGATCGATCCCAGCCGCGATGTGGATATGTACATCAAGGAAGCGCGGAAGCTGGGCGTGGATATCACCCACGTTCTGGAAACACACCCGCATGCGGATTTCGTTTCCGGGCACATGGAACTGGCGCGCCGCGGGGGGGCGAAAATCTATATGCCTGAGGCCGGGAATTGCGCCTTCGATCATGTCCCGCTCTCCGAAGGGGATGTGCTCAAGGTGGATGATATCGAGCTCGAAGTCCTGGAAACGCCGGGGCACTCACCTGACAGCGTCTGTTACGTGGTGACGGATACATCCCGGGGTGAGGGGCCTTTGGGCGTCTTCACGGGGGATACGCTCTTTGTGGGGGATGTCGGACGGCCGGATCTCTTTCCCAATCGCGCCGAGGAGCTGGCGGGCAAACTGTATCATAGTCTCGATAAACTGCTCCAACTCCCCGATCACTGCGAAGTCTACCCAGCCCACGGCGCGGGTTCTCTGTGCGGCCGGGCCTTAAGCGCTAAGTGGCGGACCACGATCGGTTACGAGCGGGAGTACAACCAGGCGCTGCAAATCAAAGACAAAGCGGCGTTTATCCGATCCCTGACATCGGATATGCCGGCCGCGCCGGATCACTTCAGCCGCTGCAACGACATCAACCGGGAAGGCCCTGCTTTAATATCAGATCTGCCGTTTCTTGAAGAACTCGACCCTTTCTCATTCAAAGATCGCTTAAGCGACCCCGATGTCATCGTTGTGGATGTCCGCAGTTATGATGCCTTTGGCAGCCAGCACGTTCCGGGTGCGTGGCATATCGCCATGAACGGGAATTTCCCCACCTTTGCCGGCTGGGTCTTGCCTCCGGACAAGGATATCTTGCTGATTGCTGGAGGTTATGAGGAAGCTTCCCAAGCCAACCTCTGGGCTCGCCGGGTAGGGCTGGACCGGGTCGTCGGTGTTCTGGATGGCGGGATGTTCGCTTGGGCGGTCGCCGGACAGCGCACCAGCAGCGTGTATCAGATCTCCGCAGAGGATTTGCACGACATGGTGAGGGGAGCATCCCTTTCC
Organism: Anaerolineales bacterium; assembly: GCA_041686005.1. Classification (GTDB taxonomy): domain Bacteria; phylum Chloroflexota; class Anaerolineae; order Anaerolineales; family UBA11858; genus B10-G9. The sequence goes on along the minus strand of JAWLER010000026.1, from coordinate 5,755 downwards.
GAATTCGTCCTGGTTGATGTGCGCTCGCCCAGGGAATATCAAGACACACATATTGAGGGTGCAGTCAATATCCCTGCGCCGGACCTCCGGACCCGGTTCAAGGAGCTGGACGCCGATAAACCCACGGTGATGATCTGCAGCTCCGGGCACCGCGGCAGTTTAGGCGCCAGCATACTTAAACAGCACGGATTTCGGGATGTCTACAATGTGGCCGGCGGGATGACCGGCTACAGCGCTGCGGGATATGCCAAAGAGTGCAAGGTATGCGAAAACCCCCATGGGTCGCGGCAGTTTGCGGATATTTTGGTGTCCTGATCCGGTGTGGATGCTTGGTAACAAGTGCCACCGGAGAGGATAGGTTGGTTTATGGATCGGGCGCTTACGTGAATACGGGGAACAGCCGGCGCGGCGGGGTTCTTCATCCCTCCGCTTCTCAATATCGAGTCCAAAGAGGTCCAGGCTGCAGGGTTGTCTCGTTTGGGATCGTGATCCTGGTCTTTCTCATATCCATTCCCTCGTCGGAATCGGCGTCTAACTGCTATGAGTCAACCTGACGACTATCCGTATACATTTGATCCTTCGGCCTGCCGGCATTGCGGCGGGGCGTGCTGCCGGGGCTCGGGCGGGGTTGTGTGGATCACCCCAGAGGAAATGGAAAACATGGCGTCCGTACGAAAAATGGACCTGGAAACATTCGCGGATCTCTATGTCCGTGTTGTACAGGGCAAACTGGCCCTGCAGGAGCGCCGGATTAACGGCGAGTTTTTGTGCTGTTTCTTTGATTTACATGAAGCGAAATGTACCATTTATCCAGAACGCCCCCAGCAGTGCAGGACATATCCTTTCTGGGAAAAATTCAAGGACCATCCCCGAGAAGTGATAAAGGAATGCCCCGGTGTGGTTTTGAAGGAAGGCTAGATAAGAGAGAAGCTCAACAGCGCACTGCCCTTCAATCACGCTCATTTCTATCTGTCAATGTTGATACAATCTATATATCTGTCCGGATATCTGAGCTTTATCTTTCGACTTATTTGTATTGTGGATTTTTATAGGGTGTGATTGGAGAAATATCTTGAGCGGAACAAAGCTTGGGGGATGTTTCTCCAATGGAAACCAAGTGCCGATCCAGATAGGTCTGGGAGGAGCGATGGATACTTTCCTGGAAAACATCACGAAAACTTTACGCCGTGATTGGAAACAATGTCTGTTGCAAAGTTTGGTGGCCTTTCTGGCCATTTTCCTGGTGCTGTTGGTGCTGACCACAGAAGAAGCGGTGATTGTGGCTTCGATCGGCGCCACAACCTTTATTATCTTCGCCATCCCGGGATCTCCCACCGTAAACCCCCGTCATGTGATTGGTGGCCATCTGACCTGCCTAGCCATTGGTTCATTGTGCGCCTTGATCCCCACAAACAGGGTTCTGATCTCGATCCTGGTTTACGCCCTTTCCGTGGGTCTTTCTATGTTCGCCATGATATTGTCTGGAACTGAACACGCCCCAGCAGCCGGCACAGCCCTGGGTATTGCTATTACCGGCTTTTCTTTCTATGTAACGGTGACCATGGTGATATGCGTCGTTGTCCTCTCCGTGATCCACCACTTTTTTAAAGACTGTCTTTTAGATTTATGTTAATGTTAAGGTCGCCTTCTCCCCTCGTTGTACCGGAATATCATTAAATGAACCCTGAAGCATTGCCGGTTCATTCAAGTAAACATCCGATAGGGTTGGAAAGCTTTTCTACCCGTGAGTGAAAGCCACCATCATGGCAGGACCCAGCGCTGCGAGATATGGCAAAAAATGCAAAACCTGTTGCAAATCCCCACCACTCTTGTTGATTTACAGATGTGTGGAAACCCGATTAAGTGCGGATATCCATAAACGGGGGAGGATGAAATGCGAAGGGGTTGGCTGGAAGCAACCGGTCAGCTGCTAAAAAGTGTATGTTTCTGGCTGGATCTAAGAAGGAGATTTGGTAGTGACCGGAGAAGGGCAAAAGCCTGAAGATAAACGAACATCCCTGCTCCTAGTTGTGGATCTGTATGGGGCGGTGATGGTCGCTTACTTGCTGGTGAGATGCTTGGGTGGGGGAGGGTTATGGGTCGTGGAATTGATGAGTACCATTGTACATTGGCTTCTCCTTCCCGCCTTCCTGTTGATCCCCATCGGGCTTGCCAGGCGCCGGTGGGGTACGCTGGCCCTGCTCTTGATGTGCAGCACGGCGTTTATCGTTTTGTTTGGTGGTCTCTTCATTCCCATCTTTCCAGATCGGGACATATGTGATGATCAGCAATTCTCAACTCTGCGGGTGATGACGTATAATATCAGCCACGGGTTAGCCTTCCCTGATCGAATAGTGGAAGTGATGGAAACCTCAGGGGCTGAGGTGATTGCCATCCAGGAACTTCCCGACGGAATGGTACCCACCATTCAGGAAGAACTCGGAGACCTTTATCCTTATCAAGTTTTTTTCGGTGGTGGGTTTTCTGGGATCGGGCTGATCAGCCGGTACCCCATCTTGGAGGAGGAACCCTTCCTATTAGAGGGTCCCCGACCTTATCTGATGGCGGATCTGAAGGTGGGGTCTGACATTGTTACGGTGATCGCGGCCCATCCCCCGGTGATGATCGGGCCCGGGGGCGGGAGCGCACCCGGGGCAGCGGATATGCAAACCCTCGCTGAGATGGCCGTGGGTGAAGGGAGAACAATTATAATGGGCGATTTTAACTTCACCGATCAAAACCAGGACTATCGCGTTCTTGCCAGAGCCGGTTTGATCGACGCCCATCGAGCCGCAGGTTGGGGATTTGGGTCGACCTATCCCCGCAGGGGCTGGACAGGCGGGTTTCGCCTCCCCTTGGTGCGCATCGACCATGTCTTCCTGGCGGGTGAGATCTATCCCCAGCGGGTCTGGGTGGGGAGGGATGGCGGGTCGGATCATCTGCCGGTCCTGGCGATCCTGGCCTGGTAATATGGATGTGTATAACCTGGGTCAACAACTGCAGGTTGAACACAGGCAAACGAAAGAAGAGTATTAATGGTGATCAGGTAACCAAGAAAAAGGAGATCTGAAATGAAAGCGAAGGAAATCTGTAAAGGTGTCCAGTGGATGGGCGCTGTGGACTGGAATCGGAGGTTGTTCGACGCCCTGATTCCGCTGCCGGACGGCACCAGCTACAACGCCTATCTGGTGCAGGGCTCGGAAAAAACAGCCCTGATCGATACCGTCGATCCGGCCAAGTTCGACGTCTTGAGAGGTCAGCTGGAAGATGTGGAGAAGATTGATTATATCGTTTCCCAGCACGCTGAACAGGATCACTCCGGCAGCATCCCCCTGGTTTTGGAGATGTATGATGAGGCTGTTGTGGTGTGTTCTTCCAAAGCGGAGGAGCTGCTCATTGAACATCTGGGGATTCCTGCGGAGCGGATCATGACCGTCGAGGATGGGGAGACCCTGTCTTTGGGTGACAAGACATTTCAATTTATCTACACCCCATGGGTGCACTGGCCGGAGACCATGGTCACCCACCTCCCGGAAGACCGCATTTTGTTCACATGTGATTTCTTCGGCTCGCACCTCGCCATGTCCGACCTTTACGCCGGGGAAGCCCCCTATGTGATGGAGGCGGCCAAGCGGTACTACGCTGAGATCATGATGCCCTTCCGGAAGATCATCCAGAAAAACCTCACAAAATTGGATGGACTCGAATTTGACTGCATCGCGCCCAGCCATGGGCCTGTGTACGATCAGCCGGAACGCATCCTCTCGGCCTATGAAGATTGGGCCTCTGACCAGGTCCATAATCTCGTCGTCGTACCCTATATTTCCATGCATGGAAGCACGGAAGCCATGGTGAATTACCTGGTTACAGCCCTGGTTGAGCGGGGCATCACAGTGCAGAAATTTGAGCTGACGACCACGGACATCGGCAAGCTGGCCATGGCCCTGGTGGATGCGGCGACGCTCGTGATCGGCACACCCGCGTTTCTGGTCGGGGCGCATCCTCACGTCATCTCTGTCGCTGCGCTGGTCAACGCCCTGCGTCCCAAGCTGAAATACGCGGCGATCATCGGCTCCTTTGGCTGGGGCAACCGGGCGGTAGATCAACTTACCGATTTGATGTCCAATCTGAAGTTGGAGATGCTGGCCACGGAGATGTGGAAGGGCCTTCCTAAGGAAGAGACCTATGCCGCCCTGGATGATTTGGCGGACGCCATCCAAGAGAAACATGCCGCCATCTGAAGGGGGCCAAACCCATGGATAGGAGAGGAGGGGATCAACTGAGGAAAGGTCCCCTCCTTTTTAGTGTTAGACGACTGCGGCTCGGGCATTGCGGTAGGCAGAAAGGGGGAGGGGATGGGGTGAGGGGGGTGACTTGGAGAGGGGCAGGCGGGGAGAGTGGGTGAAGGGGAGGACACAATGTTTGACTCAAGAATAGAGAGATTTTATGCTACGATCCCGGAAACCCAGAAGGAGGTCCTCCGGGATTTTGATTTGTCCCACCCCCAGAAAATCCTGGATGTGAACGGCGTGGTTTGGTCGTACTTCGATTCGGCGACGGATGGGGAGGTCTTGCTTTTACTGCATGGGGGATATGCCGATTTCAAGATGTGGATCCACCAGATTATGGCTTTTGAGGGGGAGTACCGGGTCATCGCCCCGACCTGCCCAGCGCTGCCGGATGCGACGATGAAGGCGTATTCACAAGCCCTGTATGCCATCCTGAAGGAGGAAAGGGTGAGCAAGCTGCACATGATGGGGTACAGCGAAGGGGGCTTGATTGCCCAGTGCTTTTTGAGGGATCATCCGGCGATGGTTGACAAGGTCATCTTGGCTCATACCTTTTACCCATCCAGTCAAAGTCGATATGCCCGGGGCGGCTTCAGGGTCTTTAAAATTATGCCTGCCTTTCTCACCGAGTGGTTGTTCCGGACATTAGCCCGTCCCGATGAAGAAGAGCTGCAATCGGACTTGTCGGAATGGCTGGCGTGGTTTAAGGGTTACTTTAAAGAATTGAAGCATAATCTCACCAAGGGGACGATCATCACCCATATCGAACTGATGAAGGACTTTGTAAAGAACTATCATTTCGAGCCGGGTGATGTGTCTGACTGGGATGGGGATATGTTGATCACCGTTTCCGCGGACGATGTGGTTTTGGAATATTTCGATGGCTTGAAGTGGCTTTATCCTCGGGCTGAGCATCACACCTTTCCCAAAGGGCTTGGGGCCCATTCGATCGCCTTGATTTCCCCGGGGGTATTTAACCGACGCATTTGGGCGTTCTTGGAGTAGGGGTTGATATTCGCCTCGATCCTGTAGGGGGTTGCGGGGGTTGGGTGTCATCCCTCCGGGGAAACTCCCCATGCGGTATTTCCCTTTCTGGTACGAACCCTGTTTGGGCGCTCACTTTTATCATCCGTCCTCACAACGCTCCAATCCTGGTCATCCTGCCGGTGAATGGAAATACCAGGTCCCTGTGAGCAAATTTTTGATATGATCAAGATAATAAAACCCGCCAGCCTGGGTGGGGCGTGACCCTCTGGATTCCCGGAATCTTTCATCCATGAAAGGGAGGTTGATCCGTGTCACGATCGAAAGTCCAGCTTGCTGTCGACATCCTTGAATCGGCATACCAAGTCATGATGGATCATTTTCAGCGCATCACCCTGGAGGAGGCCCTCTTTGTGCCTGAAGGCGGGTACCGCTCCGTGCTGGGGACGCTCAAGCATGCGGCGGGGTGGAGCCATGTTTAC
>JAWLER010000075.1:0-6826 GCA_041686005.1 Anaerolineales bacterium | reverse complement strand
CACTGGGGATGGTGGCTAGGGACATTCAACAAAGATCGTTTCACCCCTTCCCATGCCCTGGCCATGGGGCTTCCATCCCCATGTTTTCAAGATCGGTTGGATTTTCGGCCCCACGATCAAGAGCTGATGAGATATATGAGAGGATTAACGATAAAATCTAACGGAGAGGACCGGTGGGTCGCGGTCACTGTAGATGGATACCCGCTGGGATGGGGAAAAAGGAAACAGGACAACCTTCACAGCCGTTTCCCCCGCTGGTTAAGTCAAATCTAAAGAGATGAAAGACCACCAACCATGAACAACCATAATCTCGACCCGAAACCAACCTCAACATACATCTCGATTTCAGTGAGACAGGTATACATCATCCTGGTTCTGATTTTGATTCTCCTGGGGATCGCCGCCTGGCCTCGCCTTCAAAAGGGACTGCCAATCTTTCACACCCCAACAGCTACCAGCACCAACACCTTGGTTCCCAGTCCAAGTTCCTCACCCACGAATACCCCCACCAACACACCTCCCCCTTCATCCACGCCCCTTCCACCCCCTACTTCCACCCCCCACGCCTTCTGGATCTCACCCGATTTCGGCACCCTGTTTCTGGCCATCCAGGAGGGCACCAATGCCCACCTCTTCGCTTATCGACCGGTATTAAAACAAGAAGATGACCAATTCACAGCCCTCCCCCTTACCCGGCTGACCAGCGGGGAGCACCAAGACATCACCCCCGCTTTAAACGCAGAAGGGACGAAATTGGCCTTCGCTTCCAACCGCAACGGCGTATGGGATATCTTCATCCTCAACCTCGAAAACGGCGAACTCACCCAATTTACAGATTCAAAGGAATACGAAGCCCACCCCACATGGTCTCCAGATGGAAACTGGCTGGCCTACGAATCATATCAAAATGACAATCTCGAAATCCTCATCCAGGATATAGGAAAAGAGAATGCGCCGATCAACCTCACCAATCACCCCAGCACGGACCATTCTCCGAGCTGGTCCAGCGAGGGAAGACGGATCAGCTTCATCTCCACACGAAATGGAACCTCCCAGGTCTGGATTGCCGACCTGGATAAATCCAGCGATGGGGAAACTTTTTATCCCCTGAACATCCCCGCGCAACATGTCAAACATCCCACTTGGTCCCCGGACGGTAGGTACTTGACTTGGGGGGCCATCACCCCTAACGGCCTTCACCAGCTGTACAGTTGGGACAGTGAACATCCCACCCGTGAACCGACGGTGATGGGCAGCGGGGATTGGCCTTTGTGGACAGGGGACGGGGAGCTTTTGTTCACCGTGCTGGAAAGTCCGCATGAGCATTTCCTCACCGCTTATCCAGGTCATGACCAGGCGGCCCAAGTCATGCTCCCTGCCATTAAGATGCCGGGGAGGGTGGAGGGCATCACCTGGGGAAAAGACGTGAAATTAGACAATATCCTGGGGCCTGCAGCAGAGATCACACCCACCCCTCTCTGGCCCACAGAATCACCTTCCACCTCCACCCTTCCGGAAGATCGCGTGGATTTGGTCTCCTTGGAGGATATCCAGGCCCCCTATCCGGAGCTGAGCGAAAAAGTGGTCCGCTCCTTTAATGAGCTCCGGGGGCAGACAGCTCAAAAAGCCGGGTGGGATTTTCTGGCCACCTTGGAAAACGCTTTCCTGCCCCTTACTACGACCCTTGAACCCCTCTTAGAAGAAGATTGGTTATACACAGGCCGGGCATTTGCGGTGAGTGCTCTACCGTTGGAAGCAGACTGGATGGTTGCCGTCAAAGAAGATTTTGGCGCTCAAACGTACTGGCGCTTGTATGTCCGGACACTATCCCAGCAAGGGTCCCAAGGAAAACCACTCCATTATCTACCCTGGGACTTCGAGGCCCGGTTCAATGGATCTGATCAGAACTTCGAAAGGGGTGGAGCCCCGGGGGCATCCATACCAGACGGATACTGGATTGATTTCACTGGGTTGGCCCGGGCATACGGTTGGCAGCGCTTCCCCGCCCTGCCTTCCTGGCGAACTTCCTTTACATCCACCCGCTTTCAAGAATTTGCACTTACCAACGGCAAAGATTGGCTATCGGCCATGTTAGAGATCTATCCCCCGGAAGCCCTCTACACACCGACACCCAATCCAACCCTCTCCCCTTGACCCACAGAGACATGAACGCACCTCGCTTTCTACTTCATTTTCAACGTATGTTCGTCATCGGATTATGCCTTTCGATCGTCTTTCTCGGCGCCTGCCAGAGCCCCTCAACGCCCCCACCGACAGCCATCCCTCCCAGCCCAACTGCCCCACAACCCACCAAAACACCAACCCCTTCTCAGAAATCAGCGAGGTCCGCTTCCCTGGCTGAAGAGTTGCCGACGATCACAACCACACCTTCTCCTGTCCACTCCCCAACCTTCACACTGACACCAAAAGCCCCCCAATTTTCCCTACCGTGTGCCTCCAGGACCGCCCAGGCCACCTGGCGCCCCCCTGTCTATCCTATCCCCTGGGCGCCGAACCCGCACGACCATTTTTATTTTCAACAACCCCTCAAGGCCACAGATATCGAGTACCCTGCATCTAATTACGGATACGGCGCCGTCTATTTTGATGATGTTGTACACACAGGCATCGACATCCCCGGGGAGATAGGAACCCCCATCCTGGCTGCCGGGGACGGAAAAGTCATTTGGGCGGGGTACGGTTTCTACCGGGGCGGCTCGAATATCATGGATGACCCGTACGGGAAAGCCGTCGCCATAAAACACTATTTTGGATATAAAAACCAAAAACTATACACGGTCTATGCCCATCTGGATGAAATCGCCGTCAAGGAAGGACAAAACGTGAAAGCCGGTGATCAAATTGGTCTGATGGGCGAAACCGGCCATGCCACAGGCCCTCATCTCCATTTCGAAGTCAGGGTGGGTGAAAATGATTACTTTGCGACCCGCAACCCCGATTTGTGGCTCGCTCCCCCCCAAGGGTGGGGATTGCTGGTCGGTCAAGTCCGCGATTGGAATGGGCAGTTATTGGAAAACCGCCGCGTGAACCTCCACAGCAATCTCAATGTGGAAGAACAGAACACGGAAGCGGACCGTTTATATGTCGCTGAGACATACAATAATCAAACCATCAACCCGGATCCCTACTACCAGGAAAACCTGGTGATCTCCAACTTACCGGCGGGTCGTTACCAGATCCACATCTTCTTCTTTGAAATCCCCAGGATATTCACCCACATCGTGGAAATCCGCCCGGGCGAGGTCACGTATTTCACCTTCCAACTTTGGGAAGGTTTCACGACGGGACCGCCCCCCACGCCCGAGATCCAATTTACACCTGCCCCTTGACGTTTAGAACATTTGTGCTAGACTACACATAGGACAACACTCAGGCCTGGATTAAGAAAAGAACGCACGGGAGGTGAATGATGGCTGATGATCCTCGGAAGGCAGCTTTAGATAAGACACTGAAAGATATCACCAAACGCTTCGGAGAAGGAGCGATCATGAAACTGGGAGAGGCGCAAAGTTTAGAAGTGGACGCGATTCCCACTGGGACGCTTTCCCTTGATCTCGCCTTGGGCGTGGGCGGCATCCCCAGAGGTCGGGTCACTGAGATTTACGGGCCGGAGGCATCGGGGAAAACCACGATTTGCCAGCATATCGTCGCGGAAGCCCAAAAACGGGGCGGGACGGCAGCCTTTATTGATATGGAGCATGCCCTCGACCCCCAGTATGCGGCCCGGACGGGTGTGGACATCGACAACTTGCTCATCTCCCAGCCTGACACCGGCGAGCAAGCCTTGGAAATCGCGGAATCTCTGATCCGGTCAGGCGCAGTGGACATCATCGTCATCGACTCTGTAGCCGCCCTTGTCCCCCGGGCGGAGATTGAAGGGGATATGGGGGATGCACACATGGGTCTGATGGCTCGTTTGATGTCCCAAGCCCTCCGCAAACTTTCCGGTGCAATAAAACAAACCAACACCTCCCTGATATTCACCAACCAGCTTCGAGAAAAGATCGGTGTGGTCTTTGGCAACCCAGAGACAACGCCCGGGGGAAGGGCGCTCAAGTTTTATTCTTCGGTTCGCTTGGACTGCCGCCGCATCCAATCCATCAAATCCGGATCTGAGATCATTGGCAGCCGCGTGCGGGTCCGGGTTGTCAAGAACAAAGTCGCCCCTCCTTTCCGGACAGCGGAATTTGACATCATGCACGATGAAGGCATCTCGCGAGTGGGCGATCTTCTGGATCTGGGCGTAGACATGGAAGTCGTTGACAAACGCGGCTCGTATTATTACTACGGGGATGATATGCGCTTGGCTCAAGGCCGCGAAAATGCCAAAGACTTCCTGCGAGAAAACCCGGACATCGCCAATCAAATCGAGGAAGATATCCGCGGATTGGCCTTTGAAGATCAGCAGGAAAAGAAGCCGAAAGGTGAGGTAGAGTACGACGAGGACGAACACGAAGAGGATGAATATGAAGAAGAAGAGGAAGCCTGACCTCTTCCTTTTTTTCGTATTACTTGCCATCTTATTATACAGCCTGGCAGGGTGTGGTCAGAAGGAAGAGTCGCCCGCTACCCAGGAGGTGGCCTTATTTAAACCTCCAGAAGCAGGCCCTACCCTCACGCCCACCATCCAACTTTACCCTACCCTCACCCCCACCCCTCGGGAGGACTGCATAAACCGGCTCCGGTTTGAAAAGGACATCTCCATTCCCGACGGCACCCGGGTGGAACCCGGCCAATCGATTGTCAAGCGCTGGTTGGTCACCAACGCTGGCACCTGCAACTGGAACGAGAATTACACTGTAAAACTTGTTTCGGGTCCTGACCTCGGGGCACCCCGAAGTCAAAATCTGTATCCCGCTCGCAATGGCCAGCAGGTCATTCTACAAATGACCTTCACTGCCCCCGATGAAGCCGGTCAATACATCAGCACCTGGCAGGCCCTGGATCCCCAGGGAAACCGGTTTGGAGATCCCTTTTTCATCGATATCCTGGTCCAGGAAGACTGACACCCAAGCAATATAAGGAAGTCCATGAGCGCCAGTGCACAGAGAGTCCAGCAAGCTTTACAGGCTGCAGGGATCAAGGCACACATTAAGGAACTACCCCAGAGCACCCGCACGGCGGTGGATACGGCCCAGGCAGTGGGCTGCGAAGTGAGACAAATTGCGAAATCCCTCATTTTCAAAACCCGCCACAGCGACCAGCCTGTCCTCGTCATCACCAGTGGGGCGAACCGGGTCAACGAGAAAGCTGTCGGCGACCTGCTGGGGGAAGAGATTGAGGTGGCAGACGCCGATTTTGTCCGCCAAGAGACAGGGTTTGCGATTGGTGGTGTAGCCCCCGTCGGTCTCGTTCAGGAGATGCCAACGTATATTGACGAGGATTTGCTCCAGGGGGATACAATATGGGCCGCAGCCGGCACTCCCTACACCCTTTTTCAAGTCACACCGGAGGAACTACTTCAGATCACTCCGGGAAAAGTGATCTCTGTGAGATGATATTCCGCTCAATCGGGTCCCTTCCGATTCAGTGAGATTTACCCACCTGGCCCAATCGATTCATTAACCCCCCTTCCAGATACTGGAACGTCCACCATCGTTAAATTTGGAGCACCGCTCCCCCACCCCGCAGTGTTTTAACGCGCCTTATAACGGGGAAATGCCCCGTTTTTCTTCTAATAAGGCCTGAATGGATAAAGGTTCCCCCTTCTCAGGGGAAAGAAGCAGCTCGATGGCTTCTACCTCGCAGTGGCCAACGCATACGCCGCACCCCATGCAATCCTCGCCCGAAATGAGGGGATACTCCCCTTCCATGCTGATCGCCTCAAACGGGCACAGGTCAGCACACACTCCGCAGGCGATACACAGATCCTGATCCACCTGAGCCACATACCCTGAAGATGCCAGCATCTCCGTGCCATTCCGTTGGGCTTGCATGGCTCCACAGCAGCAGGAACAGCAGTTGCAAATCGCGTAAAAACGGTCCAGCATGGCGTCTTTGAAAAACGCGTGGTGGACATGCCCCCGCTGGTGTTCTTCTTCTAAAATTTGAACTGCTTCTTGGGATGAAATAGACCTAGAACGGTGGGGTTGGTGTTCAAGGACGAAGCTGGCGAAAGGTTCCCCCACGATTAAACACACATCCAGCGGCAAGCACGGATTTTGACGGGCGCTACGGCACGGGCAGTCCAGAACCACGATATGATCAGGGTTTTTCAGGATAATGTCTTTGGCTCGTGCATAAGGGATGATCGGTTCAAGATCCGTGAGAGAGATGTCTTCTTTGACCTTTACCAATTCGCTGGCCGCCTGGGTGGGGACCACCTTCCCATGGTAGGTATCGGCGAATGTGATGCCCCCTTGATCCGGGTTCCGGGATTGGCCGAATATGCGGGTCAAAAAATTAAACAAAGGGACGAAGATCTTCGCCAGCGGATGTTCTCCCTTTCCAATCCCAATGTAAAAATAAGGCCAGCGGCCATATACATACCCATGCAGAAAATCAAATAAAGAGTACCCTTGGATGGTTTTGCCTTCTTTATAGAATTCTCTGGTGGATTGTTTAGGGGGGATCATCCTTTTCTGACTCACACGGATCTCCTTTACTGCGTTCAGATTCACCACACTGGCATACCTTTAAATTGTATCCTACTATACATGGAGATCAGCAGCGACCCTGCTGAACATAGAAGATCATGAAACCCGTGTTCCAAATAGATCATGCTTGGTTGGGAAACCTCCCTATCCTTTGGCACCCTCTTTTCATGTTACTATACATATGCTTACTTTAATATGCCGCTATTTAC
>JAWLER010000074.1:0-6911 GCA_041686005.1 Anaerolineales bacterium | reverse complement strand
TCCCTCCCGCAGGACCACTTCATGCATTTCTTCGATATCCACAGCGGTCAGGGCACACGGCATGACCAGATCTTCAAATGTCTCCTCATCGATGAATTTCGTCAACGCTTTGACGATACCCTTGACGCCTAATATGGAATGACCATTTCCAAAACTGAACAACTGATTCTGATCCACCTGGCTGAATTTATCGATGATCTCTTGGGGTGTATACCCGGCTGCGTACACGGCTGCCGCCATGCCTCCAGCGCTGGTCCCTGCGATCGCTTTGATCTGAAATCCCTTACTCTCCAAAGCTCGCAGCACACCCAGATGGGCGTTCCCCCGCGACCCTCCACCGCCTAAGGCTAATGTGATATCCATAGTTTAACTCTCCTTCACCTCTTTCAGTTCCGGAGGAACGAAGAATTGGCGTTGATACAGCTCAGCGTACAACCCTCCCTGATTGAGAAGTTCATCGTGTGTTCCCTCTTCCACGATTTCCCCTTCATCCAATACATAAATGATATCAGCATTCCGGACGGTAGATAGACGGTGAGCGATGATAAAACTCGTCCGCCCCGCCAGCAAGCGGTCCAGCGCGCTTTGGATGAGGCTTTCGGTACGGGTATCCACGCTGGATGTCGCCTCGTCCAGGATCAGGATCCGGGGATCCGCCAGGATGGCCCGGGCGATGGAGATCAACTGCCGTTGACCCTGGCTGAGCATACTCCCCCGCTCCCCCACCTGGGTTTCGTATCCTTCAGGAAGGCGGTTGATGAAGTCATGGGCATTGGCCGCTTTCGCCGCTGCGGTGACCTCCTCCTCCGGGGCTTCTTGATCCCCATACCGGATGTTTTCCATAACCGAGCCTGAGAACAAAAAGGGCTCCTGCAGGACCATGCTGATTTGATCCCGCAAACTTTTCTGGGTCACGTCCCGAACATCGCATGCATCCACGATGATCTTCCCCTCTGTCACTTCATAGAATCGGGGGATGAGGCTGATCAATGTGCTCTTTCCCGCCCCGGTTGGACCGACGATCGCCACCGTCTGGCCGGGATCCGCTGTAAATTGGACGTCTTTCAAAACCGGGTTTTGAGGATCATAACCAAATGTCACCCCCTGCCCGTCCTGATTGGGCTGGAAGGAGACTCGCCCTTGGATCGTTCCCAGTCTCACTGCATCCGGGCGGTCGACGATATCCGCCTCTGTATCGATGAGATCAAAGATCCGCTCCGCAGCCGCCAAAGAGGATTGAGCCAGGGTCCACAATTGGCTGACGGTTTGCACGGGTCTGGTGAAGTTCCCCACGTACTGTAAAAACGAAACCACCACCCCTACCGTGACCGCACCGCGGATGGCCAGATACCCTCCCAATCCGGCGACGATGGCGATGTCCAGAGTGCTCAGGATGTCCATGGCCGGTGAAAAGGCGGAGGTCACCAAATTGGCGCTTACATTGGCATCCCGGTTTGCCGCGTTTCGCTCTTCAAACTGGGCGATGTTCTCCTGGCTGCGGCTGAAAGCCTGGGCTATTTTGACCCCCTCCAACTCCTCCTGCAAATCAGCGGAGACATCCCCGATGGTCTCCCGGGTTTTCCGGAAAGCGCGGCGTGACCAGGTAGAAAACTTCCCGGTGGTGAGGATCATGACCGGCATGACTGACAAAGTAGCCAGCGCCAGCGTACCATTTAATAAGAACATGCCAATGACAATGCCCAGCAGAGAAAAAACCGCACCTATGGCCTGAACGAAACCCTGACTGAGAAAAGAATTGATGGCATCGATATCATTTACCAGACGGCTCATCAAATCCCCGGATTCCTCCCCCTCGATATACTGCAAAGATAAAGTCTGGATTTTCGTGAACACATCCAACCGTAAATCTGCCAAGACCTGCTGACCGGCTCTCGACATCAGAAAAATTTGAAAGCGGGTGGCAAGCATGCTGGTCAGGTAAACAGCGGCCAGAAGCAGCATGGTCATCGCCAATCCCCGCCTGTCACCCACCGCGATAAATTGATCCGTGGCTCGTCCAATTAAGATGGGGCCCAAGGCCTGCATCCCCGCGTTGAGGAAAACAAATAAAAACGCCCCCGCGACCTGCAGCCAATACGGTTTGAGCTGCCGGATCAAACGGGACAAAACCCGGCCTCGGTCTTCCGCCCGGTCCTCTTCACTTTGCGCTATCCGCCGCATGCCGTGCCGCATCATGGCGCAAGGACCTCCTCGTCTTTAAATTGAGTTTCCAGGATCTCCACGTACAATTCGCTGGTCTTCAGCAGCTCTTGATGCGTGCCCTGGGCAACCAGTTGACCGTCATCCAGCAACAAAATGATGTCCGCATTGCGAACGGTGCTGATCCGTTGGGCGATGATAAAGCTCGTCCGCCCGATCATCAATTGCTCCATGGCCTGTTGGATTTTATATTCCGTCTCAGCATCCACAGAGGAGGTGCTGTCATCCAGGATGAGGATGTGGGGATCCACCAAAAGCGCCCTGGCGATGGCTATCCGCTGCTTTTGGCCGCCGGACAAGCCGACACCTCGTTCTCCAACTTCCGTCTCATACCCCTGAGGTAAGGCGACGGTAAACCGGTGTGCCTGGGCGACTCTGGCTGCAGACATGATGTCCTCTAAATCCGCTCCTGGCTTGCCGTAGGCTATGTTTTCTCTGATCGTCCCTGAGAAGAGGCTGCTCTCCTGGAGAACGATCCCGATTTGCGTGCGCAGAGAGTCAAGGGTTACATCCCGCACGTCATATCCATCGATCAGCACCCTCCCCGAGGTGACGTCGTAAAAACGAGGGATGAGGTTGATAATGGATGACTTCCCGGCGCCTGTTTGTCCCAAAATGGCTACCGTCTCACCCGGCTCAACGACAAAGGAGAGGTCATGAATGACATCCTCCTGACCCCCTACATAACGGAAGCTGACATCCTCAAAAACCACTCGGCCCTCAACAGGAGGGAGAGGAATGGCATCCGCTTTTTCCTCCACCTCTGATTCCGCGTTTATGACTTCAAAGATGCGCTCACCAGACGCTTCCGCGCGGGAGATCATGGCGCCGATCATGCCCATCATGAATACCGGCTGCAGTAAAAACCCGATGTAATTGATAAAGGCGACCAACCCACCCAGGGACAATGTCTCCCCGATCACCATCAATCCCCCCACCCAAACCACACCGACGATTGCGAAGTTCGCAGTCATGAAAATGAGGGGAAACGACGCAGAAATCAACTTCACAAGGTGGATGTTTTCATCCAGCAGCTCATCATTCTGATCGCTGTAGCGACTCTTTTCATAAGCTTCCCGCGCAAATGCCTTAACCACCCTCATCCCAGCCAAATTCTCTTGCAAAATGGAGTTTAATGCGCTTAGTTTCTGCTGCACTTTTTTAAAAGCGGGCATAATCCGGCGCACGAAGGTGGCAAATAAAACGAGAATGATGGGCAGGATCAAAAATACCACCAGGGAGAGTCTCCAATTCATGCTCAGCATAAAAACCACAGTCCCGATCAACATGATGATCGCTGAAAGAAGCATGACCACACCCCGGCCAACGAACATGCGCACGATTTCCACGTCCGATGTCATCCGTGTCATCAATTTTCCAGTTTGAGATTGGTCGTGATAAGAAAAACTCAGCGTCTGCAGTTTTGAAAAGATCGTGTTTCGCAGATCAAATGCCACCCCTTGAGAAGCGATTTCTGACCAATAACGCTGCGTAAAATTGGCCATGCCGCGGACCACTGCCACAGCAACCAACCCGCCCACCACCATCCACACCGTGTTCATCGCCAACGGGTTGATCCCCTCATCAATGAGGATCCGCAGAAGTTGGGGGGAAACTAAATTTGCACCGGTCACAAGCAATAAGGAAAAAAAAGCGCCCAGGGTTGGCTTCCAGTAAGGCACCAAATACCCCAACGCTCTCCTGACATACTTCATGATCTGTTTTCAACCCTCATGTACGATCGCTTTTTATTCCATGCCAGAAATAGTCGACGACCCGCTCAATATCCTCGTCTCCAATGGGATGTCCCGTCTTGATTCTCCTGATTCCGCTTAGGCCGTGGATCATCCCAAGCAAAAGGGATGCCCCAGAGCACCCATCCGGAAAGGGTTTTATTTCTCCATCTTCCACGGCCTGATCCAGCACTTCATCAAACGGGCCCAAGACATCTTTGACCATGTCAATAAATTGAGAAGGGTGACCCGTTTCCTTGACCTTCTTTCCATGGTGGCGGATGAGAAACATAAAGGGACGCTGGTTAGAGACCATCTTCATGTACACTTTAGCCATCTCGGTAATTTTCTTCTCAGAGGAATCGAATCCCGCCCCCGCCTGGCTCAAGCGTTCGCTCAATTTTTGGGTGTGACGCTTCATGACCTCCAAAAACAAACTGGCCTTATCATCAAAGTGATAGTAAAGCGCAGCGTTCGTCACGCCACAAAGGTCGGCTATGTCGCGGATGGATACCGCTTGATATCCATGCTCTGTAAACAGCTTTTCCGCCTTTTCCAGAATCATCTCTTTGCCCGCACGGGTTTGCTTTTCGATCATGTCACCTGTCCCACCCCTTAAACTTACTGAACGATTGGTAAGTTAGTATATAACTTTTCCCACTTTAAGTCAAATTCCATTTTCGGTTTCTCACCTGTTTTTAAGCAGATTTTCTAAGGTAAAAACGAACCCGTCACACCGTTATAAACCCCTTCTGGAAACGTACCTATCGCCCTGGGGAACCGATTTCTTCCCCAGCGAGAATAGCCTATACGCAATAGTTGACGGGGGTTATCTGAGAAGCCCCTCCCCTTTCAATACCCCCTTCTACCCCTTGCTGCGGTGCCGAACCTGCACCACCTCCGCCATCACGGACAACGCGATTTCCTCCGGCGAACGGCCCCCGATATCCAGCCCAATGGGCGCACGTAATCTGTCGATCAGCTCGGGCTGGATCCCCATCGCTTCCAACCGCCGCCGGCGCTTTGCATGCGTTTTTTCGCTTCCTAACGCCCCCACATAGAACGCTTCACTTCGCAACGCGATTTTTAAAGCCGGGTCGTCGATTTTGGGGTCATGCGTCAGCATGGCAATCGCCGTCCGGTCATCAATCCCCACCTCTTCGAAAGCTTTCGTCGGCCAGGATTGCAGCAGGACATCCACCTCTGGAAACCTGTCCCGGGTGGCAAATAAGCGCCGGGGATCGATCACCACGGTCCGGTAATGCAACATCTTAGCCAAAGACATCAAGGGGATGGCGATATGGACGCCACCCACCGCCACCAGCGTAGGTCGGGGGAGTATGACATGGAAAAAACATGTCAGGCTTTCTCTCCCAGGATCCGGAGCCTGGATCCGCGCGGTACAGGAGGATGTGGCTTGGATCGCTTGCTGGGCGGATTCGACGATCTGCGCATCCCAGTCTTCACCCAAAGGGTCTCCTATGCGCTCCCCGCTCTCGAGGACGAGACATTCATACCCCACAAACGGATCGGGGCCCTCGATGACCAACACAGAACACAGCGCTTCACTCTTCCTCTGAGCGCTCTCCCAGCCTTTGATCGCCTCCCCATCCAGAGGGTGGATAAAGACATCGATCTCCCCTCCGCAGGCCAAACCCACCTCCCAAGCCTGCTCATCCTCAACGCCAAAGTGCAGCTTCCTCGGACGCCCATCCTCGATCACTTGACACGCAGCCTCGACAACCGCCCCTTCCACACATCCCCCACTCACAGAGCCCACGATCCCCCCCTCAGAACCGATCACCATCTGGGATCCCACCGGACGAGGGGAAGACCCCCAGGTATGGATCACCGTGGCGATCGCTAATGCCTGCCCATCCTCATGCCAATCTTTTGCCTTTTCGAAGTGCTCAAACATATCCGTCCATTTGCCGTGCTGTCAGGGAAATTTAAAAAGCAGAGTCTACACTATATTTCATTCTTTCAGATTCAGGGCACATCGCCTTGATCCTGAACCTGATAAGAATATCCGCTGGATAACCTGTGTTTTGCCTGCAAATGCCTCTGCACATATTGACCGCAGTTCGAGCCGATCTTGTTTTCTTCAAGATCGCCAATGCTGAGGATCACCTGGTAACCTGCGTTCTTGATCTCGGATAACAATCCATCCTCGAAATCGTCATCACGGGGTTTCAGGTACGATCTCAAGCCGGATTTTTGAGCCTGGTACGTGGGATTGAGCGGGGTGATTTTAATCAGAAATCGATCCGGATCGAAATGCGTCTTTAAAACCTCGACATCCAGAGGACTGTCCTCGGCCAGCGCGAAATTCAAAGTGATTTTTCTGTCTCCGGGCCGGTGATATCTCTCCCCATAAAGTGCCATTTCTGAAAAATCCCATTTTCTGACCGGGATCAGCCAGTCTCGCAGGTCCCTATCCGTGGTATGAAGCGAAAACTGGAATTGAAATTGACCGCCCGGATAATACGTGTCTTTGATCTCAATCAAGCGGTCGAAAAAATGGTCCCTTCCATGCGGGGCAACAGTAGACAAGGAGGGCATCAAACCAGGCGCTGAAATGCGGGAAGGCAGCTCCTCCAGCAAATCGAGCACATTCGGGTTCAATGCCGGCTCTCCCATCCGGGCGAATTGGATTTTAAACTGCTTTGAATGGACAACGCCATCGGGATAGCGGGTGGAAATCAGGTATTGAATCTGTTCCACCATCTCTTCTTTGGATAATTTGCCCCGGTAATGACCTCCCGCATCACACATCTGACATCGGATTGGGCACCCGAAAGAAGTTGAAATCATCAGGACCCATTTTTCGCTTCGAGGTGTCGGGGGCTGGACCGCTTCCACACATTCCACAAACTGACCCTCAAAATCGACGACATAGACCATCGCCACATCTTTATGTCCCGCGCTCGCTACAACGTTCATG
The DNA here is from genome assembly GCA_041686005.1 of Anaerolineales bacterium. Lineage (GTDB taxonomy): Bacteria > Chloroflexota > Anaerolineae > Anaerolineales > UBA11858 > B10-G9. The sequence continues at coordinate 14 of JAWLER010000074.1, read as the reverse complement.
CCTTAACCTCCGAA
>JAWLER010000073.1:0-6912 GCA_041686005.1 Anaerolineales bacterium | reverse complement strand
GTCCTCGAGCCGCGCCGGGAAGGGCTCGTGACCTCGATGATGGCTTCTGACCGCCGCCCTATTAAGCCCTCACAGGCAGCCCATCCTGGGGGTCACGGCTGCCTGTTCCGTTTCTTGCTGCCGCCGCTATCCGTGATTATCATCGGCCTAAGCCTCACCCTGCTGCTCAGTCAGCTCCACGTTGAAGCGGCCGAAACCGCCCCCAAACAGACCAAGGTTGGGAAAAACGAAGGGGGGATAGCGGACGTCGATCCCCCTGGTTTGGCGCCTCTCTTCACCCCCCAGGTCTTGTACTGGGAGGAGAAGATCCTCACCTGGAGCGATCAAAAAGGATTGGATCCCAACTTGGTCGCTACTGTGATGCAAATTGAGTCCTGCGGGGACCCCCAAGCCCGTTCAATCGCAGGGGCCATGGGGCTGTTTCAAGTCATGCCCTATCATTTTCAAGAAGGAGAAAACCCCTACCATCCTCCAACCAATGCAAAGCGGGGACTGGCGTATTTGAAACAAGCTCTGGCAAAAGGTGGCAACATAAGACTCGCCTTAGCAGGGTACAATGGCGGAATCCAGGGGGCACAGAGACCCTCTTCCGCCTGGTCAGCTGAGACAAAGCGCTATGTGTACTGGGGCAAGGGCATTTACGCTGACGCAAAGGCCGGAAAAGATCACAGCCCCAGACTTGAAGAATGGTTGGAGAGCGGTGGGGCGAGGCTGTGCCAACAGGCAAAAGCGCGCCTCAAGCCATGAGAGATCTAACCCCGTGCTGATCCCCCTCCGATTATCTCCCCTCCTCAAGCAAGGGGAAATACACGGTAACCGTCGTCCCCTGTCCTACTTGTGAATTGACCTCGATTTCCCCCTCATGATTCTCCACGATCCAATATACGATGGACAAACCCAGACCGACCCCGGCATCATCGGATCGGGTGCGGGCTTTCTCCGTCCGGTAAAATCGCTTGAATATATGGGGGAGATCCTCATCGGGAATACCTGAACCCGTATCTTCCACCGTCAATGCCGCTTTGCCCGACTCCTTACCCAAACGGTAGCGGACCTCTCCTCCTTCAGGGGTATATTTTATGGCATTACTGGTCAGGTTAATCAAAACCTGCTTGAGGCGGTCCTCATTCCCCCAGATCATGACCTGGTCGATCTCCTCCAGGATGATATCCACTTTCCCGTCAGCCAACACCTCCGCTTGCTGGAACACTTCCAGAAGGAGTGTGTCAAGGGACACCTCTTGAAAATCCATCGGCATCCGTCCCGTCTCCGCTTGAGCCAGCAATAACAAATCCTGGACCATCCTGGTCATGCGTTTCACTTCTCTGTCGATTGCCCGGATTTCCTCTTCCTCCTCTTCGATACAATCCATGCGGAGCAGTAAATCCACATTGCCCTTCATGACCGTCAATGGCGTCCTCAGTTCGTGGCTGACATCAGAGATAAACCGTCTTTGCGCCTTGAACAAGTCTTCCATCCGCTCCAATGTCTGATTGAAGGATTGGATCAGTTGCCCTACCTCATCGTTCTTGGGTCCGTAGTATGGAATACGCCGGGCGAGATCATCGGCCCGGGTGATTTTCATCGCAGTATTGGAGGCCTCCTCAAGGGGTGCCAAGGACCTTCGCGTACTCAACCAGACGGCGATCCCGACCATCCCTACCGCAAACAGCACACCCCAGAAGAGAAGGTTGGCTAAAGATCTCAGTATCAATTCCACCATGGACATACTGACACCCACCATCAACGTCCCTGCAGGGCGCTTACCTACCACCAGGGGAACGCTTAAGACCCGGAACGCTTCCTGCTCAATCTCCGCTTCCAGGTACACAGGATGCTCTCTGCCGAAACCTGCCACGCTTAAGGGGGCGATGCTATCTAAATTATCAGACGATTGGATTAACTTTTTATCTCGGGACCAAATCTGAAACAGATAAGAAGGGTCTATTTCCAAATCGTGCAGAGATGAATCGTTAAGTAAGCCCCCGTTCCTGTTCTGGATATCCTGAATGATGCGGTCTGCCTCCCCCTTCAATTGTTTATCAACCTCAAAAACGAGGGACATGCTGACCGTTTGATAAAAAACGGCTCCTAAGAAGATTAATATGCCACCAACCAGGAGGGTGTTAATCAGTGTCAGGCGCTTTCGAAGGGTCATTTAATCCGGTTGTCTCAGCACATATCCCACACCCCGGAGGGTGTGAATGAGGCGCGGTTCCCCCTCTTCCTCTAATTTTTGCCTCAAGTAACGGACATAAACCTCAATGATATTGCTCTGACCTCCAAAGTTATACCCCCAAACCCGATCGTAGATCACTTCCCGGGTCAATACCTGTCTGGGATGTTCCATGAACAGTTCCAACAACTCGTACTCTTTGGCCGTCAGGGAGATGACCCGATCCCCGCGATGGGCGCGGCGGGTCCCTCGATCCAGGCTCAAATCCGCAAATTCCAGGATCTTGGATTGAGAAGGCTGGGTTCTGCGCAGCAAAGCCCTGATCCGAGCCAATAGCTCCTTAAACTCGAAGGGTTTGACCATGTAATCATCAGCGCCCATATCCAGCCCTGTGACGCGGTCGTTGGTTTCATCTTTGGCTGTCAGAATCAATATGGGGACCTCGCTGTCCGCGCGCAATTGACGGCAGACTTCCAAACCATCCATGCCCGGGAGCATCAAATCGAGGACGACCAGATCGGGTTCCTTTTCCCTAGCCAGCGCCAAGCCTTGCTTCCCATCCTCAGCAACCCGAACTTCATATCCTTCATAGGTCAGCCCCCGCCGTAGAAATTTAAGGATTCCCTGATCATCTTCTATAACCAATACATTCGCTTTCATGGATCCTCCTCAAAGCAGGTAAACGACCACCTTTTTAAGCGGAAAAGGTCTGATTGGGAGACCGTGATCCTGCCAGAGACTTTTTAAGGACTGGAACCGTAGCCCCTATTCATTCAATCAGAGTATACCATAAGGGAAAGGTCGCTTAAAAAAGAAAAAGGCTGCTCATCTGAGCAGCCTTTTTGAACCCGTTCTTACGAATTACACCAACTCGACCGTAGCGCCTGCCTCTTCGAGTTGAGCTTTGGCGTCTTCGGCAGCTTCTTTCCCGACGCCTTCGAGGACTTTGGCATCCGCGGTTTCCGCGACTTCCTTGGCATCTTTGAGACCCAAGCTGGTCAGAGCCCGCACCGCTTTGATGACTTCGATCTTTTTCGGTCCCGTGTCCTTGATGACAACATCATACTCGGACTTTTCTTCGGCGGCTTCAGCTTGAGCTTCACCCCCAGCTGCAGCTGCCACGGCCACCGGTGCGGAAGCGGTGACACCCCATTCCTCTTCCAACTTTTCGACCAGCTCCGCTGCTTCCAAAACACTCAATTCACTTAATTCTTTCATAATTTTTTCTAAATCAGCCATTTCATTCTCCTTGTTATTCCATCTTTTCTCAATGATCATTATCCTACGCAGCTTCAGCCGCGTTCTCTTTGTCAGCATACGCCTTCAGGACACCCACCAACCTGCGCCCGGGTTCCGCTAACAGCTGAGCCAGCTGTGTGGCAGGAGCAAGGATGGTTTGCATCAACTTGGCCCGGATCTCGTCCATAGTGGGCAGCTCCGCCAGGGCATTGATCTCTTCAACACTCATCACCCGGCCTTCTAAGTAGCCACCTTTGATCTCAATGGTGCCAAATTCCTCAGCAAACTTCTTGATCGCGCTGGCCAAGCCGGAAGGGTTGTCGAAGGAGATCCCGAAAGCTGTAGGACCGGTGAATATGCCTTTCTCCCATTCGCGTCCATCCTCTTCAAAGGCGATTTTCGCCAGTGTGTTTTTGATGACATGAAACTCTCCACCGGTTTTGCGGATGGCTGCCCGAAGCTGACCGATATCCCTCACTGTCAGACCTCTATACTTGGTGATGACCAGGGAATCGCTCCTGCTCAGCCAATCCTTATATTGCTCTACTAACTGTGTTTTCTGTTCTTTCGAAATAGCCAAAGCACCTCACCTCCTTCTAAACGGGTTCATGTTATTTCTTTTTAAAGTAAAACGTCTTTACCAAACCAGAGCAGGTAAAGACAGAGTGGACACAGCGTGTACTTCTTTCTTCACCTAGACCGGAAATTAAGTCCCTTTCGAAACACCGGCTGTCTCTGGTGAATGGTGATTCAATTGTCTTGGTCCCGACGCACCCCTTTAGGTGGGGACCCTATTCCTATGGTGTTTCCATCTCCTTTGCCTGGGCGATATCCACGTTGATCCCAGGTCCCATGCTGGTAGAAACGACGATCTTCCGGAAGTACTGCCCTTTTGTCGCCGCAGGTCGATTTGCCACCAGCGATTCTATGAAAGCGGCCATATTTTCGTACAGCTTATCGACTGGAAAGGAGACTTTCCCAATCGGGGCATGCACATTGGAAGTTTTATCCACCCGGTATTCTATCCGCCCCGCCTTCGACTCTTCGATCACCCGCGGCAAATCATCGCCGGGGACCATCGTGCCCGCTTTAGGATTAGGCATCATACCTCGCGGTCCAAGGACGGGACCCAGCCGCCCCACCTTGCTCATCATCGGGGGAGTGGACAGGGCGACATCAAAGTCCAACCAGCCTTCTTCAATCTTTTCGATCAGCTCATCCCCATCCGCGATGTAATCCGCGCCAGCTTCCCGGGCCCGAGCTGCATCTTCACCTTGAGCGAAAACCAGCACACGGACTTCCTTCCCCAAACCATGCGGCAGGACAATCACATCCCGCACGATCTGGTCAGCATGCCGGGGATCCACCCCCAATCGGGCATGGAGTTCGACCGTCTCATCAAAGTTCGCATAAGACGTTTCTTTGGCCAACTCCAGGGCTTCCCGGGGGGCGTACCGTTTCGCCCGGTCAATTCTTTCACGCGCTTCGAGATACTTCTTTCCGTGTTTTGCCATTCTGTTCTCCTTGTGGTTCAAACGGACTGTGCTGTCCTCCCACAAACTCCTAATCTACGACCTTAATACCCATATTTTTCGCGGTCCCTTCAATCTGCCTCATCGCCCCTTCGATGTCCACGGCGTTGAGATCCTTCATTTTCGTCTGGGCGATTTCGCGGACCTGTTCACGGGTGACTTCACCCACCACTTCCATATTGGGTTCCGCAGCCCCCTTCTCGATCCCAGCCGCTTTCTTCAACAATATAGAAGCCGGCGGGGTGCGGAGGGTGAACTCAAAGGAACCATCCACGTAGATGGTGATATCCGCAGGGATAATCTCGCCCATGCGATTCGAGGTGCGGGCGTTGTATTCCTTGCAGAACTGCATCAAGTTGATCCCATGGGCTGCCAGGGCAGGACCGATGGGGGGAGCGGGATTCGCTTTTCCCGCTTCGATTTGCAATCTCACATGCGCTTTGACTTTCTTTGACACTCCGATCTCCTTCGTGGTTCAAACGGATGACTCATCCTCCCACATGTACGTTTTTTTACGCTTCCTCGACCTGTAAAAAGTCCAATTCTACTGGCGTCTCTCTCCCGAAAAAGTTGACCATGACGCGGACCGTGGTGCGGTCCATGTCAATATCGGCGACTTTGCCGTAAAAATCCTCGAAAGGACCGTCCACGATGCGTACGCGTTCCCCTTGCCGGAAGGTCACATTGACGCGGGGCGATTCGGATTCCATACGCTTCAAGATCCGGGCCACTTCCTCCGGTTGCAGGGGCGTGGGTTCATTCCCCATCCCCACAAACCCGGTCACACCCGGCGTATTCCGGACCATATACCAGGATTCTTCCGTGAGGATCATGTTGACCAGAATATAGCCCGGGAAGACCTTCCGTTCCACCGTCTGTCGTTCGCCGTCTTTGATATTGACTTCGTCTTCCGTGGGTACGACGACATCGAAGACACGGTCTTCCATACCCATGGATTCAATGCGCTGCATGATGTTATGTCTCACCTTGTCCTCATTGCCAGAGTAACAATGGATGACATACCATGCCCGCCCATCATCTTCTACTTCCTCTTCATCTGTTTCGAGGGCCGAGACCAACTCTTCCGCGGCGTCCCCCTCCGCTTCCAAAGCAGATCCCTCCTCTAATTCCTCTTCCAGTTGATCTTCTACATTCATAACATCCAAATCCCGCTCTCAGCGCGGTCCCTCACCGAATAAATCATGCCCCTAAGATCAGGGCAAACAGGCGGGCAAAAAGCAAGTCCAGAACCCCCAGGAAAAGGCCAATGACAACGATGACGACGACCACGACCCGGGTCAGGTTTATCGCTTCCTGACGGGTAGGCCAGGTGACCTTCCGTAATTCAGCCCTTGTTTCGCGGTAGAACCGCACGATAGCATTCGACTGTTTCCTTTGCTTGACCACAAAAATCTCCTTACGGTCAAAACGCCGCCTCTAAGGACGGCGTCAGACGATGGAAATGAGCAGGCCAGGTAGGACTCGAACCCACAACACCCGGTTTTGGAGACCGGTGCTCTCCCAGTTGAGCTACTGGCCTATGGGTTGTTCCTCAGGTGATCGCCCCGCACACGGGGGCCGATCACCTGAACTCCTTACTTGGTTTCTCGATGAAGTGTATGCTCGCGACACCGCGGACAAAACTTCATTAATTCCAAACGATTCGGATCGTTCCGTCTGTTTTTTTCGGTTGTGTAATTTCGTTCACTGCACTCTGTGCATGCCAACGTAATTACCGGCCGAACTCCTTTTTTGCGTGCCATACGTATTATACCATTTCGCTAAATTGACTCGTAGGGCTACTCGAGGATCTCGGTGACCACGCCCGCGCCAACGGTGAGACCACCTTCTCGAATAGCGAATTTACCGCCTTCCTCCAGCGCCACCGGCACGATCAGTTTCACTTCCATGTTCACGTCGTCTCCAGGCATGACCATCTCCACCCCTTCCGGCAGCTGGATCTCG
>JAWLER010000072.1:0-6977 GCA_041686005.1 Anaerolineales bacterium | reverse complement strand
GATCCCCACCGATATTTTCGTGGCCTGGTCGGGGTGCGGCCCGTGGTAGGTGATGGTGGCCAGGGGATAGGTCTGGTTCTTGGCGACCAAACGTTGGAACTTCGCTTTTCGCTGCCGAGCTTTTTTTCTTAGTTCGCGGTCCTCAACCATATCCTCACTCCACATCTCAAAACACAGTATATCAGACCGTGACGATTGTAGCATCCAGAAAGCCGCGGCGTCAATCCTCGCCCGGATTTAGAAGCCCTCTCCGCCCCAGAAATGGCAAGAAACTTGCACAATACGCCTTTGAAGATGATGTCCCATTCAGCGTGAAAGGCAGCCAGACTTATGAAAAAGTTGAAACTCATTCTGGGCATGATCGTCCTGATCACCGTTTGCTCTTCCTGCAGGATCCCGACCCTGCCGCCCCTGGATTCCACGATCACCATCGAAATTTCCCGCAAGACCGAAGTCCCTGAACCTTCTCCAACTGGCTCGGACCAACCCCTTGAGCCCGTCGAACCGACCGCCAAACCCACTGATCCTCCCCTGCCGACGGAGACAAAAATCCCCCCATCCCCAACGCCAGAGCCGGCGGAGACGAAAATCCCACCCACCCACACCGCAGAACCCTCTCCCACATACACTCCTTCCGCTACGCTTAAGCCTTCCCCTACGCCCACGCATACACCTGAACCGACGTTTACCCCCACACCTTTCCCATACGGATTCCAGGAGGGGAACCCCACTTATATGGCCAATTTTGCCCACCCGGAAGATGGATGCGACTGGTTGGGGATTGCAGGGCAGATATTTGACCGCAACGGCGAGGTGGTCACAGATGTGGTCGTCAAAGCAGGTGGGGAACTGAACGGGGAATCCATCCTGAACACGTTGAGCATGCCCGGGGCTGCCAAAGCCTATGGCCCCGGCGCGTATGAACTGGTGTTGAGTACCACTCCCGTATATTCCGAGGAGGCTGTCTGGATACAGCTGTACGACCTCCATGCCAACCCGCTCTCGGAGAAGTCCTACATAACAACCTACGCGGCCTGTGATAAAAACCTCATCCTCCTGAATTTCGTCGAAGAATAACCTCGTCTGGGGAAATTACCCTACCCTCTCTAAAAACACCACTTTTCTGAGTAAAGGTGGTGTTTTTTATTTGAAATGTGACCTTTATTGGTCCAGAGGTGATGAAACTCACGTCACAGGCATTTCTGAATGCCTGGAAGGGTGGTAAGATGATGTAAACCTGAAGAAAATAAACCAGAATATTCAGGTGTACCCAAATATGCTTGATGAAACCGGCGCATTCAGTGAAAACGTGCAGATGTATCTGGTGACCACCCTCCGCCTGCGGGAGGAGGGTGATCCTGTTTCCCTCCCGGATTTGGCGAAAGAGCTTTCCATTTCCACAGCTTCGGTCAATGAAATGTGCCGCAAATTAGAGGAGCAGAATCTGCTGCACTATCGCCCCTATGCTGGGGTATCATTGACTTCCAAGGGTGAAAAACTCGCCAAACTGATATTGCGCAAGCATCGCTTGTGGGAGGTTTTCTTGGTCAATCAACTGGGGTATGACTACCAATTAGCCCATGAAACCGCCTGTCAATTAGAGCATGCCACACCACCACATCTGGCAGATTGCCTGGAAACCTTCCTGGAGAAGCCCCTCGTCAATCCCAAAGGAGAGCCCATCCCGTATATCGGGGAGGATCTGGATGTGGTTTCAGATATGCCCTTATCGATGCTTTCCCCGGGAGAGGAGGCGGTCGTCATCCATTTGGAGGGTGACCGGGCGGTGACGACCTTTTTAGAGGCTAACGAGATCCGCCCCGGCAGTCACGCCCTGCTCTTGGCTTCGGGGAAAAAGAGCATCTTGGTCAAAGTCGACACAGAACAGACAACTATCGCGAGAGATATCGCGGAGAGGATCCGTGTCAAACCTTTGAGTGGAAGGTGGGGTGGATCCTCCATCCATGAGGAATAGCCATGAGATTAATCGATGTGGAACACAACCAGGAAGTGCGGATCGTCGATATCCGAGGAGGGAGGGGGGTGACCAGGAAACTGCAGCAGTTGAGCCTGATGCCCGGGGATATCATCACCGTCAAGAAAAAGGCCCCTTTGCAGGGTCCGCTGCTGGTTGAAGCCCACGGACGGTCGGTGGCGTTAGGCCGGGGCGTGGCAGCGAAAGTGGATGTGGAGCGCGTTTGATGTTGAGAATTGCACTGATTGGACAGCCCAACTGCGGGAAGAGCACATTATTCAACCAGGTTGCGGGATATAAAGCCGAAACGGGCAATTTTCCCGGGACCACGGTCACCTTTACAGAGAGCAAAGTGCAGATCTTGGGGGAAAAGGTGAACCTGGTCGATCTGCCGGGGACCTACTCCCTCACCGGTTCAAATCCGGCGGAGCGGGAAGTCCTCCGCTATCTGGCTTCTCATGAGGTAGACGCGATCCTCAATGTCCTGGATGCCACCCAGTTGATGCAGGGGTTGGAGCTGACCTTAGAACTTTTAGAGCTGGGTAAGCCCATGGTCGTGGGTGTGAACATGATGGATGAAGCGGGCCGGTTGGGATATCGCATTGACGGCCCCAAACTGCAAGAGCGCCTGGGCGTCCCCGTCCTGCCTTTGGTGGCCAGGCGCGGACGTGGGGTTCAGCCCCTGTTCACGCAAGCTTTGCGTATAGCCAATAACGGGCAGGAGACGAGTCGAATCCCCTATAAAAACCCCTCTTTAGAGGAAGCCATCGCTGATGTCGCAGCCCATTTCGAAGGAATGTTTAACGGCTGGCGCCCGGAAGCGCTGGCGATCCGTTTGTTGGAAGACGGGGCCCAGCTGCAAGCCCAGGTTGAAGAGAAGATCCCGCAATTGATTCCTGACATTGAGGAAAAGAAAGAGCGGATCGTCGAGAATCTGGGGAAAGACCCTCTGTGGGCCCTCTCTGCGGAACGGCACACCTTAGCCCAGGAATTCACACAGGAGATATTAACCCGGGGAGAGGAGCGGATCACCTGGCAGACCCGATTGGATGACCTTTTCCTGCATCCTTTCTGGGGGTATGTGCTTTTGCTGGTTATCCTGTGGTCCTTCTTCCAGGGGGTGTACAGCGTGGGCACAACTTTAGAGGGGCCGCTTCTTGAGATGTTCAATTGGTTGTCCACTCAAACAGCTCAATTGATCGGTACCGGCAGCCTGTTAGCGGATGTACTGGTAGGGGGCATTCAGGGGATCGCCGGGGGCGCAGCCATCGTCCTCCCTTATCTGATACCCTTCCTGATCGGGATGGGTTTTTTGGAGGATGTCGGGTACCTCCCCCGGGTGGCGTTCCTGATGGACGCGTTGATGAGGCGGTTTGGCCTGCACGGGAAAGCCATTGTCCCTTTTATCCTCGGTTACGGGTGCAGCGTGCCGGCCGTGATGGCAACCCGGACGCTGCAGGACAGGAGGGACCGCTTTTTGGCTGCTACTCTGGCGACCATGATCCCCTGTGCAGCCCGGGTGGCGGTGATTTTCGGATTGGTGGCTTACTATCTGGGATCCCAGGCCGCGTTGGGTATTTATATCTACAATCTGGTAGTGATCGCCATTGTGGGCAGAATTCTTTCCTGGAAATTCCTGAAGGAAACCCCCGGTTTGATCCTAGAAGTCCCCCCTTACCGGCTGCCCTCGGGGAGGACGGTATTTCATAAAGCCTGGTTCCGGATCAAAGAATTTATCATCGAAGCCTGGCCCCTGTTAATCTTGGGGAGCATGGCCTTGGAATTGGCAAACCATTTTCGGGTTTCAGATGTATTGAACGCCATCCTGCGGCCCATCACCTGGATCCTGGGTTTGCCGTCCGTGGTGGGCGTACCCTTAATTTTCGGCATCCTCCGCAAGGAATTATCGCTGGTTATGCTTCGCCAGGCCTTGGGCGTTTTCGATTTCTCAAGCGCCCTGACCCCGGTGCAGATGATCACGTTCACGATTTTCGTGGTTTTTTATATCCCCTGCCTGGCGACACTGGCTGCTTTACGACGGGAGTTCACCGCCCGTGATACCATTCTCATCGCCATCCTGAGCGTGGTGATCGCCATGATCGCCGCTTTGGTCGCCCGTGGATTTGCCTATTTCTTAGCTCCTGTATTATCATTACAGGGATGAACATTTTGGAACGGATCATCTCTTCCGGTGTATACTTGCCCATCCTGGGTTATTTGCTGGGCGCGATCCCATTCTCCCTCGTCGTCTCCCGCTTCGTTTCCGGGGTGGATATCCGTGAGGGCGGCTCAGGTCATGCCACGACGACGAACACGATCCGCCAGGTGGGGTGGGTGCCCGGGGCGGTTGTCCTCCTCCTGGATATATCAAAAGGATTTTTCCCAACCTACTTGGCTGTGCGCGGGGGGTTCCCACTCTGGGTGGTTTTACCCACAGCCGCTTTGACCGTAGTCGGCCACTGCTGGCCGGTATACGCAGGGTTCCGGGGCGGGATGGGGCTCTCTCCGGCCGGGGGTTCATTTTTAGCGATTTCAATCATGGGAGGCATGATCGCCTTAGCCATCTTGATCGGGCTGGTGCTCCTCTTCGGGCACGCAGCGCGGGGAAGCGCCATGGCGGGGCTGACCATCCCACCTGTGCTGTGGCTCGTGGGTTTTCGGGGGATGATCTTTTGGACGGCCCTTGTGGTCGGGTGGATTTTGGCCTTCCGCTTCATCCGGGAGGATTGGGACAGGGAGTATAAGGAGTTGTGGCTGGACCGGGATGAGTAGGGCGAATGGGGGGTATTAATAAGAAGATTGCTTCGCTGCGCTCGCAATGACAGTTTGTTTGTGATGTCATCCCGAGTGCAGCCAAGTGATCCCCGGATGATCCCAAACAATAAAAAAGACCTCCGAGATCGGGCTCAGGTTCATAAAAACCCTCGGAGGTCTCACCAATGTCAATCACCACCGTCAGAGCCAAATACTACAGACGCTCCTCCTTCCCAACGGGCAGCATAGCGAAACCGGTGATCACCTTGGGATAAAAATCCGTCGACTTCTGGGGCATCTTCTCGTCCGCTTTCGTGCAGGCCTTGACCTGTTCGATCCGGGTCGCGTTGAGGATGAACAGGAAGGAAGTGTCGTGCTCCGCCACTTCCTCATATCCCATGTCCGGCTCGCGGAGGTATTCGATGTTCTCCTTCTGGTCGATCTTCTCCTCCGGGATCTCCATGATGTGATCAAAGACCAGATGATGAAGGATGCTGACATCCAATTCGCGCCAGGCTTTGACCCGCTCAGGCGCCAGCTTCTTCATAATCTTCTTGTCCTGCAAAGCGAGGAAATACATCCCTTCCCGAGAGACCAGGCCCATGCTGCCCACACTGCCCCGGGCCTGCTCCATTTTCTCTTCCAGGGCAGCCCGATCCGGGACTTCCTCCACCTGGAAGTATTCCTTTGCCTTCTGGATGACCTCCCCCGCACCCATTTTCGCATAGTCATAAATCAGGCGGTGAGTTGGCAGGATGGTCAAGCCCAGGTTGCTCATGCTCACCAGAGCGACCATGCGGTAGTTGAACCCCGCGTTAGGGGGCGCGTCAGGGTATTTCTCCCGCTGTTCATCACGGTAATTCAAGGCTGTCTCATACCGGTGGTGGCCGTCCGCGATGATCAAATTGCGTTTGGGGGCCATCTCTTTTCTGACGTTTTCGATCACCTGCTGGTCCGTGACCACCCAGACCTGGTGGAGGACATCCTTTTCATGGAGTTCATGGGCCTCGATGTCCGGCTCCCGGTCGAGGGCCTGGTCGAGGATTAGATCGACCTTATTCTTGGGGTCGGGATAAAGCATGAAGATGTTCCCGAAGTAAGTTTCTGTAGCCCGGGTCAGTTTAAGGCGGTCCACTTTGGGGCCAGCGTGAGTCTTTTCATGAGGGAGGACGATGCCCTCCTCAAAACGGGCTAACTCGAAGGCGCTGATGAAGGCTTTGCGGGTCACCGTCCCACCATCGGGGAGGGGAAAGGTCTGGTGATAAACGTACAGGGCCGGTTCCTCTTCCCGATGCAAGACCCCCTCTTCCAGCCACTGCTGAAGGGTGTCCCGAGCCCGGGTGTAGACGTTGCTCTCCTCCGTATCCTCTGCCTGTTCCTTGCCTTTGATGATCCGCACGATGTTGTATTCGCTGAGGTCGTAGTATCGATCCTGCAGCCCATGCCGGACCCGGTCGTACGGTTGACTGATGACCTTATCAACGTCTTCTATCTTCTGCTGGTTATATCGGATGCCATTAAAGGGTTTGATGTTCGCCATAAAATCTCCCATTTACTCCTTTAAAGCGCTGATCACTTTCTGAGCGGCCACTTCCCCCACCCGCGCTTTGGCTTCCCCCGTCCCTGCGCCGACATGGGGGGAACCGATGACCTCTTCCAGCTCGAAAAGCGGGGAACCCTCCGGGGGCTCTTGGGCAAAGACGTCCAAGGCCGCGCCACCCACTTTGCCCTCTGTGATGGCTGTATAGAGCGCGTCTTCGTCGATGATGCCTCCCCGCCCGCAGTTGATCAGGCGCACGCCATCTTTCATCTTCTCCAGCGCTTCGGCGTCGATGAGATGATGTGTCTCTTCGTTGTGAGGGACATGCAGGGTGATGAAGTCAGACTTTTCTAAGAGCTCATCCAGGGGGACAAATTTAATGTGAGGGGCTTCATCCACATAGGGGTCGTAACCGATCACATCCATCCCCAGGCAGTCCGCTTTCTCCGCTACCGCTTGCCCGATGCGGCCCGTGCCGATGATGCCTAATGTTTTCCCGTAAAGTTCGAATCCGAGGAATTTTTTCTTCTCCCATTTGCCTTCGCGCATGGAGATCGCCATCTGGGGGATGCGGCGGGCCAGGGCGAAAAGATAGCCGATCGTCAATTCCGCCACGGCCCGTGTGGACGCGCTGGGCGTGTTCAGAACCTGGATGCCTTTGGATTCCGCATATTCGACATCGATGTTGTCCAGGCCCACGCCGGCGCG
>JAWLER010000007.1:0-86766 GCA_041686005.1 Anaerolineales bacterium | reverse complement strand
CTGGGACAGATTTATCAGACCATCGCCCGCGACTGGCGAAATGAAAATGTGGACCTGCGCGAGTACGACAGCCCCATGTCGGTGCGCAACTTGAGAAATGACATCCCTGATGAAGCGGTGGACACCTTGCTCGATGTTTGCGAGGCGAACGCACCCCTTTTCCAGCGATTCTTCAAACTGAAGGCGAAATGGCTGGGGTTGGACCGCATCCGCCGCTATGACGTCTACGCGCCGGTCGCCAAATCGGACAAGACCTACGAGTTTGACGAGGCTGTGGAGATGGTCCTGGAGTCCTTTGACGATTTCGAGCCCCGGATCGCTGAACTGGCCCAGAAGGTGGTGGAGGAGGACCACATTGACAGTGAGGTCCGCAAAGGCAAACAAAGCAGCGCGTTCTGCGCCTCGGTCACCCCGGATCTATCCCCCTGGGTGAAACTCAATTACCAGGGGCGCGCAGATGATGTCGCCACCATGGCTCACGAATTAGGGCACGCCATCCACGCCATGCTGGCTTCGGACCACAACGTCTTCGCCTTCCACTCCAAACTACCGCTGGCGGAAAACGCGTCCACGTTTGGCGAGATGCTCCTGATCGATCGCCTCCTGAAGCAGGAGGAAGACCCCGCTGTCCGGCGGGATATCCTCTTCCGGCAAATGGATGACGCCTACGCAACCATCATCCGCCAATCGTTCTTCGCCCTCTTTGAGCGCGAAGCGCACGAGCTGATCAAAGGTGGCGCCATGGTGGATGAGATCGCCGACGCCTACATGAAAAACCTTGAAACCCAGTTTGGGGATTCTCTGACTTTGAGCGAGGAGTTCCGCTGGGAATGGGTCTCCATCCCCCACTTCTACCACTATCCCTTCTACGTCTACGCCTACGCATTTGGCCAGCTGCTGGTGCTTTCTCTGTACCAGCGCTACCAGGAAGAAGGTGAGAGCTTCAAACCGGGTTACCTGAAAATCTTAGAAGCGGGCGGTTCCCAGGCCCCCGTTGAAATCCTTGCGGAGGCGGATATCGATATCACAGATGCCGACTTCTGGCAGGGCGGCTTCGACGTCATCGAACGCATGGTCAGCGAGCTTGAAGCGCTGCCGATTGAATAAAGCATTAGTTATGCACAAGGCAGCCATCACCTCGTTGAACGCCGATTTCCACTGATCGCAAAGCGGATCAAAAGGTCGATCTGTTTTCAAAATACGAGAGGACGTTTCTTTGATCAAAAACGTCCTCTTTCTCTTAAATATCCATCACGTTACGAGACAGGCAAGGAAGAACCCGTTTACGTTTGCAGTTCCACCACATCTTCATCTTCTAGGATGTGGTCCCGGCTGACCATCTGCCCGTCGAAGTCGGCGCTTAGCCCCCAGATCCGGGCTGATTTCAGGTTCTCCTCGAAATCTTTATGGACCTTGGCGGCAAACTCCGCCACTGTGGCCCCTTTGTGAATCACGAAAGGGGCGCTGAAATCGGGTTCCTTCCCGGGGGGTTGAGAATAGACCCTGATCACGCCCAAGCGTTCGAAAATGGCCGCTTTCAGGGCATCCAGGTTATACCCAGTCTTCGTGGAAATGGGGATGGTGGGACAGGAGTGATCTTTCAGTTCTTGAAAGATCTGATAATGTTCTTCATACTCATCCCCGTCATATTTATTCACCAACACCAAGCAGGGGACATACAGGATGTACCCCTCCTCTTCGATGGATCCCTTCATGTATTGGGGTGCGATCCTGTTCTCCCGCAAGGTCTCAAAGACGTTATTTAACTGACCGACGGGGTCCGCTTGAAGATCGATGAGCACCAGGATTAAATCCGCCCGGCGGATGAGGTTTAACAACTCCGGATCGATGTATTCGTCGCTCAACGGGGGGGTATCGATCAGCTGCACTTGGACGTTCTCAATGGTCATCATCCCCGGCGTCGGACCCCATGTCGTAAAGGGCGCCGGTGAGACTTCCGGGCTGGCGTTGGTGACCGCGTTGAGCAAAGCGGACTTTCCCGCGTTCGGCGGACCGATCAACGGGACCTGACCAGCCCCCTCTTTGTCGATATGGTAGGCGGAGACGTGCCGCTTGACGCCTTTTTTCGACCGGGCTGAGTCTCTAAGCTTGGAAAGCTTCTTCCTTAAATCCGCCCGCAGATGGTCCGTGCCCTTATGCTTGGGGACGATGCTTAACATCTCCTCAAGATGGCTGACTTTTTCCTCCGGATCCGTGGCGGATCGAAACTTCTCTTCAGCTTTATAGTAATCAGGTGGAAGGTTTGTAGGCATAAATATCTACATTTCCAGCTCACTTGGGTACATTTTACCTCAAACTGATACGATTTTTCCCTTAACCTATCTTTTTTATTAGGTAGAGAAAGTGTGACACAGACTACAATCATAGTACATACGCATCAAAGGTTTGGATCATGAAATTAATGCTGGGTACGAGCAACCCGGGAAAAATTAAGGAGTTCCAATCCTTACTGGAGGAACTCGACATCGAACTATACATCCCCGTCGACGAAAGCATAGCATTGGACATTAAAGAAGACGGGGAGACATACAAAGAAAATGCGCTCATCAAAGCCAAGGCGTTTGCTGAGACGGCAGACATGTGGGCTTTGGCCGATGATTCCGGGCTGGAGGTGGACGCGCTCCAAGGGGCGCCGGGGCTGCGATCTGCACGCTTTGCTCCCTCACCCGGCGCGACCGATGCGGACCGGCGCAGGCATCTGCTGGAACAACTCAAGGATGAACCCGCCCCCTGGACCGCTCGCTTTCGCTGCGTGGTCGCGGTTGCCCACCCGGACGGCATCCATTTCACATCAGAAGGAACCTGTCCGGGGCAAATCATCCCTCAAGAAAGGGGAAAAAACGGCTTCGGTTACGATCCCATCTTTCTTGTCATGGCCAAGGGGCGGACCATGGCTGAACTGCACTTAGAGGAAAAGAACAAAGTCAGCCATCGGGCAAAAGCAGTTCAACATTTAATCCCGCATCTGCGAGATTTGATCGCAGCGGAGCGCAGGTAGGCAGGGACAATTCATCGTTCTTGAGGGAGAATTCATCTCGGCGGATAGAGGATGATAGGATTATCATTTTAAGATATGATATAGAGACACCACCCTCAACTACAGCGATCAACAATGAACATCAATTCCCTCGACTTCATAATCATGGTCAGCTTGACCGGTCTCACAGCACTGGTGATCGGTGTCGGTGTAGGATACCTGATCTTCTCAGACGGTAAAAAACCAGACGCAGGAAAAGAAAATCCCAAGCCGTCCCCTCCAAAAGGGAAGAAGACAACCACCAACGTCCGGATGAGGAAGATGTACCAGCTGATCACGGAATTGACGACAACCCTCAATTACGAACGCGTCCTGGAAAAAAGTTTGGACGCGTCCTTAATCGCGTTAAACCTGGCTGACGTTTCCACAGACCGGGTGGTGAGCGCTGTGCTGCTCTTCGCAGAAAACGACATGATGGAACCGCCGGAACTGTATGTCGCCTACGGGCGTGGTTTACCGCGCACGGATTTACAGCGAAGGACACCGGGGATGGAAGGGGTGTTAGAAGCCGCCATTGAAAGCGGGGAATCCCAACTCACCAAAGAAGCCATCAAAGATCCCGAATTGAGGGATTTTTTGGCCTTTCGGGTTTGTGAAGCGGCTTTCTGTATTCCGCTCCGGGCGGGGTTGGACACCTTCGGGGTCCTGCTTTTTGGCCATCCCGACACGGAGTATTTCAATACTGACTGCCAGGAGATTCTGAGCACAGTGGGCCACCAGGCACAAATCGCCCTCCAAAACGCTCAGCTGTTCCAGGAGTTAAAATCCGAGAAAGACCAGATCATCAAAGTCCAGGAAGAGGCCCGCCGCCGTCTGGCCCGGGCCCTGCATGACGGTCCTACCCAGACCGTAGCAGCCATCCCCATGCAGATCAGCCGGGCCCGGCACCTGTTGAAACGCGATGTGGACGCTGCTGCAGAAGCACTCTACCAGACCGAGGACCTGGCCCGGCGGACATCCAAACAAATCCGGCACATGCTCTTCACCCTCCGACCGCTGGTCTTGGAGTCAGAAGGGCTGGACGCCGCCCTGGAATCCATGGCGGAAAAGACGCGGGAAACCTTTGGGCAGAATGTGAGCATTAAAACCGATCCCTCATTGATGGATGAGCTTGACATGAACGCCAAAACGGTGATCTTCACCATCGCCGAAGAGGCGGTCAACAACGCCAGAAAACACGCTGACGCGGATCACATTTGGATCCGACTCCAACGCCTGCAGGAAGATCTGGCCCTACTGGAAATTGAGGATGATGGGAAAGGATTTGATGTCGACGAGGTCACCGAGAGTTATGAGGACCGGGACAGTTTGGGGATGGTCAACATGCGCGAACGCGCCGAGCTGGTTGAAGGGGTCTTCCACATCAAATCCAGGATCGGGGAAGGGACGACCATCCAGGTGGTCCTCCCCCTGACTGATGACGCTTCGGATCGATTGCGTCTGATCTGAATCCAAATTCCTTTTTTACTGATCTCACATCCCAGAAGCATGCCCTATCAAAACGGTTCCTACTACTATGCTTATCACCCCCAGGACAAAGACAGAGCCCCCCTGGTCTTAATCCACGGTGCAGGGGGGGATTATCTGCACTGGCCGGTCCAGATCCGGCGCTTGTCAGGGTTCAGAGTCTACGCTTTGGATTTGCCCGGGCATGGGAAATCTGAGGGTCATGGTTTGCAAAGCATCCCAAATTACACCGAGGTCCTTGTTGATTGGCTGAACGAGATGGAAATCCCCAAGGCGATCATGATCGGCCACTCCATGGGAAGCGCCATCGCCCTCTGGCTGGCCATCCATCACCCCCGGCGGGCCTGGGGTTTGGGCCTGATTGGGGCTGGGCCCAGGCTGCCCGTCAATCCCACTTTACTGGAAGAGACGGGATACACCTCAACGTTTCCCACCGCCGTGGATAAAATCATTAAATGGTCCTTCAGCACTCACACGGACCGCAAGCTGATCGAGACAGCGAAAGAGAGGATGCTCCAAACGCGACCCTCAGTCTTACACGGTGACTTCCTGGCTTGTGACAGGTTCGATGTCGAAGACCAAATCGCCCAGGTCAGTGCTCCCACCAAAATCCTCTGCGGGGGGGAGGACAAAATGGTCCCCTACCGGTTATCCAAACAGCTGGCGGAGGGCATCCCGGACGCCGATCTGGAGGTCATCCCTGAGACCGGGCACATGCTGATGATCGAGAAACCGGAGGAACTGGTATCCAGTCTGCGACCTTTTCTGGAAGAATTTTCCGAGGGGTGGTGAGGGGTTTTGGAAGTATTGCATATTCAAGGGGGACTGGGTATAATGTTTCCCACACGGGCGGTTAGCTCAGCTGGTAAGAGCGCTGCGTTGACATCGCAGAGGTCGTTGGTTCGAGTCCAATACCGCCCACTGCCGCAACACATTTGTTGCTTACGGGAGAACGGAAAAACACCGTTCTCCGGTTTTTTTATAGCCCGCTGGCTAAACCAATGGTTTGGCAGCAGGTCAGGGTCTCCTGACCCGAGAAAGGGAAAGGCACCCTTTCTCTATTTTTATGTCGCAAACTTTCAGTTTGCTTACGAAAGATTGGGACAAACACCCATTCTCTTTTTTAATGTTGCAAAGTGGAGCATTGCGTACAAAAGAACGGAGAAACGAAGTTTTTCGTTTTGATTAATGGGTATCCAAAGAAAGATTCACATCTGGTTGAGAAACTTCACTTTACCCCAAGACACAACTCATCCCGAACTGCCAAGGTAAGACAACAGGGGAGGTTCAGCTGATTCACATTGCCCAACTACAAACCCTAGGTGAACCTCCCCTTACGAAAAATGTTCTCGCTACCAAAGTTGAACTGCCCCCTTCACTCCCCTTCTTTGAACTGCTTGCTACCGATCCAGCTTATGTATCCAAGAAATACGTCGGAGTGGGTGTCGCCGAGGGTTCCGGCGTGGGCGTGTTCGTTGGCGGCCCTGGCGTATTCGTGGAGGTCGGGAAAGGGGTATTGGTGGCCACAGGCGTATTGGATGCCGTCGGCGTGTTAGAAGGCGTGAACGTCGCTGTGGGCGGCAAGGGCGTATTGCTCGCTGTCGGTGTGTTGGTAGGCAGGGGCGTATTCGACGCCGTGGGTGTATCGGAGGGAAGGGGAGTAGCTGTGGGAGGGGGGTTTGTGGGCGTTATGGTCGGCGTATTGGTCGGGGTCCAGGTGATCAAAGGCTGCGGCGCAGCAGAGCGGCTGAGCTGGCATCCGTTCGTGAAGTCAATGATAATGCCGAAATCGGACGAGGTCAGGTTGCTGAGTGCACCACCTCCGCCCCAATCATCGTCGAAATCAAACTGGAGTTCGTATGACCCCCCGGCGTTAAAGGGCTGGGGGCCATCCCAGGACGAAGCGCAATCGCTGCTGGTATCCGTCCACGATCCCAAATCCCTTACTCCATCTCCGTTCCCATCTCCCCAGATTTCACTTCCATTCTTCTTGATCCAATCCAAATTCAGGTTGGGGTACCCGTTCGCCTCTCCGAAAGCTTCTGCAAAATCCCAATCCAGCTGGATCCTGGATATTTTGGTGTCCACGATGTCACCGTTTTCTATGGTGAGTTCCATCATAGCCCACTTACTGAAGGAGAATTCACTCATTTCGTATTTGCTGCAATCCGGTGTCGGAGTAATGGTCGGAGTATCCGTTGGCAGCGCTGTGGGTTGAGCCGCCAAAGGCATTAAATACTCACCGGAGATCACAGAACGCGATCCAGTATGAGGGGGTTGCCAAGCGACGGTCAAACTATCTCCTCCCCACCCCTCTTTTTGTAAAGCCTCAATATAACAAACCCAGCCTGCTTTGCTGATGCTAAAGGAGACCTGTTGAGAACTGTATTTATCAAATTGCATATGATGGGTCCAGCCATCCACATACGCAATTTGGGAGGCTGCTGCAGGATTGGCATCCCCTGGAGTTAGGGGGTCCGTGCCCGAACAATCCAACAATAATTTGCTGTCATCATCACTGGAAATCCAAAACACGTAATGCCCCGGTCTGGGGAGGCATAACCAAGCCCGCATCCGGGTTCCATACGAGTCATTCCAATTGACAGGCGCATCAAAACTCCCCTCTATGCTGTTCCCGTCCGGCGCTGAGGGATACATGGAATGCCCCGTTAAATTTCCCAGGTTGTTGCCGGATATACCTAACCAGTATTCCCGGAGGATGCCAGATCCATTACAAGTAAAGGCGGTCGGCACGGGTGTAAAAGTAGGTGTGGGAAGCGGGGTCGGGGTTTTGGTGGGCGTGGGTGTGATGGTCGGCGTTTGGGTCCAGGTAGGTGCGGATTGGATAGGACCAGACACACCAGCCACCCTTGATGTTCTAAACTGTTCCACAATCCCATCCCGCTCTGCATTCAGCATTAATGAAGACCACATCTCGGTCAAAAAGGGAAACAACAGCGAATGTCGATATTCAACATGTACTTTAACCCGATCGCCTGGCCCGCCAGCGTCATCCATTAAAATGCCATTAAAGTTATCCACACAAAGGGGGATGTCATAATTTAGATGGTCCATGGCGTAATGGTTATCTCGGTTGCTGCAGACCGTGACGTGGTAATATCCTTTTTCCGTCGGCGACCCGATATAACTCTGGTCATGGTGAAGTAGATACTGTTCGTAATCACCCGATACAACTTCCCGCAGCCACAGACCTGTTCCCCCTCCCAGAGCTGCATCACGAATGGAAAACAAACGAGCCACATCGATCAAGTCTTTTTCTTTTTCCCGGGGATCAACCCCCGTGTAGGAATCCGGAATTTGACAGTCCTGAGGATCTCCGTCATACGTATCTGCGTTGACATAGGTAGCGCCAAGGTAGTTTCCAGCCTCGTCACAATACTCTTCTTTGTATTCCCCGGTCACAGCATAACGAAGGCCAAAACGAGCTGCATTTTGGACAGCCATCCAGGCGAAAATCAACCGCCCAAATTCAAAAATCCCGAAAAGGACTAATAAAAGAAAAGGCAAGGCGATCACAAATTCTGTCATGGCCTGACCGCGCCGTCCTTTTTTATTTTCTATAGGAGTTTGGTTTGTATCCATAATTGCCCACTTGTACATAAAACAATTCAACGATAAGTCCAAATCTGGTTACTTACTGATCCGGGTGAAGATGCTCCCCGCGATCTTTTCAAAAATTTGCTCCAAGTAAGCACCCGAAGGCGAATAATAGTAATTTCCACAAGAGGTTTGATGCGGGGCCCCATCACAGGGATCAGCGACGAAGTTATCCCCCGGTATATCAGGGACCGGATTGCGTACGTTATCATCACCGATGTTTGCTATATAGCGGAGCATCTCTTCTCCGTCATAGTCGGGAGGAGAAGCAGCATCACCCAGGCCAATGGTGTAGATTGCGATGTCCTCCCCCAGGGTGGGTTCGTTCGGGTTGGCGGACTTGAGCAGTGCCACCCGGTCAGCCATGTCCATGGCGTAATCCTCTGTGTCATAGGGAGGGGTGTTGTTCCCTACCCACCTGACACTGATACCCTGATCACGGACAACTGGATGAGGGTCCCCAGGGTTACCACCATATTGATCTGGCGGACATTCTGAGCTGTTGGCGTGGAAGGGACCGCAGTGCCGGGTGGTGGGATCGCTGTCTTTGCACCAGGAATAGGAGGTATTGGGTTCGTTCGTCCACATGCGGCTGCCAATCGATCCACCACAGAAACCGTTCGTATACCCGGCGGGGACGGGATTGTTAGGATCACTCGCGTCCGGGAGATCACTTAAGTTGGTTGCACCATCGGAAAGCAAAACAATCACCCACACGCTGTCAATCCGTCCCTGGGCTTTGAGGATATCCCCTGCCAACCGGATGCCACAGCCAATGCAAGTCGAGGGGAGGATGTCTTTGGGCTCATAGAAAACCCCGTCTCCATCCACATCCATGGGGTTAATTTCCCCAATGGTCGGATCGCCATGGGCCAAAATTTCACTAGGGCTGGGACCGTCGTAAAGGTTAATAGCGTCGATCGTGTTTTTGACCAGGTCGTGATCTGATTCCAAAAGGATGTTATCCGATGGATCCGGATTGTGGGTGTACGCTTTAACATTGTAGTCGACAATGGCAACCCGATCGTACCCGTCGAAAAACTTGTCAACCATCGCCTTGGCTGCATCCTTCGCATCCCGCAGCGGTTGACAGGTGTTACTGGCATTACAGGCCGAGGGGTCAAAGTCGGGCGTATAACCGGGGGTTTCAGAAGCCATGGACTCTGAGGTGTCGATGACAATCACCACATCCAAGGTAGCTGCTTCTCCAATGGAATGGGTGGTAATGGGGATGCTGTCGATACCAAAAAGTTGTAAAAAGTAGACCGGACTGCGTTGGGTCGCTTCCACCCAAGCTAACTTACGCTGATCATCAGAGGGGTCTGGACATACTGCTGCAAACTCTGGGGGCAACCCGCTATCCTCACAGGTAAAAGTCGAAAGCGAATAGATGTCGTGGATATCATTTAAAGACAGCAGCTCACGGGCGGCTTCCCTGATCATGGTATTCCGCTGGTCTTGATGGAGGGTGGAGTCCCTGATTGTATTTGCAGCTGCCACAGCAGCCGCATCTAAGCCGCGCTTCAAACGGGTGAAGTTCAAATAAAGGGATCCGACATCCGTAACCAGGCCGAGGATAGCCAGTATGGCCATAAAGGCGACCATGGTGATCACCAAAGCCTGCCCCCGCTCTCGGATGGAATGCAGCCGTCCGGGACGATTGCTATCAGAGAATTTGTTTGGCAATGAATGAATGAATCCTTTTAAAAACATATATTCCACCTCTGGGGATTACGATCATGGCAGGGGTGTTGGGGTGGGCGCCGCTTCGGGTGCCGGCATGATGGTATACGCATGAAGACGGACGGGATTGGGCAGCAATTGACTCACGATTGGCAAGCCCAGAATTTGCTCGTGACAGTAGTAGACTTCAACCAGCACCCGCCCCTTATCAGTTGGAGCGCCTTCCAATGATGAGAGGGTTGGCGTGCTTGCGCCCACGGTGGGCGTAGCGATGACCAATCTGGCATTCATCTCCGCATTGGTGATAAAGGGGGTTGTAGAAACGATATTGCCTTCACAGTCTTTCATCCAATTGTCAGAGTAAAGGGACCACACATCTTCACTGATATAAGGGTTCCGTGACTTGACCTGGTTGTCGTCAATCGTAAACACAGAGATTGCTACATCATCCCGGGCAGGATCAAGTTTGATGTTTGTATTAAAGTTTGTGCCAACCACCACGCAGGCCGTATCATAGTAGTAGTGCAAAGCCTCATCTTCACAAGCGCTTTGTGGCAAACCTCCTGGCGGAGCGACCAGGATCTTGTGATCATGTTCAGACGCAAAACGGGCTGCCTCTCGGGCCACATCCAAGATGGATAAATAATCATAGATCAAAGCACCAATTTCCACCAGCCCGGCAAGCAAGAACAACAAGATTGGTAGGATAATTCCGAGTTCCACAAAACTTTGGCCTTTCGTTCCCTGAGGTCTTTGATTAAAATTGGACATCTTGCTCTCACATATGAATAAATAAATCCATCCTCTTATACTTCATATTAATATAAACATAGAAGGCTACCAGTGGTATTTACAATCCTGTAATCTGGGATAGAACGATTTCCCTCCCCTGCAAGGATTCTTACAAATTTATCAATCCTATTGGGTATGTTTTCTTTAAAAAAAAGAATGTTGGTGGTGATGGTTAAACGTTTTCGGGATTTTGCCCAAGACATTTATCGTATTTTATATTGGAAGTGATAAGCGCTTGAACTATAAGGGATAGAGATTTGACCTTTACCGAAATAAAAAAACCGCCCCGAAGGGCGGTTTCATCTTGATATTGGTTATTCGTTTCGGAAAGGAGCCTACTTCTCCTCCCAAGCCTTGAGCATCCACAGATGCGCTTCCAGCCCATCCTTGATGTCGTCCAGGAGGTTGGTCGTGGTCCGATCTTCCGCATCCTCTGCCTTTTCGATGATATCCTGGAGGGATTCCGTGAGGGTTTCCATGTCCGCAATTGAACGGTCAACCATCACACCGGGCGCAGGCATATCAGGGTCTTCCTCTAGTGAGGTCGCGTCCAGCATATCGGCTAAGGTGTGGAGTGGAACCCCATCCAAACCGACCACGCGTTCTGCCAACTCGTCAATTACATCCCCGACTTCGGTGTAAATCTCCTCAAATTTTTCATGGAGCTTGAAAAACTGAGGGCCTTTCACATTCCAGTGATAGTGGCGCAGCTTCTGGTAGAACACTGTGAAATCTGCGATGAGGACGTTAAGATGTTGGTTTAACTCTTTCGACATGATGCCTCCTTACAATGTTTGAATTAATCGACCTTCCATACTTCAATCATACCAGATAAGTATTAGAACACTATAAAAAACACTTCACTCATGAGATGTCATGGAGCCATACCAATCCATGGCAGGCTGCGCCTAAGAGGGCGACTTTGGGATTGAGGATGACATGGACCGGGACCTGGGAAAGCAAATCAGAAAACCGGCCTTTGTCTGTAAAAGAAGCCAGAAATTGGCCCCCTTTCAGAAGGGGAAGGATGCGCGGAGGGATGCCGCCCCCCAGGTAAACCCCGCCGGTGGCCAGCACCTTCAAGGCCAGGTTCCCGGCCTCCGCACCCAGAACAGAGACAAAGGTATCCATGGTCACCTGGCAAAGATCACAGGTTCGTCCCTCGGCAAGGGCGGCTTTGGCAATCACCGGGGTGGGGTCATCCACCTCAGCCAGTTTTTTGGACAGCCATTCAGGCTCCTTTGCGTGACCACTTTCCTTCAAAAACTCGTAGATATGGGGAATGCCGATCCCGGAACACACCCGCTCATAGCTGACACGATCAAACTTCTCCTGTAAGTAGTGCAGCATATCCATCTGCAGAGGGGTTGTGGGGCCAAAATCAACATGCCCGCCCTCTGAGGGGTATGCCCGATAGCGGGAGCCGTCCCAAGTTAAAAACGCCTCCCCCAGACCGGTGCCGGGCGCGATCACCGCTTTGTTCCCCTCCCGGACCTGTTTTCCCTTGTTAAGGGTATAGACATCATCCGATTCTAAAAAAGGGACAGCATGGGCAATCGCTTCCAGATCGTTGAGAAGCCGGACTGGGTGAATGTCTAATTGCTCTTCCAGCGTTTTGGCATCGATCACCCAGGGCAGGTTCGTGACCTCAACCTGCCGGTCTACGACCGGACCCGCCACCCCAAAGCTGGCGCTTTCCACTGGATGATCAACCTCAGAGAGAAATTCGCGGACCAAATCTCCCAGGTTGGCGTACTCCCGGCTGGGAAACGTGGCTTCTGTCAGGGGATCCCGTGGTCCTCTTTCCACCGAAAAAAGGGCCAGATTCGTCTTCGTCCCGCCAATATCACCAGCCAGCAACATAAGACACCTTCATCTTCTTTTAACCCTCGACAATATGATGACTCTGATTATATCAAGATAGAAGGTCCTCATCCTCACCGTCTCGAACATGGTTGCGGTAGGGGGATACGTATTGATCCTTGACTGGGTGGGCAAAAAAGCCGTCCTAAACCACCTACAAGGACACCGGATATGTGCTGGCCGGCTTTCATCTCATCCCCTAATGTATCTTCTAAAAAATCGGACTTGGATACGTTTATTCCCCGGATTCCTGTTCCATCCTTCCGCCCCGTGCGGTGCCGCCGATGACCAGCGCGGCCCCGATGATGACCAGGTTTTTAATGATGTACTGGCCCTCCAGCGTCAGCCCGAAAGGAAATTGGGTCCAGACCGCGCTGGGCAAGAGAACAAGGGGTGAAAACGTGCCTGGCATTTGCAGGAAGAGCAGAATAATGGTCAGACGTGTGAACCGGCCGGAGATCATCCCTAAACCGATCAGCACCTCCCAGGCCGCGAGCAGAGGGAGAAAGATATCCGGATCGATGAAGGTGATCGTATTCCGCACCAGCTCTTCAGCAGGGCTCAGTCCCGGAAAAAACTTCAAGGCCCCAAACCATACGAAAACGATCCCAATCGCTATCCGAGAAAAGGGAACCCCAATCCGGGCCATGATCCGGATGATAGCGCGGTCGAGACGGTCCAGCCAGGGGTATTTGTTAAATAAAGACGACATAGAAACCACCTTTCTTGTCTGAAAAATGCATTTGATACCCACTTGAGGATATGCGGGTTTACACATGTACCAACTTGAAGCCAACGGCAAGCGTCGCTTGTCCTTGATTATCAAATGGGTGGCAACGGATGTCAATAGCCATCAACGTTCACTCATACGCTGTTAATATGACATAAGTCCCGGAGGAAAGGCAGCGATCCCCCAAGCTTTCAACCCAGAGGGGAAAAGATGCCCCTCTTTTCTCGTGACGAAATTGATGTCTTTTCGTCGAGGTTTCATTGAAAACGCAAATAATTTCATTAAGGCAACGCCACAACCCATTCACGTTCACCCCACTTGACTTCTCATAGGAAACCATCCCCAAACAGGAGATCGCCATGACAACTCAAAACCTGGGCACCTCCACACTCATCGGGGTCATGACCACCACACCTTTGACCACTGTACTATTTCTGGCCCAACACCTGATCGGATTTTCATTTCCACCCTATGAGTCTTCGAAGGGCTGACCCGGTTATTGCCGGGCCCGCTGATCACCTCTCCGCCAGCCAATACGCGATCCTGCAATTCATATCGTATCCCTACCACGCGGATTTCCACCATCCATTGGAGGGGACCAGTGGGCAGACTGTCCGTGACGACTCCCACGTTCAGGAAGGCGCAGCGCATCCGCACACCACCTCCGCAGACGGACCTTCCGAAACCGCCCCCTGGACTTGACCTGAACCGATGCAAAGGTTTTGTAAAACATTAATCTTCCTTTAACTTGACAAAAGGTGGATTATTTGTCATAATGTGGGCAAATGCTTTACAAAACCTTTATGCAAGGAGAAAAAATGAAGGGAAAAACTTTTCTATATGTCTTACTGGCAGTGGTTTTACTGGTGAGTGCCTGTGCGGCACCGGCGACGGAGGAAGTCCCCACAGAAGCCCCCCAACCCACCGCAACACCTATGCCCGAGCCCACCGAGGAACCGACCCCCGAGCCGACACCTGAACCGGTGGACATCGTGGACGCCGCCATCGCTGATGGTCGTTTCACGACCCTGGTCGCTGCGGTGCAAGCCGCCGGCTTGGTGGACGCCCTCAAGGCCGAAGGGCCCTTGACTGTCTTCGCCCCCACGGATGACGCCTTCGCGGCGCTTCCCGAAGGGACAGTGGACGCTCTCTTGAACGACATCCCCTCCCTGACCGATATCCTCCTCTACCACGTAGTGGACGGCAAAGTCATGGCTAAGGATGTGGTTGAGCTGACACAGGCCCAGACACTGCAAGGTCAATTTGTGGACATCAAAGTCGAAGACGGCAACGTCTTCATCGACGATGCCCAGGTGATCATCACCGACATCGAGACCGCCAACGGCGTGATCCACGTCATCGACGCGGTCATCCAGCCGGAGACCCGCGACATCGTCGACGTGGCCGCGGAAGATGAACGCTTCTCCACCCTGGTCGCTGCGGTGCAAGCCGCCGGGTTGGTGGACGCCCTCAAGGCCGAAGGACCCTTGACCGTCTTCGCCCCCACGGATGACGCCTTCGCGGCGCTGCCCGAAGGGACAGTGGACGCTCTCTTGAACGACATCCCCACCCTGACCGATATCCTCCTCTACCACGTAGTGGACGGCAAGGTCATGGCCAAGGATGTGGTTGAGCTGACACAGGCCCAGACACTGCAAGGTCAATTTGTGGACATCAAAGTCGAAGACGGCAACGTCTTCATCGACGATGCCCAGGTGATCATCACCGACATAGAGACCGCCAACGGTGTGATCCACGTCATCGACGCGGTCATCCAGCCGGAGACCCGCGACATCGTCGACGTGGCTTCCGAAGACGGGCGCTTCTCCACCCTGGTCACAGCGGTGCAAGCCGCCGGCTTGGTGGACGTCCTCAAGGCCGAAGGGCCCCTGACCGTCTTCGCCCCCACGGATGACGCCTTCGCGGCGCTGCCTGAGGATACCTTGAACACGCTCCTGGGGCACAACACCCCCGCCTTGGCGGACATCCTCCTCTACCATGTGGTGGACGGCAAAGTCATGGCTAAGGATGTGATTGAGCTCAGCGAAGCCGAAACGTTACTTGGCCAGAACGTCAGCATTTCCGTCATGGACGGTAAGGTCATGGTCAACGACGCTGAAGTGATCATCACGGATCTGGAGACTTCCAACGGCGTGATCCACGTCATCGACGCTGTCTTAATACCTTAATGTGTTTCTCTCCTCCTATAGCACGGAAAAAGTGGAGCATGGCGCTCCACTTTTTCCTTTAAAATCAACCGGAATCGCCCTCCTCTAAGCCTTACCGGGAAACGATAATCACCCTTTTACATTCCATTTACAAAACATTAAGAATCATCCCTTACACTGTGTGTGGAGATCCATTCATCACCTGACGCTTCGGACTTCCATCAAGGCAAGACAACAAGGACATTATGAATAAACAAAAAAGACTGTCAGAAGTATACAAAAAGGGCCCTAGAATACCCTTTGACGATCATGCCAAGCTGATCTTTTTCAGCGATGTCCATCGAGGGGATAACAGTTGGGCGGATGAATTCGCCCGCAACCAGGCCATTTACAGTTACGCTCTCGAGTATTACTACAGAAACGGTTTTACGTATATCGAAGTGGGAGATGGGGATGAGTTGATCAAAAACATTGGCTACCGGAGCATCCGCATCGCCCACGGCCCGGTTTTCCAGTTATTGAAAAAATTTTTCGCGGGGGGGCGATTTCACTACATCCACGGCAATCACGACATCCCCTACAAAATCAAAGAGAATGTCAAGAACGCGTTATATAAATACTACAACCTTAAAACCAATCAGGTTGAACCCCTTTTCCCGGGTATTGACGTCCATGAGGGCTTGGTGCTCCAGCACCAAGAAACAGGGGAAGACCTCTTCGTCACCCACGGCCACCAGGGAGAACTTATCAATGACCGTTATTGGCAGCTGAGCCGCTTCATACTACGCTATCTGTGGCGACCTTTGCAAATGCTCGGTCTCCACAATCCCATCCGCGTTTCGCGCAATCCGGAGAGGAAACGGGACATAGAAAAGGAATTGATCAACTGGGTCACTGAAAACTCACATCCTTTGCTCTGCGGCCACACTCATGACGCCCATTTTCCTGAACCAGATGAAGCACCTTATTTTAACGCCGGCAGCTGTGTTTTCCCACGCTGGATCACAGGGATCGAAATCGACAAAGGGGAGATCATGCTCGTCCGCTGGCGGGTAAAGACCAGCCAGGACGGGGCCATGATCGTGCACCGGGAAGTGATCGGAGGGCCGGAAAAGATTAAAGACTATCTGGGGAAAGGCGATTACCAAGATATGACACCCGAGG
This sequence comes from Anaerolineales bacterium, assembly GCA_041686005.1. Classification (GTDB taxonomy): domain Bacteria; phylum Chloroflexota; class Anaerolineae; order Anaerolineales; family UBA11858; genus B10-G9. The sequence goes on along the minus strand of JAWLER010000007.1, from coordinate 70,223 downwards.
AGGTTCTGGCACCAGAGCGGGAAGCTGCGGAAGTGCTGTCCCTCTGAACTCAAATCCAGCTATTCATAGCGGATAGAAGAACAACCAAGATCAGGGGGAAAACCGAAACAAACCCCTCAACGCAGATAAGCGATCGATAACCCGCCGTCCACGGTCAGCGCCGCCCCGTTGATCTTTTGGCTGCGCGGGCTGCACAGGAAGAGGATCGACTCCGCCACATCCTCCGGCGTGATGGAGACGTTCATCGCATTCCGTTTCCGGTAATAATCATAGATCTCATCAAACGGGACCCCGTGGCGTTGGGCGCTCTTTCTCAACTCCTCTTCGGAGAGAATGTTCGTGCCCCGGATCACCGCATCGGGGAGGACGGTGTTGGTGCGGATGCCGTGCGGTCCCCCCTCCTCCGCCAAACACCGCGCCAGGTGCTGCACGGCAGCTTTCGCTGAGGCATAAGCGCTCGCACCAGGACTGGGCGCAACCGCGTTTTTGCTGGAGGTGAAAACCAGACGGCCGGGGATGCCCCGTTCCAGCCAATGGCGGAACGCTTCCCGGGCCGTCAAAAACCCCCCCGTGGCCAGGACATCGTACATCTCCTGCCAGAGCGACAACGACGTCTCGTGGATGGGGGCCACCCGCATAGAGCCGGCGTTGGCGACCACGATCTGGACCTTGCCAAATGCATCCACCGCCCGCTGAAAAGCGTCTTTAACCTGCTCTTCCCGCGTGACATCGCAGGGGATGGGGATCATGTGGTCTTCCCCTGTCCGCTCGCGGACCGATCGTCTGGTCTCCTCCAAATCCTCTTCCGTGCGGGCGACACCCGCCACATACGCCCCCTCTTGCGCCAGGCGGATGGTTGTGGCCCGGCCGATGCCGGATGAGGCCCCGGTAAGAAAAACGTGCTCACCTGCCAATTCTCCCCTATTTTGATTCTTTTCAAACAACTCGTTCATGGTCTCGCCTCGCTCTCTCATTTTTTCCTATCTCATATTGTGAATACGAGTTCTCCCTTCCATTGTAAAGGAAAACAAGAATCGAGAAGTAGGCGTGATCCACTCTCTTGTTTCAATACCCCAAGACTGCCAATGTTCATATAAAGAAAGAAAAACAGGGCACATGTCAACTTTGGGTCAGCCCTATTAAGTTAACATCACATGATGCCCTTGAACACCAATGCAACACCCATTCAACACAGTCACGACATGCAACAGGGATAATATAAATCAGGAAATACACATCGTACACATAAAGAAGAGGATCAAACAAGGATGGTGCGGCGTAAAGCGACTGATAGAATCATATCAACAATCCAGGAACTATTAACTTTCATTTTCCGTCTTTAGGGAGATAAAAGGTTAAAAACGGTAGGCATATCTACCGTAAGGAGTTGGAAATGAAGAAAAGCACGCGATTTGTATCCATATTGGTCACTGCCCTCTTCCTGCTCACGGCCTGCGGGAGTCAGCCGCCAGAACCCACCAACACCCCTCAGCCAGAAGCGGAGGAAGGGAAGGAACCCATCAGCGGCATGGCCAATCCGGCTTCCGTTTACTGCCAGGAATTGGGGTACGAACTGGAAATGCGCGAGACCGAGGAAGGGACGACCGGCGTCTGCATCTTCCCGGATGGGGAAGAATGCGAAGAGTGGGACTTTCTGTCCGGACGCTGCGGTCAGGAATATTCCTACTGCACTCAAGAAGGGTACACCCTGAAAGAGACAGGGGGCAATATCGCAGAGTGTGTCTTCCCGGACGGCTCTTCTTGCCCTGAATATGACTTCTTGACCGGGGACTGCCAGCCATAGTATCCACGCATGGGGAAAGGGGTAGGGGAAGGGATGGTATCCAGATCACCACCTTCCCCTTTTACTTTGCGAATTATGCCTCTCAAAGCTCCCCTGCATCTCACCTTTATCACTTAGCCCACTTCCTGCTCTCACTCATTATTAACATACCCCTTTTGAAGCTGTGGTACGATCCAAATCAGAGCAGTCTGCCAGCAAGCAGGAATCAAAAGGTCAAAAGGGATTTTAGAGCCCATTGTGTCTTCTAATCCCTATCCTTTCTAGAATTCACCACAGGAGAGAAGATCATGGCCACATCCCAACCCGATGAACGAAAGGAAACGCTCCGGATCCTGGCTTCCGCCCAACGCCTGGGCATTGAATTGAATGAAGCCGAGGCGAAGGAGTGGCTGAGAGCTATCAGCGCTTCCCAAGAAGGGGAGGACATCGTCTTCGACAGGCGCAGCGGCGTCTTCGGACACAAAGTCAGCATGCTGGACTTCAGCGAAAAGGACCTGGCTCATTTCCGGAAGCTGGGCGCGCTGGTGGAATTTGAAGACATCCCCGGTAAAGTGGAAACGGCCCTGGCGCTTTCGGGATCCGCCGCCCAATCGAAAATCCAAACCTACCCCGGCGATGCAGATTATTTTGAACGCATGAACATCCTCGCCGACAGCCACGAAGAAGCCTGCCGGACCTTGGCCAAGCTGATCCGTGAGAAAGCCTTGCAAACCCTGGCCGGGCCGACCTACCAACTCATGGAGGTCCATTTCGGATCCTATCCCCAAAATTTGGTCGTCCATGGGCGCCAGCACCAGGGGGGGAGCTCCATCTCTTGGACACCTGAGCAGGTGGAGGCGGGCGAGATCCAGGCTCAAACGCTGGAAGGGGAGAAGATCAATCTGCGATGGGATGAGGTCGCCCGCGATCCGGGCTGGTGCAAGCTGGACTGGGTGGTCGCCGATCCCCTCCGGAACGAGTTGGTCAATGCCAGCAACATGCTGGATGTGACCTGGGAAGCGCCGGATGGATCCATCACGCCGTTGGACGGCTTCTTAGACCCTTACTTTCAAGAGGTCTATTTACAGGAAGAATCCGTGCCCATCTTCGAAAAACTTTCCCAGCATGTGTCCGCCAACGCCCTCGACCAGTATGTGGAGCAATTGGAAAAGGAAATCAACAAATACCTCAACAGGGACATCAATTACGGCAAGGCCGCCAAGCGGATGTACAACATCTTCCGCCTTACGGGCCGCTACCAGGAAGCAGCCGTGATCCGGGAACTTTTCGACGAACCGGCATCCATGCTCTACCAGGTCTGGTCCCTGATCCGGACCATGGACGAGAGCAGCCAGCCGGATTCCAGCATCTCCATCGAGCGGGTCCAAAGTCAGGCGGACCGCTTGATCATGGCCGTGATCGGCGCCTTGGAAGGCGAGGAGGAGTCGATCGTCGTCCGCCACCTGCTGCGGCTGCGGGACGCCCTGGAGGACCAAAAAGAGGGGCAAGCCCTGACGGACGAAGTGGAAACCGCCCGGGATGAGGTGATCAACATCGTTAACAACTTCTTCTACGAAAAACTGACCACGGTGCCTGAAATCAAGCTGTATATGGAGACGTTTTCCAAAGAGCCCGAGGAGAAGTAGGAACCCTAACACTTGGAACGCAACCCATACTACCCAGGGAGAGGGTGGGCAGGGGACCAATCCCAGGATCATTCTTGCAAGCCCACCTCAAGCCCCTGATATCGTTAACAAAACGCTAACAAGGAAGCCTTGCATTTCCAAGAAAAGGCGCTATAATGTACCCAACTTGAATAGGAAAGCGTTGAGCGGGACGAGTAGCGGTCCCAGGCTCTGACAGAGAGAGAAGGTCACCGGTTGAGAACCTTCCCCAGAGACAAACCGCGAAAACCCCCCGTGAGCAGACACCGGAAACCTGACCAGGGAGTATGGTGGATCGACTGGCCCCGTTATCGGCCCAAAGAGATACCCTGAGGATCAGGGTAAATCTGGGTGGAACCGCGAGTAAACTCTTGCCCCAGTTGGGCAGGGGTTTTTTTTATTTTGGAGGTGCAAAATGGCCCACAAGGAACATGAAAATGGGAACGGATACGAAGAGTCAAAACTATACCGCATCCGGCACTCAGCCGCGCATGTCATGGCCCAGGCGGTCATGGACATGTTCCCAGAAGGGGAAGCGAAAATCGCTATCGGCCCGCCCATTGAGGACGGATTCTATTATGATTTCGACTTACCCCGACCGCTGACCCCGGAGGATCTGGAGGTAATCGAAGAGAAGATGCGCGAGACGTTGTCCGAGGATCATGAGTTCAAGCGCAGAGAGCTGTCCGCGGAGGAAGCGCGGGAGATCTTCAAGGATCAACCCTACAAGCAGGAATTGATCGACGGCCTGGAATCGGGCGGTGTGGATGAGCACGGACAACCGCTGGACGAAAAACCGGTCATCTCCATCTACAAACACGATGACTTCGTGGACCTTTGCCGCGGCCCCCACGTGAAAAGCACCAAAGAGATCGACCCTGGGGCGGTCAAGCTGCTCAATGTGGCCGGTGCCTATTGGCGCGGCGATGAACACAACCCCATGCTGCAGCGCATTTACGGCACGGCCTGGGAAAGCCAGGAGGCTTTGGAAAGATATCTTGACAAGCTGGAGGAGGCCAAGCGCCGGGATCACCGCAAGTTGGGCCAGGACCTCGACCTGTACAGCACCTCACCGGAGGTGGGCAGCGGGCTGGTGCTCTGGCATCCCAAAGGGGCTATGGTCCGCCACCTGGCGGAGGAATACTGCAAGGACGAACACCTGGCTCACGGCTACGAGTTGGTCTACTCCCCCCACATCGGCAAAAAGAGTTTATGGGAGACGAGCGGTCACCTGACATGGTACGACGAGAACATGTACTCCCCCATCGAAATCGATGAGGAGGAATACTTCTTGAAGCCCATGAACTGCCCTTTCCACATCATGATCTACAAAAACGACCTCCACAGCTACCGGGATCTACCCCTGCGCTGGGCGGAATGGGGCACGGTGTACCGCTACGAGCGCAGCGGCGTGCTACACGGCCTGATGCGGGTGCGCGGCTTCACGCAGGACGACGCCCACATCTTCTGCAGCCCCGAACAGATGCCCGAGGAGATCGACCGTGTCTTGAATTTCTGCCTCCATATCCTGCGCGGCTTCGGGATCCAGGATTTCCACGCCTACCTGGCGACCAGGGACCCTGAAAAATCAGCCGGGGAGAAGGAGCGCTGGGACAACGCCACGGACGCGCTCCGGGCGGCGTTGGATCGAGCCGAGCTCGATTATGAGATCGACGAAGGGGGAGCTGCGTTCTACGGCCCGAAAATCGACCTGAAAATGATCGACGCCCTGGAACGGGAGTGGCAGTTGAGCACGATCCAGTTCGACTTCAACCTCCCGGACCGGTTCGATCTGGTTTACATCGGAGAAGACGGAGACCAACACCGACCGTACATGATCCATCGCGCGCTGCTGGGTTCCATGGAGCGCTTTGTCGGCGTCCTCATTGAGCACTATGGCGGTGATTTCCCGCTTTGGCTCGCTCCGGTTCAGGCGGTGATGATCCCCATCACCGACCGCAACCTCCCCTATGTTAAGGAGGTCGCGGAGCAGCTTCGCGCAGCAGGCATCCGTGTGGAAGTGGATGACAGCAGCGACCGCATGGGCGCGAAAATCCGCGACGCTGAGAAGGGTAAAATCCCCTACATGCTGGTGGTCGGTGACCGCGAGGAAGAGGCGGGCACGGTGGCGCCCCGCTTGCGCACCGGCGAGCAGTTGGACCCCATGAGCGTGGAGGACCTGCTCGATCGCATGCTGGAAGAGATCGAGTCTCACCAATGACATAGGGGGAAGCAAAGAAACAAAAAAGAAGGGCTCCATTCCAACCCGGAGCCCTTCTTTTCTCTAAGACATCCCTCCCTAAAACTTGGGAGAAATCCACCCAATCCTATCCCACTCTACAGTTCTCATCCATTTCTCTGATAAAATAAAAGAGTTGAAAAACAAGACCTGGAAACGGGCGCGGAAAAGCGGAGATGATGGAAATCGGGCACCAGTTTCTATCGTCTCATCTTTTTTTCGTTAACTCATCAGTTGGTCCGGCTTAGATGTGGCGTGCCTTTATGGATCAGAAAAAAGGCGCCGGACGGGTCATCCCTTTCAAGGATCATAGCTCTATAAGGCAAAGCAACTCTTGATTCCCACCTTTCCCGGATCCATCAGGGTCCTGATGCTCCCGCTGTGACCATGATCAAGAATCCACATAAGGTGACAAGTACATACGCCAAAGGAGAAACCATGACCACCAAAAAAATCACCATCCTGCTGGGCACTCTCCTCGCCCTCTTCATCCTTTCCACCGCCTGTGTGCCCGAGCCCAACTGCGCGGTGTCCGATTATTATGTCACCAAGACAGACGACACCTCAGACGGGGTGTGCAACGCCGGGGACTGCTCCCTGCGGGAGGCTGTGCAGAACGCCAACGCCTGCCCCGGGACTCAAACCATCCACATCCCGGCCGGCAGCTATCACCTGACCCGTACGGGGGCGGATGAGGATGACGGAGAAACCGGGGATTTAGATATCACCGACGATGTCAACCTGATCGGGTACGAAGCCCCCTCCATCCATGGAGATGGGGATCGATCCTTTCACATCCACAGCCCAGCAGTCGTGGACATGGAGATGATCTGGCTGGCAGACGGGGAAGCCATCCTCGGCGCGGGGCTATTGAATGAGAGCCAGCTCACTTTGGATGGTTTCACCTGCAACTTCAACACAGCGGTGATGCCGCCCGGAGGGATGGGGGATGCCCGCGGCGGCTGCATCTTTAACGCCGGGGACCTGACCATTAACGGGGGATATTTCTTGGAAAATTCCGCCCGGCAGGGCGGCGCCATTTATCTCTTTGACGGCGCCTCCTTGACCATGTCCGGCGGTTACTTCATCGGTAACCAGGCAGATGACCACGGCGGCGGCATGTGGATCAGCCCAACCGCGAGCGCAGAGATCGATGACTTTGAAATCAAGGGGAACAGCGCTGGGCTCAACGGCGGGGGAGTCTGGAACAACGGATCAGCGACATTTACATCGGTGCTTTTTGAAGACAATCAAGCCGCCGAGAAGGGCGGTGGATCCTACACCTGGGATCAAGGGTCCACCATCCATTACAGCACCTGGTACAAAGACAACACCGCCGCCCAGGGCGGCGCGGTCTATACCAACGACGGCATGGTCCACCTCTACCAGAGCAGCGCCACGGGAAACAGCGCCAGTGGTGGGACCGGGGGCGCTTTTTACAATCAGGGCAGCCTGGGAGGTCTGCTGCTCCGGAATACCACAGTGAGTGGAAACACCGCCACAGGTGGATCCGGGGGCGGGGGGATTTACAGCACCGGCAATCTGCAGCTGGAATTCATCACCGTGGCTGGTAACGACAGCGATGGCATCCGCTTGGACAGCGCCGGAGAGGTCAAAATCCGCAGTTCGATACTGGCCGATAACACCGGCGACAACTGCGCCGGGCTTCCTCTTGATTCTCAAGGCTACAACCTGGACGATGGGGCGAGCTGCGGTTTCTCTTCCGCGGCAGATCTTTCTAACACCGATCCCCTCCTGCAGCCCGCAGCCATGAACGGGGGCAACGGGCTCAGCCATACCCTGGACCCGGCCAGCCCGGCCATCGATTCCGGCGATCCTGACCGCTGTGTCGCCGAGGACCAGCGGGGCGTTTCCCGTCCCCAGGGAGCGGCCTGCGATCGCGGCGCATTAGAAATGCAAACCGGGCTGGGATCGATCAGCGGCTGGACGTACATAGACGACAATGAAAACGGGCTCCGGGATCCGGGAGAGGGTTGGGTGAGCGGCGCGATCTTGACGCTCAAAGAAGGAGGCTGCCCCGGGACTGACGACATAGAAACCGTAGAATCCGACAGCAGCGGTTATTATCAGTTGATGGATGTCCCACCTGGGACATACTGTCTGGCGAAATCCCCTCTCCAGGAAACTTTTGATCCTGAATCCTATGACCTGGTCCTGGAACCTGGCATCCATCTGGAGGAAATCAACTTCCGTTTCCAGGGTCTGCCGCTCACAGCAGGGACCATCAGCGGCACGGTCTGGCATGACCTTTGTGCGGTGCCGGAATTCACCAGCCCGACGGTTCCGCCCGGCTGTATAGAGCTGCCCTCCGGTGGTTTGGAAGCGGACGGAATTTACGACCCAACAGAGCCGGGGATTGAAAACGTAGAGGTCCGCCTGGGGGCGGGCGCCTGCCCGGGCAGCGGGACCGCCTCCACTTTAACCGATGCCTCCGGAAATTATACCTTTTCCGGGATCTATCCCGGCGTGTACTGTGTTTCCATCAGCGCGCTGGACCCACCCAATGACGGCATCCTCATCCCCGGTGGTTGGACCTTCCCGGACCGGGGTGCGGAACTGGCGGCGAGTGAAGTGTTGCTCTCCACAGGAGCTGCAGAAGAGGACGTTAACTTCGGCTGGGATTACCAATTCCTGCCTTCGCCTCCGCCATCGGGCACATTGGGAAAAGCCGGCCGCTGCCGGAAAGGGCCTGGGACGGATTATGAAACGATCACCATCTTCGAAGCCGGACGGCTCGTGGAAATCCTCGCCCGCTCGGAACCTGAAAGACCCCTGTGGTGGTATATCCGCGATCCCCAGCTGGACATCATCTGCTGGGTGTCCGATCTGATCCTGGAAACGGAGGCCGATCCGGACCAGGTGGAAGTCGAGATCGCGCCCCCTCTGCCCACGGAGACACCCCTGGTCTGCAGCGCGGACTTGCCGAAAGACCTGTGTGAAAAGGCAGGAGGAGAATGGTTTGTCCCTACAGCTTATGCGGGAGATCCGTACTGCAAATGTCCCTGATGAATCCGGGCTGTAACCATCAAAAGCTCCAGAGGCTGAAATCAACGGTTTCTGGAGCTTTAATTCATACATCTAGCCAGCGAGCAGTGCACAAATGGATCCTTCCCTGGTCCCCCGCTTAAAGAGAGAAAAACCACCTTAACGCCTACCCGGGAGGACGGGTTTTCTTGGATTTTTCCATCAAGCTGAGAAAAAAATCACTCTCACCCCCCCTCCCCTGTTGACGACCCTCCCCTCTCTATGGTAATATCGAAATCTAAGAGCGAGAGCAATTTAGAAAAAGGAGAGAGAAAATAGCAGACACAAACTACAGAGCGAATAAACACATTCGGGCGAAAATGGTTCGCGTGATCGACCCCGAAGGTGAGAACCGAGGTGTTCACCCCATTGAAAAAGCTCTGGCAACAGCTCGGAAGCATGACTTGGACCTCGTCGAAGTCGCGCCTAACGCAGACCCCCCCGTTTGCAAGGTGATGGATTTGGGGAAATTCCTTTACGAACAGGAAAAGAAACGTCAGAAAGCGAAAAAATCCCAAAAGACGATCGAGGTCAAAGAAATTCGCTTGCGTCCCAAGACCACCGAGCATCATCGAGATTTCAAAGTCAGGGACGCACGAAGGTGGTTGAAGGAAAACAAGAAGGTCAATGTCCGCATCCAATTCCGGGGCCGGGAAATCCATTATCCGGAAATCGCCCTGGACATCATGAGGGGAATCGCCGAAGAACTGAGTGATGTTGGAGAAGTGGAGCAAAAACCCTCCCGCGAGGGCCATTCCATGCTCATGGTCTTGGCTCCCAAAAAAGTTTAACCCTTCCCATCCGAGAGTAATTGTCCATCAGGATCATCCGGTGTGGTGGAAAAAGAAATCCAACCGCACCCGCTTGCTCTGTGTCGAAAGGAAGCAGGTTCAATAAGAGAATAATCATCGATTAGCGCAACCGCTGTGTGCAAACAACAGGTGCCGCGAAACATCGGGTAACCGGCGCGCAGGGGATTGCAGGAGAGTGAAATCATGGCACGTGTAAAAACCGGTACCAAACGCAGAAAACGACATAAGAAGATCATCAAGATGTCCAAGGGCAAGTACGGCACCCGCAGCCGCCTTTTCAAGCGCGCGAACGAAGCCATGCTGAAGAGCCTTTGGTATGAATATCGGGATCGCCGCACACGGAAGCGAGATTTGCGCCGTTTGTGGATCACACGCATCAACGCCGCTTCCCGGCAGAACGGCCTTCCGTACAGCCGTTTTATCTACGGATTGAAAGAAGCCAACATCGATCTGAACAGGAAGATGCTGGCGGATCTGGCAGTCCGCCATCCCGAAGCGTTTTCCGAAATCGTGGAGCGCGCCAAAGCGGCCATCAAGAATTGAAGCAGACAACTACATAATAAAAGTAAAGGACTTCGCAGCTAATGGCGAAGTTCTTTTCAGTTAATGCTACAATCGAACCTGGAGAACTATGATGAGCGAGATTCTACGCCAAACCAAGTTATCTCCCAAACTCACCTTACACCTCGTGCAGGGTGATATCACCCGTCAGGAGGTGGGTGGGGTCGTCAACGCGGCCAACGAGCGGCTGCAGCACGGCGGGGGCGTGGCTGCGGCGATCGCCCGGGCAGGCGGACCCGCGATCCAGGCAGAGAGCAACCGCTGGGTTGAAAAGCACGGGCCGGTGAGCCATGCCAATCCCGCCTTTACCTCCGGAGGGGAGATGCCCTGCCAGTATGTCATCCATGCGGTGGGCCCCCGCTGGGGATCAGGGGATGAGGACGACAAACTCGAGAAAGCCGTCCTGGGCTCGCTACGGTTAGCAGATGACCTCGACCTGCGCTCCATGGCCTTCCCAGCCATCTCCACCGGGATCTTCGGTTTTCCCAAAAAACGGGCGGCGAAAGTGATCCTGCACGCTGTTGAGACCTATGCGTCTCAACATCCCGAGTCTGGATTGAACGAGGTTCGCATTGTGCTTTTTGACGAGCCCACTGCGCAGGCCTTCAGCGATGTCTGGGACCAACACATGTCATGATCACCTCCCCGCAGAATCCCACCATCAAACGCATCCGCCACCTGCAGAAGCGGTCCAAAGCCCGGCAGGAGGAGGGGGCATTCGTCATCGAAGGCCTCCGGTTGGTGGAGGAAGCACTTCAGCATGCCTGGACCCCGGAACTGGTCCTCTTCAGCGGTGATATGGACCAACGGGGTTGGGATGTGGTCAACGGTTTTCGCGGGCAGGGCGTGCCCACCCAAGAGGTGTCTCCCGAGGTGATGTCCGCCGCCAGCGACACCCAAACCCCCCAAGGATTGCTGGCTGTCCTCCCCTTTCAGGGCCAACCGCGACCGCGAAAGATGGACTTTGTCTTGGTCGCGGATCAGGTCCGGGATCCTGGAAACTTGGGCACGCTGCTCCGCACTTCTTTGGCCGCCGGGGTAGACGCTGTCTTTCTGACCCCAGGCACTGTGGACCCTCACGCCCCCAAAGTGGTCCGGGCCGGGATGGGCGCCCATTTCCAGCTCCCGGTCGCGAAATCCTCCTGGGAGAAGATCAGGGGAGAACTTCAAGGGTTGACCGTTTACATCGCAGACGTGGAAAAAGGGATCCCTCACACCGAAGCTGACCTGACAAAACCCCTGGCTCTGATCATCGGCAATGAGGCACGGGGTCCCGGAGAAAAAGCCTGGGCAGCAGCGGACCAGCCCCTGCACATCCCCATGCCGGGGGATGCAGAATCCCTCAACGCAGCCATCGCCGGGGCGATCCTGATTTTTGAAGTGGTCCGCCAAAGGAATGTGTCATAACCCTCTCCAATGCATGGGAATGACGCCCAATGCAACCGACGAGGCGACCAAAAGGTTCCGAAGATGGGTGAAAAGAAGTCCTTACCTCTCAATAAAATCATCACCGGGGATGCGGTGGAGGTCATGAAATCACTCCCCCCTGGATCGATCGACCTCATCTTCGCCGACCCTCCCTACAATCTGCAGCTGAAAGATGAACTGTGGCGGCCCGATCTGAGCAAAGTCGATGCCGTGGATGATGAGTGGGACCAATTCGAAAACTTTAAAGCCTACGACCGCTTTTCCCGGGCCTGGCTGTCCGCTGCCAAACGGCTGCTCAGTGAGAACGGCAGCTTATGGGTCATCGGCTCCTATCACAACATCTACCGGGTGGGAAAAATCCTCCAGGATCTCGGTTTGTGGATATTAAATGAAATCGTCTGGGTCAAAACCAATCCTATGCCCAACTTTCACGGTGTGCGCTTCACCAACGCCCATGAGACCCTGATCTGGGCTAAGAAGTCTGAGGAGAGCCGCTATACCTTCAACTACCACGCCATGAAAGCCTTCAACCATGGCAAACAAATGCGCAGCGATTGGCTTCTCCCCATTTGTAAAGGCAAAGAACGGGTGCGGATCGAGGGGGAGACGGCCCATTCCACGCAGAAGCCGGAAGCCCTTCTCTACCGCGTCCTGGTCTCATCCACCAACCCGGGGGACGTCGTCCTCGATCCTTTCTTCGGCACAGGCACCAGCGGTGTGGTGGCAAAACGGCTGCACCGCCAGTGGATCGGCATAGAGAGAAATCCCACCTATGTAAAGGTAGCCCAAGAGAGGATTGAGACTGTGCAGCCTGAACCATATCAGGAAGGGGCGTTTGACATCCGCGATAAAAAACGCCTCGCTCCCCGGATCCCCTTCTCCCGCCTTTTGGAACACGGGTACCTCAAACCAGGTCAAAGGCTCTACTTTCAAAAAAAAGCAGAGCAAGCTGCGACCCTCAAGCCCAACGGGAAATTACGCTATGGGGACTATGAAGGATCTATCCACCAAACAGCGAGACACATTCAGAACGGGAGCCCCATCAACGGTTGGGACCACTGGTATTTTAAGAACAACGAAGGAGAGATGGTGGTCATCGATCGCTTGCGAGAACGCTTCCGGGAAAAAATGGGGTGAGTGATACGCCGTCCCCCTCGACGTATTTGATCCCCCCACTTATAACCTTTATCCAAAACTATGAACATCCGATCCATCACTTACTTTGACAACCCCCAAGCCCCCTTCCAGGAGACCGTGTTGGAACGGGCCGAACAATTCATCTCCCGGGCCAGACCCGCTTTTGAGAGTGCTGGCTATGAGGTCCAAACCGCCCGTTTCGCCACACCTCCTTTTCCCACCTTTCTGGACACAGTGGACGAGGGTCACCTCATCCCCTACGCACAAAGCCTGGAAGCGGCCTTCATCCAGAGAGGTTTTGACTACATCGCGCTTGGACCGGCTCTCCCCTCCTATCCTGAGAGCTACTCCCCCATCCCCGATGTGATCCGGGAAACGGAGAACGTTTTCCTGTCCGGGTCTTTGACCGATCCCGAAAAGGGCGTCTCCCTGGCAGCGGTGCGGGCCTGTGGAGCGGTTATTCACGCCCTGGCCCCCCTGGATCCGAACGGTTTCGCCAACCTCTACTTTACCGCTTTGGGCAATGTGCCCCCCGGCGTTCCATTTTTCCCGGCAGCTTACCACCAGCCAGGGCCTCCGGTATTCAGCCTGGCCATCGAAGGGGCGGACCTCGCCCTGGAAGCCTTTCGGGGTGCGGAGGATCTAAAAGAAGCCAGAGGGCATCTCATCCACAGCCTGGAGTCTCACAGCGAAAGACTCACCGCGGTGGCCGCAGGCCTCGAGAGCGATTTCAAGGTCGATTTCCAAGGCCTCGATTTTTCCCTGGCCCCCTTCCCCGAAGAAGGTCGATCCCTGGGTAAAGCCCTGGAACATCTCGGCATTAAAGCCTTGGGGAACCACGGCTCCTTAGCTGCTGCCGCGTTCCTGACGGACAGCATCGATCGGGCCCGGTTTCCCCACACGGGTTTCAGCGGGTTGATGCTGCCCGTGTTGGAGGACAATGTGTTAGCTGCCCGGGCCGGAGAGGGATCCCTGACGGTCAAAGACCTTCTGCTCTACTCCGCTGTGTGCGGGACCGGATTGGACACCATCCCTCTGCCGGGAGACCTCACACCAGAAGACATCAGCGCCGTGTTGCTGGACATCGCTGCCCTCTCGCTGCGGCTTGACAAACCCCTTACCGCACGTTTGATGCCCATCCCCGGAAAAAAAGCTGGGGAATCCACGACATTTGATTTCTCATATTTCGCCAACAGCAGGGCCATGACCTTAGAAGCACAGGAGCTCATGAATCTGATGGGCGGCGAGGGGTACCTTGACATCCGGCCTTAAAATCGCTGATGGTGTTAAGCCCTTTCCCGGCGATGCTTTCCCCAACCTTGAAAAATCCCCCCTTACCCGCCTCACACTTCTCTCACCGAGTCCCTGAGGTATTCCAAACGTGCCTGGGGAAGCCCGGGTAACGCGTCCAGAGCGTAGAAAGGGCCATCCCCTTCAATGACCAGAGAGGAGCTGACATTCCCGTACAGAACAGCTTCCAGCGGGTCATAAGTCCGCCGGTATCCAGCCAGAAACCCCCCGCAGAACGCATCCCCTGCCCCGGTGGGGTTGTGAACCCGGGCCGGATAAGCCGGGATCTCCCACCGCCTTGCCGTCTCCGCGTCATACAACAGCTGACCTTGTTCTCCGCGTTTGATGACCACGATCTGGCACCCATAGCGCCCAATCTCCCCAGCCATCTTCCAAAGATCCACTTCCACCCCCCGGAAGATCCCGCGGACATCCTCCTCTGTGGGCAAAAACGCCGTTAATCCCGTGACCAATCCAGGGAGATCACCGTAAAAGGTGGGTTCCATATAAGCCGATGCAGGATCCAGGGTGACGGTGGTGAATCCCATCTGCCGGAGAACGGCCGGGAGGAGGTTGTGAGTGTGATAATCAAGCGGGCAAAGGTGCGCGTTGGTCGCTGTCCGGTAGCTGTCTGGGAGATCGTCCTTTCGCAAGGAGATCTCGCCCATTCTCATCCGAGAACCGATATACGATCTATCCGGGTCGTAATCCAAGAGCGCTTTGGGCAAAGGTTGCCCGATGCGGGCAAAATGGGGCATCGGGGAATCCTCCACCCGGGTCACTTTATCGGTATAAGTATAAAATTTCCGGAGGTCAATGGAGCGAGGGAGGATGTTTACCCCCTCTACGTTGATGGAGCGCTGAACGAAGGCCTCCAACCAAGGCTGGGGATAATCCTCGCCCACCCGGGCCAAAACACCCGGCGGTGGATCCTTTTCCCAGACCAGATACCCAACCGCTGCGTAAAGCGCATTTCCCCCCGGGATATCTAAGACAGGTCGATCATCAGCGGTAAGGAAAAATTCGCGGCGCAGCGCTCCCGCGAAAATCACGCTTGGCGGGGGCAGATCCTGAGGTTTCATCCGGTTTACATTCAGGGTGGGAGATCACTCTCCCATCTTTGAGACCTGGCGCATAAGAGCAAGGACCGATCCGCCCAGCTTCAACCCATCGCGCGCTGACAAACGAATCGCTTCCTCTTCCTCTAAACGGTTGGCAAGCATATAACCCGTTCCGGCACCCACCAAAGCGCCAACCAGTGTAGCCAGGAGGATGATCTTGCTTTGACTTGTTTTTCTTATTTGAATTTCTTTGCTCTCTGTCATACCTCACCTTTTGTGTCATGATCCCCACGGTCAAAACAAGGGGATCAACCGCTTACGGTCGTCTTTTAAAAATGGATCGCAATCCCGCGCCTGCACTTTTGATCCACAAAATCGGTTCAACCATCTTCGTTGAGATATCCGTCACCATTTTTTGCACACGCTCTAAAAAAAGCCTGACACGGCGCGTACCTTCGGGCAGGATGTGCATGAGCCGGGTCAGCCCATAGATTAACAGAATCAGCAGCGCCAGAGGAAGGACGGATAAAAACAAAGCGGGGATGACCAGAAACACGGCTGAGATCTCCGCATAGCGGCTCACATCCGCTCCCCCTGCCGCCTCGATCGCAGCCCAAACGCCAAAGCTTAAGATGGCGACGCCCCCCAGGACAAGAGGAGCGGTGATCTGCCAAAACGCACCTTTACGAAAAGCTTTGTGGTGGTCATCCATGATGTTGATATTGTAGCATGTTTTTCTGCAATCCCCTCCGGCAAGCCAGAGCCGATTTTCACCAGGGCTCACCTTATATCCCAGGGGATGGCTGCAGGCCGTGATATACTGAACGGAGATACCTGGCAAAATGGAGCGGAATGTCATTCAGCCAGGATGGGATCGCAGTACCGTGGAAGAGAATCTTCCAGCGGTTTTTAAGGAAAGAAATAGATTCACAGCTAGGAGAGACAACCATGATCGAAGTAGGATTGATGTTAGAAGGACAAAATGGCATGACCTGGCCGCGGTGGAAACGTTTGGTCAAGGCTGCCGAGGAATTGGGCTTCGCCGGCCTATATCGATCTGACCACTACACAAATGCCAACCCCCCGGACAAAGCCTCCCTGGAATTATGGACCTCATTGACCTGGTTGGCAGACCATACAGAGCGGATCGACTTCGGCCCCCTGGTCTCCCCAGTCTCCTTCCGCCATCCCACCATGACGGCCCGGATGGCTGCGGCGGTGGACGATCTCTCCGGGGGGAGGTTGATCCTGGGAATTGGGGCTGGATGGCAGGAACGGGAACATCACCTGTTCGGTCACGATTTATTGCCTGTGCCTGAACGGTTTGACCGCTTTGAGGAAGGAGTCGAGGTGATTGCCAAGTTGCTGCGCAATGAGGAACCTTCCACCTTTGAAGGCGAATATTTTCAGATTCGGGAGGCTCAACTGCTTCCCCGACCCCAGCGGGAAGGAGGCCCTCCGATATTGATCGGCGGCAACGGACCGAAACGCACGCTTCCCCTCGCCGCCCGCTTCTCTGATGAGTGGAACGCGGTCTACATCCCTCCCGAGAAATTCCAGGAACTCAACACCCGGTTGACGAAACTGCTGCAAGAGCAGGGTCGCGAGCCTGAGGAGGTCCGTCGTTCTCTGATGACCGGATGTGTCTACGGCAAGAGCGATCCAGAAGTAATATCGAAAGTCAAACAACGGACGAACGGAAAATCCACACCAGAGGAGCTTCGCGAGCGAGGCTTGGTGGTCGGCACCGCAGATCAGATCGTGGATCAATTGGGACATCTCGCTGATGCCGGCGTGCAGCGTGTGAT
This sequence comes from Anaerolineales bacterium, assembly GCA_041686005.1. Taxonomy (GTDB): domain Bacteria; phylum Chloroflexota; class Anaerolineae; order Anaerolineales; family UBA11858; genus B10-G9. The sequence goes on along the minus strand of JAWLER010000007.1, from coordinate 53,395 downwards.
GCTGCAGTGGCTTGATCTGGACGACTTGGACGGGCTGGGGTCCCTAGCGGAAAACGTGCTGCCCCGGGTATGAGGCCCTATCCGGCATGTCGAGGTGGAGGGATCCTGGAAGAGAGGATACCCATCTTCACCGCTTTCCCCCTGGATGACAAACATATCCCTTCCATCGTTCACTTATCTGGGTTAAGATTTTGATTGGTCGCATATCTTAATCGCCGCTGCATGGAACGACGCTACCGCTAGACAACGAGGAGCACTTGCATGAATCGCAGAAACACCTTGGATCACATTCGGAAACATCCAGACATCTCCGTCCTCATCATCGGGGCGGGTATCAACGGCATCGGCACCTTCCGGGATTTGGCATTGCAAGGGGTGGATTGTCTGATCGTCGATCGGGGAGATTTCTGCTCTGGCGCCAGCATGGCTTCCTCTCATATGCTGCACGGCGGCATCCGCTATCTTGAAAACGGCGAATTTCGCCTGGTCCGGGAAGCGCTCCATGAGCGCAACAACCTGCTCCGGAACGCACCCCACCTCACCTATCCCCTCCCCACGACCATCCCCATCTTTAAATGGTTCTCTGGCCTGCTCAACGCCCCTTTGAAATTCGTCGGTTTACTGGACGAACCCGCAGAACGGGGTGTGATCATCATCAAAGTGGGGTTGATGCTCTACGATGCCTACGTCCGCGGGGACAGCCCTATGCCTGAACACAGACTGCTCAACCGAGAGGAAGCGTTAGAGACGTGGCCCCAGCTCAACCCTGAGATCCGTTTCGCCGCCACCTATTACGACGGAGGGACGCCCTCTCCTGAACGGTTAGCCGTGGAAATATTGTTAGACGGGGCTGCGGAGGGAGATCATGCCCAGGCGCTCAATTATGTCAGCGCTGCAGGAAATGAAGATTCAGCCATCTTGCTCAAAGACGAACTCAGCGGAGACACGTTTACCGTCCGGCCCCAGGTCGTGGTCAACGCCGGCGGACCCTGGATCGATTTCATCAATCAGAAGGTGGACGGGGACACCCATTTCATCGGCGGCACCAAGGGCTCTCACCTGATCATCGATCACCCCGGGTTAAGGGAAGCGATCGGGGATCACGAGTTTTTCTTCGAATACTACGATGGGCGGATCGTGCTCATGTTCCCTTATCGGGAACATGTCCTCCTGGGGACCACAGACATCCGCATCCAGGATCCCGACCAAGCCCAATGCACAGAGGAAGAGATAGACTACATCTTAGGCATGGTGCCCCGAGTCTTCCCCGATCTCGAAGTCACCCGCGAGGACATCATCTTCCAGTTCTCTGGCGTCCGTCCCCTGCCGCCTGCCAAAGGTGTCACATCACAGATCAGCCGCGACCACTCCATTGAAATCGTCGAAGAAGGAGACGGGAATCCCGCGCCCATCCTCAGCCTGGTAGGCGGAAAATGGACCAGCTACCGCGCCCTCTCAGAGGAAACGACAGATGAGGTCCTCCGCCGTTTGGGAAAATCACGCCAAGCGAGCACCGACCATTTGCCCATCGGGGGCGGCCGGGCATATCCGGAGGGAGATGAAAAGCAGGCGGCCTGGATCAAATCCCTGGCGGAGGAGACGGGCATATCCAAAGATCGGGCCAGGATCCTCTTTGAGCGATATGGAACCCGGGCTGAGGAGATAGCCTCCTACCTCGCCCAAGAGCAAGACCGCCCTCTAGAACACCATCCCGGCTACACCCAACGGGAGATCACTTTCCTGGTGGAGCGCGAAATGGTCACCCATCTAGATGACATCCCTTTGCGTCGCACGATCATGGCCTGGATGGGCGAGGTCACCCCGGAACTTTTGGATGAGTTGGCGGAGATCACCGCCCAGCAACTGGGCTGGTCCCAGGCACGGAAAGAGGAGGAAATCCAACGGACCCTGGACATCCTCTCCCATGACCATGGGGTGACCTTCTGATATGTTTCCCTTCTACATATCACTGGTCGATCATGGTTCCCACCATAAACCTCAGGGAACGCACCAGCTGGTTGTTTGACGCGATGAGGAAGGTTGATTTACAATCCAGGTAGACGATTCGTTTCCATACAGGAGGAAAAAGTGACTGAATTCCTGAAGATCGCCCATCTCGATGACGAAAGCGTCACCCAAATAAAAGAAATCGAAAAAGAGATGGATGTACACATCATGGCCTTTGAATCGGGACTTGACATCGCTGATCTTTCCGAAGGACAGTTAAACCGCATCCAGGCCTTGGAAGATGCGCTGGGCGTGACCCTTGTTGTTTATAAGCGTTAGTGAGGCAAAGAAATCAGACGGCATAGTTGAAGCCTTTGCTTCAATTCCATCACGGGATGTCGCTCCATCATCCTATGCTGATTTCCCACTCCTGGCCCCCAACCCAATCCATATCAAAAACAGGAAAAACATCGACAGTTTTTTGTGCTCTTTTGGTGCCTGTATTTCAACCATTGATCCGCTGCATTCGGAAAACATATCCACAACCAACCATGTTTTTCAATACACCGCATCTTCCTGCGAAGGAACATAAGTGCAGGATCTGCGGGGGTTCATCCTATCTGATCGCCTCTCATTTGGGAGTGTGTTTGGACTGCATCCGCCAGCGCCCCGATGAGGCCCAGGCGTATATCCAAGCAACCCATGCGGAGGTGCGGCGCGAATTCGACCAACCTCTGCACCCGCCGCGCACGGAGGGCGGCGTGACCTGTCCCTTATGCGTCAACGAATGCCAGATGGGAGAGGGCGAGATCGGGTATTGCGGATTGAGAACGGTCCAGGAAGGACGCTTGGTCCATCTCGCCGGCACGGCCCCACGCGGCCTGCTGCACTGGTACCGCGACCCCCTGCCCACCAACTGTGTGGGCATGTGGACTTGTGGGGGGCAAGGTCAGCATGGGATGCACAATCTGGCTGTCTTTTACGGCAGCTGCACGGTGAACTGCCTGTTCTGCCAGAATTGGCACTATCGCGATATGCTGCCCGATCGATCCGAAATCAAAGATGGCGTTCCAGAATCGTTGGCAAAGAGGACAATCAGCGCGCAGGAACTGGCGCATGCAGCGAACGAGCGCACGTTTTGTGTTTGCTATTTTGGGGGCGATCCCACCTCACAAATGCCCCATGCATTGGCTGCATCCAAGCCCTTAGCCGAGCGAGGTGTGAGGGTGTGCTGGGAGACCAACGGGACGGCGAATCCCAAACTGATGCGGAGAGCGGTTGAGTATTCTTTCCAAAGCGGAGGACTGGTGAAATTCGACCTCAAAGCGTATGACGAAACCTTACACACCGCCCTGGCAGGGGTACCCAACCAGCGCACACTGGCAAATTTCGCGCACGCCGCAGGGCGATTTTCCGAACGCCCCCAGCTCCCCCTGGTGATGGCCAGCACGCTGCTGGTGCCGGGTTACGTGGATGCTCAGGAGGTGGGTCGGATCGCAGCCTTTATCGCTGAATTCGACGTGAACATCCCTTACGCCCTGTTAGGGTTCAGCCCCTCCTTCACGATGTCCGATCTGCCCCGCACCTCCATCAACCACGCGGAAGAAGCGGCCGCTGCAGCCCGGGCCTCGGGGTTGAAAAACGTCCGCATCGGAAACCGGCATCTCCTCTCCCGCGCTTATTAATCCCCACTTTGAGGCTCCGACAGTTCGTTTTCCGCGGTGACCGGGATGCCCTCCAGTCACAGGTGCGGCCCAGACGGTCCGGCGCACAAACTGTTTTTTCTTGACAGCCGTACCTGGTCATGTTATAGTTCTAGCCAACTACATAGAGAAAAATGGTGAAGAGGAATAGTAGGCCTCGGAACGGCGGTCCAGAGAGTAAGGCCCAGGTGAAATCCTTACCCGTACGCTGAGGTCGAATGGCCCTCGGAATTGCACAGGCGAACCGCTGAAAGAAAGCCCATTAACCTTTGCCGGAGGTACACCGTTATCAGAGTACAGCAGTTGCCATAAAAGAGATGATTGAAATCTTTTAGTAGACTGCGTAAAGAAGTGAGGCTGGCTTTGATGGATCTCCCGTCGTGTTTCATCGGCGGGTTTTTGATTTAACCCTTGAACCAGCCTAAGCAAGGTGGCACCGCGAACGCCTTCTCTCGCCCTTGATCCGAGAGAAGGCGTTTTTGTTTCACAACCGGCAGTTTGGGCACCGATCAAGGAGGTTTCCACATGGAAAACAGCACCTGATCAACCTTGCTTCGATTTATTGAACATCGATCCATCACCCATACGATTTTTAAGACAGGAGAAGAAAATGAACACAAGTCATGACGGAAAGGGAATTTTCGGGCAGTTCGGAGGTGTGTACCTCCCGGAAGGCCTGGCGTCCATCCTGGCAGAACTGGCCCGAGGGTACGAAACGCTGCGGGCTGATCCCTCGTTTCAAAAGGAATTAAAACGCCTTTACCGCGAATACGCCAACCGGCCCAGCTTGCTGTATTTCGCGGAGCGGTTGACAGCAGACATTGGCGGTCCCAAAATCTATCTAAAGAGAGAGGACCTCAACCACACCGGCGCCCACAAGATCAACAACGTCATCGGCCAGGGGCTGGTGGCCAGATCTTTGGGAAAAACGAAGCTGATCGCCGAAACGGGCGCAGGACAGCACGGCACGGCCACAGCTACCATCGCAGCCTACCTGGGGTTGGATTGTGAGGTTTTCATGGGGCAGCGAGATATCAAAGCCCAAAAGCCCAATGTCTACCGCATGAAAGCCTTAGGGGCCAAAGTGACGCCTGTGTCCCAGGGACAGGGCACGTTAAAGGACGCCGTGGATGCCGCCCTGACGGTTTACGCTGAAGAGGTGGGTCAGGCCTACTATTTGCTCGGGTCCGCGGTCGGCCCCCACCCCTACCCCACCATGGTGAGGGATTTTCAAAAGGTCATTGGAGAAGAAATCAAGGAGCAGATCCAGGACATGGAAGGCCGCCTTCCTACTGCGGTCATCGCCTGTGTGGGTGGGGGAAGCAACGCCTTGGGCGCCTTCACAGCCTTCATTTCCAACCGGGAGGTGGAGATCGTGGCCGTGGAACCGGCTGGGAAAGGGAAATTGACCGGGAAGCATGGCTTGGCTTTGGGCACAGGTATCCCAGGGATCTTACATGGGTTCAAGACTCTGGTCCTCAGCGATGAAAACGGGGAGGTCAAAGAATCCTACAGCGCAGCTTCCGGCCTGGATTATCCCGGCGTCAGCCCCATCTTATCGGATCTGAAAGAAACGGGCCGGCTGTCTCTTGGGGAGGTCACGGATCGGGAAGCCGTCGATGCCCTCCTCCATCTATCACGGTTGGAGGGCATTATCCCCGCCCTGGAGTCCGCCCATGCCATAGCCTACCTGCTTCAGAATCCGGATCGATACCAATCAGACGACCTGGTGGTCATCAACCTCTCCGGCCGGGGCGACAAGGATGTGGAAAACGTCTTTGAAAATCTGCTGGCGGAATCCAAAGAAATAGCGCCGGCTGGAGCCTGAGTTTAAACAGGCTGGCCCCAACATGATCAAGCCTGAACCATGGGCGCGGAGCGGGGGTGATCCTCAGAGATCGCCCCTGGCTTCTTTTCGTGACTAAAGCTTGAATATTTCGGCCCTTCTTCATCACCGTTCTCTGCGAGCGATCCAGTCGGCGGGATGGATAAGCACCAACGTCATTCCTAAGTATAATAAGTCTAGTCAGCGCGGATGCGGTTTCTGGACTTGAAAGCATGCAGATCCAAGACAAATCTTCCACCGCTTCAGGTAATCATCCCTGCATATCCTAGGAGATATTTCCGATGAAAAAATCATCCTCCCCTCACCCATATGGGTTCTCGACCCGCCAGATCCACGCCGGTTATGAACCCGATCCAACCACGGGATCCAGCGCCGTGCCCATTTACCAGACCTCCTCTTATGCCTTCGAAAGCACGGAACATGCCGCCCGTTTGTTTTCCCACAAGGAGGAGGGGAACATCTACACCCGGATCATGAACCCCACCAGCGATGTCTTGGAGCGCCGCATGGCGAATTTAGAGGGGGGATCAGGGGCGCTGGCCGCCAGTTCCGGGCATGCCGCGCAGGTCATGGTGGTCCTCACCCTGTGCAGCGCCAGGGATCATATCGTGGCCGCCTCCACCCTGTATGGGGGGACCATCAGTCAGTTGGCCTACACGTTTCCCCGTCTGGGCATCAAAACCACCTTTGTCGACCCAACCGACCCGGAGCACTTCCGCCTCGCCATCCAGCCCAACACAAAATTGATCTGGGGGGAGATCCTGGGCAACCCGAGCATCAATGTCTTCCCCCTCGAAGAGGTCTCCCGGATCGCCCGTGAACACGCCTTACCTCTGGTGATCGACAACACTTTCGCCACGCCGTATCTCTGCCGCCCCTTGGATTGGGGGGCCAACATCGTAGTCCACTCCACGACCAAATTCATCAGCGGACACGGGACCACTATCGGCGGCATCGTCGTCGACGGCGGGAATTTCGATTGGGCCCAAAGCGAGCGCTTCCCCGATTTCACCACCCCGGATCCGGGGAATCAAGGGCTGGTCTATGCTGAGTTGGGAGAGGAAGCCTTCATCACCAAGGCCCGGTCTCAGATCCTGCGCGACCTGGGCGCCTCCCAGGCCCCCTTCAATTCCTGGCTGACCATCCAGGGACTGGAAACGCTCAGCGTGCGCATGGACCGCCACGTCCACAACACCCAGGGTGTGGCCGAATTCCTGGAGGGCCATCCAGCCGTGGAATGGGTGTCCTATCCCGGGTTGGAAAGCCACCCCGATCACGAGAAAGCCCAGAAGTATCTACCCAAAGGGCCGGGAGGGATTTTAGGATTTGGGATTACTGGTGGAAGAGAGGCGGGGGAGCGGTTCATCAACAGCCTACAGCTGATCACCCATCTGGCAAATGTGGGGGACACGCGCAGCCTGGCCATCCACCCCGCCAGCACCACCCACAGCCAGCTCTCACCGCAGCAGCTGGCGGACGCCGGTGTATCCCCCAATTACATCCGGCTCAGCATCGGCCTGGAGGACATCGATGATCTCCTGTGGGATTTGGAACAAGCCTTGGGGAGCAAGTGAACAGAGAAAAACCGTGACGTCAAATATCGGAAGCTGTGGAGGTCTATCTTAGGGAAATTAGAAAAAGTCTTTCGTTGAGAGAAAGGATCAGATCTCCCCGCGCTCCCGCAGCTCATCAATCCAGGTTGTCATTCTCTCCAGGAAGAGGTCTCGCGCCTCTCGGATCTCTTCAGGGAGAGAGGCAGTCAAGTTCGCTTTCTTTTCACGCCCCCTGTCGCCGCAGTCCCAGACCTTGTCCGTACCCACAAAGCAGAGGGGCATATCCGACATCCCGTCCCACTCATCCGTGGTGTAGAACCCCAACTTGGTGAGGGGGAGGTCGACCGTCGCGTCCACCCGGACCCAGCGCCCGTCCCGCTGTACGAGCAGGTAATTGTGAAAATCGACGATCTCCGTTTCCCCCATCATTTCCAGCAATTCATCCGGGAACTCGACGATCCTATAGGTGTCATCTGGGAACCAGGTCAGGTCCTTCCAGCGCTGGAGGCAGATCATGTCCCTAGTTTCCAAACCAAGGTTTTTATAGAGCGCTTTGAGCAGGAAATTCTTCCCCGAACAGGTGCCCTTGTTCCGCCGGTACACATCCCACGGATCTCGCGAGCCCATGCGCCCAAAGGGGATATCGCGAACTTTTTCAAAAACCTCAATCACCTGCTGGTCTAGTGGGAGATTATCGATGCCCCATGCCTTGAGTATTTCTCTTCTCCACTCGTTCTCCATGTGTTTCATCCTTTGTTCAGCTTCCTCGTAGGCCTCTATTCAGTATAGTCTCAATATCTGCCCGCAGGCATAATCACACATCCCGGAGAGCCAGAAATCAGTGGCCCAGAGGATCCTATCCAAATCGTCCCTATAATTCGGACCCAAAGCGACGCCATTGACCGAGACACCCTCGGGGATGATATCGCGGGCGATGGAGGTCATCATCCCCGTTAATGCGCTGGAGCAAGCGCACTCAAGGATGGAACCCTCGACCGTCACCTCTCCTTCCCCCTCCCCCTCGCCGGTATACCCCGTTGTGGCATTAAAGAAGACGATCCTTCCCCCTCCTTCCCGGGCCAAGTGGGGGAAAGCAGCCCGGGTAACCAAAAAAGTGTTCACCACCCAATCCCCCAGGAGCTGATCCCAGCTGTCCAGATTCAGGTCATCCATCCCCTGGCTCTCATACCCCCTCTCCAGATAGAATGCGCAGATTAAGTAATCAAGATCACCCAGCTCATCCACAGCTTGATCCAGCGCTTTGATAAAATCGTCTTCCTCCCCGGAAGTTACAACCTTTGAAATGACCTCGCCATCGGAACCAAGACTTTGGACGCCTTGTAACAGATCAGGATCGACATGATTTTGAAGATCGAGCAAACACAGGTGGACGCCGCGCTGCACGAGATCACTCGCCACCACCTTCCCCACAAAACTGCTCGCCCCAAATATGACCCCCCTCTTGCCTGCATAGTCCATCATGGGCTCAGCCCTCATAACATGTCTCCTCTATCGCAGGTACGTGATCCCGCCATCTGCAGGGATGACCATCCCATTCAGCCCAGGAGGTGCTGTGCAGATCACATGGGCGTAGATATCGGCGATTTCTTCAGGGGTGATCATTCGTCCCGTCAGCGACTCCTCGTGGAGGGACTTGACAGCGCTCGCGGGATCATGTCCCCTGCTCTTCATCACCTTTCTTATCATCGGGGTGTCGACATGCCTGAGCGCCAGGGCGAAGGTAAAGATGCCGTCTTCCCCGTAACGCCGGGAGAGATACTTAGTCAGCCCCATAAAGCCAGCTTTTCCCGCGAGGTATGGAGAGGGAATGCCGGAGGAGGACATGGGTGCCGCGGTGAAAAGGATCCTTCCCCACCCTTCCCGCATCATGCGGGGAAGGGCCAAGAGGGTGCAGTACATCGCCCCGGAGAGGTCAACCTGGATGGTTTTAATAAAGTCTTCATGGGACAAGTGGGGGAAATGATGATCCGCCAGCGGACCGTATACCGCAGCATTGTTTACGAGGATATCCACCCCGCCCTTTTCTTGCCCTATACGGGCATACAGGGATTCCACAGCGGCTCGATCTGCTATATCACAAGGTGCTGCGCTGGCTCTCACCTCCTGATATCCAGCATTGATGCGCTGTGCCACCTCCTCTGCCTTTTTGATATCGCAGATATAAACAAACGATCCCAAGCCAGCTAACTTCTCACAGATTGCCCTCCCAATTCCCCCCGCTCCGCCGGTGACAAGAGAGATTTTCCCGTTTAAATTCATACCCGTCCATCCCTTAGCCATAAAAACAAAAAACCCTTGATAGGCAGTGACAAATCATCAAGGAAAAACTTTCACTCCGGAATTTTCATACTTCATTTGCCCTTGGACATCACGATGATGACAGCGACTAAAACGCCCATGGCCAAGGAAACCAAGGAATAGCGTTTCTCCTCCCTCTCCACTGCGGGCAGGAGGTGGGACGCGCCCACATAGACGAGAGCCCCGGACGACAAGGCCAGGAGGGTCCCGAGCGTGGTCTGGTCGATTTCGCTGATCAATGGATATGATACCAGCGTGCCCAATGGTGTGGAGATCGCAGCAGATAGAATCGCCAGCCAGACCGATTTCCTGCGACCGAGTCCCCCCCGTTCCAAGAGAAGGAAGGTCACGATCCCTTCCGGAAATTCATGGAGGATCATGCCAATCACCGTTAACACGCCCGTGAAAATGCTGACCCGAAAGGACACCGAGTAAATGACCCCATCCAAAAAAGAGTGAAAACCGATCCCCAACATGGGTATTAAACCCCACACATAAGCCTCGGAATCGTATTCGTGGCAAATATAGGTGTGCAAGAAGCGGTTGATGAGGTAGAGGACCAAGAAACCTGCCAGCAGGAAGGCAGGAGCAGCATCAGTCATGGTCAGGGATTTGGGGACGATGTGCAGGAAGGACACGGAGATCAGCACCCCGGCAGCGAAGCTCATGAAATAGACCACATTCGCGCTGCCCCACTCCTCATATTTATTGATCACAAAGATGCCCACCATGGTCACCAGGCAGGCCACCAAGCTGGCGGCAAAGACAGAAAGAAATGTGGTTGAAAACATGGGATCCCTTTTCCGGACTCAATGCTTACAAGCACCCTCATTATAGCATTTTAGTTTACGCTTGTCATAAATTTATTACAAAACATTGATTTATTGCCCAATTGGACCTGACCAGATACCTATGTATTTACTATACAATATATTGAGGATAAAACTTTTTATTTTTCTAGATGGAAAACGTCCCTATTATGATGGGTTGAGACAACAAAAAACTTAGGGCTATGGGGGGAGGCCCCCTTGATCCAGAACCGTAACAAGGAGTAGACATGGATAGGTTCAGGCAGGCCCGGAAACTGCTGTACGAGTTTAAGGGAAATCGATACCTTTATGGGGCGGGCGTCTTATCGCGGGTGGGCGAGATCATCGCCCAGAAGGGGGAGCGACCTGTCTTGATACGCAGCACCTTTCCTGGTACGGACGATTATGTGCACGCCATCCAGGAATCGCTCCATACCTTGGGGCTCGCCTTTGTCGGCGTGATCAAGGGACCGCGACCCAACGCGCCGCGCGAGGATCTCATGCGCATGACCGCGGAACTCAAAGCAGCGAACCCCGATGTGGTGGTCAGCTTCGGCGGGGGCAGCAACATCGACGCCAGCAAGGCCGCGGAGGTGCTGCGTACGCTGGGGGGTGAGATCGACGACTACTTCGGCACAGGTCTGATCACGCAAACCCTAGAAAAGAGTGGAAAATCATTATCCCCCCACATCGCCATCCAGACCGCGGCGAGTTCCGCAGCCCATCTGACCAAATATGCCAATATCACCGACCTCTCCACGGGACAGAAGAAGTTAATCGTCGACCAAGCCATCGTGCCCGACTGCCCAGTCTTCGATGATGTGACCACATATGATGCCCCCTTCGACCTCACCGTGGATGGGGCCATGGACGGCATTTCCCATTCTTTGGAAGTCCTCTACGGCGCGGTGGGGAAGCCCTATTACGAGAAAGCAGAAGAGATCGCGGAAGTCGGGATCAGCCTGATCGTCAAACACCTCCCAGATGCCATCCAACACCCCAAAGATGTCCGGTCCCGAGAGGCACTCTGTCTGGGCACCGACCTGGGCGGATACGCGATCATGGTGGGCGGCACCAACGGAGGCCACCTGACCAGCTTTTCACTGGTGGACATCCTCAGCCACGGGCGGGCCTGCGCGATCATGAACCCTTACTACACGGTGTTCTTCGCCCCCGCCATCCAGAAGCCGCTCAAGGTGATCGGGGGGATTTACCGGGAGGCCGGTTTCACTGACGCGAGCATCGAGGACCTGTCCGGTCGCGATCTGGGGTTGGCGGTCGGCGAAGTCATGCTGGCTTTGAGCCGCGAGATCGGTTTCCCCACCAATCTGGGAGAGGTAGAGGGATTCACAGAGGGACACATTCAGCGTGCGCTGACGGCAGCCAAGGACCCCCAACTGAAGATGAAGCTTCAGAACATGCCCATCCCCCTCTCCCCCGAGATGGTGGATGAATACATGGGATCCGTGCTGCAGGCAGCGGCTGAGGGCGAGCTGAGCCTGGTCAAGAACCCCTAGAAGACCTCATTACAGGAATCCCCCTTTCCTAAGAACCCCGCTCCCATTCATCTCCCTCCTCTGACTGCTTTTTCCAACTCTTCATCCCGATCGGCCGCAGCCACAATTTTCCTGACCTCTGCCTTGACATCCTGAGGTAGGGGTTCCGGTTTATGGTTTTCAAGGATCCAGCCGATCCTTTCTCGCGCCACATCCACCGGATCGCGCCATTTCCGCCCTTCTGCTTTTCCGTCTTCATAAAGAATCGAGTCCTGAGGCCACATCGACCGGTAAAAATCCACCGTTTCTTTTCGTGAGACATAAATACCTTGATGCCCAACTTCGCGGATCATCTCAAAAGCAAGCGTCTCCTCGTTGACCTCGATCCCCTGCGTGATCTCATCGATCACACGCAGGATTTCGCGATCAAATAAAATCCGGGGGTGGTCAAGCAGGCTGACCGCTTCATACATCCCACTGGGACCAAAGGACATATCTGCCCCACTCATCACCGCCAAAAAGTGAGAATATAAATTTTCATAACCGGCCTGCCAATTGCCTAATTCATACTGGCTACCGCCAAAGGAATGGCAGGCAAGCACGGGGATGCCGTTGGCGTGTGATAGCTGGATACCGGCGACATTGGTGACCTGTACCACACCTGAAGCCATGAAATATTCCCCCGTGCGAGGGTCCATACTCCCCGGGTTTATGGAGATGTAATTTCCCACTCCGGGGTAAATGATTTGGGTGAGCATGATGCCACTTAGCACCTCAGCCATGGCCAATGTCAAAGACCCGGCAGCGGTTGGCGGGCCTGTAAGGCCTAAGGTAGGCATCGACATCAGGCCAACCGGTATGCCGTGCTCAGCAAAGACCATCGCAGCCTCTATTCCCCCTTTATCATGCGCCAGGGGGGCGATGGCACAGAGGAGTTGCGATAGAATCGGTCGTTCACGCAACTTCTCTTTGCTCCCAGCGATGACAGTAGCCATATCTACTGCATATTGAGCTGAAACTTCATCCATGACCGATTCGGTCTCGATGTGTTTCTCCGTATTGTTGTAACAGGCTTCCAAGCCGTGAAGAGGGGAGGTCACATCTTTATCGCTGGCACTGACCGACGGCCACACCAGGGATACGATCGGAAGATAATCAGCGATGCGGGCATGGTTCGCGATATCCTCTTTTACGGAGAGCCGGCGTTTTCCCGTCTTAAAATCAACGATTTTGGGCGCCTCACCGCTGCAGTAAAAATATGTCCCTTCTCCTTCTCCCACAGGGACATCGAGATCAGGGCGCAGCCCCGCCATCTTGTACGAACGAGGGGAAGTCTCAAGATATGTGTCAAGCAAATCAGGGGAGATCTTGACGATCTGGGTTTTAAAATCGACATCCGCGCCCACATCCGCAAAAAGCTGGAGTGCTTTTGAGGAGGGGAACTTCACGCCGATCTCCTCTAAAACCGCGCGCGTGCTCTCATTGATCTGCTTAATTTCCTGGTCATCAAGAATACTGATTTGTAACTTGGACTTGATGGGTTGGATGCTGGCTTTGCGCTCTTCAAGATCGATCATCGGAATATCTCCACTAGAAAGGGCATTGACGATCTTATAAACCTGTCACTTACAAATCGCCTTTCTCCCTCAACTTTCGTAACAAAATGGGGATAAACTCACGGCAATCTGCCACAATACCGTAATCCACCTGTTCGAAAACCGGGGCTTGGGGATCGTTGTTAACAGCCACCATGGCTTTCGCCCCACTGATGCCCACCATATGCTGCATATCGCCAGAGATCCCGACCGCGATGTAGAATTCAGGATGGACCATTTTCCCACTCTGACCAATCATGGTCTCCAGTTCCGTCCACCCCTCGTCAACAGCAGGACGGGTTGAACCCACAGCTGCATTCAGCGTTTTCGCTAAATCTTCAATCTCCTGCCAACCTTCAGCGCATCCCGCCCCTGCCCCGCCAGCGATCACCACCGGCGCGGATTCGAGGGGGACGCCTTCCGGTTTTTTCCTGACCACCTTGAGGGTCTCCACGCGAGTCCTAAGCCCTTCCGGCGGTTCGACGGGTATGATTTTCCCCGACCGGCTCATGTCCAAATCGGGCATGGGAAAAACGCCTTGGGTGACAGTCGCCATTTGAGGTCGTTTTTCCGGGCAGACGATGGTCATCATCCCCCCATAGGCCGGGATCTTTTGCTCCAGAATCCCCTCTTCATTGATGATCAGGTCGATACAATGGGCGGTTAACCCCGTGCCAAGCCGGGCAGCGATAAGGGGCGCCTGCTCTCTACCCATGAATGTCGAACCCAGCAAGATGATCTGGGGCTGAACCTCTTTTGACAAAGGAACGATTGTTTCCGTGAAAATCTCGGGTTGATACTTTTCATATACAGGCGAATCTCCCAGATAAACCACATCCGCACCTGCATGAAAAAGCTCATCCACCTGCTCTTGAATCCCATACCCCAGAAGAAGGACCCCAACCTCTCCTCCTAATGTGTCCCCTAATGTTCGCGCTTTTCCGATTAACTCAAGACAGACCCCGGGGATGCGCCCCCCAATGCCTTCGGCAATGACCCAGACGGAGTTGGTTGACCCTCGACTCATAACACCCCTACCTCCATCATCTTCTGGATCAGAAAATCCGCTTTCTCTTCCAATGTGCCTTCGATGAACTGACAGGTGGATTTTCTTTCGACATACGTCAAATCGGACATCACCGTAGGAGAGCCTTTCAATCCCACGGAGGACTCGGACACGTCTAACTCATCCAACCCCCAGGTGGTGATCCCCTTCTTTCTGGCCTTTATGATCCCTGAATAACGGAGGGTACGGGGTGTGTTGAGATCCTTGGTCACTGTAAATACAGCCGGCATCTCTACTTCGACCAATCGGTATCCGTCCGCGAGATCAGCTTTGACTTTCCATCTCTCATCCCCAGTCGCAACGAATTCGCGGACCATGGTCACTACCGGTATACCCAAAAAGGTGGCTAACTCAGGCCCCACCCACTCAGTTGCCCCGTCGCTGCTCGCCCTCCCACAGAGGATGCAGTCTGTCTTATCCAGTTTCTGGATGGCCTTGGCAAGCGTAAACGCAGTCGCATAGGCATCTGCCCCTGCAAAGGCGGGATCAGATAAAAGGATCCCCTCATCTGCTCCCAAAGCCAAGCATTCCTTGACCACTTTTCCAGCTGGAGGGGGTCCCATGCTGACCACAGTGATATGCACTTTCCCCCCTTCTTTAAACTGTAACGCTGCCTCCAGAGCATTTCGATCCAGGGGATTAATCACCAAGGGGACATCCTGCCTGGGCAGGGCTTTGGTGACCGGATCGATCCTGATTTCGTCCGCTTTTTCAGGGTCAGGGACGGCCTTGACACAAACTACAATAGAAACCATGCAATATCCTCGAGTAGCCGATATGCTTAAAAGTAGGTATCAGATCGTGACCTGTTACCCACACAAAAACTACTTAGACACGCGTTAGGACAGCACCCACCGGGCGATGATGACCTTCATGATATCCGAAGTGCCAGCTGACGGACCCAATACAAATGAGTCCCGGAGGTGGCGGGTAATATCCACTTCCTGCATGACGCCGTATCCACCATGGATATCCACAGCCATTTTGGCCGCTTTTTGCGCTGCTTCCGTGGTATAGTATTTCGCCACCGCAAACTCATTCCCGGCATTGCCCCCAGCATCCTGAATGGAAGCTGCCCGGTACCCCAGCAGTCTCCCAGCTTCCAGGTCGATTTTCATCTCGGCCAGCTTGAACTGGATGGCCTGCAGATAGCTGATCGGCTTACCGTATAGTTCACGTTCTTTGGCAAACTCGATGGATGCGTCCAGACAGGCCTGTTGGATGCCTAAGGCGCAGCCCACCATACCACCCCGGCCTACATCGCTGATCACCGTCATCGCCACGCGCATGCCCTTTCCTTCCGGTCCCAAGAGATTTTCAGCGGGTACTTCACAATCCTTCAACTCGATCTCCCCGGTATTGCAACCGCGCCATCCCACTTTGTGTTCAATATGAGTAGCTTTAAAACCCTCCCATCCGCTTTCCACAATAAATGTGGAATGGGTTGATGGGTCATCCGCATCGGCTGCAAATACGACCTGAACATCCGCGATGTGAGCATTGGTGATGAAGCATTTTCGACCATTCAAAATGTATTTGCCATCTTCCTTGACATAGGTGGTAGAACAATCTTTGGGATTGGAACCACCAGATGGTTCGGTGACCGCGACGGTGGCAAAATGCTCCCCAGAAGCCAAACCGGGCAAGTATTTCTGTTTTTGTTCTTCATTCCCAAACACAAGGATAGGTGCGATCCCCAAACCACCCACCTGCATCATCATCGCCGTCGCGGAAGAAATGCGGGCGATTTCTTCTAAAGCGATCAAACGCTCCACATAACCCAATCCCAAGCCTCCGTATTCTTCTGGGATGGTGATGGCCATCATCTCTGCCTCGCACAGCGCATCGATCACCGGCTCCCAGTATTCATCATTCTCTTCCATGGCCGGAACATGAGGGGCGAGTTCGGTCTCTGCGAACTCTCTGGCGGCTTTTTGGAACAGTTCTTGTTCTTCAGTAAATGTAAAGTCAATCATCTCGGTACCTCCTCTGAGCATTGGGGTTTATGTTTCTCATGGGAACAAAAATTGATAATCCATTGTCTATATTGATTATTTACCATTAGGAATTTCGACAACCAAAGCGCTGCCCTGTCCACCTCCCGCACATAAAGTCGCCAATCCATATTTCATTGAATCACCCTCTTTTTTCCTGCGGTGAATCTCATACAAAAGTGTAACGACAATCCGACATCCAGATGAACCGACGGGGTGTCCAAGGGCAATCGCGCCCCCATTTACGTTTACAATATCCCAATTCCAATCCAGTTCTTTGCCCACGGAAAGCACCTGAGCAGCAAAGGCCTCATTGAGTTCGATCAAATCCATTTCTTCCAGATCTAACTGCGCTTTTTCAAGGGCCCTGGGCACAGCAATCACGGGAGCGATCCCCATCCGGTGAGGTTCCACACCCGCATAACCGTACCCTAAAATCCGGGCAAATGGAGTGTAACCCAACTCATCCGCTTTCTCGGCACTCATGACCAACATGGCACAAGCCCCGTCCGAAATACTACAGGCATTGGCAGGAGTGACAGTACCCCCTTCTTTGAAGACCGCTGGCGCCTGGCTGGCCCTTTCCACCGTCAAATCCGGATTGATGGTCTCGTCTTGATCCAGGAGAACTTTCCCCTTCCTCCTTTTGGTGATTTCCACGGGGACGATCTCCTCCTCAAATCTCCCCTCTTGCTGGGCATGGTATGCCTTCTGATGGCTGCCCACCGCGAACTCATCCTGTTCCTGGCGGGTGATATGAAATTCCTCAGCAAGGTTCTCTGCTGTGCGGCCCATGATCTGCCCGCAAACCGGATCGGTCAAACCCTCCCACAAAGAATCCGTAAACTGTGCGTGGCGGAGTCTAAGCCCCCAGCGCGCTCCTCTCGCCAGATATGGGATGTTGCTCATGGATTCCACCCCGCCCACGAGATAGATATCCCCGTCCCCGACCTGAATGCTCCGCCAAGCATACACAATAGCATCCATACTCGATGTGCAATTCCGGTTTGTAGTATATGCAGGCACTTCTATGGGGATACCCGCCTTCAGGGCAGCCACCCGGCCGATATTGGGCGCATCGCTGGATTGGAACACGTTCCCTAAAATTACCTCATTAATCGATGATGGATCAAGCTCCGTTCGCTCCAGCAGCCCCTCAATCGCGGCCTGAGCCAACTCATCCGCATTCAGATCACGAAACATTCCTCCATGATTACCTACAGGGGTTCGCACTGCATCGACAATGACTACATCCTTCATAACAAATCTCCTTTGTATCAAAAACCAGCGTAGTTTCCCTGCTTACTCAGGAATCATACATATCCAAGATCGCTTGATATACCGCTGTCCGAAAATCATTGGTCACAGGGGTCGTCCCCTGGGGGATAAACTGCATCATCAGAATCCCGATCATCTTCTCTCGGGGATCCACCCAAAAATGTGTTTTCGCCCACCCACCCCAGCCGTGAAGGCCAACCGATCCCATCATCCCAGACAAGGGGACATCCAAGACAACGCTAAATCCCAAACCAAAGCCCATGCCCGGCCACACCTCTCCCATAGAAATGGGCAGCAGATCACGGGGGAGGTGATTGGCGGTCATGTATGCCATCGTTTTCGGGCTCAACATACGGACACCGTCCAATTCACCCCGGTTATACACCATTTGCGCAAATCGGTAATAATCAGCTATCGTGGATACCAGCCCTGAGCCGCCCAAATATAAGCTGACGTCAAAATAATCCCCCCCAATTTCATCGGGAATGACAACGAGGTCACTCTCGTCCGTCTTACCGTAGAGGGTAGAAAAACGATCCGCCTTCTCAGCTGGGACCTGGAAGGAGGTGTCCTTCATACCCAGTGGGTTAAGCACGCTTTCATTCAGATAATCCGGCAACGCCATATCGGCGATGATTTCGATCAAGTGTCCTAAAACATCCATAGATACGCTGTAGTGCCACACCGTGCCCGGTTGGTAAGCTAGCGGGAGAGAAGCGATCCTTTGCACCATCTCTTCCAGATCGATATCCGGGCTGAACAGCTCCGCCCGGTCATAAAACTCGTCGACGATGATTTCCGTCTCCTGGATCCCCCCATAACTGAGACCTGCCGTGTGGATCAGCAAATCATGAACTGTGATCTCGCGGATGGGATCCACCAGTTTCCCTTCCTCACCGTACACCTTGACGTCCTTAAACGCTGGAATAAACTTGCTCACCGGGTCTTCCAAGCGCACCAGACCGCGTTCAAACAACTTCATAAAACCCACGCTGGTGATCGGTTTGGTCATCGAATAGATGCGAAAAATCGTATCCAGCTCGATGGGGGTCTGGGTGGCAAGGTCCTGATAACCGTATTTATCCAAGTAGATGAGTTTCCCCCCCCGAGCGACCAGGGTCACAAAACCCGCAGCTTTCCCGCCATCGACATAGCATTTCATAAAATCGTTTATCCGTTTTAATCGTTCCGACGACATACCCACTTCTTCTGGCTGTGATACTCTCATCTCAAATCTCCGTTGTCCTATCCCGATCTACCAAATTTCACAACTAGGAGTGCTCTCAACTTCTCATGTAACCTTTGCTCGCTGATCTATTCACTTAGCGATGGGGCAGGCGAGTTCGCAAAACCGGCAAGGTTTCATGACCATGCTGGGCTCGTCGATCCCCATCACCGAACCATCGATTAATTCTTCGTTATCATATCGGGCGTCATTCTCCTCTTTGCAATAGGGTCTTTCAAATGATCCACTTCGGAACGCGTCCCTCGGACAAGCCCGGTGACAGGGCATATCGCACCCTTTGCAGGGATCAAAATCGATGGGGCCTGTTGGCTCGAACACAGCCTCCAGGGAGATCGCCCGGAGACGCACGCGAGGTCCATACTCCGGTGTGATCAAGAGGTTATTTTTGCCGATCACCCCCAAGCCAGCCAGGTGGGCGGCGTCTTTGAGGAAAGTCCCGCCAAACTCAACCTGATAAGGCAGTGAAAGGGCATCGATGCCAAGCTTCTCCTCCAGCCAAACCCGGAGCTCATGCGACTGGCTTCGCAATATGCGGTTGCCAGGGGTAAAGCCCGGGACCTTCATGCTCCACCAATCGAGGACGGGTTTGGAAGGTGGATGAGACAAACCCCACACAAGGACTGACTTGTGAGGCTCATGCCAATCAAAACCTTTAAATTCATAAAAATCAGAGGAAGAGGGATCATATTCTTCATAGAACGGTTTCTCTTCATAAATGCAAAAAGAGGGGGAGTCTTTAAGGTCTTCCATCCTGGCGATCCCCACTACTGAGGCACCCAATTCTTTTGCCTTCTCCAGGATGGTTTCTCGAAGGATATGATTCTCAGATGTCATTAATGAACCTCCTTTTCACCCACTTACAGGGCGTTCCTTTTAGATCATGCCCTACTAGCAGCTAACCATATGAGATTCAAAGCACTTACCCTCCACACTCTGTGGCCCACTATGTGTTTAAATCATCCGTAGGGATACTGATCAGGGCATCGGCCGCCACCACACCCTGCCCCTCAGCCAAAACCAACAAAGGATTGATGTCAAGCTCAATGATGGATGTTGGATCATCCTCTACCATACCCGCAACCGCCAAGATGACATCAACAGCAGCGTTCAGATCGGCTGGTGGCCCTCCCCTGAACCCGCTGAAAAGCGGAGCGCATTTTAGCGTATTCAACGCGTCCAGTACCCTTTCTTTGCTGGCTGGCAAGAGGAGTGAAACGGTATCTTTCATCATCTCGACGAGGATTCCGCCACCTCCGACCATAAGGAAGGGTCCAAATTGGACATCCCAGGCTACGCCGACCAGAAGCTCTACGACAACATCCTCGACCATTTGTTCGATTAACATGGATCCAGAGAGTTCTGACACCTCTGCCACTGCTGTCGCTAATCCCTCTGGGTTACTAAGGTTGAGCCTGACGCCATTAACTTCGGTCTTATGGGTGAGGCCTAACGCTTTTAAAACGACCGGGTAACCCAATGCTTCAGCCGCCATAATCGCCTCTTCAGTATCGGTAACGACACGGCCGGAGGGGATGGGAACGCCAATCCGGGCTAGATGATCTTTGGCTTCAGCTTCATCTAACACTTTGACAGGTTGGTCCTGCAGCTGGTCAGGGATCTCTAACAGCGGTGGGCTGGGTGGTTGTTTCCAAGCTACACCTACATCCACTGCCGCCTGGATGCCCGCGATACCATCCTTAATGCCAGCCAGATTAGCAATCCCATCTTCCATTAACCGCTTTGCCACCGGTTCTGAAATCGTATCCGAGAAGGTCGCCATCACCGCACCTTTGGTGCCGGTCTGCTGCGCCGCCCGGACAAACCCCCTCTCAGCCCCTCTCCAAGTCGATTGGTCACAGCGATCTTCCCGCGGGTAGTCGAGTAAACACAATGCCACGTCAAAATCATCTTCCAAAAAAGCTGTAAATTGTTCGGCCATGCGTTCCTCGTCATTCCAGTAAAACATCTGAAAATCGAACGGATTGGCTGCCACCATCCGTTCATGAAGCGTCTGGCGAAATTTTCGCTTCACCTCCTCGGATAGCTGAGGCATGTCCAGTTTCGGTCCTAAAGCATCCGCGAGAAGCGTGAGATCGCCGCCTGAAGTGCTCATGGCTGCAACTCGACCGCCGTCCAATGGACCGAGAACATGCAATACCTTCAGGGCCTCTATGAGCGCCTCCAGAGAATCCACGCGGGCCACACCGAGTCGCTCGAATAAAGCACTCACCAGAACGTCAGAACCGGCCAGGGACGCCGTGTGGGACATGACCATTTTCTTGGCGACTTCAGAACGTCCGGTCTTGATCGCTACCGTGGGTTTTCCCATATCCTTAGCGAAAGTAACCGCCTGCTCGAACGCTTTTGGATCCGGAATCGTCTCCAGAAACAACCCTAACGCTGTGACCTGATCTTCCCGGGCAAAGGCACGCACGGCATCCTGGAGATCAAACTTAATCCTGTTTCCAAGGGAAACCATATAGGCAATGGGCAGGCCCCGCCGCTGCATGGTGAGGTTGAAGCCCACATTCGATGACATGGTGATAATGGCCACGCCTTGGTCTACTCTTTGGCCACCTTGCTGGTCTGGCCAGAGCATGGCCCCGGTGAGATAGTTGAGGAGGCCGTAACAATTCGGGCCGATGAGGGGCATGTCTCCCGAGACCTCCAAAAGCTGCTCTCCAAGTTCAGATCCTTCCTCCCCTGCTTCCGTGAAACCGGTGGCATAACAAATCGCCCCACCCGCTTCCCGGGCGGCGAGGTCCCTGACGATATCGATGGTGATATAGCGATTCACAGCGACATAGGCGGCATCGGGGCTTTCCGGCAGATCCTCGACAGAGCGGTAAACCCGGCGACCTAACATCTCCTCCTTTTTAGGATGGACCGGCCATATTTCCCCTTTGTATCCCATGCGATCACACTGGCGAATCGCCTCTTGGGCTTGGGCGCCGCCGAAAACAGCAATGGAACGCGGCTTTAATAGACGCTCAAGCGACATAGGTTTACCTCCTCAAAAAAGCAAGGCTGGTAAAAACACAGAAAACGAGGCACCAGAAAATATGTATCATGATCACCTTGCTTTGATAAATTGGGAAGTATATACTTCTCACCCTTCCAGAATTCATATCATCCCTCAACGCCCTATCGGACAGGAAAGCTCACAGGCACGGCACCAACGGACATAGACTGTTTTGGGGTCATGGGGTAATGACCGTGCGTTTTCTTGATCCTTCCGCATTTGGATACGGCAATATTTTCGTTCAAAAGAACCACTTCTGAAAGCGTCTTGGGGGCAGGCCTGAAAGCAGGGCTTATCACAGCCTGCACAGGGATCAAAATCCAGAGGTTCGCTTGGATCCAATGCTACATCTAATAAAGAAGCTCTGAGGCGAACGTCTGGCCCATATTCAGGCGTTATGAGCAAATTGTTCTTCCCAATCACGCCCAAACTGGCACACACCGCAGCGTCTTTCAAAAATACCCCACCTTTTTCCAGATGATATGCCAGAGAATAGGCTTTGATGTCCATCTCTTCCCTTAGCCAATCCTCCATTTTATTCTGGATTTGGATCAAGACGCGATTTCCAGGCGTCCCTCCCGGCTTGGAATCCCACCAATCCAAGACCGGTTCGGTTCTCGGATGGAGCAAGGCGAATACCAAGATCGATTCCGCGTCTGACGGCCATTCCGGCAATGCCTCAAAAAAGTCGAGATAGGGAACCCGATCATACTTTTCATAGGTCGGTGTCGTCTTGAGATCGACTACCCTTCCAATGCCAGCTAGGGTAGCACCAAATTCTTTGGCCTTGTTTATGATCATCTCCCGGAGCTTATCGGATTCACTTGATTTCATGCTCGCCCTCACCGCTTCTCCTTACAACCACAGTTCCATCTTCCCCTACATGTACTCGTCCACCGCTCTCCACCGCAATTAAGAAATCTTCCCCGAGCTGATCGACTGTGACGATGCGGACGTTCGTCCACACATCCGCCACGATTAACCCCCCTGCGGCCAGGGAATCTATGGGTTTCGAAAACAACATGGCTTTGGGGGCCAGACCTAAATCCGCCACCCGCTGCCACACCGCGCCTGCTGATGTGGAGCCGATCGTCTGCGGAAGGCAGATAATCTTGCTATCCAGGCGCCTTCCATACAACTCGTCATTCCCGGCATCGGCGCACACCGCGGTATCCACATTCCCAGATAAACAATCATAAAAACTGGCGTAAGCGTTGAAACCCAAATGGGTAACCAAAGCCTCACCCACTACATCCCCGGGAAGAATCGGTCTTCCCTTAAATTGCCTGACCCCTTCCCTTTCAGCCATCCACATTCCCTTTGACCAGGATTTCAACGAGTTTCCGATCCCCATAATACCTGGCAGATGTATATGCCCTTAACTTATTGGAACTGGTGACCACAGGCTTTCCAGCGCACAGCCCAGTTTCGAAAATGGTCTCACTACACGTGGGGCTGAAACGCACCCCTACCTCCAACATCCTTTGATATGTATCCTGATCGTGCTGGAACTTCTCCAGCACCTGGGGAGCAGCGCAAAGGACCGTATCCACAGCCAAGTGTTCCTGGCCTTGTACGTTTAATTCCCTTTCAATTCGCTCTGCCCACGTATATATTAGGTCCAGGCTGAGATGCGGGCATCCGATATAGCACTTCTCCGGTTTGGCTTCTGGATCATCCCACTGCACGGGAAAGGAATCCAGCACGTTTTCAAGATCAGTCTCATTGATGATGCACGATTCGTATTCTGGCCGTAAAAGATCCCTCCCAATGTCTGCAGCTTCGGGCGTGATATGCTCGACATGAAAAAGGTCCACCGCGCTGTAGGTCGCGATCATGGCACCCATCTCTTGAAGGTAGTCCCTCGTGTCTTCATCCAGATCTGGGTTGAGGAATCGATCCAGACCAGTAATAAAAGGGACGCCAGAGAGTAACTTTAAACCAATCACCGCACCCAGCAGTTGGGGATCAGGCAGCCTTTGCGTTCTTATGTCCACCAACCAATTCGCCTTACGACCCTCATCCGTTAACAAACCCGCCAGGGGGGTTTTCCCAAGGATGTTGAGCAGCAGATCCATGATCGCGCCATTCCGGTTCGTCCTCGCTCCAAGGACTGCGTTAGCGTAAATCGCACACGCGGATTCCGACCAGGCCAGAATCGTTCCCCGCTCAGGGATGTTCCCCACTTCTGGTTGATAGGGATTGCAGGTATAGGCCTGATCATCTCGCAACCCCAAATGAGAGATCAACTCATCATATCTGTCCTGATCAGCGTACATCGCTTCGATCGCCTCTTCAACTTCCGTTTCTAAATTCAAGTTTTCGAAATCCAAGGGCGGATAAGGATCCAAGGTAAAGGGGAACTTCGTCTTTAACCCTGCATTTACCAGTTCTTCCAGCATATCTATAGGCGGGGCAATGCCCGGATAACACCAAGGGATGACGAAATGACCGGATCCCTCAATCTCAACCAGACGCTCCGCACCCAGCGCTTCACCGAACAACACCACCGTCTCCATGACCTTCTGCAACACCTCGCCGTGCGCACCGCTCAGGACCTTCAACTCTTCTGGTGATAATTGGATGTCCAGCTGATCTGGGTTAACCATCACCCATCCTTTCTTATCCAAACTGATCAATAAGCGTCTCTATGCCACTTCCTTTAAGAAGGAATGGAAAACGCTGTTGAATGCATCGGGCTTCTCAAGGAAAGGGACATGACCTGCGCCTTCAATCACGACCTCTCGATAAGATCCACCCGCAGAAGCATACTTCTCCAAAACCGTTCTCGTTTGCCTGATCATAGGCTGGGGGGGATAGACATCCTCCCCCGGCCAACCTGAGATCAAACCCAGTTTGCCAAGATATCCGATATCTGAGGTAGACCGGTTAGAAATGACCTGATCATGGCTTCCATGTATCCAGAGAATAGGTATCTTTTCGCTTATCTCATATAGCGCTTGGATATCGTCCGCATACTTTGGAGAAGTCGCGTTTAAAGGTCCCCAAATCCCCGGCGCGACAAAGGGCCAATGGGGCGAGGGAACATAATCACCGGGGAGATCTTTCTCCCCCAGGTGCGTGGCCAGCACAGAGGAGAGCAACGTTTCTTCCCGATTGGGAATGAAGGGCGGCTTGAAAAGCGAACGCATGCTGGAACGCGGAGAGGATTCACTCTCCAAACTTCGGTCCCTCTCCTTGGCCCTCTGAATCAGCTCTTCATTCTTGATCCCCCCTCCTGTGCCAGCGAAATCCGGGTAACAGGGCGTCCCTTCGGGATCCTTGGTCCCACAAAAACCATACGGGGAAACGGGATTTACCAGGATCAATGACGACATTCGCTCCGGGAAATCTTTCAAACACTGCCAGGCAATATATCCACCCAAGGAGCATCCCAAAATATGAGCTTTTTGGATGTGAAGATGATCAAGCAAAGCCAAGATATCATCCGCCCAATCACGCGCACCACGCCGGGCATCGACCTTTTTACTGATATCCGCCTCTCCATATCCCCGTTGATCCGGGGCAATACCCCAAAATCCGGAGGGGAGCCCCAGCATGACTTCCTCCCACCAGGTAGCACTGGACCAGTTGCCGTGCAGGATGAGAACGGGGGCCTCCCCCCGTTTGGGGGAGAATAAAACCCGACTCGTAATCCTTTCAGTTGTCAGAGGCTTGGCTTCAATGTCCTCAAGCGTGGGAATGCTCATTATTTTCCAACCATCCATTCCACTAACAGGGACCCCACCTGACACAGGCAGCGCCCCATACATAGCCCATCCCGGCTGCCACGATGATCATCAAATCACCGTCCTTAAGCCTGCCCTGCTTTTGCCCCTCAATGATATTGATGATGCTGTCCTGTTCCCCGATATGTCCGTAGGTGTTGTTGTACACGCCTTGTTCTTCACTGAGCCCTAAACGCTGGAGCATATCTCGATAAGAAGACGGCTTGACGAGGATCATGTTCAAAAAATCCAAATCGCTGCGGATATAACCGCTTTTCTCCAGCGCCTGATCAATGCAAAGCATCCAGTTTTCCATGGACACTTTGTTGAGATGACCTTTCAACTCATCGATGTTGAAAACATCCAGATGAAATAATCCCTTTTCTACCGCTTCATCGGTGGGGTGTTGGAGCGTACCGGAAGCAGGGACGACAATATGCCGGCTCAGGCTTCCATCCGACATCAAGTGGCTTCCCAAAACATGATTGGACGGCCAATCCCTCTTCAAAAGCATAGCCCCCGCACCGGCGCCGATGTTATAGGCAAAGGTGGTTCGCTGGTTAGACAGGTCAATGAAATCCCCTGCCCGGTAGCCGCCAGCGATGAGAATCGTCTCCAGATCGGGATAGGTTTGAACCATGGCTTTGGCAAGTTTCAGGGCGCTGATGGTGGTGCAGCAGCGCATGTGGATATCCATCGCCCAAGCATTGGTGGCCCCCACTTGATAGGCGAGGTCAATCCCTGCTGTCCAATTGATGTATTCCTTCCACTCTTCTGTGGTGCACAAAACCAAGTCGATCTCTTCGGGTGAAATATCACAGCCTGAGAGGCAATCCTGGACCGCCAAATACGCCATACGGGTGGGTTGGTCATCCGGACCCGCCATCCGCTTCTCAAGGATGCCAAATTTCTCCCGGATGACCCATTCCTCAATGCCGCTCTCGGCAGCGATGTCGGAAGACGTGACCACCTTTTCAGGAAGGTACATGCCTGTGCTGACGATACCAAGGTTTGTTTCTTCTTTTGCCATACCCAATACTCTCTGCTAGGTTCCCACTACCAAAGCCCCGTCGACCCGCAGGACCGCTCCTGATACAAAGCTGGCTTCTTCAGATGCCAAGAAAAGGTAGGCATAGGCTACTTCTTCAGGTTCTCCAAAGCGGCCCAAGGGCTGGTGCTTCTTAAATTCAGTTAAGACTTTCTCTGGTACGGATGCCAACATCTCCGTCTGAATCGAACCCGGGGCCACAGCGTTAACCCGGATATTGTAGCGACCCAGTTCACGCGCCCAGACTTTGGTCATCCCCACCACCCCGGCCTTGGACGCCACATAGTTGGTTTGGCCGAAGTTTCCATCCAATCCCACCGCAGAGGAAGCATTGACAATGGAGCCTGAGCTTTGAGGGATCATATAGGGGGCGACCGCCTGGGTGCAGTTGAAAACCCCTTTTAGGTTGACTGAGATCACCGCATCGAAGTCCTCCTCCGGCATCTGTTTGACCAGTTCTCCATCCTTGACTTTTACGAAAAGGCCATCTTTGGTAATCCCCGCATTATTGATCAAAATATCTATCCTGCCAAACTCTTCCCCGATCCCATCCACCCACGCCTGCACAGCCCGTCGGTCAGAGACATCGACCTTGGCAAAATTGCAACCCAATTCCTCTGCCACCTCTTCCCCAGTCTTTTCGTCCACATCACAGATGCAAACAGTGGCTCCCTGTTCTATAAAAACTTTCGCAGTCGCTTTCCCAATCCCGGCAGCGCCGCCTGTAATTAAGGCCACTTTTCCCTTGAGTCTCATGGTCTTCCTCTCCATCTACGTTTCCTTTTTGCCGTACTTTTCCACCAAGATTTTTTTATCCACTTTATTAGCCCCGGTTTTCGGCAGTATCTCGACGAAAATCACCGATTTGGGGACTTTGTAGTGGGCCATCTCCCCTCTCATCCACTGGATCAAATCGTCTTCGGATAATGCTTTACCGGGTTTACGGGACACCACAGCACATCCCACCTCCCCCCATTTCGGATCAGGGACAGGGATGACCGCTGCTTCTAAGATCGCAGGGTGGCTGTGGAGGATATCCTCAATCTCTTCGGGATAAATATTCTCTCCTCCAGATTTGATCATGTCTTTTAGGCGGCCCACAATGTAATAACAACCGTCCTGGTCCACCTTGGCAAGATCTCCGGTGTGGAGCCACCCATCGTCCATAACCGCTTCCGTGGCTTCTGGGCGACCCCAATATCCGCCAAAGACATGCGGTCCCCGCACCATTAAATCTCCCACCTCCTCAACACCCAAGGTATTACCTTCATGGTCGACAATTTTCACGTCGACGTGGAACAAGGGGCGTCCGACCGACCCAACTTTCGACCTTAGAAACTCCGAGGGGAGCCAAAAGGTATTGGGCCCAGCTTCCGTCAATCCATACCCCTCTTTGAATTCCACCCCTTTCTCCCAAAAAGCTTCATAGATAACTTGGGGACAATTGCCCCCACCCGCCATCACCAGGCGCACATTGGACAAATCCAAAGACTCCCATCTGGGATGCTGAATCATTTCCAAGAGCATGGCCGGCACACCAAAGAAAAAGGTGATCCCTAAACGGTCGATCTGATCAAAAAGTTGATCGACGTCAAACCGCTCGCAGAAAACGGTTGTGGCCCCAATGTGGACGATGGGAAGGAGCATGACATTGATCCCCCCTGTGTGATACATAGGCATGTAATGAGGGACCACTTCATCGGACTGCAAGCCCCAGCTCATGACCGTATTGATGGAATTCCAGGTCATGGATCGATAATGAAGCACAGCACCTTTCGGCAACCCTGTGGTCCCGCCCGTATAACAGATCACCCAGGGATCTTCCCAATCCAACCCCACCGGATCAGGCTGGGACTCCGGCCAGCGCTCTGCTTCTTCCCCATCCCAGGTGAGATCGCTCTCTTTTGCCTTGGTATCTAAACCTACATATCCCTCCACACTCTTTAAGTGGGGTCGGAGACTATTCACCTCCTCAATCCACTCCTCGCTGTAGATTAATGCCCTCGGTTCCACTTCACCGATTAACATCTCCAACTCTTCGATTGTCAGACGCCAATTGATGACTTGAAGGACTGCGCCCAATTTATTACAGGCAAACAGAGCATCTACATATTCCATCCGGTTAACGGAATAAATGGAAACACGGTCCCCTTTCTTGATCCCAAGCTCTTCCTGAAAGAAGTGCGCCATGCGGTTAACCCGGGCGTTCCACTCCCGATACGAGATCTCCAAATCACCCTTTTCAGCGTCAATGAGGGCTATTTTATGGGGCGACAATAACGCACGTCTATGTAACCAATCACCATAAAACATACATCATCCTCACTGTTCCTATTTCTGAGGTTCAGGCACTTCTTCTTCGATATTCATCAAAGATTTTGCGTATTCCGCGTACTCTTCGAAGGGGGTGGTGAAACGCACCATCAATCTCGCCCCGCCTGGAGAACCGCCTCCGTGCATGCAGCCCGGCACGCCACCGCCAATGCTCAACCATTCAGCCAAGCGCGCGATTTTATAGCGGGTCTCAGCGCTTCCTGAACCGGCCTTGTAGTACTTATGCAGTAAATCGCCATACTCCGGACTGGTGAAATCCTGGTAGGAAGGCATACAACCCGTCTCCACCATGCCCCCACCGATTTCCTGAGTGATCCGCTTGGTTTCATAAGGCAGCGTTGCCACCATCACCTTATTGGTGTTTGCTGTGAGCGGTTCAGCGACAAAGGATCCAGATGGATGTTGGAAACCCAAGGTACAGGCCCCCACTCCCAATCCAAAGGTAATCTGATTGTTCATGGACATCTCGATAAAGTCATTCATGAAGGTTTTCATCGGCAGACCATTGGCCCGCGCCATTAACACCGAGGCGCCAATCATCACATCCCCTTGTCCCGCAACACACGCACCGATACAGGCCCGATAGTTTGCCGTGAAATATTGAATGATCTTCAGAGTGTGTTTGTACTCTTTACACATGAAGACACGCTCATTGGGAACGAAAACATCTTCAAATAACAACAAGCCCTGGGTGATCCCGGTATCCGGCACCTCTCCCTCTGCGGACTTTTCGAGGTCCCGTCGGTCACTGGGACGGGTTGCTTCCACAATGGTCAACCCTTCAATGTCGCGGGGCACGACACAAGCCACGGCATAATCTTGATCCGGTTCCTTGTATACGCCACCCGGGAGCAGGAAAATTTCATGGGAGGCCGCCACACCGCAAATCATCAGCTTTGCGCCTTGGATGACGATCCCATCCTCCTGAACCTCCTTGATCCGCAGGGTCAAGTCCGGGTCTTCCTGCTGGGAAGGTTTCAAACTCCGGCTCCCTTTGGCATCAGTAAGGGCCCCGGCGACGACCAACCCGTTTTCCTGAGCATGCAGAATCCAATCCTTTAATCGCTGCTGATAATCGGTGCCGTATTCCTCATCCATGTCCTGGGTGACAGCCCACATCACGTTCTGGGCATTCCATCCCACACAAACCCCACCGGTGCATGTCCCTGTACGACGGTAATTCTGGCGCTTCATCTTCATATTGGCGATGAGGTCGTCTGAACTCTGGGTCATCGAATTCCAACGGTGAATTTTCTCCCCTGTGAATTTGGATGTTGTCGTGTACATCTCAGCCAGATCCGGATCATGGGATGCGTCGAAATTACGAGCATGGCTTTCGACGGTGCGCTTTGTGGCTGCATGCTGGGTGACATCCTTGATTTGCTCCCCAAATTTATACATGTTGGGTTTCAACTTTTTTAAATCAGCCAGGTATTCTTCCCGTGTTTTAAGTGTCATCACTCACTCCTTTTATCCCATCACATAAGGTGATCCATCGTACCTTGTTAAAAAACTCCGCCACCTCCCTCCATCTTATTGAGCAAGAAGACAAGCGACTTTATGCTCTTTAGAAATTTGCACAAAATCAGGGTCCATCTCTCTGCATACGTCCATCGCCTCCGGACACCGAGGATGGAACCGGCAACCGACTGGAAGATCAATGGGATTTGGAACCTCCCCCCTTAAAATGACTTTCTCCCGACGCCTACGAGGGTTGGGTACAGGCAGTACAGAGACAAGCGCTTTTGTATATGGATGCCGAGGATCCGACAACACTTCCCGCGTAGGTCCGATCTCAACGATCCGGCCCAAATACATCACCGCCATCCGATCCGTAAAATACCCCGCTGTCGCCAGGTCGTGGGTGGTGTAAATGATGGAGATATTCCTTTGATCACGGATTGCCAGCAACAAATTTAACAATTCCGCCCGGATAGATACATCCAACATGGACACCGGTTCATCAGCGACCAATAGATCAGGTTCAAGCACTAAAGCGCCGGCGATGACCACCCGCTGACGCTGGCCCCCCGAAAGCCCTTCTGGATATCGGCCCCAATAATGATCCGCAGGCGCCAGACCGCTGGTCTCCAAGGCATCGCGAACCTTTTCTTTCCGATCCTCCTCTGAAATTGATAAACCGTGGACATCCAAAGGTTCAGCGACAATCTCAAAAACCTTCTGTCTCGGATTGAGGGATTCATAGGGATCCTGGAAGATCATCTGCGCTCGTTTTCGAAGCAATAATACTTGTTCGCGAGCGCTTCGTTTCGCCAGCTCCTCTTCCCCCATGTACTGCGATGGATCAACCCTGCCCTGCCCCCAGTCTGCCACATCGATCCCGTCGAAGATCACTTTACCTCTGGTTGGAATTTGCAAACCCAAAACATTCATGCCCACCGTCGTCTTTCCGGAACCTGACTCCCCGACCAGTGCTAAAATCTCCCCTGTTTTCAAGGAAAAACTGACCCCATCCACAGCATGGACGACCCTCTCCCCTTGTCCAAATAACTTTCTGAAAAAGGAACGAGAGACGGGAAAATATTTGGTGAGGTTTTCGACCCTTAGCAGTGACGGTTCAACCATAATTGAGTCCCTTTCATTTCCGACTGTACATATGGCAGGCTACATAATGATGATCTTCAATTTCCACCAAAGGGGGTGTGTCTCGCTTGCATCTATCCTTACAGACATGGCAGCGGGGGCTGAAACGACAACCCAGGGGAAAGTCATCCAAGCGCGGCGGAACACCGGGTATGGAAACCAGATCCGCATCCAGATGATCGACATCCGGAAAGGCTCTTAATAACCTTCTTGTATAAGGGTGTTTTGCAGCGTTATAGATCGTATCGCTGCTGGCGTACTCAGCCACCTTCCCACCATACATGACCAGGACATCATCACACAATTCGGCGACCACACCCAGATCGTGGGTGACCAGAATCAAGGTGAGATCAAACTCTTCCTGCAGTTTTTTTAGAAGCTGAATAATCTGGGCTTGGATCATGACGTCCAGGGCTGTCGTCGGTTCATCGGCGATCAAAATCTGCGGATTGCAAGCCAGGGCCATGGCGATAAAAGCCCGTTGACGCATGCCACCGCTGTATTGATGTGGATATTGCTTCCCCCGTTCTGAAGCAATCCCCACCATTTCCAAAAGATCCGCTGTTCGCTGGCGAGCCTGTTGCTTCGTATCTGCTTGATTATGTTTTAGCAAAGCTTCCACGATCTGGCTTTCTATGGTACGCACAGGATTTAGAGAATTCATGGCACCCTGAAAGACCATGGAAATTTCACACCAGCGCACACATCGCATGTCCGCTTCACTGATCTGTAATAGTTCTTTGTCATGAAAATGAATCCGGCCAGCCTTTATTCGTCCCGCTTCAGGAAGCAAGCGCATGAGGGCTAAGATCGTGGTCGTTTTCCCACAACCGCTTTCCCCTACAATGCCCAAGGAACGCCCTGCTTCAAGGCGGAAGCTGACATTCTCAACTGCGTTCAGTTCTTCTTGATCCTCGGTTAAGTAGGAAACAGAGAGGTTTTGGACTTCCAACATCGTCATCAGACACGCTCCGGCGCTTTGAGTACTTGAGTCTGGGATTCAGTGTCCTTCACAAGGGAGACCATCTTACGCGGGTTAAATAGGTGGTGGGTCTTAAGCCGGGGATTGAAAACCTCTTCCAGCGCAGTTCCAATCAACACCAGAGCCAAGCTCACCCAAACAATCGCAAATCCCGGGGGCAGCAAGAACCACCAAGCTTCCTTGCTGATCGCTCTGGCAAAGGCAAAGTTGAGCATCATCCCCCAACTGACAATGGTGGGATCGCCTAATCCTAAGAACGCCAAAGAGGATTCCGCGATGATCGCCGTAGATGTATCTAACACTCCCTGGGCAATGATCAGCGGAACCACTTGAGGGAAGATATGACGGAGGATGATCCGGAAATCGCTGGCGCCGATCCCTTTGGCACGCAAAATATAGGGCCGCTCTTTAAGGGAGATCACCTGGGAGCGCACCAAACGCGCCATGTAGGTCCAATACAGAAGACCGATGACGATGATGATCTTTTCCAATCCGCGGCCCCAAAAAGATATGATGATCATCATCAGAGGTAAAGTGGGGATGACCATTAAGAAATCCACCAAACGCATGAAAAAGGTATCGATTCTGCCGCCAAAGTAGCCGGCGATCATACCCACAATCGTGCCGATAATCAAGGACATGAAGGACGCCGCAAATCCCACGATCAGGGAAATCCGTGCTCCATAAATCAGTTGGGAGAGTACGTCTTTCCCAGCGTCGTCTGTCCCCAAAATATGTTCAGCATCAGGTGGGGCCAGGATATCTTCCGCCTTAACGTCCAAAGTATCCAATTCCTCCAGCGTAAAGGGGGCTATCCAGGGGGCGAATACAGCTACGAAAATTACGATGAAGAGCATCCCCACACCAAGCATGGCCATGGGTTTTCGCTTCAGGGTTTGCCAAAAAACCGTTAGGCCCTGCCATCCTTTCTTCAAAGCCTCCCGCCCCCACCTCAGAAAACGGGTGAATGATTTGGGGATGGCGAGCACACTTTTCAGGATGACTCTAGGAAGACCTAACAAAGCATTTCCTAAACCTGAAAAGGTCCTCTGGACCCTTACCGATGCAGTTTCGGTTTGACGGGCGCTGGAAGGTTTATCCATGCGGACGCGGGGATCAAGCAAGGAGTAAATCAAATCAGCCAAGAAGTTGGCCCCAATCACACTGACCGCCAAAAGCAAAAACGCACCTTGTAAGACTGGGTAATCCTGTCTGCCCACGGAATCAAAGATCAATCGCCCCAACCCCGGCCATGAAAAGACGGTTTCCACCTGGATCCCTCCACCCACGGTGTAGCCTAAATTCAAGGCAATAAGGGTGATCATAGGAAGCATGGCGTTTTTCAGGGCGTGATCCCGTAATATTTCCACACTGTTGAGACCCTTTGCCTTCGCAGAGAGAATATAATCTTCACTCAAAACTTCGGTGATGCTGCTGCGCATGACCATCATGTAGGAACTGATGTAACCAATGCCCAGGGTTATGGTGGGGAGGATCAAATGTTTCCCGACATCCTTCCAATATACCCAGCCGTCTTCCGGTTTCAAACCCACCGTAACCATCATGCCGGTGGGAAGATAACCTCGAGCCAAGACCACGAGGATAATGCCAAAGAAGAAAGTGGGGATAGACCAGGTAAAGAGCCCCCCTCCCAGAATCCCCACATCGAGCGCCGATCCCCGCCGCCAAGAAGCGATAATCCCTAAAACGGAGCCCAATAGAATGGATACAAGCTGCCCTAAAAATAATAATAAGACCGTTTTCCAGACCCGGTTGGCCAGGATCTCTTTTACCTCTAAGCGATTTGAAAAAGAAATCCCCAAATTACCCCGTGATAAGTTCTGAATATAAGCGAAAAATTGACTGTCCAGACCGCTGCGAAAATCCCCCTCTTTCAGTTTTTCGACATTCACCCAGACAGGCTTGTCTAATCCAAATTGCTCCCTGATCAACTCCACCGTATCGGGCTTCATCCTCCCCGGTTTTACCAGCGCCCTGGCCGGATCGCCAGGAAGGATCCGGAACAGGAAGAAATTAAAAACGATAATGATTATTAACGTGATAAATGCAAGAACGAATTTGTTTAGTAGATATCGGCCACGTTGCACGTGAATCTCCCGGACAGATCTGATCGGCCAAGGCATCCTTGACCGATCAGACCCTATTCAACGACATTACTGGATGGGTTCGGCCTGGAGGATGGACCACTTACCGAATATATAGCGCGCATCAGGGCTGAAGCCCGTGAAGCGATCCGTTCGATAAGCGGATATCACACTACCGTAGAGTAGGACGATCCAGGGTCGATCGTTGTAGATCTTTTCCTGCATCTGCCATACGTACCCTTGGCGCTCCTCTTCATCGATCGCGGTACGAGAAGCCTGGTACATTTCGTCGTATTCTTCATCGCAATACCCGGAGTCATTCCACCACCAGAGCTGATCACAAGAAAAGACAGTCCCTAAGAAATCTGGATCCGGATCAGCACCCCAATACCAGTAGGTGAGATCATAGTCATAGTAATAGAAAACGTTGGTCATCTGGGTATTGTAGTCTACAGCCTGGATATCAAGACCAATGCCAGCTTGGGAAAATCCGCTTTCGACCACTTCAGCCAGACGAGCGCTGAGGGCTGTATCATCGATCAAGAAACGATACTGCAGGGGGCTGCCGTCGGACCACTCACGCAGACCATCCCCGTCACTATCCGTGTATCCTGCATCATCTAGGGTTTGGTTGGCCATGTCTATGTCAAAGGAAATGGTCTCGAGCTCGTCGTTATGCCACTTCCCCAAGATCGGTGCGATAAAAGTGGTGGCAGGTGTATTGTAGCCCATGAAAACCACCTCATTGATCTTCTCGCGATCAATGGCGTATTCCATGGCTTTTCTGACGATGGGATCACCCAAACTTTCCGGTTGTGTTCCCTCTGCATAAGAGTTGATGGTCATCTCATGAACGCCCCAACCATCCCAAATGTTTACTTTGATATTCTCTTCCCCCTGCAAGGTGTCCACAGCGGTAGCAGGAACAACCGTCACGCCGTCAATTTCCCCAGCCCGGAGAGCGCTGACCATGGCATCTTCGGTGGCATACTGCTGGAAAATCAACTCATCGAAAGCAGGTACCTCGCCCCAATAGTCTTCATTTCTCTCCATGATGAGGTATTCATCCGGGACCCATTCCACAAACTTGAAGGGACCGGTGCCTATCGTCGCATCCTCTTCCGTGTAATTGGCCATGGTTTCATTGTCCGTGATCTCCCCCCACACGCTTCTGGGCACGACAAAGGAATAGGACAATACATATTCCATGTAGCTGACAGGAGATTTGGTAGTGATTTGCAGGGTCGTTTCATCTAAGGCCTTGACCTCTTCAAATAAACCCGCCCACATATAGGCGATGCTGTCGAAACCTACCTCCTCCATCCAGGTCAGGCTCCACGCGATATCTTCCGCCGTACACGGGGTGCCATCATGGAACGTCACGTCTTCTTGGATGTTGAACGTCCAAACCAATCCCGATTCGTCCACCGACCAGTCTTTCGCCAGCCCTGGTATGAAGGAACCATTGGGTCCAAATTCAACGATGGAATCGAAGATCAAACGGTAGGGAAGCCACCCGGTCGCTTCCACCCCCAGGTTCAGACCATCCCAGATCCACGTCGTACCCACGCGCATGGTCACCGGTCCAGGTGTAGGCGTGGGTTCAGGTGGTTCTGTGGGTTCAGGTGGTTCTGTGGGTTCGGGAGGTTCCGTGGGTTCCGCTGTGGGCTCTTCTTCGACCTCGGTGGGTGTTGCGGGTTGGCAGGCTGCTAAGACTGGAATGATCAACGCGATGATGGTTAGAAGGGAGATCCATCTCCAGTATTTGCTTCTCATGACATCCTCCTTTTATTGTCATTCTGGTACAGCCAGATTAGATTGAACTTACTGTTCTTGGTTTTATGTTTCAACTGAAGATATCACCTCCTCCTATCTAATATCCAATGACCATACACCGTGATTCCCTTAACATCACTGGAGGGAATGGTTCGGCTTTTCCTATTTCTGACGTAACAACTGCTTCTCTCTGAATGATTGAATATATTTGATCAAAGAATGAAATGACCGATTTAGGATAGGAATGGATTTGTCGATCCCAAATTGGACAGCAGCTCCCAACATACCCGCAAATATCATTTCAGAGACTTCTTCCGGTTCCAGATCATTAGATACTTCGCCTTGCTTTTTGGCTTCCTCCAACAGCTCCTTCAACAAACCTTTGAAACCTGCAAAGCCTTTGTACACCTCTTTTGCTAAATGTGGTCGGGTATCATCCAACTCCACAGAAAAGGTCAAGAAAATACACCCCCCAGGGAAATTCTCTGTGTCCTTGATATAGCGATCTCGATAATTTGTGAGCATCTGAATGATTTTTTCCGTTGGGCTCTCGATCTCATCAAGTCCATGAAAGACTCTTCCCCGCCATATCTTCTGCGCCTGGGTAAGGACTTCCAAGAACAATTCCTCTTTGCTCGCAAAATGGTTATAAAAGCCGCCTTTGGAAGTTCCAGAGGCCTCGATGATCTCATTCACACCGGTGTTCAAATACCCATTCAAGGAAAATAATTTTTGCGCCTCGTGGATGATATTATCTTTTAACTCACACATGATTTCACCCTCCACTATTGAGACAGACTGGTCTGTCTGTTATTATTAATATAAAATAAAATTGAAAACTTTCAACCCCTTTGGGTATATTTTCCCATACTAATGACATATATTTGAGGAGGAAGTGATGATCGTCCCCTTGAATCCATTGGAATTCCGTCAGCGCGCAACCTCCCTATACGGACAAAAAGTAGGGGTGGTGGATGGGGATCTGCGCTTCACCTATCAAGAATTCGATCAACACGTCAACCGCTTCGCGAATGCCCTCCACAAGTTGGGGGTTAATGAAGGGGATGTGGTCTCTTTCCTCACCTATAATTCCCACCAACTCCTGGAAGCCTATTACGCGGTCCCCCAAATCAAAGCTGTCCTGAATCCCATTAACATCCGCCTCTCCCATCATGAGATCTCTTACATTCTCAACCATGCCGAGAGCCGGGTGTTGTGCTTTCACAAGGATTTTAATCCCACCATCGATAAAATGCGCGGGGAATTGAACGACATCCATCATTTCATCATCGTGGAATCCGAAGATCCCCTCCCCTGGGCTCACAAATACGAAGATCTCTTAGAAGATGCCTCCCCAACAGCGGAAGTGGACCTGGATGCGGTGGATGAGAACGCGGTTGTCGAACTTTTCTACACCTCCGGCACAACAGGTGATCCAAAGGGTGTGGCGATCACAAATCGCTCGCTCTATATCCATACCTTGACGGCCATCAACGGATTCCAGATCAGCGACGAGGACAATCTCCTGCATGTCGTGCCCCTCTTTCATGTCAACGGCTGGGGCACACCCCAGTTCCTGACGGCTGTAGGCGGGAAACACGTCATGATGCGGAAGATAGATTATGGAGAAATGCTTCGGTTGATTGAAACCGAAAAGATCACCAAGCTGTTGGGTGTGCCCACCATCTTCAATGGCTTAATCCATCATCCGGATTTAAACAAATATGACCTGAGCAGTTTGCGAGAAGTGATCATCGGTGGAGCGCCTTCCCCCTACGCTTTGATCGAGGGGATCGAAGAGAAAATAGGCTGCCACGCATATGTGGGATATGGGTTAACCGAGACCTGCCCGTTTATCGTCATCGCCAGACCCAAACCTTATCTAACTCATGACACCGCCACACGCCGATCTTACCAGGTGAAAACAGGCTTGCCGCTGGTGGGTGTTCGGATACGAGTCACCGATGAAGAAGGGAATGACGTCCCCCGCGATGAGAAGTCGATCGGTGAAATCGTGGTCCGGGGTAACCAGGTCATGGACAGGTATTTAAAAGATCAGGAGGAAACAGAAGCAACCATAAGAGATGGCTGGCTTCATACCGGGGATATGGCAGTGGTCGACGAAGAAGGATACATCACCATTGTGGACCGCAAAAAAGACATCATCATCTCCGGTGGTGAAAATATCTCCTCCGTAGAGGTTGAAAAGGTCATCCAGAACCATCCTGCCGTCTTTGAGGTTGTTGTCATAGGCGTTCCAGATGAAAAATGGGGCGAGGTCCCCAAAGCATTGGTGGTTCTCAAACCGGGAAAGAGTGCATCAGCAGAAGAGATCATCGATTTTGTCCGGCATCACCTAGCCCAT
This sequence comes from Anaerolineales bacterium, assembly GCA_041686005.1. Taxonomy (GTDB): domain Bacteria; phylum Chloroflexota; class Anaerolineae; order Anaerolineales; family UBA11858; genus B10-G9. The sequence goes on along the minus strand of JAWLER010000007.1, from coordinate 14,579 downwards.
TACAAAGCGCCTAAAACTGTCGAATTCCGGGATGCTTTCCTTAAAGGAGGTACAGGTAAAATACTTAAGCGCGATCTCCGGGCACCTTTTTGGGAAGATTACCATAAAAAAATCAACTGACATAACTGGTATAGAGATGAAAAAATGGTCCACCACATAAACCGGCGTGACTTCCTCAAGATTCTAGGGTTAATGCCTTTTATTTTTTCCAAGGCAAGGGGTAGCCTGCCTAAACGAAAGGTGTTGGAAGAAACCTACCCTAATGTCCTGATGATTGTCTTCGACGCTTTCTCAACCTCCAATATCTCCCTATATGGTTATCCCCGAAAGACGACGCCACATCTGGAGGCTTTGGCTGACAGGGCTACGGTGTATCACAACCACTACGCAGCCGGCAATTTCACCACCTCGGGAACCGCTTCATTGCTCACGGGAACATACCCCTGGACCCATCGCGCGATCCAAATCAACAACAAGGTCCACAATGACTTCCAAACCAAAAACATATTTCATCTCATGGATGATTTCTTCCGGATCACCTACAGCCACAACCAGCTTGTCAATATCCTCCAGGATCAGTTTATGGAGGACATTGACCTCTATAAACCCCGGGAGGATCTCACCCGAGGAAAAAACAAGTGGCTCTCGAAATTATTCGCAAATGATCAAGATACCGCAACCGTGAGTTGGGCAAGGATCAGCGGTCACATCGATCACGGTCTCCAATCTTCCCTGTTCCTGGCGGAGCTTATCTCATATATCAATGATAAAAAAAATACATTGTTAGAAAAGGTGTTCCCGCTTGGTTTACCAGTCTCCTCAGTGGATACTTTCCTCTTGGAAGACGCTGTGGATTGGATGAAGCATATCCTCACCAATCCACCAAATCCCTTCCTGGGATATTTTCACCTCCTTCCCCCCCACGCCCCGTACCACACGCGGGGTGAATTTCACGAAATCTTCCTTGATAAGGATATCCAAACGATAAGCAAACCCAAACATCCTCTGGCCAAGGTCGGACGGGAAAAACATTTCCAAAATATGGATCCCCACCGCAGAGCGTACGATGAGTTTATCCTCTACGTGGACTCAGAATTTAATCGGTTGTACCGGGCACTAGAGAAAAATGGAGCCCTGGACAACACGTATCTTATCCTCACCTCAGACCATGGGGAGATGTTTGAGCGGGGGATCATGGGTCATATGACGCCTTGTTTGCATGAACCCGTCGTCAGGGTCCCCCTGCTGATCTTTGAACCCGGTCAAAAACATAGAAAAGATGTTTACTCCAAAACAAACGCTGTAGACCTACTACCAACCATACTGCATTGGACAGGGAAGAAAATCCCCCCTTGGGCTGAAGGGTTCGTTTTACCGCCCTATGGTTCACCACCAGACGGACGCAGTTTATATGCCCTAGAGGCAAAAACTAATAAATCGCTCCTCCCCCTCAACGCAGGGAGTGCTATGATCATCAAAGGAGGATATAAATTAACAAAATACTCCGGATACCGACACCTTCCCCAAAGCGACCCTCTCGTCGAACTCTATGATATCGATCAAGATCCCGAAGAAATGCATGAAATGTCCACCAGCCATCCGCAAGTCACAAGGCGGCTTTTGGAGGAGTTAGAGACACAAATTCGTGCCGCTGATGAACCATATCGCTAGGCATCCGATGGATACATTTATTCCCAAGTGAAATAGATTGTCCTATATGGTCCAATACTAGGTGGAGAGACATGGAAGAGGGGATCAATCCCAGATTTCCTCCTTTTCAAATGAAACGATATCCGCTAAGGTTGCCGGGACCATATAAAATAGGATGACGCAGTCAAGTTAAGGAAAACAAATATGTACATCGACCCAAATTTCGGGGGGTTGCTGCTTCAAGTTTTGCTGATAGCCTTTGGAGTGATTTCCGGGGCTGTACTGATCTTCTCCAGGAAAATCAAAATGTGGTTTGCCCGACTGCGACGATCTCTCCGCGAAAAGACAAATCCAAAAGACCCCCCAGGCAACACAGCCGGTTCAGAAGAGGTCAAGGGGGATTAATGAATCGGATCGATCCTCGCCTGACAGGGATAGTATACAGATACTTCTTATGGAACCAGCTTAGGATGCTAGTTACTGTTTTCCAAAGATACAGAAATATATGAAGACAATCCTAGTCGGCTTTGACGCCTTCGATCCCCACTTATATGAAAAACTCCATAACCAGGGGAATATGCCCAATATAAGTCGATTCTTGGCATCTTCAGGGTATGCCCCTTTGCGAGTATCCAACCCCCCACAAAGTGAGGTCTCCTGGACCAGTATCGCCACCGGATTGAACCCTGGCGGGCACGGCATTTTTGACTTCGTCCATCGGAACCCGAAAACCTATGGGTTATTTGTATCCCTCTTGCCGACCCAAGAGAGTATCCTGGGTAAGGCATTTATCCCTCCTCACCAAACGGAAACGATTTTCGATGCCGCGGCTAAAGACGGTTATCCCGCCACCTCCCTGTGGTGGCCGGCCACCTTTCCCGCCCGATTAGGATTGCCTGTCCGTTCCATCCCCGGTCTGGGCACACCGGATATATTCGGTAAATTAGGGGCGGGTATTTCCTATTCCGTAGAACCCTTTACCGATGAGGCAAATCTCAAGACGCGGACAGCCCGCATTCACAGACGAGGAAAGGATGTATACCAAGGAACTTTGTTCGGCCCCGACCAACAAAACCACTCAAGAAGAAAAGATACAACCCTGGATTTCCGCTTGACGGTTTTGGATGAAGAATCCGCGAAATTTTCGATTGGGAAACAAGTCTTAGATCTCCAAAAGGGTATCTGGAGCCCGGTGATCGAGCTCAACTTCAACATTGGCTTCCTGATTTCATTGAAAATCGTCACCCGGATCCTCCTGACAAAAATGCAACCCGCACCCGCACTCTATGTCCTGCCTTTACAACTCCACCCTTTAAAAAGCCCCTGGCCTTACGGGTCCCCCAAAGGAATGCTCAGAAAGATCTGGAAAACCCAGGGGCCATTTTTAACCCTAGGTTGGCCTCAAGATACGACCGCATTGGAAGAAGGATTCATAACCGAGGACCAATTCCTTCGTCTATGCGATCAGATCCGTATGCAGCGCGAGCAGGTTCTTATGGACATGCTGGACTCTTTCACAGAAGGACTGTTGGCGTGTGTGTTTGATTCTCTGGACCGCATCCAACATATGTTCTGGAAAAACCAGCCCGAGGTCGTCGAATCCTGGTATCTCAAATTGGACGATCTAGCAGGTCGAATCACAGCCAAATTGGCTGCAAAAGCGGATGGGGACGAGATCAACCTGATGTTCCTTTCAGATCACGGCTTTCAAAACTACGATTTCAAAGTTAACGTCAATCGCTGGCTCATCCGTCAAGGATATCTAAGCCCATCCAGGGAATCCAACGCCCAGGGCCTTTCAGGGGTGGATTGGGGAAGGAGTCAAGCCTATGCCATCGGATTGAACAGTTTGTATCTAAACCTTGCTGGACGAGAAAAACAGGGGACAGTCACCAATGACCAGTCACAGGATATCCTCGAGAGGCTGCGGGCTGCGCTTCTTGAGTGGACCGGTCCGGATGGGAGAAAGGTATTCGCTAACGTTCAGCGGAATGAAAAAGCATTCCATGGACCCCTTGCAAAATATGGGCCCGACCTGGTTTTGGGATTTTCCCCCGGCTACCGGGCATCTCCCGAGAATGGGATAGGCAGGTGGCATGAAAAAACCATCCGGAAAAATACAGATCATTGGGGAGCCGATCATTGCTTCGACGCGGATGCGGTTCCCGGGGTTATTTTCAACAGCCACGGATTAGGCAATTTCCCCACCCCATCTTACACCGATATCCCAGCCATGACCATCGGAAGGGCTCTGGATGACCAAAAACCCGCTGAACCCGTACTCAGTGATGAGGACCAGGAAACGCTAGAAGAAAGGTTAAAGGGACTTGGTTACCTTTAAGAAGCATTTTCTCCTCAGAAAACATGAGTTGTGGCAGATCTTTGTGGCCGCAGCATTCCCTATCCATGTCTGGTCGATCATCCTGGCATTGCGCGATATCCCTTGGGTAGCAGAACGCACGAATATCTGGGACGCCATTGGGGTCGCAGGATATGAACTGGTGTTTTCACTGCTTGAAAGCCTCTTGATCTGGGTTGTCGCAGTCCTGTTTGGCTCTCTTTTGCTCAGAAATTGGTCAGAAAACAAACGTGTCTCTGTGCTGTCCGTCCTCATCTTGGTGACCATATTAGGCGCGATATGTGGGCAATATGTAGAAATCATCCAGCTGCCGTTTTCATCACAGATAGGCGCATTTCTCACCACCAAGCAAAATCCCATGTGGTTCATATATGGTGCCTTGAGCGTTCTAATCCTTCCTATCGTCTTATCATCGGCTTATTTCGCTGCCTATTCCGATACCTGTCAAAACGTGATACCAGCGATTCTGGACCGGATCGCACCGCTTATGGTTCTCTATTTATCCCTCGATGCGCTTGGACTGATCATGATCCTGATTCGCAACTTCGCTTGAGATCAAAGGATAGAAAAGGCCTGCATCCATCATTGAGTTGATCAATGCTACTGAAAAAAATCCGTTCCCTCTTCAAGAAAAGCAGGAAGCCAGAAATCATCGTTGTCTCCGGATTACCCCGCTCTGGGACATCGATGATGATGGAAATCCTTCATGCAGGGGGGATCTCCTTGCTGACAGACAACCTTCGCAAAGCGGATCAAGATAATCCCCGAGGGTATTTCGAATGGGAAAGAGTAAAGAAACTGTCGGAGGGTAACCATGCCTGGTTATCTGACGCCGTCGGAAAAGCAGTGAAAATCATCGCCCCTCTGCTGCCCTATCTCCCGGATGCCTATCAATACAAAGTGGTCTTTATGAATCGGAACATGGAAGAAATTCTATCCTCTCAACGAAAGATGCTGCAGAGAAGAGGAGAGGGTCCTCAAGGTGTCGAAGAAGAAAAAATGAAAGATATCTTCGAAAAGAATCTGGATTCCGTATTCCAGTTTATGAATGCAAATGACAACGTCTCTTATATCATTTGTGATTACAACGACATCCTCAGGGATCCAACGGAGGATATTGAAAAAATAAGGCGATTTTTGGATTTAGAATCTGATATCGATGGTATGGTCGACGTCGTCGATCCAGCTTTGTATCGGCAGCGTGTGTCGTAACCCCCTTGCTGGAATTATTAAAACCACATGTGTGTCTAGACACCCTTCCCGGCTGGCCCCCTTTTTATTCACAAAAAACACCACAATTTTTGGGGATCACTCTTTTGGTGCTTTTTCCTCACCCGCTTTCTCAAGCTGGTCATGATCAGGGAGGATCTCTTCCACATCCCGGAGGGTGGGGATGAACCAGGCGATGACGACGATGGAAATGTAGCCCAGACCTGAAACGAGGTACTGCAGAGACATCCCTGACCCGGGCCCAGTACCCACCAGCCATCCAAAAGCTCTGGACAATCCCGTTTGCGAGGTCATGGCCGGTTCGGTCACAAAATCGGCCAGCGCGCCTGCTACCACCGGCATGATCGGTTCGACCATCCAGGCGATCAACCTCCGCGCCGAAAAAACCCGCCCCTGGATGTCCGGAGCCACTTTGGACTGCCAGATGGCGTTGCTGGCGCTCTGGGTCAGTGGGAAGGTCATGGCTGCTAAAACCGTTGTGGGTATCCATCTCTGAATTAGTTCATTTCCCCACACCTTAACCTCTCCTAGCCCCTGACCTGCGCTCTATATCCCCCGCAAATCATCCTCGCACACAGCAACCTCCTCTTCTTGACACATCTCTTTACTTCCCTTAAAATCCATTCATCCTCTAAACGTTTCCCGTAACGAGCATCTTAATACCAGAATGGATAGAGAAGGATGTAAAAATGAATCTTGATCTGATTCTAACGATTGCCATTGTCGTGGCAGGTGTCATCGGTCTATTCATGATCGGCTGGCTGTACTTCTGGATCAGAAAGCAGGATGCTGGCACCGACAAGATGAAAGAATTTGCTGATTTCATCCAAATCGGAGCCAATGCTTTCCTACGCCGGGAGTTCATCACCATCTTCCCTTTCGTGATCGTCCTGGCTCTTATCCTCTTCTTGGCCATGCCGGAGCATAAATGGCAGATCGCGTTGGGATTTATCCTTGGGGCAGCGTTCTCCCTCCTTTCCATTTACATCGGGATGAACGCGGCAACTCGGGCCAATCTACGGACCACCAGCGCAGCCCGCACCTCGGTGGGCAAGGCCTTGACCATCGCCTTCCGGGGCGGCTCCGTGATGGGGATGAGCATTGTGACCTTCAACATGTTGGGGATCATCCTCCTGATGTGGATCTTCGGGATCAGTCCCGAAAACCCCAGCGAGGTGAATATGCTGGTGGGCTTCGGTTTTGGCGCCAGCCTTTCCGCGCTCTTTGCTCAACTGGGCGGGGGTATCTACACCAAAGCGGCCGACATCGGCGCTGACCTGGTCGGGAAAGTCGAGGAAGGTATCCCCGAAGACGATCCCCGCAACGCAGCCGTGATCGCCGACCTGGTGGGAGATAATGTGGGCGACTGCGCGGGTCGTGGAGCGGATTTATTTGAGTCGGGCGCCGACAATGTGGTCACCACGATGATCGTCGCCGCCTCCCCCATCTTTTTCGCCACCTATGGGTGGATAGGCGTGCTTTTCCCCCTCATTGCCAGAGCGATCGGGATCATCGCCACCATCATCGGCGTCCTGGTCGTCCAGGGACGGGATGATCGAAGTCCCACTTGGACGGTCAACCTGGGTTTCATCGGCACCGCCCTGACCAACCTAGCCCTCTTCTATATCGTCGCGCGCTGGATTATGGGTGACATCAGGCTTTTCTGGGCCCAGGTGCTGGGCATGCTGGGTGCCTTTTCAATCGTTTTCGTGGTCCAATATTACACTGGGCCCCACGGGAAACCTGTGCGCAGGACCGCCCAGCACGCCCAAAGTGGACCGGCGCTGGGCATTCTGGAGGGGCTCTCCTACGGGATGGAAAGCACGGTGTGGGGTTGTTACATCCTCGGTTCCGTCGTTCTGGCCTCTTACCTCATCGGTGGCGGAGGACTGGAGGGGATTTTCTTCATCGCTGCTGCCACCATGGGCATCAAAGAGATGAAAGGCATCATCATGGCCGGCGATACATTCGGTCCCATCGCGGACAACGCAGCGGGTATCAGCGAAATGAGTGGACTTGGAAAGAAAACCCGTGAAGCAGGGGACGCGCTGGACGCGGTGGGTAATGTCACCAAAGCCCTGGCCAAAGGGTATGCCATGGGCGCGGCGACAATGGGCAGCATGGTCATCCTTTTCGCCTACCTCTTCGAGGTGGCCCGCTTACAGGGTATAGAATTGACCGGGATCAACACGTTTCTGGTCAATTTGGTCAACCCGGCCAGCGTCACTGCGCTCTTCATCGGGGTGGTCATGCCATACCTGTTCTCAGCACTGACACTACGCTCGGTGAATGACGGTGCATTTCTGGTGATCGAGGAGGTGCGCCGGCAGTTCCGGGAGATCCCCGGCTTGCTGAAAGGCGAAGCGATACCGGATTATGCCAAGATCGTGGACATCACCACGGCCAATGCCCTGCGGAGCATGATCAGTCCCACCGTGATCTCCGTGGTCATCCCGGTGGTGGTGGGATTCCTGCTCGGCCCCTGGCCTTTGGCTGCCTACCTGATCGGCGTCAAGACCTCTTCATCGGCGCTCTCCAAGGCCATGTTCAACACCGGCGGTACTTTGGATAACGCCAAGAAGCTGATCGAAATGGGAGAATTCGGCGGCAAGGGAACCGTGGCCCATGCAGCCGCTGTGGCCGGCGACACCTTCGGTGACCCCCTGAAAGACACCGCGGGGCCCTCGTTACACATTTTGGTCAAGCTGCAGAACATCATGTCCATCACTCTCCTGCCGCTCTACATCGAATATGGACTGAAACTGTTCTAGTAGAAAGACCGGACCCACGAACTCAATCCTTAAAAAGAGAAGAAAACAAAACCTTTGTTCATAAAACCATTCTGGCCATGCAAAGCATGGCCAGATATTTTTAACTCCAAGAGAGAATATGCGTCTTGATCAAGTCTATTTTTCTAAGTCTGGACTACAACAGTGATCCACACCCCGATGTATTAACCTCCATCCCAATGGAACTCCCAAGAACAATCATCTACTCAAGCAAGATTTATTCGATCACCCGTTCCAACCAATCGTTCACATCCTCCGTCGAGGGATCAGACCCGAACTTGGATTTCGTTTTCCCGTAAAACGTTTCCGTATATTGGCACGAGGGGGGCATGGACCCATAAAACGTCTTGGAGAAGAAATCTCCCGAAACGGTTTTACGGACGGTGATCGTCCAAGTTACCTGTTTCCGATATAAAGTATGGTCTTGCTCATAAGCACAGGTCTGGACCGTCTTGGCTCCTTCGGTCCGGGAAACGACATACTGTAAATGTCCCGGATAGTCCGCCTGAAGATCGGAGGGCAAGGTATACATGCTGTCGCAAGCAAGGGCTTTTCCCGCTTCATCTTCCGCCAACCCCACGACGGGAGAAGAAACAGGGTCCCCATCACAAACCTCATTCAAGGTCTCCGCCATGACTTGCTTCCCTTCCTCACCTTTATCTTGACTCAACCCCCACAAGGCCTGTTGATATCTTTCCTCAGCGGTCTGGGATATTTCAGTTGTCACCGCGGCATCTTTGAGATAAGCAAACGTATCCAGCGCCTCGATGAATTCGCCTTTTTGGGTGAGATCGCTCCCCCACGCCAACTTGGTCTCCTGGACAAGGGTGTTCACTTCTTCCGCAGCTATGGTTTGCGGATATTCTTCACGAAGGGTTTGATATTTCTCAATCGCCCCTTCATAGGCCTCTTTCTTCCGCAAACTGTCTGCCCATGTCAGATACGTGGATTTTATATTCGCTTTAACGGTCTCGCCGGACATTTCCTCCGCATACTCGTCAAGAACGATTTCATACTTCTCCACAGCTTCCATGTAGGACCCCGATTCAGCGAGAGAAGAAGCCCAATCAAAGTAAATTTCAGCCGCGAGGGGTTTTATGTTCTCCACTGCTTCTGTTTCCGGATGTCTTTCCAACACAAAGCGAATCTTCCCCGCCGCCGCCTGATACAAATCTCGGCTTTGCAGATCTCTGGCCCAATCACAGTAGATCTGCGCGATCTGTTCAGCCGCTTCTTTTCCTGACGGCGTATCCGAATAGTCCGAAAGGGGAACACGGGCTTTTTCTATAGCCGCCTGATACTCCCCCGCCTCCCACAGCTGGTCTGACAAGGCGAGATAGGATTCCACGAGATGTGGAGGAACTCGATCGGAAGCTGGTGTCTCAGGATATTCTTGCAGAACCTGTTCATATTTGCGAATCGCTTCCTGGTAACTGCCCTCCTCCTGCAGCGCAACACCCCAATCGAAATAGGAATCCGCAAGCCCTTCTACCGCGAACTGCGCCAAATCCCCTCCGGCATACTCATCCAAATATCCTTGATAGGATTCAATGGCTTCTTCGTATTCTCCTTCCTCACGGGTGACATCCGCAGATAGAAGTTTCTTGCATTCCGCAAGACGTTCATCCGCTTTAGCGATATAGGGAGCAAATGTGAGTTCATATATGGTCGAAACCCTCCTAAATCGCCTAGCGGCTGTCTGGCAGTCAGCATCCTGGTAGGCTTCCATACCTCGTTGGAATGTCTTTTGTCCCATCACAGAATAGGCAGCAAACCCTGTTCCCACGAAGCAAAGAAGGATGATGGGGACAGCGATCATGACCCATTTTCGCTCATTAAAAAATTTCCCAGGCACTAACCCTTCTTCAGGTGTAAAGTTCCGGCCTTGACGCCATCCGTCAAAAGCCATCCATAACAGCCAGAGTATGAAGACCGGGATCCATAAGGAAGATAATGTAGAGGCGTTGGTCAGGGAAGCCAGCCCAATCAGGCCGAGGGTTATGAGGAAATGAACACCCCACCGGATCCAGCGTTTCATGTAAAGGTATCCTAAACCTAAGCCGCTCAAATTTAGGAGGCCGATGGATATGGGCAGTATTTGAGACGTTTTTTGATTCTTCATCATCATCTCCTTATGGATCAACGTGTTCTTTTATTGGACAAGGGTCTACATGAAAACGGAAAGGTCAATTTTCGCCCATCCCTCTCTATATATAGTTTGGGCGAATTATGGTTTGGTCGTATTGTAATATAGAATCTCCACCGCCAGCCCCGGGCAGGTCATGTACTTCATCAACCTAACAAAATTCTTATCCGCACCCCTATCCCAGAGAAGAAGAATGATAACAGATATTCTCGTCTCTGATGCCGACTCCCACAACCCTGCCAATACGGAGACAAACTCGGATATAATGAATCTCGAGATTTCGACGGTTAACTTTACACCTGAATTGGGAGAGAACCATGAAACTGCAAGGAAAACGTATAGCTTATCTCGTCGAGGACCAGTTCGAGGATCTGGAATTTTGGGTGCCGGTGATGCGTCTTCGCGAAGAAGGGGCGGGCGTGACCATCGTGGGCACCGGTCGCATGGAGACATATAAGGGCAAACACGGTCTGTCTGCGAGGGTGGACACCTCAGCTGATCAGGTGAACGCGGCTGACTTTGACGCCGTGGTCATCCCCGGCGGGTGGGCGCCTGATAAGCTTCGCCGTTTCGACGCGGTGAAGACCCTTGTACGGGACATCTATGAAGATGGAAAAGTCGTGGGCAGCATCTGCCACGGCGGCTGGGTCCTGGCATCTGCCGGGATCCTGGAGGGGCACCGCGCTGTTGGCTCGATAGGCATCAAAGACGACATGGAGAACGCCGGCGCCACCTGGCATGATGTGTCAGCGTTTCGGGACGAAAACATCGTCTGGGGGCGGGTTGTCAAGGATATCCCAAATTTTTGCCGCGAGCTTGTAAACGCCATCGCTGAAACGTAACCTGTTGGCCTCTTGAGTCAAACTCACCCCTGGATCGATACCCTGGTGCTCGACCCAAGGGGATCTGGTCCAGGACCAGCAAAGAACTCAATGATCACCCTGGATGCACTACGCCTGGACATACATCACGTATATAGATTTTGATGGACACTCCACTAAATAACCCGCCATGAAAGAAACTGAAATGAGAAATATCCAACTGATCACCGTTGACCTGGACGGCACGCTGCTGACCAGTGAGAAAGTGTTGGCTCCTGGAGGGACTCGTTCTTTGAAAGCGGCTGCGGAGGATGGCATCCACATCATATTAGCTTCAACACGCAATCCTCATTTCGTTCAAAAGTACTGCCGCACTCTGGAAATCCATGACCCTATCATCTGTTCGAACGGCGCTCAAATCTGGGGGCACCGGAAGGACCTGTCTGGGGTTATCACCCTATCCCCCGGGAAGCAGCCCTGGAAATTACCCAACTGGCGGACACACACGATTGGGAGCTGAGCACGACTGTGGGGGATATGACCTATTGGCGCCAGCGCCCGGGACAACCGCTGGGGCCCATTGATGCCAATCTCACGGTCGTCCCCAGCAACACAGACGCGCTTGTGGATGACCCCGTACGGATCCTGACCTGGGACCCTGAGGCGATGGCGGGCATTCGGCGGCTCTGCGAGACGGAACTGGCCCATCAGTGTTATGCGGAGTCCTTCATCCATCCGGATGGAGCCCTGTACGCCTTGGGTGTATTCGCGTTAGGCGCCAACAAAGGGGCAGCCCTCCAAGTGGTCATCAACCAACTTGGCCTTAAACCACACCAAGCCATGGCCATCGGGGACAACCTCAACGATTTAGCCATGTTTGACATCGCCGGACTCAGTGTGGCCATGGGCAATGGCCCCGAGGAGGTGAAAAGGGCAGCCACTCAGGTTGCGCCCAGCAACGAAGAGGAAGGGGTCGCCTGGGCTTTGCAAGCCGCGGGCATAGGGTAAATTGAGAAACGAGGTTGGTTTAAGAAACTCTTATCCAAAGGAGGGACCATCCATGTTCAAGAAAAGACTCTGGGGCTGTCTATTGGGAGGGGCCATTTCCGCCGCCCTCTGCATGAGCGGCCGGCAGATCATCTTCGGTTTCCCTCCCATCACCTGGGATGAACTGGCCGCGATGGTCGCCAACCGCCTGCTTTTAGGATTTGCCATCGGCATCAGCGGCTGGAGGATCCACTACCTGCTCCATGGCGCGGTGATGGGATTGATCTTCTCCCTTTCTGTCTCCATCGGGTTCCTGCCCGCTGACCAACTGCCTTTTTTCCTCTACACTTCCGCCGGTGTCCTTTACGGGATGTTCATCGAGTGGCTCTCATCCGACATATTCAAAGCCCCCCTGAAAACCGCTTAAATCAGACCGGGGACCCTTTCCATATCTGACGGGCGTGTTGACATTCCGCGAGGAGTTTTTTACACTGAAAGTATGCTCGCGCGCGTATACTCCTGCGCCGTGCTCGGCCTGGAGGGGGTCCTCGTAGAGGTGGAAGTGGATTTCGGCAGCGGTCTGCCCGGGATCACCGTTGTCGGGCTGCCGGACGCTGCTGTGCAGGAGAGCCGCGAGCGGGTGCGGACGGCGATCAAAAACGTCCCCCTGCAGTTTCCCCGCAAACGCCTGATCATCAACCTCGCGCCCGCCAATGTGCGCAAGGAAGGCCCAGCCTATGACCTGCCCATCGCAGTGGGCATCTTGATCACCAGCGGCCAGATCCCTTCTCAGGCTGTAAAAGATATGATCATCGTCGGCGAGCTCTCCCTGGACGGCAGCGTGCGCCACACCGCCGGGGTGCTGCCCATGGCCGCTCTGGCCCGCGAGGAAGGATTCCAGACCATTTGCGTCGCCGAGGAGGACGCCGGGGAAGCGGCCCTGATGCCCGACCTGGAAGTGCTGCCCATTAAGCATTTAAGGGAGCTGTATGATCATCTAATTGACGAAAGCGCCATCACCCCTCACCCCACCACGCTTAAAGAGGACCTGCCCGTCATTCGCACGCAGACTGATTTAAAAGAAATCAAAGGGCAGGAACACGTCAAACGGGCCCTGGAGGTGGCAGCGGCCGGAAATCACAATATGCTCATGAACGGCCCGCCCGGCGCGGGAAAAACATTGCTGGCACGGTCCCTGCCTGGGATTATGCCCCGGATGAGCATCGACGAAGCCCTGGACGTGACCCGGATCTATTCCATCCTCGATCAGCTCCCACCCGACACCCATCTCATCCAGCAGCGGCCCTTCCGTGCCCCGCACCACACCATCTCCCATGCGGGTTTGGTGGGCGGCGGCACCTGGCCCCAGCCGGGGGAGATCTCCCTGGCTCACCGCGGCGTGTTGTTCCTGGACGAATTCCCGGAGTTCGGACGGCACGTGCTGGAAGTGCTCCGCCAGCCGCTGGAGGATAAGGTGGTCACCATCAGCCGTGCAAAGGGCTCACTGACCTTCCCGGCCAACTTCATGCTGGTGGCGGCCATGAACCCCTGCCCTTGTGGTTATTACGGCGACCCAGTCAAAGAATGCACATGCTCCTCCTCGACCATCACCCGCTACAAAAAACGTATCTCCGGGCCTTTGCTGGATCGCATCGATATCCATGTGGAGGTCCCGCGGGTGGAATATGACAAGTTGAGCTCCGATCGATTGGGGGAACCCTCTGCGCAGGTTCAGGCCCGGGTGGAAGCGGCCCGGGATAGGCAACGGGAACGCTTTGCAGATAGCAGTCTGGTGACCAACGCGGATATGCGCCCCGCGGAAATCAGAACACACTGCCAGCTGGACGCCAGCAGCAAGTCGCTCCTGCGCTCCGCCATGGATCAGCTGCACCTCTCGGCGCGCTCTTATCACCGGGTGTTGAAATTATCCCGCACCATTGCGGACCTGGATGGGAAGCAGGACATTCAAACCGCCCATCTGGCAGAGGCGCTGCAGTACCAGGCACGGGAAAAGATGTGGTGAAGAGTTGTCTTCCGGTGTTGTCTCGCTTCAGTGCCAATATGGACCTGGAAATCTTTCAAGCAAACTGTCATCGCGAGCTAAGCGAAGCGATCTCCTAGAATGGAGGAAAAGCTCCTGTATGAGGAACCTTCCGTTCCTTAGAAAGTCGCTTCGTCCCTCCACTTCGTTTCGTTTCTCGCAGTGACCGTGTGTTTTGGCAACATGATGGCCCACGTACTAAAAGGGGGTTCGGCTCGTAGACCATGACCCCAGACGAATGGCTGCACCAGGGATTCCTCACGGAGTTTGCCCTGAGCCGGTCGAAGGGTTCGGGATGACAATAAGAGAGCGATGTGACACTCTTTACAGCCGGTCCAAGACTTAAAATCTTTTAGGGAAAAATGAAAAAGCCCGGCTAATACGCCGGTCTTGGGAGCCTGAACAGCCACGGTTCGGTCACCCCGAACCATTGTCCCCGCTCTCCATCATCTCCAGCCCGTCCAAATGCGGGCCTCTTAAGGAGCGCAGTTCCCGCCCTTCCACTTTGGTCATCTCAAAGACCTTTTCAGGGGCGATGCCCTGTTCAAGGAGGTAT
>JAWLER010000071.1:0-7352 GCA_041686005.1 Anaerolineales bacterium | reverse complement strand
TCCACAAGAACCTGGCCGAGATCATCATCGCCAAGCACCGCAACGGGCCCACCGGCGAGGTGCAGCTGGTCTTCCGCAAAAACCTGGCCAAATTCGAAAACGCGGCCCGGCAGGAAGTCGACCTCTCCCAGGTGGCCTAAGGCCGAGGTGAACAGAGCATGACCTTCGAAGGTTTCCCCTCCGGCAAAATCAACTTCACCAAAATCCCCTCCTTGTTCTTCCGCGACCTGCTGCCGGCGATCGACAATCTGGAGGAACTCAAAGTCACCCTTTACGCCCTGTGGCAGGTGACGCGTATGGAAGGGGAGACCCGCTACCTGCGGGTGGACGATTTCACCAGCGACCCCACCTTCATGAAGGGCATGGGGGAGACGGCGGAAGAAGCCCACCAGGCCGTCGAAAAGGGTTTAACGAGGGCGGTGGAACGGGGCACGATGATGCGCATCGACCTCGACCAAGAAGGGAAAAAGGTCCCGGTGTATTTCTTCAACTCCCCCAAGGGACGGGCGGCGGTCAAAGCCGCCGAGGATGAATCCTGGCGCCCTCCGGCACGGGAAGGGACGAGCACGACCCTGGACATCGAGCAGCCCAACATCTACCAGCTGTACGAGGAAAACATCGGGCCCATCACGCCGCTGGTAGCGGACCTGCTGCGGGACGCGGAGGAGCAGTATCCCGAGAACTGGATCAGGCAGGCTTTTGAGATCGCCGTGGAGAACAACGTCCGGAAATGGAAATATATTGAAGCCATATTACGCAGCTGGCAAGAAGAGGGACGAGATGACCGAAGAGATCAACGATATTCTGAAAAGAGCCGCCGAGAATATCTCGAAGACGAATTCGCAGACTTCATCGAAGACTGAGCGGACCGCGCAGGACACGCCCGGGGACCCCAACTGCGAGATCTGCGGGGGGCTGGGTTACGTGCGCCGGGACGTGCCGGTCGGGCATCCCGATTTCGGCAAAATCTACCCCTGCAAATGCCGCCGGGGGCAGTTCAGGCAGAAGGTGCGGAACGACCTCTACAAGATGAGCGACCTGGAGGAGCTGACCCACCTGACCTTTGAAAATTTCAAGCCCCGGGGGCAGATCGGCATCGGGCCCGCCCAGGCGGATTCCCTGGAGCAGGCCTTCAACCACGCCCGGCGCTTCGCCCGCACCCAGGAGGGCTGGCTGCTGCTGCAGGGCCGTTTCGGCTGCGGCAAGACACACCTGGCGGCCGCGGTGGCCAATTTCGCGGTGGACATGGGCGTGCCCACCCTGTTCATCACCGTCCCCGATCTGCTGGACTCGCTGCGCTTCTCCTACAACAACCCTGAGGCGCCCTTCGAAAAGCGCTTCAACGAGATCCGCACCTCCCCCCTGCTGATCATGGACGACTTCGGCACGGAGAACGCCACCTCCTGGGCCCAGGAAAAGCTCTTCCAGATCCTGAACCACCGCTACATCAACGAGCTCCCCCTGCTGGTGACCACCAACCTGTCCATGGACCAGCTGGAAGGCCGGGTGCGCTCCCGGCTGCAGGACCCGGAGCTGGTGACCTCGGTGCGGATATTGGCCCCCGACTACCGGCGCCCGATGGACGACACGGGGCACCCGGAGCTGTCCTCGCTGGCCCTGCTCGGGGAGCGCACCTTCGGGAATTTCAACCTCCGCAAGAACGAAAACCTGGAGCTGGACGAGCGCAAGCGGCTGGAGAGGGCCTTTCACGCCGCGCGCGAGTTCGCTGAAAAACCCCAGGGCTGGCTGGTCCTGATGGGCAAGTACGCCAGCGGGAAGACCCACCTGGCGGCGGCCATCGCCAATTTCCGGGCCGGGCAAGGGGTCCCGCCGCTGTTCGTGATGGTCCCCGACCTGCTGGACCACCTGCGGGCCACCTTCGCCCCCGACAGCACAGTCAGCTACGACCGGCGCTTCGACGAGGTCAAGACCACACCGCTGCTGGTGCTGGACGACCTGGGAACGCAGTCCATGACCCCCTGGGTGAAAGAGAAGCTGTACCAGCTCTTCAACTACCGCTACAACGCGGAGCTGCCCACGGTGATCACCACCTCGGACAAGCTGAGCGAGATCGACCCCCGCATCCGGAGCCGGATGCTGGACCGGCGCATCTGCCGCATCCACGCCCTGACCGTCCCTCCCTACCGGGGCGGGAAATAGAACAGGGCTCGATCCCTCCTCCCAGGAAGTGACCCAGATCAGGATCGTTTTCTCAAACGCCTCCCAACCACAGTGAAAATGACGACTGCCGCCACCAGGAGCGCGCCTGCAGCCCCATACAATACCCACTGAAAGGCATCCGAATAGAGGAATGGCCCTTTCGGTTTCACCTCCTGGGCTCCCGTCAGGTTGGCCATCCGCACTGAGTTGGAGAGGGCCACCGCGCGCCCGTTCCAGAGCACGACGGTTGGTTCCACATCAAAATCATAGATCTGGCTCACATCACCCAAATAGCGGAGGGTGTAGTCAAAGGTCTTCTGCTCGCCCACCTCCAGAACCGGGACCTCCACCTCCCACAGGAGACGCGGATCACTCTCATCTGAGTCCGTCAGCGTGAACTCCTCCTCCGGGGACACCCCCTCATACATGGAAGGCGAAAAACTGTCCTGCAAACGGAGGGACTCCAATGGCAGGTCCCCGGTGTTTTCCACCACGAGATGCACTTCTAAGGTCTGATTTGCTTCCGTTATTTTCTGCGGTTGGACCGATTTGTCAGCCCGCAGCTGGAGGCCCAAACGGTTCCATTTCAGAACCGTTCTGGTAGGGAACTGATTCAGGGCCCGGCGGAAAAGGTGCGCTCTCCCCTGATCATCCACTTCCGGGTTTGTGAAGGTTTTATTGGAGCCGGTGATCTGGCGGACGCCTTCCGGCAGGATGACCTCCGTATCGATCTGATTGGCGCTGTGAGCCAGGGGTTTGCCGTCAAACTCCAATGCCAGATTGTAGGTAAAGGATGGGAAATCCCCCTCCGGAAGGGGAAGGGCGTATTCGCTCAACAGAATCTTGCGCTCCTCCGGCTGGATGGTCACAGGGTCAGGGACGAAAAAGTAGACCAGGTTTTCCCTTGCCACTGGATCCGCCAGTTGGACTGAAATTCGCTCCTCCTGATCCCCCTGGTTCAGAAGCACATACTCCGTTTCCACAACGGCCTGGTCTGATAAAGTGATCTTCGCGGAGATCGACTCCACGATCACGTCCCCTTCATAGAAAATGGACTGGGCCCCCGCTGGGCGGACAGGGAGCAGGAAAACAAGGCCAAGTATGACCGCGATCAGGCTGGATGATTTCATCCTTCTCTCCTTTAAGGGCACTGGTCCGTATAATATGTGCCTCTGTTCCAGGACTCGGGACAGGGCGTACCTCCGTAGTAGTTCCAGGTCACATTTTTAGGATGCAGTTTGTTGCACCCCGCATCATAATTCCCGGACCCTAAGTTGTCCTTCGCATCGGGGCACCAATACTCGCCGTAAAAATCGTTCCAAAGGTTCATCACTAAATGATCATCCTTTTTAGTAGAAGTAAGAAAAAAATAACCTAACGGTTTATAATCCATGATCCGCCATTTGCTGCGGTAGAAAACGATATTGAACGTATGTCCCCCGTCTCCCCAATAATTCTTATAGTAATCGCCGCAGAAGGCACATCCCTTTGACACCCCCAACATGCGCATTAACGTCTCCCGCAAGATGGCGTGGTCTTCACAGTCACCGCAGTACAGTTTGTCCGGCGGGCAGTTGGGGCGTTCCCCGCTGTGCTCCACCGTCCATGCTGCTGACTGGATTTTGGGAACGGGATAACAATTTTCAGCCGTTTCAGAGAATGGGGGACAATTATTGACCCAGTCGCCGTCAAATAAGTACTTCATATGTTGATCAACATAGTACCCAACCGCTTCCATGATGATGTCCGGCTCTCCAATGAGATCATAAATCTGGATATGATCGTAATCCTC
Source organism: Anaerolineales bacterium (assembly GCA_041686005.1). Classification (GTDB taxonomy): domain Bacteria; phylum Chloroflexota; class Anaerolineae; order Anaerolineales; family UBA11858; genus B10-G9. The sequence continues at coordinate 3,400 of JAWLER010000071.1, read as the reverse complement.
AAAAAAGACATGGGTTGGCAATGTATCACGGCAGGTTGAGTTCCGGAGGCAGTTGAGATATTCATACATGGCGTCCAGGGCCGCATCCTCGACCGCTTGATTGCTAAAGGAGAAATACTGATCATCCCTTCCACCCCCCTTTTCAAGGCTGAAACAATTTCTGCACTGGGCGGGGCAGGGTCCTCCGCAGTCAACCCCGTGTTCGCCCTGGTTCTGGACGCCGTCCATGCAGCTCTCTTTACAGACGCCAGCTCCTTGATCACAACCCGCGGGGCAGGTGATGGCTGTCTGGTAAACCATACAATCCCCGTCTTCCCAGCGGGTAAAGTACTCAATTAAAGTTTCCTCATCCTGGCAGTGATCCTCATCCCCGTAGGGAGATTTTGCCTGTTGATAGATATTCACCCCGCCGGCATACCCAAGACAGGGTTGGCACTGCCCGTTGGAACAAGCCGCGCAGAGGTGATGAGTTTGGTGGACGTTTTCCCCCACGCAGTAGTACTCTTTCAAGACGTCTTCAGCAGAATATCCCCTACCCATGGTTTGTTGGGTAAGGTCCATAGTGATCTCTTCCTCTTGCAGCATACATGTGTCTACCCGATTCTGGGGATCATTGACGATGCCGCCGAAGTGATCGGGGTCATTGCCCTGGTCCGTATCCTGGCACAACTTGCAGGAACCGTTTTGGCAGCCGAGTTCGCAGGGATGCTCAAATTCCACCAGCACCCCACCCTCCGTGCAGAAATGCTCCGTGAGGACATACCCCGAGCAGCTGTCGGTCACCGGGTCTTCTTCAAGGGTGAAATACTGCCCATATTCGCTCTCCAACTCCGGATTTGTCCCCAAGGATTGGTACGTACAGGATCGCTGAGCCGTCCCCTTATAAAATTGGTTGGGCATCCTTGGACCCAGACAGGACTGGTCAATACATTCATAGCCCTCGATCTCCGGGCACCCGGGACAGGGTTGGAGAATGAGGGAAGGGTCAAACTGCGTCAGTGATGTCGGGGGTTGAAAAGAGATTTCTTGCAAGGAAGGGAAATCACCTATAGGAACATCACAGGCATCCCCCACCCCGTCATGGTTCGTATCCAGCTGGTTCACATTCGGCGTGTTGGGGCAGTTATCGTCCTCATCCGGGATCCCGTCGCCGTCTGAGTCGGCCCCATCCGTGGTGGGCGCAGGGGTGGGAGAGGGAGCAGGGGTCGCCGACGGCGGTATGGTGGGGGTCGCGGTGGGAGACGGCGTGAAGGGGGTGTTCGTGGGGGTGGGTGGTGTGGTGGGGGTGGTGGACGGAGTGGGGGGCGTAGGACTTGCCCCTCCCCCGGGTTCAATTCTGGGATCCACCCACACGGCCCGGTCCTGAGACCAGGAGCCTTCCGCTTCCACCCGGAGGATCAAATCCCCTCTTCCTCCCGCTAAAGGGCTCAAGTCAAGGTTCAGGCTCTTGATCTTCCCATCGTAGACTTCGGTGATGCTCGCTAACTCCACCTCGTCTCCCGACTCAATGGGATCTCGATCGTATATGACCCGGAACCGGACGCGACCATCCTTTGCTTCTCCTAATAGGCCCACCTGGACTTTGAAGCGGTCCCCTTTCTGGATCTGCATGTTGAACAGGCTCAAGGGGAATGTGCCGAAAATATACCCATCTTCATAGCGTGCGGGATGGGTTTCCAGCGCCCGATCGTACGTCCGCCCGTTCTCCAGCTTTTCATCTTTGCCCAAGGCCCGGACGAAACCCGCCTGATCATTGAGGTCCCCAGGGCAGGGCAAGGTTTGAGGCCAGCGCGGAGCCGGTTCCCCCTTGAATCCGCCCTTCCAGGTTGCCCGGCAGTACATATCTGCCAGGTGAACGACAGCGTCCAGTTCAGGTTCTTCTAACGGGGAGGCAAACGCAGGCGGCTGCATAGAAAAACCCGGCAAGAAGATAATCACCAAAAAGAAAAAGAACCGAAGAGCACGACCTTTTTTAATCCGCATGTGAGGTCCCTCCTCCCTAAAATTGTTGGTGGGCATGGTCGGGTTTCATAGAGAAACTTGTTTTCCTCTCTCTAAAGACAACCGCCGCACCGGATTATCTTAAAACATATCGCGGGCGATCTCCGATCTCCCTCTTCGTCTTTCTCCCCCACAAGGCACACCGATCGTCACAGAATCGATAAACTCTCAGCCCACCCGCGGCTTATTCCCTGTTAAACTTAAAAAGCTCCCCCTGTAATCGCTGAGGTTCACACCTCCCTGACGGGTGGTTTCTCTCACTCACCCTACAGGAAATTCGGAAGGAATGGCGAAACCGCCCTGTTCGTCAGCCAATCTTAGTGTACCAAATAATAATTGATTGTCAAAAAAATAGTACGATCTCTTGACCCCTCCCGGGGATATCCCTCCCAGGATCCGGAAGGGATAGAGGGTAAGGGGGCCTTTCCCGGAACCTTTGACATTCCCGGCGGGGCCAGCGAAAAAAAGGGCTGCTGCGGGGATATGCGTCTGAAACCGCCCTTGGTACAATGGTGTCGGGAATTGAGATGGTTTCCAAGGTTTTCGTATGACCCACGAACACGAACATATACCGCAAACCAGCGAAAGGATCCGGACGGCCTTCTTCCTCAACCTGGGCTTCGCGATCCTGGAGCTCTTTGGCGGCTGGTGGTCCAACAGTGTGGCCATCCTATCCGACGCGGTGCACGACCTGGGGGACAGCCTGTCCCTGGGCCTGGCCTGGTACCTGAACAAGGTCTCCCAGCGGGAGCAGGACGCCCGCTTCTCGTACGGCTACCACCGCTTTTCGCTCCTGGGCGCCCTGCTCAACGCCGGGATCCTGATCGGCGGGGCGATCTTCATCCTCTCCAAGGCGGTCCCCCGCCTGCTGGACCCCCAAAGCGTGTCCGCCCCGCGGATGATCCTCTTCGCAGTGATCGGCGTGCTGGTCAACGGGGCGGCGGCCTTCAACCTGCGGGGAAGCAAAAACCTCAACGCCCGGGTGGTGTCCTGGCATCTGGTGGAGGACATGCTGGGCTGGGGGGCGGTGCTGGTGGTCTCCGTGGTCCTGCTTTTCGTCGACCTGCCCATCCTCGATCCCATCCTCTCCATCCTGATCACCGCTTTTGTGATTTTCAACGTGTTCAAGAACCTGCGGGAGACGATCGCCGTCTTCTTGCAGTCCGTGCCCCGGGAGATCGACGTCCGGGAAATCGACCGGCAGCTGCAGTCCATCCCCGGCGTGGTCTCCACCCACCACACCCACTTGTGGTCCCTGGACGGGGAAAACCATGTGCTGACCACGCACATCAACCTGGGTCCGTCCGCGCCCCGGGAACTGGCTTCGGAGATCAAAAAGGAGGTCAAAGCCGTCCTGGAGCCCCACGGCTTTGCCCATCTCACCGTGGAGATCGAATTC
>JAWLER010000070.1:0-7400 GCA_041686005.1 Anaerolineales bacterium | reverse complement strand
AGGTACGATTCCCTGTCCTCCCAGGATTTGTGAGTTCGATATAGTTTACCAGATCTTGGGTTAGAAAGGAAATAGAGACCAGAGGAAAACGGAGAACCATCCACCCGCTACCGAAGAGAGTAAATTTACGCCGTCATTGTTCAACCAAATCCAGCCCCGATCATACAGCGTAGGTGTCTGACAGGAGTGCAGGGGATGCTGTTCGGTCCCTTTTCCGCATTTTGGACAGAAGTACATGGCTTGGACTGATGCGCCCAGCAAGGAATCTACCAAAGACCCCGTCAACCCGGCGAGGGTGATAATAAAAACGCCCCTCTCCCAGATGATTCTCGGGAAGACCAGGGTGGTTATCAAGGCTATGAAGACGGATCCGGTAAGCGCAGAGAGGGAACCCATAAGCGTGACTCCGCCTGATATCCCCGCCTCCACCGTCTTCCAAGAGGTGATCAGGCGCGGATTTATAGGGCTCAGCGAACCAAGCTCAGTCGCCCAAGTATCCGCGTTTACCGCTGCCATGGCGCCTGCGTAGGCGATGACAGGCCACTCCCACCCCGGCCGGAGGAGAGCGATCGCTGCCAGGACAGCGCCTGCGCTGCCGTTGGCTAGCACTTGTCCCCAATCCCGGGGCTGCCTTTTTTCTTGAACCGGGTAACTACCCCCATCTTGATTGGCTTGCAGCAGGGTCAAAAAACTTGAAGATAGAAAAAAGCCCAGGATGGGTATGCTCCACGGGAGACGACCGAAGCTGTAGATGATGCCTCCAATCGCGGCAGCTGCCCACATGCCCTTTTTCGTCAGGGCGTGGGCTTTCCACGCCCCCCAGCTGAACCCCAGCGCCAGTGTACACCCAATTAAGATCTGCATAAGATTGTGGAAAAGTGGTTAAAAACTGTGGATAACTCGGTTAAAGATGGGGAAAGAGGGGTTCAAGCGGTGATAAAGTACATGCTGATGTGGAAAACTAGGCCGATGAACAGGCTGCTTCCCCATAGAAAGTAAGCCAAAGGCCGGTTCCTTTCTCGGCGATAGAGGAAGAGACCGATGACCAAATTTCCAAAGTATGAAATCGTGCAAAGGATGGGAAGGAGGATTAGCCGTATGCTCGGTAAAGGTTGATGGGGGATACCTTGAGGGGAAAACCCTAGGGAAACTTCCTGCCGGTTGGGTATGACCAGCAAAGCCCAGACAAAAAGCGATACGGTGAGTCCTAACCCCGCTAATGTGAAGATCAGGTTCACACGCTGTTTCCAGAGCTGGGTGATCAAAAAGGTAGGGTGGGTGTCCTGCTCAAGAAGAGGATTTAATGACCCCAATTCGGCAAGATGGTGGTAGGTGTCGATAAACGAATCGACCTCTAAGGGGGAGATCGCGTAATAGCGATCCGCCTCGGCGATGACGACCAGGGGCTTTCCTCGTGATGCTAAAAATTCTATCGCAGGTCCGCGGGCAAATCCCCTTCTGCCTACCACGGACCCTGGCCAGCGGATAAGGGGCAGTTTGAGGGGCGCATTTAAGTCCTCAGCACGATGTATCCATTCAATTTGATCCATGGGGATCGTTTCCGTCCGCCATCCCCATTGTAAAATGAGCCCATCTCTTTCAAGGATGTATTGGGAGCGGTGTAAAGCGTAAAATTTGTAGATCAGGAAAGGGACAAGGAGGAGGAAAAGGGCGATGGGTATGAGGTACATTAATAACTGGGGCGCGACTTCTGCGTTTGCGGTTTGCCATATACCCCAGATGCCAAGAGCGGTCAACACAGCGATGATCAAGAGGTGAAAAACACTTCCCTTGTTGCGGGGGGGATGGAAGATGTATCTTTCCGTCATGGTACCTATTTATACCATAGGGGAGAGGGGACAGAGGGGGAGAGCAGAGGACCCTTTTGCGGTTGTCGAAGCTTGTTTCAGTGGGTTATAAAATCAGCCCCTTGAAGGGATCGACATGTTCAAGGGGCTGCGTCTTCGTTGAAATGGTGAATTCACTGGTTGTCCCAGTGGATCCTCGCGATCTATTTCTCTATCTGATAGCTGACATTCACCCTCACTTCGATATCCATTTGACCGGGGGAAATCGGCACCGCAGCTGCGGCTTCTTCAGCGACTTCCCTCTCCGCGTACACAGGACCTCCCCCAAAGGTTTCCACACGGTATACATCTCCAAGCTGGACATCTGCTGTTCCCGCGATCGCCTCCGCCCGGGCACGGGCGTCTTTCATGGCCAGTTCTAAGGCATTTTTGTTTGCCTCTTCTTTGTTTTCAGCGTCGAACTGGATGCCATGAATGGTGTTAGTGCCTGCCTGGATGACTTCGTCCAGTAAGGACCCCAGTTGATCCAGGTCCCGTAAGGTGACTCGGACGATATTGGAAACCACGTAGGTCTTTTGTGTTTCACCTTCGATCTCCTGCTTTGGTTCCCTGTCTCCTTGTTGACGGATGCTGAAATCCACGGTCTGCATATCCTCAGCCGGAATGCCCAATTCACCCAACACCGCCATAATCTCTTCCACTCGTTGGTTGTTTGCTGAGACGGCTTCTTGGGCGTTCTCATCCTCTGTTTGAACACCGACAGAGATTCGGGCCAATGTGGGATCAAGGGAAACTTGTCCTGTGCCTTGGACGGAAATCAGGCGAGGTTGATCTTCAGTACCCACTGCATTGGGGCTGGCTTGACAGGCACTCAAGACCAATCCCAATGTGAACACGATTAGAATCCATTTTTTGTTTAACATGTACCCTCCAAAAACTAATAAAGTGAATTTGTGAACCTTTCATGTATATGACGCATGAGAGATGAGTTTTGTTCCATCATGGGGCATCAACGGTTTTGCAAGCTGATTATTTCTCGGTTTGGCCTCTCACTGGAATATTCTCTGTTGTCCATTGCTTGGATGTTCACTATAGGAACGACCCCTGGGCTTTGTCAATGTATCTGTTTGTGTTGGACGACATATCATGCGATCTACATCTCTGATCAAGATTAATAAAATATCCTGATAACCAGAACAGTTGGGATTTGTATCTTCTGATAAACTTGTCAAAAGCAGAGCTCTTTTGTACAATACTTGAAACATATGTTCGAGGAGGGTGCTTCTTGAGTTTGAATTACGAACAGTTGGGGCCACAGGTTAAAGAACTGGGTCAAAGAGCGGTAGCGAGGGAAAACCGCTTGAATGAATTGCGAGGACAGGCAAAGGGGTTGCTTCAGGAACTGGCGGAAGAGACTGCTCATTTGCAGGGGAAAGTGGAAAGGGCTGCAAATCAGAATCCAGCCCTACGGTGCGCCAGCCCCCGCCAGGAACCGCTCACCGCCCGTTTCGCCGCCCCCGATGCACCGGAAAAAGCCAGGATATTGGCAGTCGACGGCTCCCAAATCCATCCCGATCCTCATGCCCCTGCCCAGTATTACCTGGTGAACGTGGGTGGGCTGTGGTCCGATATCCATCGAGACCAACCTCCGCAGACGTTCATTGAGACGAACCTCCGGTTCGAAGAGGATGTGTACACCCCTTATGGGCTGGTCTCACGGGGTCAGGTGGCGTTGGAGCGCGACGTCGCGGAAAGGGAAGCTATTGCCACCAAAGCTGCTTCTTTGGTGGAAGTGCCGGAAAATGCGGTCCTATTGATCACGCTTACCGACGGCCCCCTGGAATTGTGGGAATCGCACGATCGGGGCGGGATCCGATCCCCAGCCTTTCGCGGTGGGTTAAAGCGCTATCAGGGAGCGCTTCATGAGCTGTGCCGATTGGGGGCGATTACAGCTGGATATGTCGATAAACCGAGAGCGGATTATGTCGTCCGTTTGTTGGAAATTGCGACATTGCCAGATAATGAGTTAGGCAATGTGGATCAACACCGTCCTTTTCAAGGGGTTTCGGATGTCGATGTATATGCCAACCTTTTACGTCCTGGGGAGCGTTCCGCTGTATTTGGCATCCAGGCCTACTCCAGTTCAGACTATACTGGGGAGATCGCCCTCCATTTCTTCTACCTCAATGTGGGCAGAGCAGGTCACCCATGGTTGGCACGGGTCGAGATCCCCGCCTGGGTCGCTGAGGAGGAGAAAGACCTGGATTCCCTGCATGCTGCGCTTTTGCATCAATGCCGCATGATGGGAGGGGTTGGGTATCCCTATTTGTTGCACAGGGCTCATGAGATCGCAGTCGTCCAGCGAGAAGAACAGGAGTTGTTGACGGAGATGATCCTTCGGGAACGACGGAGAAGGGGGGTTTCTGTCGGTCAAACGTCTCACAAACAATATTATAAAGATCAATCCGGTAGAAAGAGGTATCGACGATGAGTGAAATTTACATTGGCCGCATGCTGCGGTCGGGGATGAGTGGTTTCGTGGTGGGCTGCCAGGTGGAGAAGATCGATGTGCCCACCTTCGGCAGTCTGGTGAGGGCGCCCGTTGGAGACCATGCCCAGGTATATGGTCTGGTCCACGATCTTCACGTGGACGATGACGGCCTGGTCCGGCATTTGGCGACCGCACCTGAAGTGGAACCGAGTACGATCCAGGATGCGCAAGCGAACCGGAACATCCCCGTGGAGATCAGCGTCCTCTCTGTCGGGTATCAAAAGGAGGGTGCCCTGCGCCATGTACTCCCTCCCCGCCCTCCCCTAAGTCTGGACTTGATTTACATGTGTTCTCCCTCAGAAATCCTGTCCTTTACTTCGCAGGGGCGGTTTGGATATTTCAGACATATATTAAGGCAGGAGGACATCCCCCATGCGGAGCTCCTCGCGGCTCACATCGCTCAGTCCCACAAGGTGCACCAACAACAGGGGGATCCCCTGTGGGCGAAAAAGGCGGTTGAGGAGTTGATCTTGCTCCTGCAGGATGATTATCAAAAACTGACTTCGTTGCTTGGTGCGGTACAGGATACCCTTGGAGAAGGATGGCTGGCATAGGGAGGATATGGTGGAAGAGACAAATCTGATTGGATATGTTGTGAGGGGAAGCCTGAAGGACCATCTAAAAGTCCGTTTGACGGTCCCCTCTGTCGATGTGCAGGAAGGGTCCTTTGTGGTTTTGGAGAGCGACCAGTGGCTGTTTTACGGGTTAGTGACGGACCTCCAGCTGGGAGCCACGGAGGATCGATTTGCGGAGGAGAGGAACGAACGGCGCTTTTCCCCTGACCTGGCCGGGATGATGCATGAGAAAACACTTTACACGGATCTCGAAGTCCTGCCCACCTTGATGCTGGAACGGGGCCCCGATCCTGGGTCAGCGGCGTATCAAGATTGGCTGGAAGGGATCGAATCCGGGAACAGGGATCAACCTCGCCCCATCCCGGTGAAAACCGTACCTCCCCATCATACCCGGGTCCGCATGGCTTCAGAGGGGGATATCGCGGAGATTTTTGGCAAAGAGAAAAAAGGCAATTTTGTGATTGGTGAGACGCGGGAAGGGGCGCACCCGGTCCGAATTGACCTCCATAAGTTCATTCAACGGTCCTCGGGCATATTTGGCGCCACAGGGACAGGGAAGTCTTTCCTGACCAGGATCATGCTGGCGGGGTTGATCCAATTCGACACGGCGTCCGTGTTGGTCTTTGACATGCATAATGAATACGGCTTCGACGACACAGCGTCCGATACAGGGGAGCGCGTGATCGGTCTGAAGACGAAATTCCCCAGCAAAGTCCGGGTGGTCGGTTTGGGGAAAGGTGCGCAAATCCGGGGGCAGAGTCCGGATTTTAACCTGGAAATCCCCATGTCAGCTATCCAACCCACCGACATCATGCTTTTACAGAGGGAATTGAACTTGCGGGAGACCACGCCGACCACGTTGGATGCCCTATTGAAATCTTTCGGGAGGGAGGGTTGGTTTCGTGCCTTCCGGGCCATGTCCGTCGGACAGCTTGTGGAGGACGAAGATGGAAGGAAGATCCCAGCCCTGGATAGCGTAGCCTACTGGGCCAACGAGAACGGAGTCAATGTCATGGCTGCAGAAGCCTTACACAATAAGCTGCGGCGGGTGTTCAACAGCCCTTACATCGTCGAGGAGCCGGCTTCTGACGGCATCCAGGAGATCGTCAAGATGCTGGAAGCTGGAGGGCATGTGGTTCTATCCTTTGGCAAACATGAAAGCGACCTGGATTATTTGCTGGTTTCCAACCTCTTAACCCGGAAAATCCGTGAGCGCTGGGAGTGGAGGACCAACCAGTTCCGGAGTTCCGGGAAAGAAGAACCCCGTCCTTTGGTGGTGGTGGTGGAAGAGGCCCATAAGCTGCTCAATCCGGAGATGGCTTCCCAGACCACGTTCAGCACCATCGCCAGGGAGTTGAGGAAGTACTATGTCACCGTGTTGATCATCGATCAGCGCCCTTCTCAAATTTACGATGAGGTCATGTCCCAGCTGGGGACACGAATTTCAGGATGGCTGGGGGATGAGGATGACATTCGGGCGGTGCTGTCCGGTTTGGCGGGCCGGCAGGTGCTGCGGGGTATGCTTTCCCGCCTGCAGCCCAAGGAGGAAGTGCTTCTCCTCGGTTGGGGGGTGCCTATGCCGCTTCCCATTCGATCCCGGCGGTATGACGAAACCTTTTGGAAGGCGTTGAAGGAGGGGGGCAAGGAAGTTTCGGAACAAAGCCCGGAAACGTCGATCGAAGAATTGGGATTTTAGGGTGGACTGGTGACCGGGACCAGCAGGCCCACTCAAGAGAGATCGCCGGCGATTTCGGGGATCATTCTTTTTCCATGAGAGGGGATAACTGGGGCACATCTTCCATCCCCAAGTATTCGATCTCCTGCTTCAAGAAACGTTTCAGTTCTTGAGCTTGTTGGATCCTTTTGTACCCGTTGTGCTCAAGTTTCTCTCGCAAGGTTACCAGACAGGAAGCATAGCAGGTTTGGGGAGGGATCTGAGCTATGTGGTTCCAAAAATTTTGATCGTCGTCTCCCCATTTTGCATGTTCTTCGGCGAGCATGATCTCAACTTCATCGATGAAGACCGTGGTGACAGATTCCATTTCAGTTATTGAGTAAATCGGAGCTGGGGATCTCAACGTACAGTGGGTCGTTTTTTTGCCCCCTCTTATGTTCAAATCTCCCCCAAAGGTGAAGAATTCGAGTTTTTTACCTTCCTCACTTACCAGGTTGACCCTCCCCGGTACAACTTTATATTCTTTTTCCTGATTCCATTGGGATCCAACGGTCATCTTGCTTACCTCCGTAGCATTCTGCTTCGTCGCTGGCGAGAGGACGCGGAGTTCAACTGCTTCGACCTTGTGAAGCGGCCCTTCAGTTTTATCGCTGAGGATGATGTCCAAGCGGTGAAATCCAGGTCTTTCACCCTTTCTCTCCTCCTTCAGAGCGAAACCGATGTCCTGTTCTGTCGTTTCCTCAACCATTAATAACTTCTCCTGTTTTTTCTGTGAACTTTATATATAACGC
>JAWLER010000069.1:0-7568 GCA_041686005.1 Anaerolineales bacterium | reverse complement strand
TTTCTCTCCTCCTTCAGAGCGAAACCGATGTCCTGTTCTGTCGTTTCCTCAACCATTAATAACTTCTCCTGTTTTTTCTGTGAACTTTATATATAACGCCTGTTTTCGGTGCTGATATCGACCATGAGATGGATATCGACATGTTAGCATTCCGTCATCGTGGCGCTTATCTCCCAGAGTCGATTGGCGCTTTGCGGATCGTGACTCTCAGGGGAGGATTTAACGGGTTCTTTGTCCTTAAAATACTTACCGGTGACCCCTTCGACTTCTGGGGAAGATGCCAGATAGACGACCGTTTCCGCTCCTTCTTCGGGAGACCGTGCAAACAATTGTATCAAGGGGATCAAATAGCGGAAGAGGCTTCGACCCTCCCTGGCGAAATTGGTATCGACGAATCCAGGATGGACTGCATTTGCGGTCACACCTGTCACCTCCAAACGCCGGGAAAGTTCGTAGGTGAAGAGCACGTTTGCCAGTTTTGAGCGGCCGTATGCTTTCATGGCCTGGTAACCGTTGGTGAGGTTGATATCCTCAAAATCCATTTTTTGACCGCGGTGGGCGCCGGATGAGACGTTGATGATCCGGGATGGCGCGCTGTCTTTTATGGTATCCAGCAAGGCAGTTGTAAGCAGAAAATAATTTAGGTGATTGAGAGCGAAGCTCATCTCGATCCCATCCACGCTTTCTTTTCGATTCCAAAAGAAGCCCCCGGCGTTATTGACCAGCACATCCAAACGCTGATATTTCTTTTGATAATCCTCCGCCACTTGCCGGATTTGGGTTTGAGAGGAGAGGTCTGCGGCCAAGTAGGCCACATCCTGATTGCCTGTCTCTTCCTTAATCCGAGCCGTTGTATTTCTGCACTTTTCTTCGTCCCGGCTGATGATGACCGTTGCTGCGCCTTTACCTGCCAGGGCGAAAGCGGTCGCCTCACCAATCCCCGAGGTAGCTCCGGTGATGACGCATACCTTTCCGGCCATGGCGGCCTTTTCGGTCTTTGCAATTAAGCTTCCTTTCATCTTCTTTCCTTGCGGGCATAGTAAACTGTTTTGTGAACGTTTAAAGATGTGGACATTGTATCATTTTGGGAAATGAAGATCCGTTCCTATTTAAGAAGAGACATCGCTGTCACCAGAGAACACGGTTCTTGGGTGTTCTTATTCAGCCCGCTATTCATCGGTTTATTTGCTGGAGATAGCTGGGGCGGAGTAACCCCTTACCTGTTTCTCGCTTGTCTGGCTGGTTTCATGATCCGTCAGCCCATGACCATTGCGGTGAAAGCGCTCAGCGGAAGAAGATCCAGAAAGGACATCCCCCCTGCTCTTTTTTGGATGTTCATTTATGCTGGCCTGGGTGGCTTGGGAGTTTGGGGCCTGCTAAAGAATGATTTTCCTTATTTGCTCTTGTTGGTCGTCCCTGGGATCTTCGTTTTCGCCTGGTATCTTGGCTTAGTTTACCGCCGCGTAGAGCGGGGGCAGATGGGGGTTGAAATCGTGGCCAGCGGCGTTTTGGCCTTGGCAGCCCCCGCGGGATATTGGATCGGGGTTGGCCATCCCCATCCTCTGGGGTGGTGGCTCTGGTTGTTAAATTGGTTTCAATCGGCAGCTTCCATCGTTTATATATTTTTGCGTTTAAAACAGAGAAAGCTTGGGGAGATACCAAGTGTTGCTGAGCGCATCTGGATGGGTTGGAGGGCGTTGTCATATAGTGGTTTTAACCTTGGGGTGACGGTTTTTCTATCCATGTTGGGCTGGTTACCTTCCGGTATATTCATCCCTTATTTATTGCAGTTTTTGGAAACTTTATGGGGTGTATTTCAGCCGGCGGTGGGATACAAACCCACGAAAATTGGCTTGCGCCAGTTGATTGTCAGCATACTCTTCACGCTTTTATTCATCTTCAGCTGGAAATGGACCTGATCAGCCCCCTCATAAAATAACATATTAAAAAAACCCTAGGTAAGACAGTTCCCAATAAATGCATTTAAGTATCGAAGGCTCCACATCATTGAGTTGTATAAGAGATGGCAATGTCCGGAAGGTGTTTATTGGTATATGGATTACTTTTGGGGTTACTCTTTACGATTGTAGAAGACTGTCTATAATATGTCCTGGGATGTGAGGTAAAGAAAGGAAGGTATGAGATGAGTTTTTTAAATGAGTTATTTTATGGGAATGCCGTTCAATCCTGGTTCGTTGCGGTGGGTATCGCGGTGCTGACGGTGATCGTTTTGCTGGTGGTAAAAAGGTTCTCCACAGACCGTCTGGTATCCTTGATTGAGAAGACAAGCACCGAGATCGACGATTACTTTCTCCCCCTGCTCCGTCAAACGCGATTGTTCTTCTTTTTGGTCCTCGGCGTCTATCTGGGTTCGCTGGTTCTGACGCTGCCGGAAGGGAATCAAGATCTATTGGAAAAAGCGCTGCGGGTGGCCTTTTTTCTCCAGATTGGTTTTTGGGGGATGGGTTTGATCACCTTCTATGTCGACCGAGGTGTGTCTGGAAAATTAGATGAGGATGAAGGGGAGACTGCCACCACGATTGGCGCTTTCGGATTGGTGGCGAAAATCGCCCTCTGGGTGCTGGTCGGTTTGTTGATTTTAGATAACCTGGGTGTGGAAATCAATTCCCTCATCGCCAGTTTGGGGATCGGTGGGATCGCGGTTGCTCTGGCGGTGCAAAATGTGTTAAGTGATCTCTTCGCCTCTTTGTCCATCGCCATGGACAAGCCGTTTGCGATTGACGATTATATCGTCGTGGATGAATTTGCGGGCACAGTTGAGGATATTGGCTTGAAGAGCACCCGCATTCGCAGCTTGTCGGGGGAGGAACTGGTTTTTTCCAACTCCGACCTCCTCAACAGCCGCATTCGGAATTATAGACGGCTGCAAGAACGAAGGATTGATTTCACTTTTGGTGTTTCCTACGACACACCCCATGAAATGCTGCAGAGGATACCGGATATCGTGGAGGAAGTGATCGAACCATTGGAGAATGTGCGTTTTGATCGCGCGCATCTGAAGGAGATGGGAGATTTCGCTTTAATTTATGAAGTGGTCTACTTTGTAGAAAAACCGGAGTATGATTTTTATATGAACGCGCAGGAAGCCATCAATATTGCTCTCCACCGGCGATTTGGAGAGGAGAAAATTGAGCTTCCCTATCCGACGCAAAAAGTATTACTCGATCGTTTGAGGGAATAATATCGATCCAGCAGGATCCATTGCCATGCCAGCTGGGTGATTAGTCCACATTATCCATCAGCTCTCCAATTGAGCTGATCACGGGGCAGTCCGCATCCGGAAAGGTACCATGGGGGTCCACCAGGATGGTGTGAAGCCCCGTTTTTTGTGCGCCCAGGATATCCGTGAAGTAATTATCCCCGATATACGAAGTCTCGCCAGGTGTGCTTTGGGCGAGGTCCAGGGCGTACTCAAAGATCTCCCGATCTGGTTTCCAGCTCTTGATTTCCCCCGCTGTGAGTTGAAAATTAAAATATTGTGCTAATTCAAGTTCGTCCAATTCCTCATCCATGGGCATGGACCGATTGGAAACCAATCCCAACGCATACCCTTCCAGCCGCAAAGCCGCCAGTGTGGGATGAACATCGGGAGGGACCCAGGGCACAGGCTGATATTTTTCCTCCATCCCCGGCTGGAGTTGGGAGGATAGTTCACCGGCGCGCCCCTCATCCAGTCCAAGGGCGACCAATTTTCGCTTCAGGTATCGTTCCCAAAAAGCGGATGTCAGTTCGCCAAAGGTTTCAAAATCTTCAAGAAATTCAGGAGAGTTCGCCCAATAATAGTGCACGAAGCGCCTTGTCATCCGCTTCGCTTGCGGGTCGGTTTTTACTTCCGTGTCCTCAAGAAGGTCGAAGAAGACATCCAGAGAGGAAGGACGGCGGTGGCACAAGGTCCCGTCAAAGTCAAAGAGAAGGGTGTGCACCCTTGCCGGCAGAATCATTTATCTAGCCCCCAATGTAGGACATCTCCACTTTCCCGGTATCTTGGGATCCATCTTCTTTGCGGATTTCGGAATAGCGGTCCTTACGTCGCTTCCATAACGCGGTGATGAACACGGAGATCTCTTCGTCAGACGCCTCGCCGCGGAGATATGCCCGGATGTCATGCCCCTCGGTTCCGAACAGACAGGTGTAGAGTTCGCCGGCGGCTGATAGCCGGAGTCTCGTGCAGTCCCCGCAGAAAGGTTGAGTCACAGAGGCGATCAATCCAATCTCCCCTTTTCCATCCTGATATTTCCAACGGTTGGCGACTTCACCGGGGTAATTCGCTTCCAGCGGCTCCAGGGGATATACCTTATGAATCCTTTCTATGATCTCTTTCGCGGGAACGACCTCATCCAGCTTCCATCGATTTGTGGACCCCACATCCATGTATTCGATGAAACGCAGAATATATCCTTCTCTCCGGAAATATTCCGCCATGGGTAAGATCTCGTCATCGTTTCCACCGCGCTTGACCACCATGTTAATTTTGATGGGTGTAAGGCCGACTTCGTCCGCGATCCGAATCCCTTCTATGACCTTTTCCACCGGGAAATCGGCATCGACCATGGTCTTGAACGTCCGGTCATCGATAGCATCCAGGCTGACTGTGACCCGGTCCAAACCGTGTTCTTTGAGTGTTTTCACTTTCTGAGCCAAGAGTGAGCCGTTGGTGGTCATCGCCAGCTCCATTTCTGGATGCGCGGTGCGCAGCATCCCGACCAAAACCTCCAAATCTTTTCTGATCAGGGGTTCCCCTCCGGTCAATCGGATCTTGCGCAAGCCCAAAAGGGAGAGGATGTTCACCAGACGGGTGATCTCTTCAAAAGTGAGGAGTTCATCATGGGGGATGAATTCATGCTCCTTGCTGAAAATCTCTTTGGGCATGCAGTACTGACACCGGAAATTGCATCGGTCGGTGACAGATATCCTCAGATCTTTGAGGGGTCGTTCAAATGTGTCGCAAACCTTTTCTGGCATAGATGACTACCATGTTTCCCGATCTGCCTTATAATACACAGAGATTATAAACCAGGATGTTAAGTGGTGCCTTAAAATAGACCCAGTTCGTTCATTTTGGGTTCTTTATGGCTTTTTTTTGAGAAGAAACGGTGCCGGGAACAAATGCTCAGCCCTGACCTATCATGAATTCCAGGCGTTGGATCGAAATCTTGAGGTCGACCAGTGGAGGTTCGCTGCCACTTCGAGGTCATTCACAAAGCGTTTTGCATGCAAACAGCTGTTGACATGCTCTTTGGGGACGTACCGCCCATCGTTTGAGATGAGAATCAGAGCCAAATTATGTCCTTCGGTCAATCTATGTTTCACAGATTCGGCAAACGAGAACGCCTGCGGGTGATTTTTGTGATCATTATCATCGCTACACTCCCCTGTTACTGCGCTGGTTTGGTTTTCGTCCGCATCCGGACCACAGGGGGGGAAACCCCCACCCCCACTCCCACCCCGACACAAGTGCTGGAACCCACCTCCACAACCACAGCAACGCCAAAACCTTTGGTGCGTTCCCCTTTTCCCACCTTCACGCCCACCTATACCCCTTCGATCACCCCTACCTGGACCCCTTCCCCAACCGTGACGGACACCCCAGTTCCCACGCTGACACCCACGCCCAGCAGTACCAGTACGCCAAGTGAAACGCCGACCATCTCCCCTTCTCCTACCCTTTCCCCCACCGGGACAGACACGCCTACTCCTTCCCCGTCTCCTGAACCGAGTGCGACGACAGACGAATAAATGGATGATGACAAGGATTCTATATGGAAAACCATGAAATCAATGACCTACTCCTGAAGTTGCTCACCGTGCCTGGTTTGTCAGGTCGGGAGGACCCCATCCTGCACTACCTTCAAAAGACCTGGTCTCCCCTGGTTGACGAGCTGCAGGTCAGCCCGCTGGGGAGCCTGCAGGGATTGGTGAAGGGGAGTGCTTCATCACCACGACCAAGCATCCTTTTTGCGGCTCACATGGACGCGATCGGGTTGATGGTGACTGGGCTTCGAGGTGACTTCATCCGGGTCACAAAAGTGGGGGGTGTCGACGCCCGGGTCCTGCCTGGAACGAAGGTCACCGTGCACGGGAAAAGGGATTTACAGGGCGTGGTCTATCAACTGCCGAGCTCTCTTTTACCCTCCTCGGTTTCCAAGAAATCGGTGGAGATCAAATATTTCTTGGTAGATGTCGGTTTGGAAGAGGAGGCGTTAACGGACCTGGTCCGTGTCGGGGATTTGGTCACTTTCCGGGGAGAACCTTTTTGGCTTGGGGAGGAAGTGATCGTCGGCCCGGCGCTGGATAATCGGGCTTCTGTCGCTGCCATCACCCTGCTGCTGCATGCGCTTCAATCCGCGCCCCCCGACTGGGATGTATGGGTCGTTGCCACCTCGCAGGAGGAGGAAAACATGTCCGGGGCCTTGACCTCGGCCTATGCGATTCAGCCGGACCTGGCCGTTGCAGTGGACGTCACCTTCGCTTCCGGTCCGGGTACGCCAGATTATCAATCCTATCCGATGGGAGAGGGGATCCCCTTGGGTTGGGGACCCAGCACTCACCCCGCCCTTTACCATGCTTTTGAGGAAGTCGCGGGCGAGGAGGGGATATCCGTGACCAAGGAACCTCTACCCATGCGTTCGGGGACGGACGCGGATGTCCTGCAAATATCGGCTGCCGGTGTCCCCACCATGTTGCTCAGTATCCCCCTCCGGTATATGCACACCCCGGTCGAGATGGTGAGCACGCGGGATGTCTTGGGGGTGGCAAAGCTGATGGGGGTCTTTGTCGCCCGCCTAAAACCGGATTCCTTAGCTGCCTTTGAATGGGATGAATAAACCATGACTAAAGAAAATATGCCCGATCTCTCTCTTGTGGAAACGTTGTCTGACTTCATCGGTGTTTCAGGCGCTGAGGGAGCTGTCAGGGCCTTTGTGCGCCAGGAGGTCAAACCCTTTGCGGATGAACTACGAGTGGATCCGCTGGGGAATTTGCTGGTTTGGTGCCGCGGGAAGGGGGATGGCCCCAGGGTGAAGGTCATGGTCGCAGCCCATATGGATGAAGTGGGATTCATGTTGACAGCCAAGGATGACAAGGGTTATTATCGCTTTGCAAAGGTTGGGGGTGTCCAAGAGAGCACCCTGATGGGGAAGCCGGTCTGGGTGGGGAAGGAGAAGGTCCCCGGCGTGATAGGCATTAAACCCGTTCATCTCACCGAAAAAAAAGAGAAAAAAAAGATCATCCCCCTCAAAGATTTGCGGATTGATGTTGGACCGGAACAAACGGACCGTGTCCATGTCGGGGACCGGGTGGTGTTCGCTACCAAGTTTACACGCATGGGTGATGCCCTATTTGGAAAGGCGTTTGATGATCGTTTGGGCGTGGCCTTCCTGATGGCATTGGTCAAGAACCCCCCGCAAGACATTGATCTCCTGGCGGCTTTTACCGTCCAGGAAGAGATTGGGCTGCGGGGAGCCCGTGTGGCTGCCCATACTTTGGATCCGGATTGCAGCTTTGTTTTGGATGCCACACCTGCACGCGATTTCCCTGCCTGGGAAGAA
>JAWLER010000006.1:0-89709 GCA_041686005.1 Anaerolineales bacterium | reverse complement strand
GATGTAGTCCCGGTGCCCGGGCATGTCCACATGGGCGTAGTGACGATTCTCCGTCTCGTACTCCACGTGCGAGATGCTGATCGTGATCCCCCGCTCCTGCTCCTCCGGCGCCTTGTCGATGTCCTCAAAGGCCATGAAGTCGCCGAACCCCAACATGCTCGATACCTTGGTGATCGCCGCCGTCAGGGTCGTTTTCCCGTGATCGATGTGCCCGATCGTGCCCACGTTGAGATGGGGCTTCGTCCGTTCAAATTTTTCCTTGGCCATAAATGCTCTCCTTACACTGCATCGTTCAAAATGATTATCTCAGCCAACAACAGAGCCCCCGATGGGATTTGAACCCATGACCTCATTCTTACCAAGAATGCGCTCTACCCCTGAGCTACGAGGGCTGGCTTTTCACATAGCTACGCGTTGACTCTCCGCTATGCGCTCGTCAACGTGTAGAAAAGTGGGCGGTGAAGGATTCGAACCTCCGAAGGCGTATGCCAGCTGATTTACAGTCAGCCCCGTTTGGCCACTTCGGTAACCGCCCATTTTGGTGGCTATCTGAACCGTTCCCAAGCCTATGTCAAGAGCCGACGACGGGACTTGAACCCGTAACCTGCCGCTTACAAGGCGGCTGCTCTGCCGGGTTGAGCTACGTCGGCATGGGTTTAAATCCCTACATTACCGAAGCGCTGGCATTATAACAGAACCACCATGTCACTGCAAGGATAGAGGTCAAGCGTCATCGACAATGAACAAGTGTATCAATTTATCCAGCAATCGTCAATACTATCAGGCGCCACGACCGCCCCGGTACCCCCGCGCCTCCCAAACCAGATACAGGGCAATGGATCCCGCCACGGACGCGTTCAGGGAATCGACCTTCCCCCGCATGGGGAGAGCCATCAAAAAATCACAGGACTCCTTCACCAACCTCCGCATGCCGCTGCCCTCGCTTCCCACCACCACCCCCATCGGTCCGCTGAGATCAATCTTCGCTGGCGATCGTGCCCCTTCCCCGGCTTCCAGCCCCACCACCCACACCCCCTCTTCCTTCAGCAAAGAGATCGTTTGTGCCAGGTTTGCCTGAGTTACCAACATGTGTTCACAAGCACCCGAAGAGGCGCTGACCACCGCCGGGGTGATGGTGGCGGTCCGCCGGTACGGGAGGACCACACCGTGTACCCCAACCGCCTCCGCCGTCCGGATCAATGTGCCCACATTCTGGGGGTCTTTCAAGACATCCAGTAACAGCACCAGCAGGGGTTCATCTCGCTCCACCGCCTGGAGCAGGATGTCGTCGATATCCACGTAAGGATAAACTCCGACTTTCAGCGCCACCCCCTGGTGGTTCTCCCCCCGTTGGTTTAAGACATGCCTCTCCACCCGGGAGAGAGCCAGATTCCTTTCAGCGGCGAGGCGCATTATACCTTGGACACGCGCATCTTCATCCATCCCGCGTGCGATCTGCAGCTGATGGCATTCTCTCCGATTCGCGCGCAAGGTTTCGTAAACCGGATTTCTACCGACGATCCATTCACTCATAAGCCAGGCTGAAAAGGATTAGTTCGACCGGGGAGAGCTTAACAAGCATCGTTTTCAGATGGCGGATCACTGCCAACGCCACTGCGTGCCCTGGGGGCTGTCTTCAAGGATGACACCCCGTTCTTTTAGCCTATCCCGTATTTCATCAGACAGGTCCCACTGTTTTTGTTCTCGAAGCCGGTCCCGAATCTCCACCAGCAGATCGATAAACGGTTCCGCGTCCCCGCCTTTTCTCTCCTTTTGTTGCAGATCCAGGCCGAGGACGCCCGTCAACTCTTTGAGCATCTGCTGTCCGACGAGCAAGGTCTGATCGTCCGCGCCCTGGTCCCGGGCTTGGTTGATATCCCGGACCAGATCAAACAGAGCCGCCAGCGCCGCGGAGGTGTTGAAATCATCATCCATGGCTTCCTGGAACTTTTCTTTCGTCTTCTCCGCTTCCTCTTCCAAGGTCCCTTGGTAATCGCCATCCTGGATTAAAGCCGGCTTCAACGCAGAGCGCAGCCGCCTCAACGCTTTTTGGGCATGCTCAATGGTTTCTTCATTAAAGGTCAGTGGTCCACGGTAGCTGGAATTGAGGATCATCATTCGCAATACACTGGCTTCGTATTCCTTTAAAAAGGCGTCCACCGTGACCAGATTCCCCAGGGATTTCGACATCTTCGCGCCGGAAAGCTGCATCATCCCGTTGTGAACCCAATACTGGGCAAATTGCTTCCCCGTGATGGCTTCGCTTTGTGCGATTTCGTTCTCATGATGGGGGAAGACGAGATCGTTTCCACCCCCGTGAATGTCTATTTGTTCGCCCAGGTGATGAAGGCACATCACCGAACATTCGATATGCCAGCCTGGTCTTCCCTTTCCCCACGGGCTGTCCCAGCTGGGCTCGTTCGGTTTGGCGGCTTTCCAGAGTGTGAAATCCATGGGGTGCTCTTTCTTCGAATCCACATCCACCCGAGACCCCGCTTCCATGTCCTCTATGTTCCTTCCCGAAAGCTTGCCATACTCGTCGAATTTTTCGACGCGGTAAAAGACATCCCCATTGACCTGGTAGGCATACCCTTTCTCCACCAACGTCTCCACAGCTTCGATAATGTGATCGATCTCTTCCGTGGCCCGGGGGTATTCCGATGCGGGTAAGATGTTGAGATCTTTCAGATGCTGATCAAACTCCCGGATGTAGCGTTCGGCAATGTCCATCACATCTTTTTCTTCTACCAAAGCACGTTGAATGATCTTGTCGTCCACATCGGTATAATTCACGACCTGTTCCACATCATATCCGCGGTACTCGAGGTAGCGGCGGATGACGTCGAAGACAAGCGCCGACATGGCATGACCCACATGGGCTTTGTCGTAAACTGTAGGGCCACAGACGTATATGGAAACATGGTTGGGCTCGAGGGTTTCAAATGGCTCTTTTTTACGCGTCAGCGTGTTGTAAATTTCGATGGACATACTCCTACTCCCACTCCATAAAAAATCTTACAAGTCCTCGGGGCGAGCGAAGATCATCCTGCCCGCTGCCGTTTGGAGCACCTTGGTCACGATGGCGCTGATCTCCTCATTCATATAATCTTTCCCCTCTTCAACAACTACCATTGTGCCGTCAGACAAATACCCCACACCCTGGCCGCGTTCTTTCCCCTCTTGAATGATCTTGACATTGACCGTCTCACCCGGAAGAAGGACCGCTTTGACCGCATTCGCCAACTCGTTGATGTTCAAGACAGGGACCCCCTGCAATTCTGCGACCCGGTTTAGATTGTAATCATTGGTTAAGATGGGACAGCTCAATTGCCGGGCCAGAATGACCAGTTTACTGTCCACTTCTCGGGTACCTTCCACGTCAATATCGCTGATGCGCACCGGTATGGCATTGGCTTCCTGCAGCTCGGAGAGGATCTCCATGCCCCGCCGTCCCCGTTGGCGGCGCAGCCCATCCGCAGAATCTGCGATGTACTGCAGCTCATCCAACACAAATCGGGGGATGAGAAGCTCCCCCACCAGGAACCCCGTTTTGGATATATCCGCGATCCGCCCGTCGATGATCACGCTGGTATCAACGAGGATGACCCGGTTGCGTTCTTTATCTCGCTCTTCTGATTTCCCGGCAAAAGTGAAGACACGCCCCCCAAAGAGGGCGTAGAGATCGTTTTTCCGCATCACGAAAATGGCGACGCCCAGATAAGCGAAAAGCAGGACGCCGATAAACGGCAGGACCTGACCGAAGGGGGAAGGGAGGAGGGAAAGGGGAAAGGACAGCAAGGCAGCGATGACCAAGCCCACCGTCAATCCCAGCAACCCGGCGGATAATGACCGGGTATCCATCTTGGACAATAAGGTCCGCAAGGACCGCAGCGGCCGGGTGGTTAAAAAAGGCGTCAATACCAACCCAAACAAAGCACCCACCAATCCCATGATGACCGCCCCTGTCTCCGTGGTAATGGACGTGATCTCACTCAGATCTACCCCTAGATATCCCCCCATAAGTCCAAAGACGACCATGCCGATAATGCGTAAAATGAAATCTAAACTCATAAGGTTACCCCTCCTGAACACAAAAAGACGAACACGATATGTCCGTGCTCGCTTTGAGGCATTCAGAGGTGTACTAAGAGGATTGTATCCTGCCAGATGGAATTCGGTTAGACTGCCGATAGCTTGATGGTATTAGGGTTATAAATCCTCAAAATCGTATGATGGCAGATAACAAAATAATGGCAACGATTCGTCCCTTTGAACACTCATGCAAGTCAGGACATATAATGAAAATGTATAAATACCGCTTTTAATCATAGCATGCTGGGGGGCCCTCGTCAATGTACTGAAAGAGCTCTGATGCTCCCCCTCTTTCTATGCTGAGATGTCAAAAGGGAAAAACGAGCCGGGGGCTATCATCCCAGAAAGGTAAGAACGATTTCCCCATTATTCAAAGGCATTTCTATAATATAATGAAGCGTCAGTAGACATATTTATAGATCCCCGAGGTGCAACTATGGAAATCAAAGCCTATCGGAAAGTGATCAATTCCTGGGCCATGTATGACTGGGCCAATTCTGCCTTCGCCACCACCATCATGGCTGCCGTGCTGCCTATCTACTACTCCGCCATCGCGGAACCCGCGCTCACCAAAACCCAATCCACCGCGTATTGGGGGTACACCAATTCCATCGCCCTGCTGCTGGTCGCCCTGCTCAGCCCCGTCCTCGGTGCGGTCGCTGATTACAAAGGTCGAAAGAAACATTATCTGACCTATTTCGCCTTGGTGGGCATCGCTGCCACATCCCTGATGTTCTTCCTTACCACAGGGGACTGGCTTCTGGCCTCTGTGCTTTTTATCCTGGGCAACATAGGTTTTGCGGGAGCAAACGTATTTTATGATTCCCTCCTCCCTCATATCGCAAAAAAGGACGATATCGATCAAATCTCCACCCGGGGTTACGCCCTTGGCTACCTGGGAGGGGGCCTCCTCCTGGCGGTCAACCTAGGGATGATCCTGCTGGGTCCAAAGTACCTGAGCGGGGTGATGGCACAGTTGAACCTGACAGAGATCAATATCGAAATCCTGATGACCAGGTTGTCCCTGGCCAGTGTGGCCCTGTGGTGGCTGGTATTTTCCATCCCCTTGTGGCGCAACGTGCCTGAACCTCCCCGCCGCATTCTGCCCTACGAAGAGGACAAAAACCCCATCAAATCTGGTTTCAAACGCCTCTATGCGACCTTCCAGGAAATCAAGAAATACAGCGAACTCTTCAAATTCCTGGTCGCCTTCTGGCTCTACAACGACGGCATTGGGACGATCATCAAAATGGCCACCAAATATGGAGACGAGATCGGGATCGGGCAAACGGACTTGATTGGCGCGCTGCTTATGGTCCAGTTTGTGGGCATCCCCTTCTCCTTCGCTTTCGGATGGCTGGCGAAAAAACTGGGCACCAAAAACTCGATCTACCTCAGCCTGGGCGTGTACACTTTGATCTCCATCGGGGGCTACTTCATGACCTCCTCCATCCATTTCTGGGCCCTGGCCTTCGCCGTCGCTCTGGTGCAAGGGGGCAGCCAGGCTTTGAGCCGCTCCCTTTACGGCAGGATGGTGCCCAAAGCCCAATCCGCGGAGTTTTTCAGCTTTTATAGCGTGAGCGGGAAATTTGCCGGCATCTTCGGTCCTCTGGTATTTGGGTTAGTAAGCCAGTGGATGGGCAACAGCCGGTTGGGGATCGTTTCCCTGGTGATCTTTTTCATCTCCGGCGCGCTGCTTCTGACCCGCGTGGACGAGGAGGAAGGCATCCGGGTGGCGAAAGTTGCCGATGCCCGGGCGATCACCAAATAAGTGACAATGTCCCAACAGGAACAAATGGCTCAGGAACAGCAGCTGCGAGACATGTTTTCCCGTCTTGCACCTCGCTACAACCTCCTCAACCGACTCATGACCGGGGGCCGGGACCGTCATTGGCGTCAGTTTGCGATCCAGAAAGCTGACGTACCTGAAGGGGGACATCTACTGGACCTCGGCACAGGGACCGGTGATTTGGCGCGAGAAACTTTAAGGCAGCACCCCCACGCCCGACCCGTGGCCGTTGATTTCTCCCTGGAGATGATGCGCGTCGGCCGGCATAAGTATAAAAAACCAGACGGGACATGGACCGTGGCCCATGCTCTACATATCCCTTTCCCGGCGGACACCTTTGACGCTGTCGTCTCGGGTTTTTTATTGCGCAACCTGAATGATATCATGGCCAGTTTGCGGGAACAGCACCGTGTCCTCAAACCGGGCGGGACATTCGTGGCCTTGGAAACCACCCAACGCCCCCGGACCTTTCTCTCCCCACTTATTGATCTCTATCTGTACAAGGTGATCCCGACTCTGGGGAAGTGGATCGCTGGAAAAAAGATCGCTTATACCTACCTGCCCACATCAATGGACCATTTCTTACGGGCTGAAAAATTATTGGCGTACCTGGCTGCTGTGGGATTTAAGAAGTTGGAATTCCAGCGTTTCATGTTTGGCACAGTCGCTGTCCATTGGGGGGAGAAATAAACCCCCTCTACGCTGCATAGATGCGCTGTCATCAATGGTCCTCCCTCGCCCCCCTGCGCGCGGTTATATACCCCGCAACGTAAGCCGAATATGATACCATCGTACCCAGGAGGACGCCCTGAAAAGGAACGCGATCGCCCCCTGAGATACACTGGGAGATATGTGACAGTGACTGCGGGTTTCCAAGGGCTTTGAGGAGGACAAAAGCAAAATGAAGGAAGGAAAAGCACAACAAAGGATTGGGGATTTGCTCCGGGGAAGAGGCTGGAGGCTGGCGGTGGCTGAATCCTGCACCGGTGGATTGGTCGGGCATATGGTCACAAATGTCCCCGGCGCCTCAACATACTTCCTGGGCGGGGTCATCGCCTACGACTACCACGCCAAAGTCCGGCTCTTGGGCGTCTCATGGGAAACCCTGGAAAACCACGGGGCAGTCAGTGAGGCCACGGTAAAAGAGATGGCCAGAGGTGTCCGCCAGGCTTTGGGGGCGGACATTGGCCTCTCCATCTCCGGCATCGCAGGGCCAACGGGGGGCACCCCCGAAAAACCCGTGGGGACAGTTTGGATTGGATTGGATACCGAAACCGGGTCCTGGACCCAAGAACACCATGCGCAAGGGGACCGGCTGGCCAATAAAGAGGAATTCGCTGCCGCTGCCCTCACATTCTTATGGGAGCACTTAAAAAACCAATGAAGGAAATTCAAGTCACTGCGCGATTCACCGCGGAAGGGAAAATCATCCCAACCCACTTCGAAATTGGAGAGATCAGCGTCAAGGTCCGCGATTTGGGCAGGCAATGGCATGATGAAAAAGGCCGACACATGCTTGTTATGGACGAGAAAGATCAGGCATACCATTTGTTGTTTATGCCTGAAAACTTCACCTGGTATCTGGTCCGTGATATTTCATCACCCCCGATACCCATATAAAGGAAGGAGACATCGTGAGTAAAGAAGTAAAGGATGACATGGTTGTCAGCTTAGATTACACATTAATCGTCGACGACGAGGAGGTAGAGAGCACGGAAGGGTCCCGTCCCATCCAATTCATCCAAGGCCTCGGGCAAATTATCCCGGGGTTGGAAGAAGCTATCGCCGGCATGGAAGTAGGCTCCTCGAAAACCATCCACGTCAAAGCGGAAGACGCGTATGGCGAGATCGATCCCGATGCGCGCCAAAAGGTGAAGCAGGAGGAGTTCAGTGAAGATGTCCCCCTCGACGTGGGGACATTCCTGGACCTCCGGGACGAAGACGATAATGTGCTCAGCGCACAGATTGTGGACATAGATGAGGATACGGTGACCCTGGACTTTAATCACCCTCTGGCCGGGAAAGACCTGGTCTTCGAGGTCACTATCTCAAGCGTCAGGCCAGCCACTGAAGAGGAATTGGACCACGGCCACGTGCACGAGCACTGACCAGATAGGGAAAACAGATAAAAAAAGCCAGGGCGTCCAATCATCTCGGAACCCTGGCTTTCATTTTTCTCCGAAGTTATTTTCGTTCAGGCGTTGACCGCCTGCTTCTTGGACGCCACCTCAAACACCAATCCATCCCCATCCGAGTCCACCAGGATCGTGTCTCCTACGTTGAATTCGCCCGAGATCAGGTCCAACGCCAGCGGGTCCTGCAGTTCGCGTTGGATGGTCCGTTTCAAGGGACGGGCGCCGTAATCGGGATCATATCCCACATCCGCCAGATATTCTTTCGCGTCCTGGGCCACCTTCAAAGCGTAACCCTGCCCCTGAACCAATCCTTTCACGCGTTCCAATTGGATATCGACAATATCCAGGATATGTCGTTTGGTCAAGGGATGGAAGGTGACGATTTCATCTACCCGGTTCAAGAACTCCGGCCGGAAGGTAGCTCGCAACGCGTCTTGGGTGTATTGGCGGGCTTTCTCCTGGTCCCAGTCTTCGTCCATCTGGGTCCAGGCTTCCGTGCCCACATTGCTGGTCATGATCACCACCGTGTTGCGGAAGTCGACCGTCCGCCCGTGGCCGTCGGTGAGCCTGCCGTCATCCAGAAGCTGCAGCAGGGCATTGAAGACTTCAGTGTGAGCTTTCTCGATCTCATCGAAGAGCACCACACTGTAAGGCCGGCGGCGTACCGCTTCCGTCAGTTGACCGCCTTCCTCGTAGCCTACATAGCCGGGCGGGGAGCCGATCAAGCGAGCCACATTGTGCTTCTCCTGGTACTCACTCATATCGATGCGCACCATGGCATCCTCATCATCGAAAAGGAAGGCTGCCAGCGCACGCGCCAGCTCCGTCTTCCCTACGCCTGTCGGCCCCACAAAGATAAAGGAGCCGATGGGCCGGTTGGGATCCTGCAGCCCGGCCCGGGACCGACGGACGGCATTGGAGACCGCCTGGACGGCTTCGTCCTGGCCCACCACGCGGGTGTGCAGGCGATCTTCCATGTGGATCAATTTCTGGGTCTCGCTTTCCATCAGCCGCGAAACCGGGATGCCCGTCCAGCGGGACACCACGCCGGCGATCTCCTCGGCGTCCACTTCCTCTTTAAGCAAAGCGCCGTCTTTTTGGATTTCCTCCAGGCGCTGTTCTTTCTCCTTTAATTCCTCCTGCAGCTCCGGGAGTTTGCCGTACTGCAAGCGAGCGGTGCGTTCCAGGTCCGCTTCCCGTTCTGCGCGTTCGATCTCCAGACGGGTTTGATCGATTTCCTTTTTTATAGCCCTGACTTCGCTGATGATCTCCTTTTCCACGTTCCACTGGGTTTGGAGCTGCTTCTGTTCCTCTTTCAGATCCGCCAATTCTTTCTGCAGCTTCTCCAAACGCTCTTGGGACGCCTCGTCCTCTTCCTTCTTCAAGGCCTCCCGCTCGATCTCCAGCTGCATGATCTGGCGGTCCACCATATCCAGCTCGCGCGGTTTGGAGTCGATCTCCGTCCGCAGCCGGGCCGCCGCCTCATCGATCAAGTCAATGGCCTTATCCGGCAGATGCCGGTCTGAAATGTAACGGTCGGAAAGGGTCGCCGCCGCGATCGTGGCCGGGTCGGTGATCCGCACCCCGTGATGGATCTCGTAGCGTTCTTTGAGACCCCGCAGGATGCTGATCGTGTCTTCCACACTGGGCTCTTCCACCAGTAAGGGCTGGAAGCGCCGCTCCAGGGCAGCGTCTTTCTCGATGTGCTCCCGGTACTCATCCAGCGTGGTCGCCCCGATCATGTGTAACTCACCACGGGCAAGCAGTGGTTTAAGCATATTGCCGGCATCCACAGCGCCCTCCGCTGCGCCGGCGCCCACCACCGTGTGCATCTCGTCGACGAAGAGCAAGATTTCACCGGCTGAGGAGGTGATCTCCTTCAAAACCGCTTTAAGGCGATCTTCGAACTCACCCCTGTATTTGGCGCCCGCCACCAACGATCCCATATCCAGCTGCACCAAACGCTTGCGCTTCAAGCCGTTGGGGACATCCCCATTGACGATCCGCTGGGCCAGTCCCTCCACGATGGCCGTTTTCCCGACGCCCGGATCCCCGATCAAAGCGGGGTTATTCTTGGTGCGGCGGGATAAGATCTGGATCAGCCGCCGGGTTTCCTCATCCCGCCCAATGACGGGATCCAGCTTGCCGCGCCGGGCCTGATCCGTGAGGTCCCGCCCATATTTCTTCAAGGCCTCATAGGTGGATTCCGGGGTTTGCGAAGTCACGCGCTGCGTACCCCGCACATCGCGCAGGGCATCCAGAATGGCGTCTTTCGTCAAACCGTACTCTTCCAGGAGATCCCCCAAAGGGCTCTCGGTCAGACCTAACAAGATATGCTCGGTGGAGATGTACTCGTCTTGCATGCCCTTGGCATACCGCTCCGCAGTAGCCAGCACATCCCTGGCCCTCCGCGTCAGGCCCACCTGCAGGTTGCTTCCGTAAACTTTGGACCGCTTGCTCAGTTTATCCCGGACCGCTTCCTTCAGCCCCGAGACGCTCCCTGCGACTTTCTTAACGATGGCCGGGACGACGCCGTCGGTCTGCTCCAAGAGCGCGGCGAGGATATGCACGCTGTCAATTTCTTGATGGTTGTTTTCTTCAGCCATCCTTTGCGCACGCAGGACGGCTTCTTGTGATTTCTTTGTATAATTCTCTAAATTCATTTTTTATCCTCCAGACACAGACACATTAACTGCAGTGAGATCTCCCCACTGCGCATCCATGCTGATTTCATTATAGAAATGCAGTCTATGAGAAAGATAAAAGAAATGTTAAAGAAAAGTTTAAACGGGCTGGCCTGTTTTCCCCCGAATAAAGAACGAACCAAGGGGCAACTACACCCCTTTCAGGGATCCCCAAATCGGACTTAATTCTCCTTCACCACCACTTTGAACCTGCCATCCGAGACGCGGGCTTCCAGGACATCCCCCCCTTCCACCTGCCCCACTCTGTAAACCACCGTACCGTCCTCCTCGGTGAGCACAGCATATCCCCGTTTGAGGATGGATTCGGGGTTGAGAGCTTCTAGGTGATCGGCAACAGCGGCCAATTCCTTGCGGGTGTTGCCGAGCACCCTGCTCATGGCCGTTTCCAATCGGTTTCCCAACTCATCCACGCGCTGCTTCCCATTCCGGATCTCATACCGCGGTGAAAAGCGTTTGATTTGGGTTTGTAAATCGGACACCACCCAGCGTTGGTCGGAAAGGTAGCTCAGATAGCTGCGCCGGACCCGTTCAGCCAGATCCTCAGCCAGGGCTTTCAATTCTGCTTGGTCGGGCACAGCCAGCTCCGCTGCCGCGGTGGGTGTGGGGGCCCGGACATCAGCCACGAAGTCCGCAATTGTGAAATCCGTTTCGTGCCCGACGCCGCTGATCACCGGGATCTCGGAACCGAAGATGGCCCGGGCTACCCGCTCGTCGTTGAAGGCCCACAGATCCTCAATGGACCCCCCTCCCCTGCCGACGATGATCACATCCACCTCCCCCTGGCGGTTGAGTTTTTCCAAGGCGGCCACGATCTCAGACGGTGCGTCCTCCCCCTGCACGGAGGCCGGGGAGAGGACCACTTCCACCAGTGGGTACCGGCGCCGGAAAGTGTTGAGCATATCTTGAAACGCGGCTCCCGTCGGTGAGGTGACCACACCGATCTTCCGCGGCCAGCGAGGAAGGGGGGCTTTGTGCTCCGTGGCGAAAAGCCCCTCCTCTTCCAGAGCGCTCTTCAAGCGCAGGTACTCCTGATACAGCCGGCCTGCCCCCCGGGGGCGGAGGAAGTCGACATACAGCTGGTACTGCCCCCGGCGCTCGTACACGCTCAGGTTACCGTGGGCCTCCACTGCGTCCCCTTCTTCCAATAGGGTTTCCTGTTGTGCGGCCACGTTTTTCCACATCACGCAGCGCAGGGCGCTCTCCGCGTCTTTTAGGGTGAAATACACATGCCCCGATTTGGGCCGGGACAGGTTAGAAACCTCCCCTTCCACCCATAGATCTCCCAAATTGGCGTCACTTTCCATCAAGTCCCGGACATAGGCATTGACTTCGGAGACAGACCAGGTGCGGGTGAAGCCAAATAAGGGTGGTTGAGATCCATCTGATGTTGACATATGATCAGTATACAAAGAAGAACAGCCCCAGACAAGGTTCGGAAGGCACCCTGAGATATGAATATCTTCCTATCCCTACCCGCTGCGGGAGGAGCCACCATTCGGCGAGGGGCGAAGGAAAAAGCTTGAACCGTGCTTTCCCGGCCTTTTCCCAAACCGGTCTGGGGCGCTGCCTGTAAAATACCCTTTATCCTGTGTATGATAAAATTTCCACACCATGGACGTTTCCAAACACATCCAGGACATTCTGGATACGATCCCTCATAAGACCGGCTGCTACCTGATGAAAGACGCTGGTGGTGATGTCATCTACGTCGGCAAAGCGGTCGATCTCCGAAACCGTGTGCGATCCTATTTCCACGCCAGCGCCCAGAGCAACCCCCGCACAGCCCAGCTGGTTATGGATATCCGGGACATCGACTGGATCATCGTCAACTCCGAGTTGGAAGCCCTGATCCTGGAAATGAACCTGATCAAGGAGTACCAGCCACATTTCAACGTCCGTCTTAAGGATGATAAGCGCTATCCATATATCAAAATCCACTGGCAGGACCCTTTCCCCAAAGTATCCGTGACCAGGCAGGTGACGAAGGACGGCTCCCGCTATTTCGGCCCCTACACCAGCGTGTGGGCCGTCGACCAAACCCTGGATATCCTGCGGCGCGTGTTCCCTTACCTGACCTGCAACCGGACCATCACCGGGGAAGATCAACGGGCCTGTCTGTACTACGATATCGACCTCTGCGCCGCGCCCTGCATCGGGGAGATCAGCCAGGACGATTACCGGGATATGATCGGAAAGCTGGCCGATTTCCTGGATGGGCGCACGGAACCGATCGTCGACCATCTCCAGGAGGAGATGGACCGGGCTTCCGATGAACTCCGCTTTGAAGAAGCGGGACAAATCCGCGACCAATTAATCGCCATCGAACGGATCGTGGAAGAGCAGCGGGTCATCTCCACAGAATACACCGATTCCGATGTCCTGGCCATCCACAGCGAAAAGGGGGAAGCCTGCGTCCAGGTCTTTTTCATCCGCGGTGGCAAATTGACCGGCCGGGAATACTTCCTGGTCGAGGGCACGAAAAACACCCCTGATAAAGATGTGCTCGCCGAAGTGATCAAACAATTTTACGATCAAGCTCCCTCTATTCCGCCCCAGATCCTCCTTCCCCGGGAGGTGGAAGAAGCGCGCATCATCCAAAAATGGCTCCACAGCCAGCGCGGGGGGGAAAAAGTCAAGCTGCGCATCCCACGCAGCAAGGAAGAAGAAGATCTGATCGAGATGGCAGCGGAGAACGCCGCTGAGATGCTGGCCGCCCACACCAACCAGGAGAAAGCGGTCCGGGAGCGAAGCGAGCAGGCTTTGGATGATCTGCAGACCTATTTCGACCTTCAAGCGCCCCCGGCGCGGATCGAGTGTTACGACATTTCCAACACGCAAGGGGCCGCCCAGGTGGGCAGCATGGTCGTCTTTGAGGACGGGAATCCTCAAAAAAGGCATTACCGTAAATTCAACATCCGCACGGTGAGCGGTCCCGATGATTATGCCAGTATGGAAGAGATCCTGAACCGCCGTTTTCGACGCTGGCAGGCCCTGCAGGAAGGCAAGGGACAGCCCGGATATAACCCGGATCCCTCCTTCTCTGCCCTGCCCGATCTGCTGCTGGTGGACGGCGGGAAAGGCCAGCTCAACCGGGCTTTGGCGGTCATCGAAACCTTTGACCTCCAGGACGCCTTCGCCGTAGCCGGATTGGCAAAACAATATGAAGAAGTCTATCTGCCCGGCCAATCCCGCCCAGTGCGTTTTGACCGGGATTCCGATGGGCTGCATCTATTGCAGAGAGTGCGGGATGAGGCCCACCGATTCGCCATCACCTCCCACCGCAAACGCCGCAGCCGCCAGGGTCTGCAGTCCAGCCTGGAAAAAATCCCCGGGGTGGGGCCCGCCCGCCGGCGGGCGCTGCTCAATAAGTTTCACACCATCCAGAACATCCGCCAGGCCTCCCTGGAGGAGATCGCCTCCACTCCCAAGATCCACGCCAAACTGGCCCAAACCATTAAAGAACACTTGGGCTAAAAGCCCTCTCATGCTAAAATGTGTCCGTGATCGCCAACAAACAAGCATATCGAATGCAAACAGAAGGAGCACCATGTCACGCAAAAGACGACCGAACATACAGCAAATCATCATGGCAGTGATCGGGATTTTAATCGTGCTGTCCATGATCATCTCTCTGGTCGCCAGATTCTGATCCCCGCGCCTTTCTCGTTGCAGTGTCATGAGAAGGGTGCCCCCCTTTCAACTCAGCCCGAACCGTGGCCCTTTTAAAGATCAAAGCCAGCCCGTTAAGAGCGCGACTGGTTCCCCCCTTGCATTTTGCGGTCCCCCTAAATGCTACTCTGGTCAAGCCACCCGCTGTGGACCAAGCGGAAAGGGATAGAAACCATTAATAACCCCCATTATAGCGATCTGGGCCTGGAAATCCGCTGACAAAGTCTACTCTCTCCAGTATGCAAAGCCTGGACTCCCCGGGATGGCCATAGCGCGTCAAACATCCCACCACAGTCAGGATGCCAAAAGACGCTGAAAGCTCTCATTTGCTATCAGGAGCGATCAAAAGCCTCTCCATCTTCTCTTTTCAACAATGCTTTTCCTCCAGACCATGCTAGAATGAAGGGGAACTGAAACCGCGCTGCCCGGGTCCATTTATAACAAATATCAATCACCAAAGGCATGCCTTGCCTATCTCACATAGTTCATCTCCCCTTCATATTTCCAACAAGAGCCCTGGTCCACCCACAAAAAAGGATAGCAAAGGAGTTCCGCCATGGTTAAAGATAAACAAGCTCTCTGGCTAACCGCCCTCGTTGTGGGCTGGGGATTTGATTTACTCTACTGGCAAAAACCGCTCGGGGTGTCCTTTGCCATCCATATCCTCCTCGCCGTCGGAGCCCTCCTCTTTCTGGCGCAAAGGGAGAAACAACGCCCTGCGGCTCTAAGCTTTGGTCTGATAGGCGGGGTCTTGCTCTTCTCTCTGCTCTCCTTTATCCGCCAAGAACCGTTCACACACGCCCTCAACCACCTTACGTCCCTGGGAATCGGCGCGGTTTTGTTGCTCAGCTTCCGGAGCGGACGTTGGTTCCGGTTCAGCCTGGTCGATTACCTGGTGGGTGGGTTTAAACTCCTCCTCAACGCATTGATCCTGCCCATCAACCTCATTTCAGAAAAAAACGAGGGGGAAAAGCAGGAACAGGAAGAAGAGGGAGAGGTAAAATCAAGACCTTCTTTCTGGAAGCGCGCTCTCCCCTACCTGAGAGGGGTTCTGCTCGCCCTGCCCGTTCTGGCTGTCTTCGCTGCGTTATTTGCTGCGGCAGATCCCATCTTTGCAGACCGCCTTCAGGATCTGATCGAATACCTGAAACTCGAAAAGCTCCCCGAATACATCGCCCGTCTGGTGTTGATCATGATCTGGACTTTCCTGACCGCCGGACTGATGCTCTATGCACTGCTGAAAAGCGAAGAAGAACCGCTGATCGGGAAAGGAGATACATGGCCTCCCAGGTTTCTCGGCTTCACAGAGACAACGATCATCCTCGGCAGCGTGAACCTGCTCTTCTTCTCCTTCGTCACCATCCAGCTGCGATACTTCTTCGGAGGGAAAAAAAACATCTCCCTGCAGGGCTATACCTACGCGGAATACGCCCGGCGCGGTTTTGGCGAACTCTTGGCAGCGGCCTTTATCTCCCTCCTGCTTTTCATGCTTCTGAGTTCCATCACCCGCCGGGAGACCCGCCGGTCCAAAAGGATTTTCACCGGCTTGACCATCTCCCTGACCGTCTTTGTCGGCGTCATCCTGGCCTCTTCCTTCCAACGACTGCGCCTCTACGAAATGGCCTACGGTTTTACTCGCCTGCGGACCTACGCCCACGTTTGCATCCTGTGGATCGGGGTCCTTTTCCTGAGCATCCTGGTCCTGGAGATCCTCCATCAATGGCGGTACTTCACCACCGCCGGACTCATCGCCGTGCTCGGCTTCGTGATCACGCTGAACGCGATCAACGTCGATGCCTTCATCACCCGGCGAAACGTCAGCCGGGCTGCGGATGAACAGCCCATCGATATCGATTACCTGACAGGCTTATCCAATGACTCTGTCCCCCAGCTGATACGCCTTGCAGACAGCCCCCGGCTGACGCCATCACAACAGAATGAACTGGGAGCTTCCCTCGCCTGCCGGGCAGCCCTGCTGCGGGACCGACCTGCCTCATGGCAGGGTTTTCTTTGGTCTCGGTACCGGGCGAAAAAACTATTAAACCAGAATCGAAACCTGTGGCGCAACTACACCACCTTCCGGGAAAACGATGTCTGGTATGTTCTCCTCGAGGGGGAAAAAGAATATTGCAAACCAAACATTTGGGATTGAGTATACCCCCGGGATAGCTACCTGGATTGACTCAGGGGAGGGGTACCCCCGCGCTGTCTTAGGGCCGGCAGGATCGAATTTAGGCCTCTCCCCCTGCAAATACAACAGGAGAAAGGGGTCCCTTTCTCCCGATCAGTAAATAAATATAAGTAAGATAAAGCCGGTTGACCACTCCTTTCCCCGAATAGGATACCCCCTCCCCTGCATCAGCGTGAAAGGACGTTTCCCCCCTTAGCGCTCCCCCTTCTCAAGGGTCGGGGTCAGGACCCCGTGCTCAGTCCGGTACTTTTCGATCCAAGGGTCGCTTCTCATTTGCAGGAACTTTTCGTGATCTTCATTGAGACAACACCAACCCCGTTCCCCCTTGGCGTGATAGGTGTGAACCATGCACACAGGACACCACAAAAACTTCGTTTTTCTGTTCATCTGACCCCTTCCCTGTTCCACTTGAAAAACACCTTATGCCTCATTGCCGGAAGCCGTCATGACCATCCAGGGTAGATCCATGCTACAGCAGTCGCTTTATAAGAAAGACAATATCCTACTACATCCGTCCTCGATCCTCTTCCTTTCCAATCCTTCCCTGACGGGCGTGCCGCTACTCCATCCGGTGCAAGATTTATGCCAATATTCCATAAACACCCCTATATATGGGTGTTTTTCACCTGCGCACCCCTGTCTATGTGTGTCATCTTCGCCCCTCCGCATCCTCCTCAGCCTTGGGAGATTTTGAAAGACTCCAGGGGAATTCAGAAGCGATGACCATCCTGAATTCTTTCCCTGACTCCTTCCCCAATGATTCCAAGCCCACAGCTGCCACTCCCCTGGACCGAGTTGACGCGCTCCATCGGGCATGATAAAATCTCCCAGCAAGTGGGCGTGTAGCTCAATGGCAGAGCAGTGGCCTTTTAAGCCATTGGTTGGGGGTTCGATTCCCTCCACGCTCACCTGTGTCTTTTAAGGCTCCTACCTTCTCAAGACAAGGCAGTACACCCTTAAACCGGGACCCGTATCCTCCTCCCGGTCTTGCTGGCGATCACCTTTCCAGGTCTTTATTCGTGCCGGTATTTACTTCTGCTTGAAGGAATACCCCTCGCGCTCCAGGGCCTCCAACAACTCTATTCCCCGCTCGGCATGCCGGATGGCATGCTCCTCCTCGAACGTCTCCTCCTCCCAATTCCGGATCGTCTGCAGCTCTTCCTGATAGTCGTCCCAATCCAGCGCTCGTTCTTTCAACCACTCCTGGGCATCCCCGGGCACCTGCCGGAGTGACTGCTCCACATTGTCGGCCACCAGTTTGGCGGTGATTTTACTCGTTTTCTGGAGGTCCTTGCGCATGGATTGATATTTCTGGGTGTCAGCGCGATCTTTTTGCCCGATCAGGAAACAGGCGATGGCCAGGACCATCAGGGCGAGGCCCATTTCGCTGCCTTCAAAACTGGCGCCGAAAATCTCGATGGTGATCGTCCCCGATTCCCCAGGCCCATCCGGGACGAGGATGAGCACCAGTCCGGTGACGATCAGCACCAGCCCGGTGACGACCATCACATGCCAGAATTTGATGCCGCCCTGCCTGATCCCTGCCATCCTCCGTTCCTCAATGCTTCATTCAATCCGGATACCCTTTTTATAACACAGCTTCATGCGCTTTGTACAGAGCCTATGCCCTTTGACAAGGAAAAAGACACAGAATCTATCGCAAATTATCCTTAAAATTTTAAACTGGATTCAGGATAAGGTTTCCCATAGAAACCGGAGGGAGTTCGATCAAAGCTTTCTAACTACCTATGGGCTGAGAGGAATGCTAAGGTTGAGGTATCCCATTATCCACCTACCCCGAGGAAGTAAACTTTGAAAATCCGCCATGAGCCGTACAGGAAAGCCCACACCGAGGGGTAAAGGCGGTAGGCCCGGACCAGGGAGGAAACGATGGTTTGCAGCAATCCCAATGGGTACTCTGACCCGGCGATCCAATTCGCGCAGTACTCGTCATTCTCGCATACTCTGGTGACCCCCTTGTGCTGGAAGACGTGCTCCAGCTCGTGGCGGGCCACGTAGTACATGGCCCTCTCCGGAAGCGCCTCGCTGACGTAGATCAGCCCGTTGCAGTACACCCCGTTGATCCGGGTCATATCCTCTTCCCGGACCACGATCATGGCCGCATCCAGGTCCTCCCGGGTGATCTCATGCCCCTCTTTTCTGGCCTGGACCAGCCCGTCCAGGACTCGGATTTTCTCTTCGTCTATCGGATATTTGGACTCATCACAGACCACGAACTCGATGGTCCCCAGGGGGACCCTGTTCTTGACATAGCGCCGGGTCCCAATTTCCAGGAAGAACACGAAGGCTACCAACAGGATCAGGCCGCCTAAAAGAATCCTCCCGATCAGCTTCAGCGTTTTCTTCATAAGACCGCCAGGGATTACAACCCCCATTTTACCCCGGAGCCCATCTGAATCTCAAGATCGTGGACACGATCTAGGAGTCGTACTTAAGATGTTCAAGCCAATGTTCCCCAAAACACCGCCGCCAGCCAAAAGAGGTTGAACCCGACCACGAAGAGATCGCTGGCTGGCGATATAGGGCTGCCCTCACCGCCCGCAATTTTCCCCCCGCTGATGGTTGAGACCCCAATAAGGAGAAAAAGGAGCAGTCCCAGAAGCGCCCACCAAGACATCCATGGCCCAGGGAGGGGGAAGATCGTCAACAACACCCACCCCAAAAGATAGAGGATCGCCAAAGGAAAAAGGTAGATCCCCGCTCGGCGGGCGATTGGACCCGAAAATGCACCTCCAACAAAAGACAGGCCCAAGCAGAAAACCAGCGTACGCCAAACCTTCCCATGAACGACTTCGACATTCACCCCCTCTAACAGCGCCCCTGCTGCCAACGCGAATCCCAGCAATAAAGCCACATTCCACCCTGGTTCCTCTTCCAATATGTAAAGACCAATCAACAACCCCCAGGTCACACCCATTAGATATACCCTTCCTGCACCAGGAACCCAACGGCCCAAATAATAACCCAGACCGGAGGTCACCCCGGCCATCCCCAGGTGTGGAGCAATACGGATCAGAAAAGCCAACAAACGGACTTTATCTCTGGGGAATGCTTTGTTTTGCGTCTCCAGACAGTTCTCCTTCTGGGATCCCCAAGATGGACCCAAACATCACGGTGACCTTCCGTTTAATCCGCACATAAATCTGCAAGTGTTGATCCTCAGGATGATATTGGTAAGGATAGTCCACATCAATGGCAATCACCGCTGGGTGGGAAAGGCTTCGCCCATTCTCTTCAGCGCAGCCGATAGAATGGGTGGTTACCAAGGTTTGCATGGGTGGCGCTACCAACGTCGCTCTGTGATCATCATCCAGCCACCTGTAAAATCCATCCCCGGGCTCGGTGGGGGTACACGTTGGTCCCGGTGTGCTGTTCGTTGGCGTCGGCGTACAGGATACCTTTGCTGTCGCCGTTTGGACCTGGACGACCTGGGTCACCATCTGATCACCCACAACAATCAATCCAGCCTTTCCCGCCGCATCCGCAACCCTGTTCAACTCCTGCTTTTCCATCATTAGCCGGGCTCCATCGATGATCACAGCTAAAAAAAGGAGCGTGATCATCAGAACCACAGCCACGATGATCACAATCTGCGCTCTTTCATTTCCCATCCTCATTCTGATATTCCATCCTGGTCACAGCTCTTCCTGTAAGAGGGACAACCATATTGGGAAAGGAGAGCTTTGCGTGATACTGCACCGTCACAGTAAGTGGCTGCCCTCGAGGTGCTGGAAAAGGCTGATTGCGGGGAGGTTCGTCCTGCTCCGGGTCAATGTCAATCACCAACTGGTCCGGATCCAATCCATATGCGGCATCATGAATTGCCCCGATGATCTCTTGATCACCACGGCTGGGATCGACGATCGTCGCCCCAGCCCGCGCTCCCTCCCAAGCCGCGTTGACGACCGACATTTGGGTATAGAAAAGGATGCCAAAATCAATCAACGCCACCATCAGCAACAATAGAATGGGCAGCACGAAAGCAAACTCCACCAACGTTTGTCCAGAAAGGCATCGATTGGGTCTCTCATTCTTTCTCTTCATCTCAACATTACATCCCTCAACGCCGGAAAAGGAAATTAATGATTGGAGGAGCCAGGTAAACCAGCAGCAAACTCGGTAAAAAGAAGAAGACCAAAGCCGGGACGATGCGAATGGGCGCTGTCTGGGCTTTGACCTCTGCGCGCTGGCGCCTGCGGGTGCGCATTAGATTCGCCTGGATCCGGAGCGTCCTCGCCAGCGATGTCCCCAACTGCTCCGAT
The DNA here is from genome assembly GCA_041686005.1 of Anaerolineales bacterium. Taxonomy (GTDB): domain Bacteria; phylum Chloroflexota; class Anaerolineae; order Anaerolineales; family UBA11858; genus B10-G9. The sequence goes on along the minus strand of JAWLER010000006.1, from coordinate 68,845 downwards.
AAATTAATCGCTTCCACAAAATGTTCCACATCGGATGAAGGGAGCCTGCGCACCAACGCCTCCAAGGCCTCACGCCGCGGAAAACCCAGCTCGATCTGCACCAAGACATGCTGCAGCTCTTCTCCTAATACGCCCGAGTATCCCCTACTGACCCTCTTTAAAGCGGGTATAAAACCCAAACCCGCTTCTACGGTAAAGGTAAGCATATCCAAAAAATCCGGCAACGTCCGGGTCACTTCCCGCTCACGTTCTCGTATGCGCCATTTCAGAACCAGATAAGGACCCAGCGAAGGGAAAAGGATCAAAACCAATCCCAAAATCCCCCGACCAATGCCCCTCCCTCCCCAAAAAACACTCATCATCCCCAGCAAAGTACCCATTAAAATCAGGATCCACCACAAAGATTTATACTGCTCCACGTTTAAACGGATCCCCGAATGAACTACCATCTCCTTATTCACCAGACGATCGAAAAAATCCGGGGCCTTGACCGCTTCTAAAAGGGAGACAATTTTTTCTTCCCAAGAGAACCGATCTGGCTTTGTTTCGAAATGAAAACGCTTTCGGACCCTGATTTTCGCCCGGTGATCGAACAAGGTATTCAAAAAAAGGAGCACGATACATATCAAAGCGCTAAAAACGATGGCGATCAAATAAAGGATGACCATCATCACACCTCAATTCGGATCAGACGGGCGACGATAACCGCACCGATTGATTCCAAAATTCCGGCAGCGATCAAGATCAGGTTGCCTATCGTGGTTTTGAACAAGACATCCACATAGCCCGGAAACATTGACAACAATCCCAAAGAAACCGGCACCAAAAGGGCGATGACCACTGCGGAAAGGCGACCCTGAGCCGTCATGGTCCGGACCTCGTTTTCCAGTTCAACCCGCTTCCGGACCACCTCCGCCATGTCGCGCATCATAGCTGCCATATTCCCACCTACTTGCCGCTGCAAGGTCAAGCCCTCCACCAACAACCTGACATCTTCATTTGTGCGCCGCTGGTACAAGTCACGCAGGGCCTGGTCCGCTGTAAATCCCATCTGGATTTGATTGGAGATCAGCTCCATTTCAGTAGAACTAGGAGGGGGGAGATTGGGGATGACGAATGATATGGCCTGAGGAAGGGAAAATCCAGCCTGGAGGGAATCAGCCAGCCGATCCAAAACACCTGGGAATTGATCCTGGAATTGGCGGCGCTGCATTCTGGCTCTCGTATAAGTCAGAACGATTAATCCGATCAAAAGCAGAAATCCGGCGAACCCGCTTAATAATACGCGTCGGGTAAAGAGGTAGCCAATCAAACCACCCCCTCCTATAACGCTCCCTATAGAAAGGATCAAAGAGAAAGGCTGTGATCCAAACCCGGCGTCTTTCCACAAACCAAGCAGCATCAAACCAAGTCCCCTTCCAAAAAAGGGGGTAAGAAAACGGTTCACAGGCTGAGTGATCTTCAGTAAGGAACGCGTCCAAGAGGGTGGGCGAGGAAGGCCCTCCCGTTTCTCCAATCGTCTTCGCCAGGATTGACGTAACTCATGTCTTCGAGCGATCTCAATGACCGGCAGAGCCAGCATGAAAAGGAGAAAACCGCCACTGATCCCGATCAGCACCGTCAGATGGGCCGGTACAAAGGCATAGAGCGACCTCCTGCCCAGCCAAGCGGCGATCAAAACCAATCCGTAGCCAAGGACCCCGAAACCGTGAAAAGGCATTCACATCTCCAATGGATACCCCAGAACGTAACCGCTGCGCTCGATCCTCTCCAGGCATTGAGGTTGATATCCGGTATTGAGAAACCTCCCTGTCATGCGACCTTGATCGTCCAGGCCCTGCCGTTCAAAAGTGAAGATCTCTTCTGTGTTGACCTGAAGGCTCTCCCATCCCTCCTCCTGGGAGGAGAGAACCTCAGCGACGGAGACCACTTTTCGTTTTCCGCCGGGAAGCCGCTCCTGTTGGAGGATCAAATCCACCGCACTGGCGATTTGCTCCCGTATAGCGGGCTGTGGCAGTTCCAATCCTGCCATCAAGACCATGGATTCGATCCGCCGGATCGCATCGGCAGGTGAGTTGGCGTGAACCGTAGTCAGAGAACCGGGATGCCCGGTATTCATGGCTTGCAGCATGTCAAACGCCTCCGGACCCCGGACCTCTCCCACGATGATCCGGTCGGGGCGCATGCGCAAGGCATTCCGGACCAGGGTGCGAATGGTGACCTCCCCTTTGCCTTCAATATTGGGAGGTCGAGATTCCAGGGAGACCAAATGATCCGCCATCAACTGCAGTTCAGCAGTGTCTTCGATGGTGACAAGACGCTCACCTTCCGGGATACAGCGAGCGAGGGCTTCAACGTGGATGTCTTTCCGGATCCTGTCCCGCCCGAGATGATGATATTAATCCGGGCCCAGACACAGGCCTGGAGGAATTGAGCCATGCGAACCGTCAGGGTATCCAGATCGACCAAACGGGCCAAAGTGAACGGCGCAGCGGAAAAACGGCGGATGGTCAAGGCCGGTGAGTTTAAAGCCAGTGGGGGGATAATGGCGTTGACCCGCGACCCATCCGGCAGCCTGGCGTCCACAAAGGGCACAGACTCATCCACACGCCGCCCCAAGGGAGCCACAATGCGGTCGATGACGTTAAGGATATGTTCTTCATCCCGGAAGGAAGCCTGAACAGGTTCTAACTGCCCGTTTTTCTCGATAAATATCTCGTCCGGCGCGTTGACCATGATCTCCGTCACCTGCGGGTCATGCAAATAGGGTTCGATGGGTCCAAAGCCGACAATGCGGTTGACGACCGCCTCCACCAACTGCTTCTCCACCTCCCGGGGAAGGATCTCTTCCTCTCCCTGGAGCAGCTTTGCGACGATCTCTGAGAGGGATTCTCGGTCCTGCACCAACGCGAGACGTTCCTGATCACTTTCCGAGCGCGATCGGATGAATTCGCTGGCTAAACGATGCAACCGGTCTTCAAGGCCTGCCTGATGGCTTTCAATCACATCCGCCCCCTCATCCCTCCCTGAAACGTTATGGTCCGTCGATCATTGGTCCATATAGCTCATTAAAATAATGGACAACTGCCGTACGGATTTCCCCCAGGTGCTGTTCTTTTGTGATACACAAGGCTGCCCGTAACTGACATTAGACCAGATTCCGCTGGGATCCACAGGCAGTGTACCAAGCAGCCTCTCCTGCAGATGATCCGCGATTTCTCGCGGCCGAAGCGCCGCTCCAGGGCTGTGTTGGTTGATCACCAAAGCAGTCATCTTCTCGTTTTTGGGCATAGCCGCCAAAAAACGCCTTGTCGCCTGCAGCGCAGGGGCATCCGGGGTGAGGACAACCAAGCGTATATTGGAGAGGACGTAAGCTGCCCTGTTCATTTCTCCACCACCGGGGAAAGTATCCAGGAGAACCACCTCATATTCTTCCCGAAAGGCGGCCAGGATTGACTTGACATCTTCCTTTTCTATCATCCAACCTTCCCCCAATGACGAGGGACAGGCGAGAAAATCCAAGCTTTGTCCATATCCTGTCACCGCCAGCCGGAGATGTTGGGCTGTCAACTCGTCCACAACGGGCAAAAGATCAGCCCAGGAACGTTCCGGTTCAAGGTCAAGGAGTAAATCCGCGGTCCCCAATCCGGGATTGAGATCAATCACAACCGTACGTCATTTATGACCCACACCCACGGACACCCCCAAGTTGGTAGCGAGTAAACTTTTTCCCACGCCACCTTTGGCGGAAAAGACACCGATCACGCGCCCCATCGCCTATCCTCCTCCAGGTCGAAGCAACACAAACATCTGGAACTTGTTGGCCCGGGCATAGAGCAAGGACAACGCTTCTTGATCATCGACGGCTAAGACATAGGCGGGCGGTTCCTCATCGCCAGGTAATGCCACCACCTGGACCTCAGTGGCGATAAACCCAGCCTTTTCAATGCTCTCCCCGGGTAAAACGGAAGCGATCTCCAGCCGGTCCCCTTCTGACAAATCAGGGGGAGCAGCGATAAACCACGCCACCGGCACACTCACACACCAAGTGCCGGATGGACAGCGCTGGGCAACTGCCCCTCCTTTCTTCCCCGACAGCTTCTCCGGTATAACGACTTCCCCTTTGACCAAGGGGTACAGTGTGACCTGACCGATCGCTTGCTCAACATACCTGAAGTGTGACTCGGGGATTGCCTGGGCACTCACCTCCCGGATGTCAAGCATCTCTGGGGTCAGTGCGGTCCCGATCTCCACATCTTGAAGGGTAAAGACCGCCGGGGTCAAATCGCCGGGCGCATAGCGCTGCTGGCGGGAAAAGAATTGGTAGACAAGGATCCCAAAAAGGACTGCCAGCAGGACCGCGACCAAGGCATAAAAACGGGTGCGCCTGCGAACCGCTGCCTGCCAGTCAGGTGTGGTGGTGGGCGCTTTTCCCACAGATCGTTGCTGCTTTCCCCGCTTCGTGACCATCTCCCCCATCCTCCCATTCCCCCTCCCCCCTCTCTCCAAATCACCCCTCGTCTACTCCCAGTGTACAAAACCCCCCCTTCCATGTCAATAGTTAAGCAGCTCCGTTAAATATATGCTATCAAACCAAATGAAAAAACGACGGATTTCCAGGATCTTTCTCCCCATCAAAAACCACCTTTTACGGTTCCACATAAGAGAGGGCTCCTTCATTAACAGCTTGGCGATCCTCTGGATCGTGAGGCGCATTCCACAAGAAAACCCTTGATGCTCACTTCGTTCTGATGGGGATTCTAACGACTTACCAGCCAAATCCCAGCCCGTGCATGAAAACGTAATTTAATTGACACCCATTTAATCCAGCGTTATAATCAAACATGGAAATAAGAAACACCCATCTCAACGCGTTCCGGACTGCAGAGAGTCCACCCCCACATCGCACATCGCTTTTACCATAACGCTCCAAAACCAAATGACACCACCCGACCTTCTGTAGCCAATGGCATCGCTTGGAAGGAGGACTTACCATGTACCGGTTCATGAGATCCTTCCCATTGGCGCTCTTCATCCTGACGTCGCTGATCGTCTCGCCCCCCATCAACGAATGGGGGATGCAAAAAGCACCTGCTCCTGCCAATACGAATGTCTTCAGCTTCTACGATCACTGCTGCCAGGCCACCTGGTACAGCGGCGGTCCGCAGCAGCAGGAAGAGGAGCTTCCCTGCCCGGGCGATAAGGCCGACAACCGCGGTTTCGTGATCCCGCTGGGACCCAACTATACGCTGGAGAACGATCAACCCGCCCAAAAAAGCTTCGAGACCCATCCCCGCTGGATGACCGATGGTTACATCTACGGCGCGTTCCGCTTAGCTGATTTTGGGATCGACATCCAGAAGGGGGATCGTTTCGTCGCCAAAGTGGGATTCTTGAAAGGCGCAGCCGCTGGAGAGGTGAGATTTTCATTACTCTACGATGTGTATCCCGGAAAGAGTGAGATAAAAACGAAACTGGCTGAGGTGGTAGATCGGCACGATGGAAAGTTGAGAACCATCAATGTAGACCTGAGCAAATACGCCGGGTATGACGGCATCCTTTACTTGTACGCCGATGCGCATGGCAGTTCAGGACAGGATTGGGCGGTGTGGGTCGACCCCCACATCGAACGCCAGCCCACGGCCACCCCGGAGCCAACGCCGACCCAACCTCCGCCTACCAAAACCCCTACCCAGACTCCCATCCCCAGCCCTACCGAAACGGTAACGCCTCCACCCCCTCCGACCACTGAACCCACCCCTCTTGACGAGACCCCTCCAACTTTTATCTCAGGCCCTGCTGCAGATCAACAGACCCAGGATTCTACCCGCATCTGCTGGACGACGGACGAACCCACGACAGGCAGGGTACGCTACGATTTCCAAGCAGGGACACCCGGCTTTTCCCTCGAGGATGAAGCCCTGGTGAAGGAGCACTGTCTTACCCTCACCAACCTGCGCTCTGCAACACCCTACCAATATGTGGTTCAGGCTCTAGACCCTGCGGGCAATAGCGTCACAAGCCGACAACTCCATTTTCTGACCGCACCCCTGGGGGATGATGAAAGCCCCAGCATGGAGCTGCTTGCACCGGATACGCTGTCCGGAAAAGCCCAGCTCAAAGTCGACGCGGTGGACAACATCGGCGTGGACAGGGTGATCTTTTTGATAGATGACACTCCACATTGGACCGACTTCTCATCCCCTTTCGAATGGCATCTAGACACCACACTGCTGGATGAGGGCGACCACGACATCACCGTTCAAGTCATCGACAACTCAGGAAATGTTCGTGAACTAAAACGGCTGATCCCTATTGAAAACCGTCTCGCTGTAGAACTCTCCCCTGTACAAGTGACGATTCAGAATCCCTCTTCAAGAGAAGAGGTATCAGGTGTAGTGGAAATTCGAGCCCACATCACTCACGAGAACAATCTTCAGATCAACAAAGCTATCCTCAAAATCAACGAGGAAGAAGTTCGGCATTTGAGGTACTTTAATCCTTTCTCCGAAGATACTCCGCCCGACATTCCACCTGAATCAGACGGTGATATGACCTTGCGTTACCTGTGGGATACGCGAGAATATGACGAAGGCGAAACGATTGTATTGGAAGTCCAAGCTTGGGACAGATTCGATAATGCCGGTCATGCCGGAATTCAAGTAACGAAAGGTGAAGTACCACAACCGACTTTCGGGATCGAACGGAATGTCACAAATGAAGGGCACTACTTCCATGTCGATTTAACGGTCCGCAACATAGGATCCAGCGAAATGCAGGACGCTCATAACGTACTCATTGAAGACATCAGTAAGGATTACCAGTCTGCAAGAGGTATGATCCAAAGCTCCTACTCGTATGAATACAGCGCGGTCACGGTTTCGCAGTTTTACGAGGTGATCCCGGCAGGAGATTCGGTGACAATTTCTTACGACTTGGTGCCAGTTCTTCTAGATCCAATGGATAATGATTACACCATTGGCAGGACAACCCGGATCACATTCAGGGATGCAGAGGACCACGAAAACAGTTTGGAATTCACTGACCCTTATATCCCTGGAGACTATACTTCTTATCCACTGCCTTTACTCCCGGAAGAGATCGGAGAAGCCTTCAAATCGGTCAAGTTCATCACAATCACTGATCCAGAACGTCTTTTTCACTACTACGATGATGACGCAAATGCATTACTCAGCACGTTAGCTTCGTTCGCCATCAATAAGCATGCCGTTTTGGGGTACCGACGACCGGGCGAGGAATGGAATAGTGGGAGGACTTTAAAAGATAACATCGGATATACCGGCATGGGCTACAGCGGGGATTGGGCAAACAGGATGGATGAATCGTTCTTCCATGGAGGTTATGTACTGTTGGTGGGCGAAACCAACATCCTCCCCTCCTTCGATATTTCCGGCTTCCATGTGAAAATGGGGGACACGGTCTATACCTCGGTACGCGACACAGATTACCCCTACACAGATATTTGGAACGAAGACGGTTGGCCGGAATTAAGGGTGGGAAGGATCCTGGGAAGAAACCCTAGAGAACTAATAGAAGCATTACACGCCTCAGTAGGGGTTGAATTGGGTAGAAAATCATTCGACCGGTCTCACGCTCTTCTCGTCAGCGGACATGAAGATACATGGGAAGGGTTTATCGACCGCGCCAACATGATCGCTGCTAACATGGAAAGCCATGGAATAGAAGTGGATTTCGTTCATACAGAATACTATACGACCTTGACGCAATTGCTGCGGGAAGCATTAGTAATTCGCGGTGATTACGAATGCACCGGCATACCTGGTCATGAAATAGATGGCACACCGTGCCCGAAGACACACCCCCCCACCGCTCTTTCTGATCTAGAAGCATTGATCAGCAAATCCGAGGCGGAGCAGGTCGAGGAAGATCGCAGGGGTATCCCTGGAGTCTACCACACCTCGTACAGCAGTGAATGCGAGGCTGCAAACGCGTCAAGCTCCTTGATCAAAGCAGGCGCCGTGGATGTAGATTTAATTTATTGGGGTGGGCACGGAAATCCAAGCAGTTGGGGCTGGGCGCTTGACAATTTCGTTTCCGGTGAATGCGGCTCAGCAACAGAGATGTACCTTGGCGGTCCGGATGAACCTGGGATCACGCCTCTCAATTTTAGAAGGAGTTCACCGGTGATTTTTGCATCCTCATGTTTAACAGGCAATTATCGCGGGGATAACGCGATTTCTCGCGCAATGCTGACACGCCAGGCGGCTGTTTACATCGGTGCAACAGAGAAGTCACCCAGCGGCCATCTCATTGGCAAGGAGTTCTTCGAAAAATTCTTGGATGGTTCGCCAACGGTTGGAGAAGCGTTGACACTTGTCAAACGCGAACTTGTACGAACTACAGAAACTTGGCGTTTTGTCTGTTATGAATATAACTTATATGGCGACCCCACATTTGGAGGGAGGTGAACGAAGATGAAGCGCGCACATGTATATTCTATAATCCTATTCGCGCTCATGTTGGTGGGCGCCACAGCGGTAGATGAGCCACCAGCCAGACTTGATGTTACGGTGCCGGACATCGTCATATCCCAAAAGGGAGATGCGGACATCGTTGAGATCCCAGGGGGTGACCAGCTTCTGATTGAACAGGGCCGTCCCCAGATTCCATATTATAGTGTTTCCCAAGATTATCCGCCGGGTTACCGGGTTCAAAATGTTAGATTGCTCGAAAGGTCCGAACCCGAGAAACACCCAGGCTTGAATCTGCCTGTTATCATTCTGGAAGATCAACCCGAGTTACCCATCGAAATGCTCCCAGGTTGGTATCCCGAAGATGACTTCACTTGGCAGGTATGGCAGAATTATGATGAGAGCGCAACCCTCCAGATCAACCTCTATCCCTTTCGTTACAAACCGGAAAGTAAGGATGCCTTGTTTTTCAAAACATACCAGTTTGCGATTGATTATGTCCAATCTGAGGTCAAAATACAACATCTCCAAGCAGAGGTCGATGACGGTGGTGAGGTAACCGTTGAAGGGTGGATTCAAAATGATGGACATCCGCAAGATCTCTTCATAGATGCAGTTATAAAGTGCTACGGCTCGAATGCCCTTGTCGACGGTTTACCTATTCGGCACCTCTCAGATTTTTCAGGGGAGGGATCCTTCTCCATGGACTGGAGCGGAATTGCTGATGAACCGGAAACGCTTTATGTGGAGGTTATCCTGACAGATCTCTCAGGAAACGTCCTCGCTCAACATGTCGCCCCTTTATTAAACGCCCCAATGGAGGAAGAAGAGGCAATACAAGAAATAACCGCAGAAGGCCCGTCTCCATTTATCACACGCAATTTGGTCCTGGCCCTATTAGCCCTGGCGGGCGGCGCAATCGTCGTGGCCCTCATTTTCGCCGGGTTCGTGTTCTTCCTGACCAAAAAGAAAAAACAGGGATAGGTAATCTGATTCAGTAAGGGTTCTACTTGCTTCCGAGCCCACTTTGATTGTCGATGGGCGTTCGGTGCTGGTCATCATGGGGACCGTCGCTGCCAGATTCATATCTTCACCCTTCATGGCTTAAATATAGAAAGTCCACTGCTGCGGCACAGTCCATGCAACATCCCTGTCCCCCGGATTTACCCAAAGACCAGTTTTGAAATGATGAATGGATTTGGACGTGATTTTCCCTCGTCCCTGGATTCCATCCATGGACCTTCCCCAGTTGCCTGAATGATACCCCCTTATATGTCTTCACAGCGAAACATCTCAGAGCCTACCACCCGGAAAGGGAGACCTTGGTGAGCATCCCCCTTTCATGCGGTTGGACTCAGATCACGAACTGACTACATTTATTTTTCCTTCAACAAAAGGTTCCAAGCTGCCGGTTCCTCGGGATCCACGGCGTTATAGTACACCTCCACCCTGTACAATCCCGGTTCCAAGCCTCTGGTCTGTACATTCAGATGATACTTTTTACCCTGAATCGTGATCCCCTTTGCTGGATTTCTCCCAACATGATGGGGACCAGAGACCACCTCACCGGCTTGATTGACCACCTGAAGGGAGACCGAGTCATCTTCGACGAATTCACCTTCCTGCGTTTCTATGCTGAATTGAACTGGGATCGTGCTGCCGGGAACAGTGTGATAAGGATCCTTTTTCACCACAGGTGACAGCCAGGTCAACTCATATCCGTTGACGAAATTCCAGGCCTCGTCCATGGATAAGCCAATCAGCCCTTCCAAGGGTCGACGTTCCCTCTCGTTACGGATCACTTCCTGGAGTTCCGGGTTGGCCTCTTCTGACAGCGCATCCAGGAAATCCAGCACCTGGGAGACCTGATCCTCGGATATGGTGACTTGGGCTCCTTTTCCATCCACAAAGGCCTGCAGGTTGGATTCCCAAGATTTCAGGACATCGTACCCCTGCTGGTAGAGCACCTGGTCCGGGAAGAGGATGAGCGAAATGTCCGTCATGTGCTCTTCAAAGAGGGCGATATAGCGCTGTCCCTCTTCGGTCTGCGCCAAGATCTCATCTCGCAATTGGTGCAGCAGCGGCGCAAATTCGATCATGTCAACCGCTTGGGTCAGACGTTTGGCAACCGAAAGCGATGAAACCTGCGGCGTGCCGGTGGCTCGGGGAGCTTCCGCCCCAGACAAAGAAACGGAGCTCGAGCTCAGAAAGTCCAACAATCCCTCGATGGGGCAGATCGGTTTCGGGGTCGGTGTCGGCGTCGGGGATGGCGTGGGGGTGGGCGGAGGCGACGTCGGGGATGGTGGCGGTGTGGGTGGGATGGTGCCCCTGAAGGTCACCACCAGCCGGGCAGCGTGTTCGGTCCCGGGATACCAGTCGGGCCGCTCATAGCCGATCACCCGTCGGTGACGTCTGGGAGCAGAACTCAGGGTATCCAGGATGAATGCCATTCCCTGATAAGCATCCCAATCCGGCCTGGAAACGATCTCCTGAACGACATCTTTCAATTCAGGCGATTGATGGATATCTCCCAGATTCCATACCTCAGAGGACGGGATATCCCAGGCCGCTGAGGCAGCCGTCTGTGGCCTGTCCGAGGGCTGGTCTGTGCCGCTGAACGGCTGGGCATCCCCGCTGTCCTGCCCGCTGATGCGGACCAAAAGGGGGACATCATAGAATCCATCCACGGTGAACTCAAGGTACGCCTCCAGGATTTTCGCCCCCTGCGGGATGGGAACGTCACCAAATCGGAACCCGCTGGTGATCAACGTGCCGTTGTCGCATTCACCGATGTAAATTTCATTGTAAGTCGTACTGTAAACACACCCACCGGGTTCGACCCCTGCGTCCTCCGTGCCTTGGTTGACTTGAACTTTGATGGTCGAAGACCCGGGCGGCGGGGTGGGCGTTGTTGTAGGTCCGGGAGGCGTGGTTGGACTGGGTGAAACGCATGGTCCCTCTTCCCATTTCACGGCATCAAAATACACCTTCCTACCGGCAGCTCCATTGGAACCAACGAAATCAGTCAAGATGACCACGGCGGGCCCTGTTTCTAAATCGACCTCCCTTAGGGGGACCCAGCCAGACCCTTCCACATTTTGATCCACCACGACAGTGTCTATCAGCCCCTGACCGGCACCGAAGATCCGATAGCGGGCTGAGGTTGTGTTTTCATCATAACGCGGCCAGTAAGCAGAGACACAATAGGTACCTGACTGCCCGATATCGGTACCCCAGATCGCCCAATTGGTGGCTTTCTTTTCATTTTTAACACTATATGTCCACCAGGATCCATCCCGGTATCCGTTGGCATCATACCACCACGTTTGACCGTCCTCGCGATCATTGGGGAGGTGGAAAAGTTGAGCCTGCGATTCGCTGTTGTCCACAATCAGATACCCATCTCCCGCCTCGTCTCCCTTCCACAGCCACGCACTCCCACTTTTCTCATCGCCCGTGTACGTTTCCAGTGGATCAGAATCCCCCTCTACATCCCACCAGCCATAAGGGTCAATAAAGGCAATCGAGTTCCCTTCCGCATAGGCATGGAAGTGAAGGTGCGCGCCCGTGCTTTTACAATTCTTCCCATCAGCAACATTGCCGGTATACCCAAGGACCGTATCCGTCGACACAGGGTCATCTACGGAGACCTGGATATCCTCCATATGCATATAAACAGTGACCACACCTTTGCCCCCGTGTTTAATTTCCACCTGCCCACAAGGGCCAAAAACCTCTGTAACTGTGCCATCAGCGACGGGATAGATGGCCGGTTTTGTGCTGGGGAAATCCCGACCCGTGTCAAAATCATACCCTTCATGTCCGCTGTAACAGCTTTTCCCAGCATCACATTCATCGAGCGTGCCCGGAAATTCAAACCCATCGAATCGGGAAAGCGTACCCTGATCATAATCATAAGGCGCATCATGATCCAGATAAGAGAAGATGGTATAAAAAGGGGTTGGAGCGTCCAGTTGTTCAAAGGGTTTGCTCATAAACGGTCGGGGAAACGCGGTCCCGAGGTCTCTCACACTGAGGATGGACGTTTCCTTGGGGAACATCCCTTGGTAGGCCTGCTGCCAGGCATCCAGCTTTTTCGAGTCGTAATCCAAAACGGCATACAGCGCGTAGGTGGATGGATTGGCGATGCGGGGATGGCGATCCCGCACATCCTGCCTGAACTTGAACTCCCAATAGTGGTTTGAAAGCGCCACCCCTGCGTCAGAGATGGCATCCGACAATTCCCCCTCGACGGGAATCTGCCAATCCAAGGATACGCCCACCACGACCAGGAGCACGCGGGGATTAACCCTGATCAGCTGCGCATGGCTGACGTTCCACAGGTAGTAAGCGAGCGTCCGCTCCTTCCCGTGGTAATCTTCCCAAGTTTGCTTCGCCCATGCTGGGTGATGTGCTTCAAGCGCCTCCTGAAGCACATCCACAGCTTCTCCGGCACTGCCCAGATCCAGCCCTGCGTTAACATTATGAAAAACAGCATCATCAATAATATGGATTTCTTCTTGATTTTCAGGCAGGGTTTTGAAGCCAGCAAGCGGAAAGACCAAAACAAGGAGCAAGATACATAAGCGAACATTTTTATACATGGCTAACTCCTTAGGGTACATTGGGTTGACAGTTCTCGGTAAGGATGCGCGGCTGCAGCGCGCCAAACATGCGGTCGTATTCATTCGCCCAGCGATTTAATTTTTCAAGATCGTGACCAAAGAAAGCGTACAGGGCATAAGTAGAGGCATTGACAGCCTGGGGATAGCGTTCCCGCAGGTCTTCATCAAATTGATATTCTCTGTAATGCTTTGTGAGAGCCGCTCCCACTTCGGAGACAGCATCCGTCAGCTCTTCCTCTGCGGGAACCTGCCAGTCCAGAGCGATCCCCGCTGTCACCAGGAGGACGCGGGGATTGACCCGGACCAGCTGGGTGGTGCTGACGTTCCATATGTAATAGGCGATGTTCCGATCCTTGCTTTGAAAATCTTCCCATGTATAGGCTGTCCACGCCGGATGATGTTCTTCAAGAGCTTGCTGCAGCTTATCAATGGCCTCCATCGCAGTCCCGCACTCCAAACCTGGATGGCTGTTGTTATAGACAGCCTCGTCGATAATATAAATGACATCTGGGGGAATTGGGGTGCAGGTGGGCAGCTGGGTTGCAATGGAAGAGGGCATCGGAGTTAGGGTGGTTTGCACAGTAACAGTCCCAGTCACGAAAGGGGTATGTGTTTGCGTGGAAAGGGGCGTTACCGGCGGGGTTAAAGAAGGTTGTTCGATTGGCACGACTTTGCAGGAGGATAGGGAAAAAAGAATCAAAATGTAAAGTGAGACCAGGAATTGGCGTTTCATGGATCCTCCCCAAACATAGATTGTCAAAACATAAACCGCTGACCAAGAGCCTCATTAATCCAACATGCACATCGCTGCAATTTCACACCTAAACCCACCTTCAATTTAATTAACGGTCATCGATGACTCGGGCCCGGCAGTGCTCAAACATCATCAGAGATTCCCCCCGCGAAGCATACTTTCCAAAAAGGGTCCCCATCCCTATATGAACCTAGAATGGGGGTGCATTTTCCCTCATTGATCAAAGCACAGCAGGGCCACCTTGTATATTTCTTGGAGTGTACCCAAGCCATTTCTGAAAGTCAACCAGGTAGTAAAAATTTAAGGATGGCCGGATATTCGTTTCACTACCTCTTGCTATCTCTTCCAAGACAAGCTACTATGAAGTCATTCTTGGCATAACCTTTACAAAACAGATGAGCGCTATTAAGAGCTTATTGCGGTATCTGAAATGATTTATCCAAGAAAGGATGAGGTCACCGTAAAAGTAGAGGAAACAACCCATGCTGCATATTTCCGATCACCTTTATCAACTGGAACGCGTCCCCATGTGCAATGTCTACCTGGTGGATGCCGGGGTTGGATATTACCTGGTGGACAGCGGCTTGTTCGGGTATGCCAAAGCCATCATGGAGGAGCTGGAGGGGGCAGGATACCCGCTCTCCAACCTGAAAGGGATCCTCCACACCCATGGTCACGGTGATCACATCGGCAACACCGCCGCTCTGGTGGAAAGAAGCGGGACTCCGGTCCTGGGCCACGAGGCCGACCTGGCTTTCTTCCAGAAAACCCCTAAACCCCCTGCAAAGTCCCCCCTGCAGCGCATCATGCTGCGATTAATGGACCGGACCCTCTTTCGACAACCGCCCACACCGCTGGATGCCTTCCTTCAGGAAGGGGATGAGATCCAAATGGACAGCAAGTGGGAGGTTATTCACACGCCGGGTCACACCCCCGGGAGCATCTCTTTCTACCAACCCCAGCAGGGGGTCTTGCTGTGCGGGGACGCACTCTTCAACCAGCACCCCATGACCCGCGTGAAGGGCCTGCGTCTTCCACTCCCCCTGGTTTCCTTCGATGACCGGGCGTCCCTGGCATCCGCACAGCAGATCGCCAACCTGGACGTGCGGATCCTGTGCCCGGGTCATGGACTGCCGCTAAGGGAACATGTCAACCTGAATCTAGAGCGCTTGTTCAAAGCGAACACATAACCAAAAAGGTGAGGATGGGACACCATATCGACGAGGGGTGTTACGCATGGTGAGCATCCCTGAATTTTGATATTCTCCCCTTGCCTGATAAGCCCCGCGACCGGATCTTCAAACGCTGCTTGGGAAGACCTCACCTAAAACATTTTCATTTCCATACGGCAGGGTTGACATCCCCTCTCTATGATCGCCAAAATCCGCACAATTTCCGCTACAATGAAAGGGGGATAGATAAGCAACCTTGACCATGAGGACAATGTAGAGATGACATCTAAAATACCCACGCTGACCACCAAACGATTACGCTTGAGACCCTTCCGAATGGATGACGCCCCCGCTGTGCAGGAACTGGCCGGGGCATATTCCATCGCCGCTCATACAACCAACATCCCCCATCCCTACCCGGATGGCGCGGCGGAGGAATGGATCTCTACCCATGCAGAAACCTTCGAACAAGGAACGGGGGTACATTTCGCCATCACCCTCAAGAAGAAGGGCATTTTAGTGGGTGCGATCGGGATTTTCATCAAAAAACAGCACCAACTTGGGGAACTAGGGTACTGGATCGGGGAACCCTACCGGAATCAGGGTTACTGCACCGAAGCCGCCCGGGAAGTGGTCCGCTACGGGTTCGAGGAATTAGATTTAAACCGCATCCAGGCCCGGCATATGACCAAAAACCCCGCTTCCGGGCGGGTGATGGAGAGTATCGGCATGCAGCGCGAGGGCACCCTGCGGCAGTCCCTGCACCGCTTCGATTCCTTCGAGGACGCTCACATCTACGCCATCCTGCGCGAGGAGTTCAAAGCGAATTCGGAAGCATCCTAGGAGGGCATCATGCTCTACAGGACACATGATGGACTCGACATCTCAGAAATCGGCATCGGCTGTTATGCATTGAGCGGCGCCTACGGCCAGAAAGACCCTGCGGCGTTCAAAGCCATGCTTCACAGAGCCTATGAGTTGGGGGTCAATTTCTTCGACACCGCGGATGCCTATGGGGACGCGGAGGCCATCCTGGGCGAGGTGGTCAAGCCCTTTCGCGAGGAGGTCCTCATCGCCACCAAAGTGGGGGTGAAGGAGAGCACCAAGCCTAATCTCTCAGCGGAGTACCTCCAATCATCCTGCGAGGAAAGCCTGCGCCGGCTGGGGACGGAATACATCGACCTCTACCAGATCCACTTCGACGATCCGGAAACGCCCGTCGAGGAAACCATCGCTGTGATGGAGGAACTCAAAGCGCAAGGGAAAATAAGACGCTACGGCCTGGGACACTTATCCCCTCCCCGGGTGACGGCGTATCTGGAGAAGGGAAACGTGTTCTCTGTATTGCTGGAGTTGAACGCCGTAGCCCGGGACAGTCACCGCGATCTGCTCTCCCTCTGCCAGAAACATGATGTGGGCATGATCGCCTTCAGCGTCACAGGGCGGGGGCTGCTGACCGGGAAATTCCAGGAGGTCCCCACCTTTGAAGAGGGAGACATCCGTAAACTGGACATCTTCTTTCAACGGGAGCGCTTCCAATATGGGCTCCAGGTGATGGAGAAGCTAGCGGAGATCGGGAGGCGCTACGGGAAAACGCCTGCCCAAACCGCGATCGCCTGGGTTTTGGCCCAAAAGGGGGTGATCTGCGCTCTGACCGGGCCTTCCACCATCCCCCACCTGGAGGAAAACCTCCAGGCCAGCGGTTGGCGCTTTACATCCCAAGAGCTGGATGAACTGACCCGCTTCCTAGAAGAAGAGGAGGAGAAGTACAACCAGCTGGCGGAGGACAACATCAAAGAAATCATCACGGAGCCCTTGCCTGGAAACCCCAGCTCCGCCTTCAGAGACCTCATTTACGTCATCGAAACGGCCCTCCGCCTGGGAATGGTTAAGGAACTCGAGGTGATGCCCACCTTTTATAAACTCTACAACCTGCGAAAAGAACTGGACGACCAAGCTGCTCCAGAGCTGTCCGCCATCCAGGGGAAACTGCGGGAGTTGATCTGATGTCCAAGCTCTTCTGATCACAAACACCCCTCGAAACACGCCAGATGATAGAATACAAGGTGGGTTCCATTTTCTGTATCGTGGAACCTGTAGCTTCAGCGAACAGGTGCTATAGGAGGGATTGATCGCCCCGGATATGACCAGCTCTTGGGGCATTTTGGGGTGACCGTTTTTCAAGAACGGAGAAAGACATCCAACCAGCAAGGAGCGAGATGAGTGCAGAATCAAGTAACCCAGCACAAGATCAAGAAAGGCGGTCCCCATGGTCACAACCCTGGCAAGAAACCGCTCGTGATTGGGACGTGGATCTGGAACGAGGACTATCCGAGGAAGAGGTAGAACGGAGGCTTCAGCAATACGGACCAAACCGGTTGGGGGAAACGGAACGCAGGAGCGCCATCTCCATATTCATCGAGCAGTTCAAGAATATCATCGTCCTGCTGTTAAGCGCAGCAACCCTGATCTCCTTCCTTTTCGGGGAGACGGTGGAGGGGATCTCCATTCTCGCGGTGATCTTGTTGAACGCCCTGCTGGGTTTCTTCACGGAATTGCGAGCCGTGCGTTCCATGGAAGCCCTTCGCGAACTGGGGCGGATGGAGACCAAAGTGCGCCGCGAGGGAAGCATCCTCAGCATCCCCGCCGAGAGTGTGGTGCCGGGGGATATCCTGGTCATCGAAAGCGGCGACATCATCACCGCAGACGCCCGGTTAATGGAAGCCTCCCGCCTGCAGGTGGACGAATCCTCTTTGACGGGGGAATCCGTGCCGGTTGGGAAACGCACCGAGCCTTTAGAGGAAGAACGCCCACTTGCGGAACGAGAAAACATGGTCTATAAGGGGACCGCCGTTACCCGGGGAGCCGGCCACGCGGTGGTGGTGGCCACGGGTATGGAAACCCAATTGGGCGAGATTTCATCCATGGTCGAAGAAGCGGAAGAAGAGCGCACGCCCCTGGAAAAACGCCTGGATCGATTGGGGGGACGTCTGGTTTGGGTCACTCTGGGGATCGCCGCCTTGATCGCCGTCCTGGGTATCATCCTTGGTCGGGATGTGTATTTAATCTTAGAAACAGCCCTCGCCCTGGCCGTGGCAGCCGTCCCGGAAGGCCTGCCTATTGTGGCGACCATCGCCCTGGCCCGGGGCATGCGGCGCATGGCGGAACGCAACGCGCTCCTGCGCCAGCTGTCCGCGGTGGAAACTCTGGGTTCTACGACCATCATCCTCACCGATAAAACGGGGACATTGACCGAAAACGAGATGGCCTTGCAAACCATCGCCCTGACTGAAGGGGATGTCCACCTCATAGAAAAGGAACCCGCCCAGGAGGTCTTCCAACTTCACGGGGAAGAAATTGAACCCGATGATAATACTGCCCTGCGCCAGGCGCTGCGGGTCAGCGTGTTGTGCAATAACGCCGAAATCCACAACCAAGACGATGAAAATGATGATGTCGGTGACCCTATGGAGGTGGCCCTCCTGCAGGGCGCATTCCAGGCCGGGCTGACCCGAAAGGAACTGCTGGCAGAGTACCCCGAAGAGCGGGAGGTCGCCTTTGATCCCCAAATCAAGCTGATGGCTACCGTACACGCACAGAGCCAGAAGGAGGAGGAGACGTATCTGGTGGCTGTCAAAGGGGCTCCGGAATCCGTCCTCAAAGTGAGCACCTCCGTCTTAACCCCGCAGGGCAAGGAAGCTTTGGATAAAGACGCACACCAGCGCTGGAAAGAACGCTCTGCTGCCATGGCAGCGGAGGGCTACCGGGTCCTGGGTCTGGCTCAACGTAAAGTGGACGACCCCTCCACAGATCCCTACCAGGACCTCACCCTCATCGGCATCGCCGGATTGATCGACCCCGCCCGCGACGAGGTCGAGGACGCCATTCAGGCCTGCCAGGACGCCGGTGTCCGGGTGGTAATGGTGACCGGCGATAAATCCCAAACCGCGGAGACCATTGCCCAGCAAGTAGATCTAGTCCACGATCCGGACGTTAAGCACGGGAAGGAGCTTTCCGAGCAGGAAACCGTACAAGAGGAGGCCACTGAGGCAGATATCTTCGCCCGGGTCAGCCCGGGCCAAAAACTCTCCCTGGTTTCCTCCTTTCAAGAAGCGGGAGAGATCGTAGCCATGACCGGAGATGGGGTCAACGATGCCCCCGCTTTGAAGAAAGCGGATATCGGCATCGCCATGGGCCGGCGTGGTACCCAGGTCGCCAAGGAGGCAGCGGCCATGGTCTTGAAGGACGACGCCTTCTCCACCATTGTGGCCGCCATCGAACAGGGCCGGAATATCTTCAACAACATTCGTAAGTTCGCCATTTATCTTTTATCCTGCAATGCCAGCGAGATCTTCGTGGTCTCTTTCGCCTCCCTTACCAATCTCCCCCTTCCCATCCGCCCGCTGCAAATCCTGTACCTCAATTTGGTCACAGACGTCTTTCCAGCCCTGGCCTTAGGCGTGGGAGAAGGGGACCCTCAGATCATGAAACGACCGCCCCGGGACCCGGAAGAACCGGTCCTGACCCGGGAACATTGGTGGGGGATCAGCACCTACGCCTTCTTGATCAGTATTGCTGTGTTGGGAGCGTTTACGCTGGCCCTTTACCGGTATGACATGGGATTAGAAAAGGCGGTCAGTGTCGGTTTCCTCACCTTGGCCTTCAGCCAACTTTGGCATGTATTCAATATGCGGAGTTTAGGGACGGGGATATTGCGTAACGAAGTCACCGGAAATCTCACGGTTTGGGGCGCCTTGGCCCTTTGCATCGGGCTGCTCTTGCTCGCCACCTATCTGCCTTTGCTTTCCAATCTCCTGGATACTGTCCCCCTGGGACTCCAAGGCTGGACGCTGGTCATCGCCATGAGCCTGATCCCGCTCCTGCTGGGCCAGATCGGGAAAGCCTTGGGCTGGGGCAGGACTTAAAACACATGCCCGGTGCCTTTCTTCCAAAAACCCCCTGACCTCCTCACGAAACCCTCGCCTTGCAGATGGGAAATCACTCGAGATACACGGAAAGCGGATAAACCTTGGTTCCAGGCGTACCCCTGATAACTCCATCCTTGATGGTCATGGACCAGTTTTCCACCCGCTCATAGGGTTCTCCCCAGCAGATATCATTCCGGCTCTCTTCATGCCTCTGCGTTACAGCTACGGTCCCGGACAGGACACAGGTGGCCGGATCAAAGGTTCCCTGGTAAATCTTTTCAAGGGTCACCCGGCAGTAGTCCCCACCCTCATAATCGGTCTGATAGTCAATCAACAGCGTTCCGGTGACGGGTCCTCCGCTCAACGAAAAACTAAAATCAAAATAGTTGTCATCATCCCGGTGGTAGAGCTGATCATCGACAATCTTGACCACCTTTCCAGAGCCGGTAGAAAGGATGTCCTGGTACGCAGTTTCACAAGTGGCAAAGGCATCCTCCAGGCAGTCCCCCGCTCTGGCGCGTTCTTCCAGGCAGGTCTGGTACGGGTGGAAGTTCCCGCAGCGTTTGTCGGAGTTCAACAATTCAGGCAGAACTTCATCCTCCCAGAATGAAATGGACCACCAATCCGTCTGGCAACTACTCTCGTCTGCGTCTTGAGCGTCCTGGTCCACTTCCTCATCTTCCAGCACCCCGGCGGCCCTTGCGATCTCCACCTGGCCCTGCAGCAGGCGCTCCACCCCGCGGCAGACCACCTTCTTGAGCTCCTCCCGGGCCTGGCTCTTGACCGCCTGCTTCACCAGCCGCCGGACCATCCCACCGCTCAAGCTACCCCCGCTGGCAACCGTGTTAAAAGCCTCATCCCCTACCTTCCGGAGGATATTTCTTCCCAGCGGTCCTATCTGCTGCCACAAGTTGGCCGAGCCCCGCTTGACCGAATGCCACCAGCGCGTGAGCAGCTTGCGCCGGTCCCCTCCCCGCAATCTGCGTAAAAAACTGATCCTGTTTGATAAACGCTGGCGTTCACCTTCACAATAGGATGTCAGCTTCTGAACCGCTGCTTGATCTCCTGCCGACTGGTAGCGCATCTTCAGCTGGCGGCAGTTTGCATCATGATCGTTGCGCTCCTGCTTGGTGGCGTGGATCATCCGATTCAGGATTTCTTCCGCCCCTTCCGCCTGGCGTACAACCGGAGCCGGGGCCATCAGCCCCGGGAATCGGACTGCCGTGTCCAAGCTGGCTTCATCCTCCAGGAAAACTCCCCCAAGGTAGAGCAGGGAGCGGGCTTCCGCAAAGGTCCGGTCCGGCCCCCCCGTCTGCCCCCTACCAAAAGGCACCAGGCTGAAACAAAAAACCAGCAGCAGGGTCCATGATTTGATTTTATTTTTCATCTTATTCTCACTGCTCCATTAAAACCACGATAATCCTGATCCGTATGCGCCCCGCCCTCGTTTTTCTGAGGAGAGCAAGGCGTCAGGGTGTCCCAAACCCAAAACCACTAACACTGCTCCCATTTCCATTCACACCTCCAGAAATCTCTCCGTCCTCCAGGATGGCCTGCCACGGGACCGAAGCCGAGCGGGTCACCGGACAGGAACCCCCGCTGCACACGCTGGCGCAGGCCGTCCCTTCGTAGACTTCGGTGACCTGGGCTGTGCCGCTCAAAGTGCAGGTGTCCAGATCGAAGGTGCCGCTGAGTGTGCTGGTGACCCTGATGGTGCACAGGTGGCGGTCCTGTAGAATGTAGCTGATCTTTCCGCGGACCCCGCTGCCGCCGCTGCCGTTATAAACCAGGCTGGCAGCGATGTTTTGTGCTTCACTGTGCATCACGGTCAATTTTTGAGTCACCGTTCCGCTGCTTTCAGTACGCGGGATAGCTCGATATAAAGGGTCACAGTGCGCCAAAGCGTCCTCCGGGCACACTCCCTGGATGCCCTGATCCTGCAGACAGGATTTATAAATGGCAATCGCCGTTTGCTGGCAAATCCGACCTTCCGCGACCAGCTGCGGTTGGATGACCTCATCCCAGTACGGTGCGACCCAGCTGCTGTCCCCCGGACAGTCCTCTTCCTCCTCGGCTTGGTTGGCGGCAGATTCCTGAACTTCATCCTCGCTGAGCACACCATCATCGAACTGGTCCACATCCCCTTCCAGGAACTGCGGATCATCTCCCTCGCCGTCATCCTCCAGCACCCCGGCCGCCCGGGCGATCTCCACCTGGCCCCGCAGCAGGCGCTCCACCCCGCGGTAGACCACCTTCTTGAGCTCCTCCCGGGCCTGGCTCTTCACCACCTGCTTCGCCAAGCGGCGGACCACCTCACCGCTCAAGCTGCCCCCGCTGGCAACCGTGTTAAAAGCTTCATCGCCTACCTTCCGGAGGATATTTCTCCCCAGCGGTCCAATCCGGCGCCAGAAGTTGGCCGAACCCCGCTTGACCGAATGCCACCAGTGCGTGAGCAACTTGCGCCGGTCCCCTCCCCGCAATCTGCGTAAAAAACTGATCCTGTTTGATAAACGCTGGCGTTCACCTTCACAATAGGATGTCAGCTTCTGAACCGCTGCTTGATCTCCCGCCGACTGGTACTGTATCTTCAGCTGGCGGCAGTTTGCATCATGATCGTTGCGCTCCTGCTTGGTGGCGTGGATCATCCGATTCAGGATTTCTTCTGCCCCTTCCGCCTGGCGTACAACCGGAGCCGGGGCCATCAGCCCCGGGAATCGGACTGCCGTGTCCAAGCTGGCTTCATCCTCCAGGAAAACTCCCCCGAGGTAGAGCAGGGAGCGGGCTTCCGCAAAGGTCCGGCCCGGACCCCCCGCCTGGCCGGCCCCGAACGGCACCAGGCTGAAACAAAAAACCAGCAGCAGGATCCATGATTTGATTTTGTTTTTCATCTTATTCTCACTCCTCGATCAGCGCCAGGGCTTCCAGGTAGCGCAGCTCACCGTCCACCAACCCAAAGGTCAACGATTCCCCGTAATAGAGATCCCCACCTTCCAGAAATGCTTTTTCGAGGGGAATCTCAACATACGTTTCCAAGCTGGCAGCAGCCAGGACTTCATTCAGGCTCATATAAGCCTCGAACTGCTCCGGATCATAGGGCATCGGCGCCAGCTGCCCGATTTCGCTTATATCCAACTCATCCTCTCCGGTCAGCTCACCGTTGATGAAAGTGTAACCAACGCCCTGGGAGTAGTAATCCCAGCTCTCCAAACGGACATCCCGCAGCGAACCATCTACGGTTTCCTCTTCATAAAAAAGCAATGTAAAAGCCTCCGGGGGACCGAGCTCTGTCTGAATCCCCGCCTGATCCGGGGTCAAGAGGTACCCCACACCCGATGAGCCCTGCGGCACCGACCCCTCAATCAATTTAGGGGCCTCCTGATACCCCTGCCAGCCCGCCCAGAGGAAAATCCCCCCCAACACTACCAGGATCCCACCGCAAACGATCCCCAGCGGGATCCAGATCCGTTTTCCTTTTCTGTTCCCTGAAACTTGTTCAACCTTTGCCATCGCTGGAACTCCTTTTTGTTTCTATTTCCGACCAGCCCCCGCACTAAAACGAACTAACCTCCCACGCTGTCGGCGGGAGGATCCAGCCCGTGGATTGATATTGACCTTGAAAACAATAGGATCGAAAGCCGCCTTAACCTTCCGGATCGGCCACCAGCCGCACCGCTTTCCGGATCAGAAAGGCACCCTTCCAAAGCCACATTTTACCCAAATTTTGGGAAAATGGGGATGGATTGTGACTTTTTTCACTTTTTTCGTGTTGCCATCTAAGCTTTTCGCCCCTTGGGAGCGGCCCTCGCTCCCATGATAAAATATCCCCATGGATTTATTCGACCACGCTATGAAAGAACGGATGAAAAAGAAGGCCCCCCTGGCAGCTCGCATGCGCCCGGAGACCCTGGACGCGTTCGTAGGTCAGGAGCACATCGTCGGAGAGGGACGGCTGCTGTACCGCGCCATCCAGGCGGACCGTATCTTCTCATCCTTGATCTTTTGGGGTCCCCCTGGGACAGGGAAAACCACCCTGGCCATGATCATCGCCAACAAGACGGAGTCCCATTTCGTGACCCTCTCCGCGGTGATGGCCGGCAAGGCGGACCTGCGGCAGGTGATCGAGGGCGCCCGGGAGCGGCGCAAGATGGTCCAGAAACGGACCATCCTCTTCGTGGACGAGGTCCACCGCTGGAACAAAGCCCAGCAGGATGCCCTGCTGCCCCACGTCGAAAACGGGACCATCACCCTGATTGGCGCCACGACCGAAAACCCCTATTTCGAGGTCATCAGCGCCCTGGTTTCCCGCTCGCGGATCTTTCAATTGAAATCCCTCAGCGACGAGGACATCCGGACCCTGCTGCACCGGGCTCTGGCGGATGAGGAACGCGGGTATGGCAAACTGGATGTGATCCTTGATCAAGAGGCCGAGGATCACTTGATCCGCGTGGCGGGCGGGGATGCCCGCAACGCCCTCAACGCCCTGGAGCTGGCCGTGGAATCCACCCCGAAGAAGGAGAAAGGCGGGATCCATATCACCCTCGAGGTGGCGCAGGATTCCATCCAGCGGCGAGCCGTGCTGTATGACAAGGACGGGGATGCCCATTACGACACCATTTCGGCCTACATCAAAGCCATCCGCGGTTCCGATCCGGACGCCGCCCTGTACTGGCTGGCCAAGATGCTTTACGCCGGGGAGGACCCCCGGTTCATCCTCCGCCGCCTGCTGATCGCCGCCGGGGAGGACATCGGCCTAGCGGATCCCATGGGGCTGGTGGTCGCCAACGCCGCCGCCCAAGCCTTCGAGTTCGTAGGCCTGCCGGAGGGGGTCTACCCCATCGTCGAAGCCACCCTTTATTTGGCCACCGCGCCGAAGTCTAATTCCACGGGGGCTTACTTTAAAGCCTTTGATCTGATCGAAAAGTCCAGCCGCATCAATGTCCCCTCTCACCTTAAAGATCCCAGCCGGGACCGGAAAGCCCTGGGGCACGGGAAAGGGTATGAGTATCCCCACGCCCACCCGGACCACTTCCTTCCCCAGCAGTACCTGCCGGAAGAATTGTTGGGGACCTATTTCTACCAGCCTTCGGCCCAGGGATACGAGCAGGAAGTCAAGGATCGGCTTCGACGCTGGCGAGAAGCGCAGCGGGAAGCCCTGGGTATCGAGGAAACAGAGGACGTGCCCGATCTTTCCGAAGAAGAAATCAAATCCATCAAAGGGCGGCACAAAAAAGGCACGAAGTGACCTTATCCAGGATCAGAAGGGTTCCCAGTAGTTGGCGTTCGGTCCGGGGAGGATGCCCAAATGAACAGCTCAGGAAAAGAATATCGTTTGGCGCTCTTGGGATTCGGAAACGTGGGCCAGGCCTTTGCCCGGCTGTTGCTGGAGAAAGAAAAAACCCTCCAGGAGGAAAAAGGCATCGCATTCCAGGTGGTAGGCATCGCCACCGGCAGCCACGGCAGGGCCGTTCACCCTGGGGGGATCGACCTCACAGAAGCCCTCTCCATCCATCAGGCTGGGGGATCATTGGAGCCGTTGAGCAAGTCCAGGGTGGAAGACAGCCTGGCGTTCATCAGGGACGTGCCTGCGGACGTTCTATTTGAATCCACGCCGGTTAATTATCAGAACGGGCAGCCTGCTTTGGACTACCTTCATGCAGCCCTGGAAAACGATATGCATGTGATCACAGCCAACAAAGGGCCTGTGGTCCATGGATACCGTGAACTGAGCGGCCTAGCTCGCGCCCACCAGCGGTCCTTCCTTTTCGAAGCAACCGTGCTGGATGGAGCCCCCGTCTTCTCCATGGCTCGCTGCGGACTGCCCGCTGCGGACATCACCGGCTTCCAGGGGATCCTCAACTCCACCACCAACCTGATCCTGACCCGCATGGAAAGGGGGGAAAGCCTGAAAGATGCGGTCGCCCACGCCCAGTCAATGGGCATCGCTGAGACAGACCCCAGCGGGGACCTGGACGGCTGGGATGCCGCGGTCAAATTGGCCATCTTGGTCAATGTGATCATGGATCTCCCCCTCACTCTGGAAAAGGTAAAACGGACCGGGATCCGGGGCATCCACCCCAGAGACATAAAAAAGGCAAAAGAAGATGGAAAGCGCTGGAAGCTGGTCTGTTCTGCACAGCGGCCCAGAGAGGGAAGCCAGAAGGTCGCGGCTGAGGTCAGGCCCCAAGTGGTTGGGCCCTCGTCAGCGCTTTACCATGTCAGCGGCACTTCCACGATCCTCCAAGTGGAAAGCGACATCTTGGGTTCGTTCGCCCTCCTAGAAGAAAACCCCACCCCGAGGACGACTGCCTACGGCTTCCTGGCCGATTTCCTAAACGCGGTAGAAGGATAGTAACAGGGCTACTCCCCCATTCCCTGGACAACCCGAGCCACCTCCCGGACTTCATCCAACACCCCTTGGAGGTGTGAGGAGCGTGTGCGGTGGGAAACAAAACAAGCCCGAAAACCGACCTGCCCTTGGACAACGATTTTGGAGAGAAAGACTTTCCCCCTGCGCTGGAGTTCCTCCACCATTTCTGCATTAAATGCGTTCACACGTTCTCGATCCATTGTGTCGCGCGGCAGGTAACGGAAGGCAACCACCCCCAATGCCACATCCGCCAGGGTTTCGAAGTCCTCCGCTCTGTGGATCATCCCCGCAAATTTCTCTGCCAGATCATACTCCCGGGCGATCTCTTTTGCGATGTCGTTTAACCCATACAGTTTCAACGTCAGGTAGATTTTGAGCGCGCGAAATCCCCTGGAAAGTTGGGGACCATAGTCCCGGAAATGGTGCCGCAGGCTTTGTTCCCTGATCAGGCCACCCTCCGTGTTGGGAAGATAATCAGTTCTCACCGCAAAGGCAGACCGCAGGTGGTCGAGATCCCGAACCAGCAGACAACCCGCTTCAAAAGGCATAAAGAGGTTTTTATGGGGATCGAGGACAAAGGAATCCGCCTCAGAGAGGCCCCGGACGAGATGTCTCTTCCCGGGGATGAGTCCTGCCACCCCTCCATATGCACCGTCCACATGCAGCCACACCTTCTCCTCCCGGCAGACCCGTCCCAGAGAAAGGAGGTCATCGCAGGATCCCGTGCTGGTCGTGCCCAAAGTCGCCACCACAGCTAACGGCTGGGTTCCTTTCTGGCGGTCCCCGCGAATGCGAGCGGCAAGGGCTTCAGCATCCATGCGCAGATCATCGTCCACGGGCACTGTGCGGATCGCCTTCCGCCCCACTCCCATCATCTCCACCGCCTTGTGGACGCTGTAATGGGTTTGAGAGGTGAGGTAGACTGCCAAAGGGGGTCCGTCCCTCACCCCCTGTTCTCGAACCCGGGGGAAAACGGATGAGAGTGCTGCGAGCAGCCCGGTGAAATTGGCCATCGACCCTCCTGAGGTGAGGATGCCCCCGCCTTGAGGATCATAGCCGCTGATCTCAATCAACCACTGGATGACCATCTTTTCCACTTCTGTGGCAGCTGGCGCCCCATCCCACACAGCTACCGATTGATTGAGGGCGGCCGCCAATGCTTCTGCAAACACCGCTCCACCCAAGGGTGAGGTCCTGATCCAAGCCAAGAATTGCGGATGCCCAACCCGGACGGATTGATCCACCACGCTATCCTGAAAATCGGACCACACCTCGTCCAACTCCTGCGCTTCCAGGGGCAGGGGCTCAGAGAGCGATTTTTGGACCTCTTCCGGGGTGATAGATGCTGGACTGACGTCCAGCTCTTCCAGATCGGACAGGTATTGGGCCACGAAATCCGCCACCAAATCTCCCAACCGGTTTAATTGCGAAGCTGTATGTTCCAACCGATCACCCATCCCTGATTCCCTTCTCTCCTCACAAATTTATCGGTTATACAATCTCAAGTAAGATAGCAGCGGCCCGCTCAACAAGCACCGAACAGGGCTCTTCGCCACCCGAGCCGTATTTCTCCTCCCGTAATTCACCACAAATCAATGAGCCCATTTCAGCCTCAAATCGCTGTCGAAAGGCGCGGACTTTTTCCTGACAGGGGCCATCGTCCACCTCGGGGGTCGTTCGACCATGACACGCCCCAATGATCAAAACGCCCGAAAGGAAAGCCCCGCACAGATCTTGATAATCCATACCCACGCCGCCCCCCAAACCGGTCGCCATCCGGATCATCCGCTCATCCAGTTCACCTAAAACATGCTCGCCAACGGCGATCATCATCCCTTCCGATCAATGGTAACCGCGCTGGAGAAGATTCCCAGCCCGTTTCGCTGGATCGTCTTTGATCATTGTCCTCCACTCCTTCACCAAAAGTTCCCTTTGCACTCACTTTGACACATTATTCATAAGATATGGGGACCGTGGATCATACATCCCACCCTCTGAAATGCAACCCACCTTGGGAGAAGAAAGGCGGCAGAGGAGAAAAATCCCCTCACGGCTTTATCTCTATCACTTTCCCCACGCCAACTTCCACATATTTGTTCCCGTAATCCTTAGCAAACATCGCCCGCGTTTTCATCCCCGAACAATGACAGGGGGCAGCGTATGTCACGCCCAGGCGGTGGAATTCGTTGATGACGCCTTGGATATACGCCTCGCTCTTGTTGAAGAGGTGGAACCCTCCCAAGACAAGATAGGGGCTTTCGTGGAAATGTCTCTTCGCCGTCTCCACCATGGTCACAACCCCCGGATGGGCACATCCGGTAATGACCACCAAACCATGTGTTGTATCCAGAACCAGCGCCTGTTCCGGTGGAGGGCCGGGCAATGCTCCCGTGGTGTAGACCCGCTCCGATAGTTTTTGCCCCGCTTTTACCTCCACTACTTTGACCGTCTTTCGCAATTCAGCTTTATACGACGCGGAAAAGGAAGGGAGAAGATACACGGTGGGACGCGCCCCGCTGTTCAATAAAGCCTGTAACCCCCCAATATGGTCCCCATGAATGTGGGATAAAACGACTTTGTTAATCCTTTTGGGATCGATATCCAGCTTCCGCATATTGGAAAGCAATATCGACCCGGAGGCACCTGTGTCAAAAAGGATCTTTTCCTCCCCATATTCAACCAGGGCTGAAAACCCCCAATCCGTTTCCAACCCTTTCTTGTACAAGTAGTTATCATACACGATGGTGATTGTAAAGACCTTTGCAGCAGGGGTCTTCGTAGGTTGGGGGGTTGCCTCTTCCGTCGCTTCAACCGTGGGGGTTGGGGAGGACCAAACCGTAGGTTGGGGGGTCGCAGTCAACACTGGTGAACGGGTTTCCGTCGGTATTTCCTTGCCGTATTCCTTATTCAGGCGGGGTAAGGTATGACAACTGACAAGATGGAATACCAAGAAGAGAGAAAAAAGGACATTAAGTCCGATCCCAAGATGCTCAAGGATATGTTTCGAGAAAACACAAGCCCACCACTGTCTCACGGCTTTCCTATCCTTTGCTTTTGGCAGGAACCCCTCCCCCATTCACGACCCCGAACCATCCCGGACCGCCATTTTAACCCTTCCGCAACCCTCCCCATCGTTCATGTTCAAAGTTTCGAAAAGCGGGGCCAAAAAATGACCTGAGGGGAAGATGAAACCAACAAAAGTGAAAACATTTTCCACTCCATAGTGAGTATAATACAAAAACATGTTTATCAATCCCCAAGCCATTCAAGTTTAATGCTTTAAGTTTACGTATCATAGTGGGCCAGTTACGATGTCTATCTTCAAACCCCAGCCCCAAATAGGCACCGAACGGTTGGCAAATCCCTCTCGAAAAGAGTACGGGTTTTCATCGCTGGGAGCGATATTGAGCGCGAACGCGGTCACTGTAGGCAGCTTTCTGGTCCTGATCTTCCTCCATTCCAACTTTTCCCCTCCGGAGACCATCCCGGCACCGACCTCCGAACCCACTTCCACCCCCACGATCACACCGACTTCTACCGCCACGCCTTTCCAGGCTTTACCGCTGACCAGCACGCCCACAGCGTCCATGACCCCTTCCCCTACCCTCTCACCTACACCCACAGCCACCCACACCCCCGTCCCACCGCCCGTGAGTACGATCTCCGGTATCACAGGTTATGCCCAATCTATGCCCCTGAGCTGCGAATCCCGTTCCGCTGTCGACTGGGCCCGCTATTTCGGGAGATCCATCAGCGAACACACCTTTTTTAACGGCCTACCGAAAAGCGATAACCCCGATAAAGGGTTTGTGGGAAGCGTCTATGGAAGTTGGGGACAGATCCCACCCGCTCCGTACGGGGTTCATGCCCAACCGATCGCCAGGCGTCTGCGCTCCTTCGGGTTGAACGCCAAAGCGGTGCGGGGGATGACTCTGGATGAATTAAAGGCTGAAATCGCTGCTGGCAGGCCGGTGATCGTTTGGGTCACCGGACACGTGGAATACGGAACCCCCATCCCCTACACATCCTCCTCAGGACACAAAACCACCGTAGCGAAATTTGAACATACGGTGATCGTCACCGGTTACACCAAGAACAAAATTTATATCTTGGACGGCGGTCAGGTGTATTACCGTTACAACAAAGTCTTCCTGCGATCTTGGAGAGTGTTAGGGAAAATGGCTGTGATCCTGGAAAAATGACCTCACCCTTTACCCGCTACCCTTTCTTCAAAAGCGAGCAGCCAGGCCTTCGTATTCACATCTTTCGAACCCCCATAGCCACGTAATTTCCCATCCGAACCGATCACCCGATGACAGGGGATCACCAAAGGGTTGGGATTGTTTCTTTCAGCCTGCCCCACGGCTCGGGCTGCATGGGGCTGTCCTATGCTGGTCGCGATATCCCTATAAGAACGCGTCTCCCCAAAGGGGATATCAAGCGTCGCCTGGAGGGCAGCACGCTGGAAATCCGTCAATCCCGACCAATCGATTGCCACCTCAAATCTCGTCCGCTCCCCCTGTAAATACTCTTTGATTTGATCGAGAATGGGGGCCGTTTTCTCTGAGGAGGGGATGACTTTAACCTCCTTGCCGGCGGTGATATTCTCAATAAAATTCCGCTCGCCTCCCTGAAACATCCGCACCCCGGCCAATCCCCTCTCTGTGAGGGCGACACCAATTAACCCCAAGACATCGGTTTGAAGTGTACCAATATACAGCTTTTCCATGAGAAACTCTTTGAAAAGGTGATCAACACTCCTTTTACCATTGTAAATTATGCCTTTAGGATCGGCAAGCGTAGGTTAAGCGTAGGAAAAGCGTAAGATTGTCGTCAAGCAAGCATTTCGTATATCAGTTAAACTGTATATCGAAAGGCAATTTCTCTTCTTCTCCTCCTTAGAGAGAGTCGGGCACTGGCGAGCCCGACTCTCATCAATTAAGGGAAACACGGGGGATACAGACAACGCTTCCAGATGATTTCTGGCTTAAATTTTTACACCTTTTAAACCCAACACACCCCTTCCATGCTATAATCACGTTGATAGATATTTTATAAGTTAATACCTCAGAAATCCCACGAAGCGGTATTACAACAAGACAGATACTCATTCCACAATCACCTTTTAAACGCTCCTCAATCCATGTCATTTGCCCATCTCCACGTTCACACAGAATATTCCATATTAGATGGTTTTAGCGACATTGACGATCTGGTCCAACGAGCTAAAGAACTAGAGATGCCCGCCATAGCCATCACTGACCACGGCACGATGTACGGCGTGGTCGATTTTTATCATGTGGCGAAGGAGGTAGGCATCAAGCCGATCATCGGCGTGGAAGCCTACCTCGCTCCCCGGGGCATGAAGGACCGCGATCCCCGGAAAGACAAACAAGCCTCCCACTTGTTGCTGCTGGCGGAAAACCAACAAGGCTACAAAAATTTATTGAAGATCACCTCTGCCGCCCAATTGGAAGGCTTCTATTACTACCCCCGCATTGACCGTGACTACCTTGCCGCCCATGCCAATGGTTTGATCGCCACCTCAGGTTGTATGTCCGCGGAAATCCCCCGGGCCATTAAAAGAGGTCAGCTTGAAGAAGCCCGCAACAAGTTGGATTGGTATTTCGATGTCTTTGGCCCGGATCGTTTTTTCCTGGAACTTCAAAAACACGACATACCAGAACTGGAAAAGATCAATCAAACCCTTTTGGATATGGGCCCGCGCTATGATGCCCGGTATATCGCAACCAACGATGTTCACTATGTGAACCCCGCCGACGCCAAGCTCCAGGACGTCCTCCTGGCCATCAAAACAGGAAAATTACTCAATGACCCGGACCGCATGCGGATGACGGATGACTCCTATTACCTGAGGACACCCCAAGAGATGAAGACGCTCTTCGCGGAAGTACCGGGGGCCATAGAGAACACACTCCATATTGCGGAGCGCTGCGAGGTCGACCTCAGTTTCCAGGAATACCACTTGCCGCATTTCCCCGTTCCTGATGGGAAAACCCCGAAGTCCTATTTAAGAGAATTATGTGAAAAAGGGATCCAAAAGAGGTACCAGGGCAGGGCGGACACCCCAGAAGTACAGGAACGCCTCAATTATGAGCTGAAAATCATCAGCGATATGGAGTTCGATGCCTACTTCTTGATCGTCTGGGACATCTGCCAGTACGCGCAAAAGCGGGGCATCTGGTACAACGCGCGCGGTTCCGCCGCGGGCTCTATCGTCGCCTACGCCCTGGAAATCACCCCCATTGACCCCTTGAAACACAAGCTGATCTTTGAACGCTTCCTGAACCCCGGCCGGGTCAACATGCCGGATATCGACCTTGATTTCCCGGATGACCGGCGGGCAGAATTGATGCAATACTGTGCAGATAAATACGGACATGATAAGGTAGCCCAAATCATCACCTTCGGGACCATGAAAGCCAGAGCCGCCATTCGGGATGTGGGCCGGGTGATGGACATCCCCCTCCAAGAGGTGGACCGGGTGGCAAAAACCATACCCAACCTGCCCCCCATGAGCATTGAAGAGGCCTTAGAGAAATCCACCGAATTCAAGCAGCTCTATGAGGATGCGCCTTACCTGCAGGACTTAATTGAAACCGCCAAAGGAGTGGAAGGCACGGTCCGCAACGCGGGCACCCACGCGGCCGGCGTGGTGGTCACGGATAAACCTGTGGTGGAATATGCCCCCTTACACCGCCCAACTGGGAACATCGGCGACACCCCTATCGACACTGTCACTCAATATGAGATGTCAGTGATCGATCGTCTGGGATTGCTCAAAATCGATTTCCTGGGCTTGTCGACATTGACCATCATGACCAGGGCCAGCAAACTGATCAAAGAAAGGCATGGGATAGAACTCACCCTGGACAATATCCCCACGGACGATCCGGAGACCTATGAGCTGATTGGCCGGGGGGAAACGATCGGCCTCTTCCAGGTGGAGAGCTCCGGGATGCGCCGCTATCTGAAGGTCATGAAACCCCAAAAGCTGGCTCATGTCATCGCTATGGTCGCCTTATACCGCCCGGGACCGATGGATTTCATCCCTGATTACATCAGCCGCATGCACGGGAAAGAAAAGATCAGTTACCGCCATCCGGACTTGGCCTCTATTTATGAAGAGACGTACGGCCTCCCCGTTTACCAGGAACAGATCATGCACAGCGCCGTGGAGCTGGCAGGATATGAGCCCTCGGAAGCGGACAGCTTGCGAAAAGCGGTGGCTAAAAAGAAGAAAAAACAGCTCATCAAACACCGTAAAAAATTCATCCAAGGCGCTGTGGAAAAGGGGATTGACAGGGACACAGCCAGGCAGATATTCACTGATTGGGAAAAATTCGCCCGCTACGGATTTAATAAGGCCCATGCAGCGGACTACGGGCTGATCTCCGTGCAAACCGCGTACCTGAAAACCCACTACCCCGTGGAATACATGACCGCCCTGCTGACCGTTTATCAGAACAACACCGATAAAGTCACCCTCTACGCCTCGGAATGCAGGCAAATGGGCATAGAAATCCTGCCCCCCAATGTCAATTACAGCGATTGGGGATTCACCATTGAGGACGGACCCCAGGGGGAATCCGCCATTCGCTTTGGACTGGGTGCGGTGAAGAACGTAGGTGAGGGTCCGGTGAACGCCATTAAGGAAGGGCGGGGCGAAAAACCCTTCAGGGACATCAATGACTTCTTGAAACGGGTGGATCTCCGCCGGGTGGGGAAAAGGGCTCTGGAATGCTTAATCCAGGTCGGCGCCCTAGACGATTTTGGAGAGCGCCCTGCCCTCTTAGAAGCCATGGATTCCATCATCGCCATCAGCTCAGCCACGTTCCAGGCCCGGGATGCCGGGCAAATATCCATGTTCGGAGGGGACTCTGGCCTTGAGGAACGCATCGAGCTTCCAGACACACCGGCGAAGATCAGCCGCCGCGCTCAACTGGACTGGGAAAAGGAACTGATTGGACTGTATGTCTCCGACCACCCCTTGAGCACTGTGATCGATGCTTTGAAGCAGAATGTGACTTATTTTTCCCAGGAGTTAGGGGAAGCAAACCACCATGAGCAGGTCACAGTGGCCGGAATTGTGACCCACATCCGTCACCACCAGACGAAAAATGGCAACCCAATGGCATTCGTGACCATTGAAGATATCCAGGGGACCATTGACCTGGTCATCTTCCCCTCCGTATGGAAAAAGAACGCGGAATTAATCCAATTTGACGAAATCATTAAGGTCACTGGAAAAGTCGACACACAACGCGGCGAGCCAAAAGTGCTTGTCAACCGGGTGACCACGAAATTGCAACCTGCGGATCCCCAAAAAAATCAACCGGGAAGAGAGGAAGAGGGAAGGGAAAGGGGGTCTCAACACGAAGAGGACCGACCCGACCTCGAGCAAACCCCTCAGAAGATAGACCCCCCTCCAGAAGAGGGGGCTGCTTTGGAGGCCTCCTCACCTCCCCCACCCGACCCATTCCCCCAGGATTGGGATGAGGGCGAAGAACCGCTCAAATCGGATCCCGTGCAAGGGGAGGATATGGAGGACCTCCCACCAACAACGCTTGAGGAGGCCAGTCCCCAAACATCGGAGACATCCCCTTCAGATCAAACCAGCCAGGAGCCACCACCTGGGGAAGACCGACCGGAGCCGCTCCAAGAGCGTCCACAGGAAGAGGCAGCCGAACCTCAACCATCCCAGCCTACCTGGGAATTTGAGGAAGATGCCGACTACATGGTGACCATCATCTTAAAACAAGACGGCGATAAATTGAGAGACAAGCTGCGCCTGCGGCAAATTTACGGCACCTTGATCAGCTACGCCGGTGAAGATCAATTTGCGTTCCAGATCATAGAGGATGATCGCAGCCATTTGCTGGAATTTCCCAATGCCACCACGAAACTGTCCCCGGCCCTGATCAACGATCTACAAGAGATGATCGGAGAAGAAAACGTCCAGGTGGAGAAATTGCCTTACAGCTAAGATGGCGACCGTTTTTATATAATCAACACCCCGGCGGGCACCTTGCCGGGGTGTTTGCATATCGGGTAAGCGGGACCTAAGCCGTAGGCTCCTTCTTCTCCCCTTGGCTAGGACCCGGTTGAGCTAAGACGTGGGCGATGGGCCGCAAATCCATCCACCACTGGTTTTTCGGCCGCCCAAAATCTCGGTCCTCCGAGCGGGGGTAATCCTCCATCCCCGTAAAGTGGATCTTGCCTCCCTCCCTGCCCATGAAAACGCTCCTGGGTTCGTCGGACATCGCCTCATCGATGATGAAATCCACACATCGGACAGCCAGGAGAGCGGCCTGAATGCGGTCAAAGGGGGTGGGGTTGCCACCTTGCTGGAGGTGCCCCAGGATTGCCTGGCGGACATCAAATAATTCTTTCCCCTCGGCTTCGAAGAGACGGACCATGAAATCCGTAGTATAGACGTTATGAGCATACTCGTTGCGGATCATCAATCCCAAGCGTTTTCCCTGCTTGAAGCCGGTCACCAGGTGATCGACATCATCCTGCAAATCTTTCAGATTGGTCCCTTCCTCATGGAGGTAGACCCGCTCCGCTCCGGTCGCCATGCCGCCCATCAATGTCAGGTACCCACAATATCCGCCCATGGTCTCGACCACAAAACAGCGCCGCGAGGCCACAGCGGACTGCTTGATTTTATCCACCGCCTCGATGATGCTGTTCAGCGCCGTGTCTGCGCCGATGCTCAATTCTGAGCCGGGTCGATCGTTGTCAATAGTAGCCGGGAGGCAGACGATGGGGATATTAAAATTCGGAAATTCACGGCGCCGCCTGAACATCTCATAGGCTCCGTCATAAGCCGCCTCCCCGCCGATGACCAGCAAGCCATCCAAACCCTCTTTCTCTAAATTACGGGCAATGGCATAGTAATCACCACTGGACGGCAGGGTCCGATTGGTCCCCAATTCCGCCCCGCCCTGATTCACCAACCCCCCTACATCCATCCAGCTTAACTCCTCCAATTCTCCCTTGATCAGACCCTGAAAACCGTTATAGACCCCGAGCATGACATGGCCCTGGTTCTTCCCCCACCGCACAGCCGCCCGAACAGCCGTGTTCATACCTGGCGCCGGTCCTCCGGAGTGCATGACCCCAATCCGCAAAGGTTTGGGAGGGACCTCCACTGGCTCTGGATGGGATTGAGACAAGGTCTGCATGATGTTATACGCGGAATTAAAACTCTCCCCGCGGAGTTCCGTCACCTGTTGGAATTCCTTTTCCTTGACGAGCTTGGTGGCCTGCCTGGTCTTCTCCACGCATTCAGGAAGCGTCGTGTCCACCACCCGGTTTCCTCGCATACCGATCAAGACCGGTTCGTCATCTGGCTCGATCTCCAACAACTTGTGAACCGCGGCATGACCCAGGATCGTACCCAAATTGCGGTCGTAGGCGCTGGGAGACCCTCCACGCTGGACATGACCCAGAATAGTGATCCTCGTCTCTTCCCCGATCCTCTTCTCCAACGTTTCCTTGACATCCTGACTGGTGATGGGGTTCCCTTCACTGTCTATCGCCCCTTCCGCCAAGACGACGATGCTGTCCCGCCGTCCTGCCTTGCGGCCCGCTTTCAGGGACCGGCACATTTCCTCTTTCCATTCTTCCGGATGGGGAGGTTTTTCGGGGACGAAAACCCAGTCCGCCCCGGCGGCCAATGCGCCCATCATCGCCAGATATCCACAATTCCTGCCCATGACCTCGACCACGAAACTCCGCTGGTGGCTGGCGGCCGTGCTGGTGATGGCATCAACGGCTTCTGTAATACGATGCAGGGCGGTATCCGCACCGATGGTCATATCGGTACCGTAGATATCGTTGTCAATGGATCCCGGCAAGCCCACGATGCTTATCTCCGGATGCGATGAGACATCTTCAGCCGAGAGCTCACCCTCTTCCACAAGGGACTCAAGCAGATCCGGCCATTCACTGTGAAAAATGGAGGCGCCCAGCAGACTCCCATCCCCCCCGATGACGATCAACCCTGTGATGCCATGTTCTACCAGGGTTTTGGCCGCTTTCCGCCTTCCTTCTTTGGTCTCGAATTCATCACATCGCGCTGTGCCGATCACCGTTCCCCCTTGATGCAGAATGCCCCCGACCGCATCCCATTCCATCTTTTGGATTCGATCTCCGCCGTTCACCAGTCCTTGATACCCATCCCGGATGGCGTAGATCTCCAACCCCCGATCCAACGCGGTACGAACGGCTGATCGGATGGCAGCGTTCATACCTGGCGCATCTCCACCACTGGTCAGAATTCCGATTCGTTTCATTTGTTATCTCTCCTGCTTTTTGGAAAATCCACCGAACCCGACTCCCTGATCGTAATCCATCAACCAGAAGATGGCCGATCCTACCGATAATATCTCACTTCAACATAGGCATACGGATGGCGTGTCGTTTGGCCGCTGCAGTCGCTTGCTGATACCCGGCATCGGCGTGACGGACGATCCCGATGCCCGGATCGGTGGTCAGCACCCGTTCCAGCCTTCGAGCAGCGTCCTGGGTGCCGTCAGCGACGATCACCTGCCCGGCATGCTGGCTGTAACCGATGCCCACACCTCCCCCATGGTGGAAAGACACCCAGGTGGCCCCTCCCACCGCGTTGAGCAGCGCGTTTAATACAGGCCAATCGCTGATCGCATCTGAACCGTCTTTCATGCTTTCCGTCTCTCGGTTCGGCGAAGCCACAGACCCGGAATCGAGGTGGTCCCGCCCGATGACGATCGGCGCCTTCACTGTGCCATCCGCGACCAGGTCATTGAACGCCAACCCTGCCTGGGCCCTCTCCCCGTATCCCAGCCAGCAAATGCGGGAGGGCAGCCCCTGGAAGGGGACTTTCTCCTGGGCCATATTGATCCATCGGGTGAGATGTTCATCATCAGGGAACAATTCCAGGATCACCTCGTCGGTGCGGTACAGATCCTCCGGGTCCCCCGACAGCGCTACCCAGCGGAAAGGGCCTTTCCCCTCACAAAACTGGGGCCGGATGTAGGCGGGGACAAACCCCGGAAAATCAAATGCGTCCTCCACACCCTGATTGAAAGCCTGTTGCCGGATGTTATTTCCATAGTCAAAAACTTCCGCTCCCCTCTTTTGAAAATCGAGCATGGCCTGGACGTGAACCGCCATGGACTCCATCGCCCGCTTCCGGTACGCTTTGGGATCGGTTGCTCGAAGTCCATGCGCTTCTTCTACGGATAGATCAAGGGGCACATAATCGAGGGAATTATGTGCTGGGGTCTGGTCGGTGACCACATCCGGGATCCGGTCCCGTTTCACCAGCTCCGGGTATACCTGAGCGGCATTGCCAATCAATCCAATAGATCGGGCTTGACCGTTCTTGAGGTATGTATCCACCAACCCCAACGCCTGGTCCAGGTCTTCCACGACCTCGTCCACGTAGCCCATATGCAAGCGGCGCTCCGCTCGGGCGGGATCGACTTCCACAATCAACCCTACGCCCTTATTCATGGTGATCGCCATGGGTTGGGCACCCCCCATCTCCCCCAGTCCCGCGGTGAGGACGAATTTACCCGCCAAGGAGGTCCAGCCTCGTTGCCTTGCCAAAGAGCCCAGGGTCTCGTACGTCCCCTGCAATATACCCTGCGTGCC
Source organism: Anaerolineales bacterium (assembly GCA_041686005.1). Taxonomy (GTDB): domain Bacteria; phylum Chloroflexota; class Anaerolineae; order Anaerolineales; family UBA11858; genus B10-G9. The sequence goes on along the minus strand of JAWLER010000006.1, from coordinate 29,880 downwards.
AATATAAATCCAGGAACCGGCGGTCATCTGACCATACATGATCAAACCCTTGGCAGCCAACTCGTCAAAGTGTTCCTGGGTCGCCCAGTGGGGGACGAGGTTTGAATTGGCGATCAGCACCCGCGGTGCATCCTCATGAGTCTTGAACACCCCCACCGGCTTTCCGGATTGTACGAGTAGGGTATCGTCCACATCCATGGACCGCAGCGTCTCTAAAATCGCGTCAAAAGCCTCCCAACTTCGCGCAGCTTTCCCGCTGCCCCCGTAGACGATCAAATGTTCAGGATCACCCGCTACCTCGGGGTCCAGGTTGTTTTGGATCATGCGATAGGCGGCTTCGATCTGCCAAGATTTACACACCCTTGTCGTCCCTCGGGGTGCCCGCACTTCTCTCGGTCCAGACATGGTTACCTCCTCTGCCTGTGGTCTTTGAAAACAGCATACCTATTATAATCCAGACATGGGAAATGAAAACAAGCTGGAGGGCACCGTTTACTGTAACGGAAGATCGAAGTGGACTCACCACACCTTCGGCCTATCAATATAGTTAAAAGATGCCTTTCCCCCTCCAAAAAATCACACCTTATGGTAAGATTTTGGCTGTACCAAGCAAACGTCTCAAAACAAGGATACCCTGTATGAAAAACATTTGTGTGGTAGGCGTGGGTTACGTGGGCGTTGTCACCGCAGCCTGTTTCGCAGATCTGGGAAACTCAGTCGTTGCCCTGGATGTCGACGAACAGAAGATCGAAGGCCTTAAAAAGGGGAAGATGCCCATATACGAACCAGGATTGAAAGAACTTATAGACCGCAACATAGAGGCGGACCGGATCAGCTTCACCACTTCTTATGCCCAAGGACTGGACAAGGCGGAATTCATTTTCATCGCCGTCGGCACACCGTCCGGTGTGGACGGGGAAGCTGACCTGCAGTATGTCGCATCCGCAGCGCGTTCCATCTCGGAAGAGATGAAAGAGGACTCGATCATCATCAACAAATCCACCGTCCCTGTCGGCACGGGGGACTGGGTGGCGGACATTATCAGGGAGCACAACCCGGACGCACCCCACTTTTCCGTGGTCTCCTGCCCTGAATTCTTGCGGGAAGGGTCTGCCATCCAGGATTTCATGAACCCGCACCGTATTGTGGTGGGTTCTTTGGATGAAGAGGCTGCGGATAAAGTCGCCCAATTACATCTCCCTTTACGGGCCCCCATCGTGGTCACCGACCTGCGCACCGCGGAAATGATCAAATATGCCTCCAATGCCTTTCTGGCGACCAAGATTTCGTTCATCAATGAGATCGCCAACATTTGCGAAGACCTGGGCGCGGATGTCACCGAAGTCGCCAACGGTATGGGTTTTGACAAGCGCATCGGTCCACATTTTTTGCGCGCCGGGATCGGGTACGGCGGATCCTGTTTCCCGAAAGATGTCAAAGCCCTGGCCTACATGGCGGAGGAAAAAGGGCGCCATCCCCAATTACTGCACTCTGTGATGGACATCAACACGGACCGCCGCAAAATGGCGGTCGAAAAACTGACCATGATGTTCGATGACAACTCCCTAACGGGGAAAAAGATCGGCCTGCTGGGCCTCTCCTTCAAACCCAACACGGATGACATGCGGGATGCGCCGTCCATCACCATCGCCAACCTGCTGCTCAAAGAAGGTGCGAAGGTGCTTGCCTATGACCCCATTGCCATGGAGGAAGCTGCCAAAATCCTGCCCAGCGTAAAGATGGTCGAAAGCCCTTACAAAATGGCTGAAGGATGTGACGCCTTAATGGTCAATACGGAGTGGAATGAATTCCAACAATTGGATTTGGAACGCATCCGCCAGGTCATGAACCAACCCCTGATTTTTGATGGCCGCAACATCTACGACCCCAACCAATTGACCGAAATGGGATTCAAGTACCGGGGCGTCGGCCGCGGGTACAATGGCAGAAAGATAACAGAGGAATCCGCTTAACATCGCTGAGGCAAACTTTCGCACGAACGGAAGGATGGCGGACCTCCCTGCCGTCCTTCCTTTTTGAGGATCACCCATGGCAGAAGATAGACCACCCATCTGCGATTACGAAGGATCAGAATATCAAACCGAGTTTTGGGAAGAAGGGGGTCGGGAATACGAAGATCGAGTGGAACAGGTCGCCCTGCGGCGCCTGCTGCCTCCCATGGGTCATCTGCTCTTAGAAGTGGGAGCCGGTGCGGGGCGAAACACGCCCCGCTACACAGGTTTCGATACTGTCGTCCTCCTCGATTACTCCCTCACCCAACTCCAAAAAGCACAGGAACGCCTGGGAAAGTCGAAGGGATATGTCTATGTAGCCGGGGATGTATATCAACTGCCGTTTGTATCCGGTTTATTTGACTGCGCGACCATGATCCGCACCTTACATCACATGGCGGACGCTCCCGCCGCGTTGGAACAGATCCGGCGCGTGATGCAAAACAAAGGTGTCTTCATCCTGGAATATGCCAATAAAAGGAACCTCAAAGCCATCGTGCGCTACCTCCTTGGCTGGCAGGATTGGAACCCTTTTTCCCCCCAACCCGTTGAGTTCGCTGAATTGCACTTTGATTTTCACCCCCGCACGATCCGGAAATGGCTTCGAGACCTGGATTTCCGGATTGACGATCAGCTGACCGTGTCCTATTTTCGGATCGATTATTTAAAACGCAACGTTCCCATCCCCATCCTGGTCGCCCTGGATTCCATCGCCCAATATACCGGCTATTTGTTTCAGTTCTCCCCCAGCGTCTTCGTGCGCAATACGGCGGTGGGAGATCGCGCCTCCCTGGAGAGTGGAGACCGTTTCTTCCAATGTCCGAAATGTGAGAGTTCTTCCCTGACAAAAAAGGGAGATCATCTGCATTGCTTACACTGCGATCAGGATTGGCCCATCCGGGACGGCATTTATGATTTCAGGGAAAGCTAACCTCTGACCCTGAGCCTCAGAAAAAAAGTGGCACTCGCATCATAGCGAGTGCCACTTGTGTCTTCATCATCGAATCCACTTAAGCCCGCAGGTGTGCGTCCAGCTCCCTTTCTAAGCGGTAGAGAATGCTCTCCCGCACTTTCCTGACCTCTTCATCGGTCAGGGTGCGCTCCGGGTGCTGATAGACCAGGTTGTATGCCAAGCTTTTCTTACCCTCCTCAATTTGATCCCCGCGGTAGACATCGAACAAGCGCACGTCAGCCAGGATATCCCCGGCTGTGTGGCGGATGAGATCGGCAACCGCTATGGCAGGGACGCTTTCCTCGACGACAACGGCGAGGTCCTCCAAAACGGGGGGCTGTTCGGGGATGGATGCCACATCATACAGTTTGGAGACCTGATCAATGATCTTCTCCACGGAAAATTCCGCGGCCACCACGGGCGTTTCCGGAAATTCATAGTGATCGCGCACCTGAGGATGGATTTCACCGAATAGGCCCACTTCCTCCTCCCTAATGAGCACGCGGGCGCATTTCCCCGGGTGATAGGATACGCCTGCTCCTTCTTCTACTCTCACTCCCTCAATGTGCAAACGCCGGAACAGGGCTTCGATGATCCCTTTCAGATCATAAAAATCCATCTCCCCCGTATCAGACCCCTGCCAGGCTTGGGGCGTCCGCGGCCCGGTGAGGGTGATCACCAAACGGTTGACCTCCTCTGGCAGCGCATCCTCATCTCCGGATGGGTAAAATTCAGGGCCGATTTCAAAGAGGGCCATCCGTTTCCGGACCCGGTAATTATTTTCCATGATTTCCAGGACGCTTGCCAGCAGGCTTTTGCGCATCACCGTTCGATCAGTGGTGATGGGATTTTCTAAAGTTACATAAGGGTCATCCTCAGGTTGGGCACCCGGAGGATAACGTCGCGCTTCCGCTGCCGGGGAGGTAATCCGGTAGGTCACCACTTCCCGCAAGCCCAACCCGGCCAAGATATCGCGGATCCGCTCTTCCACATCAAGCTCCACATTCCCTCGTTGAGGGGGCAAGGCATCGGCCAAACGGGTCTCCGGAATCCTGTCATATCCATAGACCCGGGCGATTTCTTCTAAAAGGTCCGCCCTGCCCACGATCCCTTCCCCGATATCCAAGCGGTGCGGCGGCGTCTTCGCCCTGATCTCCCCCTCTTCAACCTCCACTTCGAACGCCAAACGCTCCAAGAGGTCCTGGATTTCCGCCAGGCTGAGTTCCACCCCCAGCCAGCGCTCCACCTCTTCGGGGAGCAGGTCCACGACGGGATCTTGAGGGGGAAGGGGGTACTCGTCCACTAATCCCTCCGCTACCGTACCTCCGGCCCACTTCCGCATCCACTCCAAACAGCGCAGCACGCCCTGCGAAGCCAAGTCAGGGTGAACGCCCCGTTCGAATCGGTACGAGGCTTCAGAGGACAGATTCTGGGAATTGACCGTCTTATGGATGTTGATGAAGTTCCAGGCTGCCCCCTCCAGAAGGACATGCTTCGTCCCCTCCCCCACCTCGGATTCCGCTCCCCCCATCACCCCGGCGATGGAGAGGGCACCTGCAGTGTCTGTCACCAACTCTGTAAATTCATCCAACTCGCGCTCCACATCGTCCAAGGTGGTCAGCGTTTCCCCTGGCTTTGCGGTGCGGGTGATGATGGTGGGCGTCCCCCCTTCTGCTCGTTCTTTGAGCACGTCAAAGTCGAAAGCGTGTAAGGGTTCACCGATCTCCAGCATAGTGTAATTGGTGGCGTCCACCACGCTGTCGATGGGCCGAATACCCGCCAATCGCAATCGCCGCTGCACCCAATATGGGCTGGGGACTTGATCTACGTTTTCGATCAAACCCAACACGAAGCGTGGATTGAGCTCGGGATCTGTGATCTCGATCCTCACCTGCCCCTCGATCGGTGAGCCCTCCGCTTTGACATCCAGGGAAGGCGGCTTCAACTCCGCATCGGTGATGGCTGCCACCTCCCGGGCCACACCCAGGATGCTGGCTGCCCGGGCTATGTTGGGGGTGATGGCGATATCCAGCACCGCATCCCCCATATACTCCACCAGAGGCATACCCGTAGGGGCGTCCTCATCGAGGATGATCACCCCTTCGTGCTCGTCCGAAATCCCCAATTCTCGCTCAGAGCACGCCATGGAATAGGATTCCACGCCCCGGATTTTCTTCCGTTGAATGGTGGTGTATTCCGTCTCTTTGCTCTCGCTGTAAGCATCGACGATGGTCGCACCCTCCCGGGCATAGGCCACTTTGAGGGGAGGGTCCAACTCGCCCTCCTCCAGGTAAGGGAAAAGGTTCGGCGCGCCGGTGAGGACGGTGTGCTCCTGCTCGCCATCATCCAGGCTGCACAACACCAGGCGGTCTGCATTGGGATGGGGCATGACTTCCTTGACCGCCCCGACGACGATCTTCTCGGGATCCCAGGAAAAGCCACTGATCTTCGTATCCAGCCTCTTGTCACCCCCATCTTCCGGCATGGGCAACCCCACATAGCGGATCTCCTCCACTTCCAAGCCGGCCAAGGTCAGGCGATGCGCTAATTCAGGGATCGCCATGTCGATATCCACGTATTCTTCAAGCCAAGTTATTGGGACTTTCATGTCGATTTCCTAGTCTATGTATAATGATCATGGACCTGCCATCCGCCGCTCATCGAGATCGGCATCCGCGGCACCCACCCCTAAAATTGCTCCAAAAAGCGGAGATCGTTGGCCCAAAAGTAGCGGATGTCCTCAATGCGGTGGCGGAGCATGGTGATTCGCTCCGGTCCCATGCCGAACGCGAAACCGGTGTACTTTTCCGGATCATAGCCCCCATTTTCAAGCACTGTGGGGTGCACCATGCCGCAGCCCAGGATCTCCAACCATCCTGTGCCTTTGCAGACCGAGCAGCCTTCCCCGTCACAAAGGAAGCATTCGATGTCCAATTCCGCGCTGGGTTCCGTGAAGGGGAAATGGGAAGCTCGGAAGCGGGTCCCGACCTCCTGGCCAAATAAGCGTAGGGCAAAATCATTCAGCGTCCCCTTCAGATCCCCGAACGTGATCCTCTCCCCCACCGCCAGCCCCTCCACCTGGTTGAATTGGATTTCGTAACGGGCGGATATCTGCTCGTAACGGTAACACATACCGGGGACGATGATCCGCATTGGAGGTGGGTTCTCGGGGTTGGCGCTTGAGTACTCCCGCATGGCATGGATCTGACCGGGAGAGGTTTGGGTGCGAAGGAGAAGCGGGTTCTCTCCCCGGTCCTCCTCGCTGGTGATGAAGAATGTGTCCTGCATCTCCCGCGCAGGATGGTGGGGCGGGAAATTCAGCATCTGGAAGTTGTATTCATCCGTCTCCACCTCGCGGGAACGGTAAATCTGGAAGCCCATATCCCTAAAAACGCGATACACCTCGCGCATGGTTTGGGTGGTGGGATGGAGGTTGCCGGCGATCTTAGGGCGCCCCGGCAAGGTGACATCGATGTGTTCTTCCCGGAGTGAGCGTTGGATTTGGGCTTGGTGGAGTGCTTCTTCCTTCTCCTCCAGCGCCTTTTCCAGGGCAACTTTGACCTCATTTGCCTGGCGGCCGACCAGAGGTCGTTCCTCTTCCGGCAAATCACCCACATTCTTGAACACGTTCATCAAGGGAGAATTCCGCCCCAAATAGCTGACCTGCCACGCTTCCAAACTTGCCTGATCCTCGACCTCTCCCAAAGCTTGGAGCGCTTCCTCTTTGATGTGTTGCAACTCTTCCTTCATGCTCCCTCCCTCTTCCCAGCCAACGTATGACGCTCACATCCCTCAAAAACGAAAAACCCGTCCCATGCAGGGACGGGTAGAAACCCGCGGTACCACCCCAATTAGCCAATTGGACGGCTCACTTGATGCGAAGGATCGGGGATATCACTGACCATTCGCCCCCCGATAACGCAGGGGTTGCGGCTCAGCTTACTTCGGATGCAGTTCAAAATCCGGTTCCGCCAAGCGCTCCGGAGGGAACTTGGGCTGGTTGTCCTTCTGAGTTGGAGTCTCAGTCCCTGCTCCAACCTCCCTGTCAGCGACCTTCCAGCTTACTTTTCTCCTTCTACGCTTTCTTCTTATCTATTACTCCCTATTATGGACAAAATATGGGTATTGTCAAGGTCCCTCTTTTCTCAGGCGTAGCCCTGCTCGTATGCCAAAGGGAGGTCAAGGATCTTTTGAGGGGCTTTTTGGGGAACAGGGAAAAGGCGGAAAAAAGATCGCCCCCCACACCAGACGCCGATCCATCTCTCAGGAAGTACCCTCCCTGATCCCGCTGGAAGGGATCAGATCGGTTATAATGGGGAAGGTTTGTCAAGCACCGGTTTTTTACGAAACATTGATTGAAGTCCGAAAAGTATGAAGAAATTAACCCATCTGACCTTGATCCTGATCATCACCCTTTTGTTTTCCGCCTGCGGCGTCAGCGGGGAAACCGTCACCCCCGAGGTGACGCCCACATCCATCCCTCCCACCAGGACCCCTTTTCCCCCTTCCCCCACCCCCATACCCATCGCAGCGGAAGTGAATGGGGAATGGATCACAATGGCTGAATACCAATCCGAGCTGGCCCGTTACAAAGCTGCTGTGGAAAGAGAGCTGACGTCAGCAGACAGGAACTTTGTGATCCGTGACATGATCCACCTCGTGCTTCTTGAACAAAGCGCACAATCCCAGGGATACCAAATCAGCCAAGAAACACTGCAAGCACGGATAGCGGAGCTGGATTCTGAGGAGCAACCCCTGGAGGAATGGCTCGCGCAATATGGATACACGGAAGAAAGCTTTCAAAAAAGCCTGGAAAGATCCCTCGCTGCAGCCTGGATGAGGGACAGGATCATCCAGCAGGTACCGGAAGAAATGGAACAGATCCACGCCCAGCAGATATTGCTATACGAAAAAAATCAGGCGGAAATGGTCCGGGAAGAGCTGGAAACTGGCACGGACTTTGCACGATTGGCAGAGCAGTATGACCCCCAAACCCTGGGGAATCTGGGCTGGTTTCCCCGCGGGTATTTGACGATACCAACCTTGGACGAGATTTTGTTCAACCTCGAACCAGGTCAAATCAGTGATATCATAGAAACAGACATTGGGTACCATATCATCAAAATCATCGACAGGGATGATGACCGCCCGCTGGACCCTGATGTGCGGCGGGTTTTGCAAAAACAAGCCTTGCATGACTGGCTTGAACGTCACTGGAACCTTAGTAAAATATCCATTAACATCCCTCAAGAATAGACATCAGGAGCGATCACATGACCATAGACTCCCAAGATTTTATTGAGGAAGAGGAACAGACCTCCCCATCCCTAAAAATATCATCAGCCCTGATATGGAATATCCTCACCGGATTGTTGTTGGTAGGGACAGTCGTTGTCGGACTGGTCTTCTTGATGATTTTTTTCAACCCCCAAAGCGGTTTGAACCCGCTTCCCCCCACCACCATGCCCGCTCTGGTCCCAACCTTTACCGCCAGCCCTACCCCAAAAGAGGTGCTGCCCCCCACATGGACGCCCACTTTATCTCCAACGCTCCCCCCTACAGAAACACCTGGGCCTACTGACACCCCCCTTCCCCCCACGATTGAACCCTCCCCTACCCCCACAGCCCAGGCGTCTTCGGATAAGTCCTTCGTCCTTCAGGTGGATTCGCCGAAATACATGGAGAACTTTGCCCACGAAGAGTCAGGCTGCCAATGGCTTGGGGTCGCTGGTCAAGTTTTCGATGAGGAAGGGAACCCCCTCGACGACATCCTGGTATCCGTCAAAGGAACCCTTGGCGGGGAAGAAATCAACCGCTTCATCTTTACCGGCTTGGTGGAAGAGTATGTTGAAGATTATGGCGAAGGCGCATACGAAGTGGAGCTCGCTGATGCCCCTATCGCCTCGCAGGGGGCACTGTACATCCAATTATTCGAACAAACCAACGATTTAGCCCTCTCCGATAAAATTTATTTCGACACCTACGACTCCTGCGACCGGAACCTGATCATCATCAACTTTGTCCAGGAGCCTGTCCCGTAATCACAGTGATCGATCCCCCTGCTGCGCCAACAAACCATCACGGAGAACACAAAAACCAGGTCCTACACTCAGGACCTGGTTTTGACTGTCAACCTCATGCTCCCTTAGAAAAGACGATCCTTATGTTTTTTAATCAACTTCACAGCCTGGTCAATCAAGACCCGGTTGGACGATTGTTGATGCCAGCGGCTGGCGCCCGATGAATGCGGGAGGGGGATAACCCACCGTCCATCCACTTCCTTCTCTCTGCCCACGATTTCAGTCAGGTTGCGTGTGGTGGGGAAATACAAGTTGATCGCCACCCGCCCCACCGGGATGATCACCCGGGGATCGACGAACTGGATCTCATGCGCCAGGTAAGGGCGACATAAGATCCGCTCCGCCTTCGTTGGCACCCGATCTCCGCTCCCCGTGTTCTGACGGCCGGGGTAACACTTGGTGACGGAGGTCATGTACTGCGTCGCCCGGAACCATATTTCCTCAATGCCGGCTCCCTCTAACCAGCGGAATAACCTCGTCCCGCTTCCTGCGTTAAAAGGTCGCCCCGCTTCCCTTTCCGTGACCCCTGGAGCCTGCCCGATGATCATCATCTCGGCGTCCGGGACCCCCGCATACACAGCAGGGGGATAGATTTCATACCCCTCTTCCAGACACAAACGGCAGCGGTCCATCTCCTCATGAACCTCAGCGAGGGAACCATAGGTTCTTTCACTCATCCGGTCTATCCCCAAAGACACCGCTCTCAGTCCTCCCCCCGGTTTTCCCCGCTGATTTCAAACCAGCGATCCCTCATCACCAGGGCATCTTCCTCCAGGATGGGGCTTTCACACAACAGCCGGCCTTTCGCTCCCGCAGCCTGTAAAGCGCGCAGCAGCGCTTCCAAATCAAGATCCGCTTCCTCAAAGTTGAGGTGGTTTTGCTCCCCTTTTTCGGTATAGTCAATACCCGAAACATGACAATGAATGCGGGCCAAAGCATCCGAACCCAACACCCCCTCGTAGTGTTCCAACGCATCCATCCATTCATCATATGAATTCATGCTCCCATCACCGGGTCGAGCGTGAAGATGAGCGAAGTCAAGGCAAGGTTCCACGCCCGGCAGTCGGCTCATCTCCAATGTGTCTTCCAGGGATCCCAACATGGCCCCTTTGCCCATGGTCTCCGGCCGCAAGATGACCGAAACCCCCTCCTCGCCTAACTCCTCAAGGCAGCCTTCCAATCGCGGGATGACCAGCTTCAGAACCTCTTCCGGGGGTCGGTCAAAATATGTTCCGGGATGAAAGATGATGTCCGTCGCCCCTGACTTAAACCCGGCCCTGGCGGCGTCCATCAAACGCTCCCGTGATTTGGGCCACTCCTCTTCATCGGCGTTGAGATTGATGTAATACGGGGCGTGCACACTTAGATGGACATCATGCTCCTCAGCTGCGGCTTTGATTTCCGCACATGTCTTGTCCGACACACGGACCGACCGGACCCAGCCAATCTCCATGGCATCCAACCCTAACTCCCGGATGTGGATCACCCCCCCAACGGTCCCCCCCGGGCTTTTGGGTTTAGAGAGCGGTGTTCCAACCGTTCCAAATCGAAATGAACTCGTACTCACCATACCTCCTCACGACTCGACGGATCATTCCCAACCTGTCAAAGCCCAAAGCCACCCCCATAGACGGGGTCCAAAAACCAACACCCCGACCAGGATGGACATCAAGGCAGCGATCAGCACCCCCGCAGCGCTGATGTCTTTACAGGTTTTCGCTACAGGGCGCTGCTCCGGGCTCACATAATCGATCAGGACCTCCATCGCCGTATTGAAAGTTTCCGCGGCCCAAACCATCCCCAACGTGATCACCACCGCAACCCATTCCAGGCGGCTCAAACTCACCAACACACCCCCAAAGATGACGAGCGCGGTGATGCTGAGGTGGACCCAGGCATTTTTCTGGGTGCGAATCACAAACAGCAGCCCTGCAAAGGCTATTTTGATCGATTCCCAGCGGGACTTCAGAAATGAAAACATGCTTCCGCTACCACTCCCTCACGTCCAGATCGAGTCCCAGGTCTTTTAGAATTTGCTTTTGCAGGGACCACATTTCCTCTTGTTCCCCCTTTTTAAGATGGTCATACCCCAGAAGGTGTAATACCCCGTGGACGGCCAGCAATTGCAATTCCTCCCCCACGCTGTGACCGCGCTCCAGAGCCTGGGACGCGGCTGTGGGAAAGGAAATCAAAACATCCCCCAGGTACCTGTGCCCCAGATCAGGATCCATGTAATCGGCAGTGAAAGCGAGCACATCCGTCGCTTCCTCTACCCCGCGGTGCCGTTTATTGAGAGACTTGATCCCTTCATCCCCGGTGACGACGATGGTCAGCGAAACTTCCTCGTCCAGACATTCTTCAAGGGTCCTGGAAGCCGCTTTCCTGAGGAGCTCGTCTTCAATTTTATCTTTAAATGCATCTGCGGGATCAATGATGATCATAACCACCTTTTCATAACCGCGCCGATCTTATTCCCCCTCCCTTACGCCCGCGGATTCTTCCTCTGCTGACGGCTCTTCCTCCTCTTCCGGGTAATCAACGCGGGGGTGATAGGTCCCTTTCATGGTAGCCACAAATGAGTCAACGATGGTGCTCAAATCGCGAAGGGTAAGCGGGGTGTCATCCAGTTGGCCTGATTTGACGCGCTTATCGACCATCTCCTTGACCAACGCCCGGAGCTCCTCTTCCTCATCCGGGTTCTTCGACCGGGCGTACGCCTCACAGCCATCAGCTAACATCACCAACGCAGTCTCTGCGGATTGTGGTTTAGGGCCCGGATAACGAAATTGAGAGATGTCCACCTTCGATTCATCTCCGCCCGCCTCTTGGACCGCTTGCGAGTATTGATAACTGGCAACCAGTGTCCCATGATGTTCGGGGATGAAATCCCGGATGCGTTTCGGTAGGTTATATTTTCGCGCCAGTTCCAGACCATATGTGACATGTTCGATGATTTGGGAAGCGCTCCGTTCGGGATCCATCTCATCGTGCGTATCCAGATCCTTTCCGGCCTGATTCTCAACGAAGAACTTGGGAGATTTCATCTTCCCAATATCATGATAAAGAGCGCCCACGCGGGTCAGGAAGCTTTCCGCATTAATTTGTTCGGCCGCCTGTTCCGCCAGATTTGCCACCTGAAGCGTGTGCTGGTATGTCCCCGGGACCTCCCGCAAAAGGCGCTGCAGTAAAGGATGATCCGGCCGAGAGAGTTCCATCAACTGCATGGTGGTGGTTAAATCCAAAACCGGCGCCAGGAAATATTCCAGGAGCACCGTCAAACCGGCAGAGGCCGCTCCCTGGAAGACGGATGCCAGCACCAAGGTCACCAGCCCCAAGACATCCGTGCCGGAATCCGTGACCCGATAACTGATCACCACCACCGCACCCGCCGCTGCGACGATCGCTCCCACGGACAGATAGGCGGAGAGGCGCTGCGGTTTACGAAGGATCAAAACGCCCATCACCCCACTCAAGCTGTAGTAGAGCATCAAATCCAAGCTGTGGGGCATGCCGTAGGCGGCGAGGATAGCCAGCGGAATGGTGGTGAACAACGCCGCCCTTCTGGATATCAACGTGGAAACAATCAGGGGATAGGCCGCCAGGGGGAATAGATAGGGCAGCACCACATGTCCAGGGTTCAGTAAGCGGGCGACGACCAGGAAGAACAAAAACAAGGCCCCTAAGATGAGCATCTTCTTCGTCTTCTGAAGGAGAGTCGGATAGGCCCGGAAAAACAAAACTACAAATGCCGTTGAGAGCAGGACAATGGCCAAGGACCCGAGGGTGTTCTGCCAATTTGTATCCAGGGACAACAAACCTACCTGCTGGAGGGCTTCAATGTCCTCTTCCTGGATGATTTCCCCCCTCCGCACGATCGTTTCCCCCTCAGCTATGGAACGCCTCTGCGGAGCAACCTCGCTTCTGGCTTGCTCCCGAGCCTCCTCTGTCCTTTCTTCACTATAAAAGCTGTTGGGGACCACAAACGCGGAGGTGAGTTTTGAAACCAGTGTCACCTGTTCTTCGGATAAAGATAGGCTGACCAGGGAGGGGATATTTTGGCGGGTCTCTTCCAACTCACTGGATGTAATAGGGTTTCTCATCACCTGCTCGAGTACGGCCACAGCTTCCTGTTTTACCGTCTCCCAGCGGGTATCGCTGAGCTCCAAGATTTGCAGAGCCGTATCCTGGTTGAGATGGATGCTCTCCAAGGCAGATAAATCTGATAATTGCTGTTCCTGAGAGGCATATTCATCCTCCCGGACACTATCGATAAAAGCCAGCGTTTCCGTCAAGCGCTTCAACTGTGTGCGGGCGATTTCCGGATCGGAAGCGGTGTACACAGGATCCACCTGCGCAGCAGCTTCTTCCCGTTTCTCTTCCGTTAACACCTCGCTGACGTAATTGACTGCGTTGGGGGCCATGTAATCCTGGCTTGCCACCTGGCCCTTCTCCACGGAAATCGTCGACATGGTCCCCGAAATGGACCACAGCACCGCCAACCAGCTGGCGATGATCACGATCAACAGCACAGCACCGAGCAGTATTTTTTGGGGTATGGGGACTTTGAAATCAGAGTTGTTCATAACAGAATCAGGGGATCAGCTCACCATAAAAGCCACCAACCCTGTCTTGAGCCGTCGCACATCAAAATGGCTTGTCCGGATATGGGTCTCCCTTAGCAAACACACACTCCTGACTTCAAGATCAGGGATGCACCAGCATGATCTCACGAACCCAACAATTCGCGCACGATTTCGTTGGCTTCTTTGCCATCCGCCCGGCCCCGGATTTTAGGCATCAAGGCACCCATGACTTTGCCCATATCCGCCATGGATTCCGCCCCCACTTCGGATATCACCTCCTCAACCAAAGATTTCAGCTCTTCATGATCAAGCGGTTGAGGGAGATATTCTTTGAGGATCTCGATCTCAGCTTCCGCCTCCTGGATCAAATCCGGGCGTTCCGCTTGCTCCGCGCCCTCGATCGTCTCCTGGCGGGACTTGACTTCCTTTTGTAAAATGCCCAAAATCTCAGGTTCTTCTAAGGCATCGCCTTTTTCGATTTCCTTGTTTTTGATCTCCGCGAGCGCCATGCGCAGCGTTTTCTTACGGCGCTTGTCGCCAGCTCGCATCGCTTCTTTCAGCGCTTCCTGTAGTTCCTCTTTTAGATCCATATCCATATATTATACCCCTTTCCTCACTTATCCCATGGGATGCTTCATCTTTTGTCCCCCTAAGATATGCAGATGTAGATGAGGGACCTCCTGGTGAGCATCCGGGCCGTTATTGATGATCAACCGGTACCCCGATTCGGCGATCTCGAACTCCTCTGCCAATCTTTTCACCACCGAGAACATGTGCCCTACCAGCGCTTGATCGCCTTCTCCCATATCCTGGACATGCTCAATATGCTTGTTGGGGACCAAGAGAAGATGGACCGGGGCGACGGGGTTGATGTCATGGAACGCGGTGACCTGATCATCTGCGTAGACTTTTTGACTATCGATCTCGCCATTTACGATCTTACAAAATACGCAATCCGCCATGTTTTCCTCCTTTGCTCTTCTCAATCATCTCGTCCAATCGAAAACCCTACAGGCATTATAGGTCATGTCTGGATTTCCCCCTTCAACCCCCTATCTGTGAGAGATGTAAGCTTCACCGGGGTGATTTGATTCCACAGATTCCGCTCTGCGATCGCTTCCACCCGCAGGTAATTGGCCGTTAAACCCCGCATTTCCCACGATTCCTGGTCCAGCGAGGCTGCGCTCTCCCATAGGACCCGTTTCTGACGTCCCAGAAAGGACGACCGGTAGTCACGAGATGCCTGGGCGGCGGCTTCCCTCATCAACGCGTTCCTCTCTTTGCGCACCTGGTGGTCCACCTGAGCGGGCATGTTCGCCGCTCTCGTCCCCTCGCGGGCCGAATAGGTGAAAACATGGGCGTCCGCAAATCTCATCTCTTTGACGAAAGTTAAGCTCTCCGCAAATTCGTCCTCCGTTTCCCCAGGGAACCCCACCATGATATCGGTCGTGATGGCTATCTCAGGGTCCATCTCCCGGATACGGTCGATCAACGCCTTGTATTGCGCGGGCGTGATCCCCCGCGCCATCCTCTTTAAGGTGTCCGCAGACCCCGATTGGAGGGGGAGATGGAGCTGGTTGGCCACACGCTCCTCCAAGATCCGTTCCAGCAGGGGTCCCCTGACATCCCAGGGTTCGAGGGAGGATATCCTGATCCGGGGCACATCCGTCTCTTCTAGTATGGCTTCCAAAAGGTCCTGCAAACCAAGATCTCCCTCCAAATCTTTCCCCCACGACCCCAGCTGCACCCCTGTCAGGACCACTTCCTGAGCCCCACCGCGCTGGGCGGCACGGACCTGCTTGAGGACGCCCGGAAGGGGAACGCTGCGGCTTTGACCCCGCGCGATGGTGGTGATGCAATAGGAACAACGATGGTCGCAGCCATCCTGGGCCTTGATGAACGCCCTCGTCCGCTCCCGGGCCCCGGGGATCATCTCCCGCTCCAGCGGCTCCCGGTCGAAGACCTCAGGCGCAGCACCCAGGACTTTTGAGACCAAATGATCCTTTTCGTCGTTGGGAACGACCCGCGTCCGCTTATTTAACGTCCGCGCCTTTTGAGGTTCAAGCGTGGCCCAGCACCCGGTAGCGATGATCTCTTTGGCCCCCTGACGCGCAAAGCGGCGTATTTTTTTCCTTGAATCCGCCGCCGCCGCGACCGTGACCGTGCAGGTGTTAACGATCGCCAGATCAGCTTGCGCCGGATCACCGGTCAGGGTGTGGCCACGGGCTAGGAATTTTTGAGCGTAGGACTCGATCTCACTCTGATTGAGCCGGCAGCCCACCATATCAAGATACACTTTCATCGGGGTTTTCCAGTCTACGGATAAACATGTATACGATCAAAGGAAATCGTCACTTAACCATTAAGGTCTGCGGACCACAAAATTATCAAAGGTGATATCGACGCCCGGTTCTTCAAACGAACCGGCGATCAAACCGACATCCCCTTCCAGGAAGGTCGCGTCCTCCGCCTCCGCGATGAATTCCCCGTTGACCGCCAAGGCCAAGCGGGGGCCATCACACACCGCGCGAATGTGGTTGAATTGGGACCCTTTCCGGATCGCCTCCGAGGGGAGCATTTGATCCGGTTCAATCAAGCGCTGCTTCCCATTTTCCACCTTGCCAATCCCATAATAGCCGTCGCTGCTGATGATCAGAAAATAAAAATTTCCCATATTCTGATAACGGCAAAGCACGCCGAAGTTATTGTTATCCGGGCCGCCGATTTTCCTCGTTTCCACTTCCACCTCGACATCCGTGAAATTCAACCCCGGATTCGCCCAATAATCCGCGTCCCTGGCATTGACGTAAATCCGGTAAGTGCCGCTGTCATAATCCGTCAACCCTTCCGCTTGTCTGACGCGATCCCAGCCGCTGGAGGGATCAGAAAACGAATCCTGGAAGAAAAGCGCTCCCTGCTCACGAGGCAAGGTCCGAAAATCCTCTGGGAGAAAGGAAGCCCGACAAGCCAACGACGAACATATCAAAAGCGATAAGATGGCAAAGAACCTGATTTTGACGTTCACAAAGCCTCCTGAAGGTGGCCTTACCTGCTGCCTGCCCATGCCCTCGCCGTAACGGATACCATTCTAGCATATCTCAAGGATGAGCAAATGGCATCCCCTACGGAGAAAAGGTGGCTAAAGCTCGTTGAGCCTGCTCCCTGAGGGTTGGATTGGTGCTGTAATACAGCACCGCTTGCAGATGGCGGTCCGCCAACGCTTTTTTATCCAGGGCCAGGTAGGTCATACCCAGGGAAAAGTGGGCCCGGGCAAACTTGGGATCCTTTTCCAACGCCTGGATGAAGAACTTTTTCGCGTTCTGCAAATCGCCCACCTCCCTCAACACCTGTCCCATGACGAGCAGCGCCGGGGGGTCACCCCCCGACAAATGCACGGCCTGACGGGCGGCCGGCAGTCCCTTTTCTTGGACTTTGTAATGGTACGTGACGCAGAACGCCGCTAATAGACGGCGATAGGCCGGGTTCTCGGGGTCTTTCTGAACGGCTTTTTCATACATCGCCAGGGCGGTAGACAGGTCTCCTAAGACAGCCAACGATTGACCCTGTTCTACATACACCTCCGGGTTGTCCGGCCAGATATCGGCAGCTGTCTCGAAAAACGGGAGGGCTCTCGAGTGCTCATCTTTACGCTGCCAATAAATCCCCAGGAAGATATTCACCTCCGGGGATTCCGGCGCCAGATCATAGGCTTTTTCCAGGGCTTGTAAGGGGTCGGGGTCTCCTTTTCCCACCTGCTGCAATGCCTCTCCCCAATACGCCCATGCTTGAGGATAGTCCGGCCGGTACCGGACCGCTTTCTCAAATGCGTATTCCGCCAATGTCCACCGGTCCAGAGAAGCCAGCGCCTGTCCCGCCACAACCTGCTGGTAGGCCGGCTCCTGATCCTGGGTTTCGGTCAGAGCGGACCGTAATTTCTCGGCTTCGGGATAGGAAGGTGCCGCCTTTTCCAGATGGGGGAGAGCCCGGACCGGTTCCTCTGCAGCCAACAACAAGCCCAGTTTGAAATGCGTTCCGGGATCGACCTCGTCCACGAGCGAGATGTATTCCCGCCAATCCCGAATAGCAGCCGGGTAGTCCCCCAGTTCCTGATGCAATTGGGCTAAATATCCCGCGGTTTGAGGGGATCCCTCCACCTCAGACCACACTTCTTCGGCAAGAGAGACCTCTCCCTGGGCATGGTACACCTCACCCAAAGCGATCCTGCCCTGCTGGGTGAGGACGTCCAATGCGCGCGCCCGCTCGAAATACGCTTCAGCCAGTGCCAATTCCTCCGCCCGCTGCGCAAAATGCCCCGCTTTCTCCCACAACTCAGGCCGCCAGGTCAGGCGCTGTGCCAGATCAGCCATGGTCAGGGCCATCTCCTGATATTCATCTGCCTGGTAGGCTTCCTGAAAATGGATATAATCCCTGGTCACATCCACGCTTTGGGGGCGGAAGGCAAGGAGGCTTCCCACCGCTAACACAGCTGCCAGCTGAAGAAGGATTTTCAACCGTTCATCCATACCCCAAATTATATAGTATTTCCCCAAGAAAGGAAATTCCAGGGGTGTTTTCACCCCAGGACGGTTATAATAGGACCAACATTCATTCATATCCCCCTCAAGGAGCTAGGCATGGATTTCGGTTTGTCAGAAGAGCACAAAATGGTGCAGCGCATGGTGCGGGATTTCGCACAAAAAGAAGCTGCCCCCACCGTCAAGGAGCGTGACCGCAAAGGAGGGATGGCCCCTCACATCCTGCCCCGCATGGCGGAACTTGGCATCTTAGGCCTTTGCATACCTGTGCGTTACGGCGGCGGGGGGATGGATTTTATCTCGCTGGGACTGGCCTGCGAGGAATTGGAGGCAGTGGATTCCACCTTTCGAGTGGTTTTGTCTGTCCATATCGGGTTAGCCGCCCTTACCCTTTTACAATGGGGAACCGAAGATCAAAAACGGACTTTTTTAACTCAGCTTGCGAAAGGTGAAAAGATCGGCTGCGGTGCCTTCTCCGAATCTGGCGCTGGGTCTGATTTCGCTCACATCCAGGCCACCGGAAAGCGAGATGGGGATGATTTTATCCTCAACGGTGAAAAGATGTGGATCTCTTTGGCCACACAAGCGGATTACGCCGTGGTCACAGTGCGTACCATCCCGGACACAGAGAGAGCATATCAGGGTATGACCACGTTCTTGGTGGATCTCCACAGCCCCGGGGTCACGCGTGACGACATCCACGGCAAGTTGGGCGTCCGGGCCGGGTCCACGGGATGGATCAACTTTCAGGACGTGCGGGTTCCCGCTGAAAACATGATCGGGAAAGAAGGGGAGGGATTTAAGGTCACCATGTCGTCTTTTGACAATGGTCGGTATACGGTCGCAGCGGGGGCCACAGGCTTGATCCGCTCCTCTCTTGAAGAGAGCGTCGCTTACGCCAATGAACGGGAGGCGTTTGGTAAAAAAATATCTGACCTGCAGCTCATCCAGGCCAAAATCGCCCGCATGTACCTCGATTATCAGGCCGCCCGCCTGCTGTATCTAAAAGCTGGCTGGCTCAAAAATCAGGGAGAGCGCAACACCCAAGAGACCTCAGCGGCGAAGTGGTACGCCACAGAAGCTTCCTTTCACGCCGCCGCGGAGGCCGTGCAGGTTCACGGCGGCTACGGATACAGCGATGAATACAATGTCGAACGCTACCTGCGGAATGCGAAAGGTGCTATGATTTATGAAGGGAGCAATGAGATCCAACAATTAATTCAAGCATGGTACGCCTTAGGGAGACGAAGGGATAAACCCCTCCGGAAGCCTTGGCCGGCCTACGATAGAGAATTCTGGCAGGAAGAAGAGGAATAGCAAGCGAATTCAGATCCACAAACCCGAACCGGGGGACGATCGGACAGGTGCAATCCCCTCCCAGAGAGATGGATCTGGACGATCCCCTCGAACAATGATTTACATTAACCCATCTACCTTACCCAAAAGGAGGTCATGAACGTGAAAATCATAGTCTGTGTCAAACAGGTCCCGGATACAGCGGCCACCATGTCCGTGGAGGGCGGCGAGATCAGCTGGGGAGACGCCTCCCTGATCATCAATCCCTGGGATGAATACGCTCTCGAAGCTGCGCTGGTCCTCCAAGCTGAACATGGGGGGGAGGTGATCGCGCTGGGCATGGGAAAGGAAGAGGAAACGGAAGCCATCAAACACGCCTTGGCCATGGGAGCGGATGAAGCGGTCCAAATATCGGATCCCCAATTTGCAGGGGCAGACGCTGTGGCCGTCGCCAAAATACTGGCAGCAGCCATCGAAAAGATCGGATCGGCGGACCTGGTCCTCATGGGCCAAGAGTCCGTGGACAGCCAATCCGGTATCCTCACCAGCCAGGTGGGGCGCGCTTTGGGATGGCCCATTTACCCTCTGGTCTCCGCGTTTTCCGAGTTTGACCCCGATGGGGGCAGTTTTCAGGTCCGGCGGGCCATGGAAGAAGGGAAGCAGATCGTCAACGGCAAGCTGCCGGCCGTGATCAGCGTCACCAAGGATTACGGCGAACCACGCTACCCCTCTTTCATGGGTATCCGGAAAGCCTCCCGCGCCACGTACCCCACCTGGGGTGCGGATGACCTGGGGATCGATCCCCCCACCTCTGTGGTGTCCTGGCCAGAAGTTCAGGAGCCGCTGGAAAGAGAGGTCGTCACGGAGATCATCGAGGGAGAAACCCCCCAAGAGAAGGCTGAAAAGTTAGCAGAGAAACTGATAGAAGAGAAGGTGCTGTGATGAACAAAAAGACACTGACCTATATCGATCATTTTCACGGAAACGTTCAACCAGCTTCCTGGGAAGCCCTCGGATTGGGCGCTAAATACGCAGGTGAAGGGGGATGCGCTGCCCTGGTCATTGGCGAAGGCGTCCAGGAGCTTGCAGCCCAGGCCTTTCAGCACGGCGCGGACCAGGTGTTCCTGGCCGACCATCCTGAGTTAAAAGACTTCCGGTTTGAACCTTTCGCTGATCTGATCAGCAAGGTCGCCAGGGAGTACGAAGCGGATGTCCTCCTCTTCCCCACCACCACCCGCTGCCGGTCCCTGGCAGGTATGGCAGCGGTGGACCTGGAGACGGGCGTTTTGGTCGATGTCACAGACCTGGAGACATCGAATGGTGACTTCATCGCCACCCGACCCATCTACGCCGGGAAGCTACTGGCGAAAGTCACTTGCGACGCCAAACCGCAAATCATCACCACCCGACCCCGCGCCTTCAGCACCCCGGAACCCGATCCCGGCCGGAGCGGAGAGATCATTGAAGTCAGCGTGGATTTGGATCCCGAACAGATCCCCACCACCGTGGTGGATTATGCTACCCGCGAGGGTGGGGTCAGTCTGACAGAGGCTGGGGTGATCGTTTCCGGGGGGAGAGGGACCTCAAACAGCGCAGACCTGGAGCCGCCAGGAGATTTGGACGAGGAGGAGGCGGAAATTTGGAAAGCCCATCAGGGGTTCGAATTAATCCAGGAGTTGGCTGATGTGTTGGGCGCTGCGGTCGGCGCCAGCCGGGCCGCGGTGGATGCCGATTACATCCCCTACGAACACCAGGTCGGCCAAACGGGGAAGGTGGTCTCCCCCGACCTTTACATCGCCTGCGGCATCTCCGGGGCCATCCAGCACCTGGCCGGGATGCGGACCAGCAAAACCATCGTAGCCATCAACAAAGATCCCGACGCCCCCATCTTCAACCTGGCCCGCTTCGGCGTGGTGGGGGATCTTTATGACATCCTGCCCCCGCTGATAGAAAACCTGAAGCAGAAGTTGGATAAATAACAGGTAAAGGGTGAATATGACATTCCCGGCACCTTTCCAGGTGCCGGGAATATTTTTTGCAGAGAGAAACAATCTCCCATTGATTGGCTGAACATCCCCTTGCATCGATCATAGTGGGTTTCAACAGGCGTGAAAGATTGAAGCCAGGGAAGAATAATTCTACATGTAGTATATGGTGAGCAACCTATCACCAAAAAAAATAAGATATAATCTTGTCGTGCTAGATGAGCTATCAGTGTGCTCTGTTGAGACAGGGATCATTTTAATCAGTAAACCTTTTTAGCGAATTATTCGTTTTATAAACAGAAACGATATATTTTCTCCAAGCACAATCGGAACCTGAAGGATGGAACATGGATTTTGAAAATGTAAAGCGTTTTTTGATTGGCGAACCTTTCCCAACCAGTCAGGAAATCCACGAGAGGTTGGATAAATTCCGGGCCTTAGCGGTTTTTGCTTCCGATCCCATCAGCAGCAACGCCTATGCCACGGAAGCGATCATGAGTGTCTTGATCGTTCTGGGCAGCGGAGCCCTTTCACTCACCTGGCCGATCAGTTTGACAGTAGCAGGTTTAGTCCTCCTCGTGGTTTTCAGTTACATTCAAACCATCCTTCACTATCCAGATGGGGGTGGGGCCTATTCGGTCGCCAAAGACAATTTGGGCACTTTCCCTTCCTTATTGGCGGGCGCCGCCCTGCTAACCGACTACATCCTCACGGTCTCTGTTTCTGTATCCGCTGGTGTGCGCGCAGTAACCTCGGCTTTTCCCGGTGCCTGGGAACACCGGGTATTGATCGCTATCAGCGCTATTGTTCTCATTACTTGGATTAACCTCAGAGGCGTCAGAGAAAGTGGCACTGTCTTTGCCGTTCCCACATACGCTTTTGTGATCGGTGTGTTGTTGGTGGTTATGATAGGCCTTATCCGCCATCTGGGACTATTCGGCGCGGCACCCATTCCCCGTGCGGTTGAACAGGTTCCAGCTAAAACCTCTTTGGAAGGGATTGCTTATATCTGGTTAATTTTGCGGGCTTTTGCTGGAGGTTGTACTGCTCTGACTGGGATCGAAGCGATAAGCAACGGCGTCAAGGCATTCAAACCGCCAGAGGAGAAGAACGCTGCCATCACCATGATCATCATGGGCGTTCTAGCCATGTCCTTATTCATCGGAATTTCATTCTTGGCCACCCACACTGATCTGGTTCCCCAGGAAGGCGAAAGTATTCTCTCTCAACTGGCCCGGAAAATCACCGGGGGAGGGTTCCTCTACTACTGGGTTCAGTTTTTTACCGCGGCCATCCTCTTTCTTGCAGCAAACACTGGATATCAGGATTTTCCCCGGTTAAGCTCCTTTTTGGCCCGGGATGATTTCTTACCGCGCTGGCTCGAAAATCGCGGGGACCGGCTGGTGTACAGCTCGGGCATTATCGTGTTGGCAACCATAGCTTCTGTCATTGTGATTATTTTCCAAGCTGACGAAATAGCCATGCTCCCCTTATATGCGGTTGGTGTCATGCTCAGCTTCAGCATTTCCCAAACCGGCATGGTCCACCTGATGGGGAGAATCGCCCACCTCAAGAAAGGAGAAACATTAAGAACGAAAGTTACTGAGATTCATTATGAACGGTTTGTGCGCTGGAAGCAAGCCTTAAATGTTATCGGAGCATTGGCCACATTTGTTGTTTTCTTGATCCTGGCCACAACAAAATTTATGGAAGGAGCCTGGATTGTTCTTTTACTCATACCCCTGATGGTAACGACCTTCTATGCTATTAATCGACACTACCAGAATGTAGCTGATGCTCTGTCAACTTCAGGACTTTCCATGGATGACGTAACAGAAGTGGCCGATATTGCCATCGTACCCATGGGGGATGTCCATCGGGGCACCATCCTGGCCCTGGAATACGCCAAGAAGATCTCGCAGGATGTGCGCGCGCTTACGATCGTGACCACACCGGAGATGAATGAGCGTTTGATGCGCCGCTGGCATCGCTTTCCTGATATCACCGATGACGTGGAGCTGGTGACCATCCGGTATGATTATAGGGACATCCTAAATCCTTTAGTTGAATACATCGAAAAAGTCAATGTGGAGGAGTACCCAAATCAGATCACGACCGTCGTGGTGCCCCAGTTTATTTCTGAAGTCGGCATTGCCAACCTGTTGCATACCCAAACGGCAAAGCGCCTTCATTCCCGGTTGAGAGAGCACAAAGATATTGTGATCATTGATGTGCCTTTTCACATCGATTCTCAATTGTAGGGAATATCATCACATCCCACGAGAGGGATTCTGCATCGATGAGCTGACCCTCATTCGGATAGCTCCCTTCATTCTCCAACGTATTTCCCAAGGTTATAAAAGATTTTCGGATCCGGAATATGTGCTGGGAACACTGGAAGGGTCACCCTCCTTTTCCACCAGCTGAAGATAATCGTCTGGTGCCAGCCCGAAAAGGTTGAATGCCAGTTGGGTGATCGTTAGAATTTCCAAAGAAAAGGGGAGATAGCCCCCGTAACCCAGCAAGGGCATCTCAAAGATATGCAGAACATCCACGAAGGGGACGGAATAGACCCACTTGGGATAGGAGTAATAATTCCACATCTCCCAGAAAAAACCGGTGATTAACACCCCGACCCATAAGGCGCCCAGCGGACGCCAGTCTCCGTTTTTGGTCCAAAAGAACAAGGATCGATGGCCCAACCAGCGGTTGAGGGGTTCGAGGATGAAGTAAATAGAAAGCCACACCAGGGGGAAGAAATACCGCGGCCAGATTAAAAGCAAAATCAAACCCACCCATCCCCCGATAAAGACGGCGATTTCACCTCGGGGCCCCGGTTCAAACCTGGGTCCCCTTTTCAACCCCTTCAAAAACGAGAAGCTGCCCACCAACTCTGCGCTCTCCAGCACAGCAGGGATCACAGTGGAGAAACTCAGGCTGGCCAAGATCGCGTACTCCAGGTCTGAAATTTGGTCCTTGCCGATGTAATGCCAGTTTTGCAGGCGCAGGTTGAGGGCTTCAAAGACCCACCACATGGGGATGGAGAGCAGGAATAAGGCGATGTACTTCCGCCCATCCCGGGTCAAGAGGGAGCTGCCTTTTCGCACGTATACTGCTCCATCCAATGTCAAGCAGTAGCCCAGCCATAAGGGGAAAAATCCCAGGTGGGTGCGCGCGCCCAAGCCCAGCCAGTTCAAGGGCCAAAAGACGGCGATTAACCCGATCCCGATCCAACCGTGGAGTGGGAATGATTTGATCCATGATTTCATGGGTATACCTCAAGGAAGTTCGTAGAGTTCAATCAAGACGCCGGAAGCGCTTTTGGGGTGCAGGAAGGCCATTTTGCGCCCATCCTCCAGCTCTAATGGGACCTCATCGATCAACCGCACCCCCTCTTCTTTCAGCTCTCGCAACTTGGCCCCGATATCCGCCACCTCAAAACACAGATGGTGCATCCCGGGCCCCCGCTTGCGGAGATATTTCGCGACTCCCGATTCCTGGTCCAGGGGTTGGATGAGTTCCACCTCGCTCCCCCCCACGGGGAGGAAGGCGATCTTCACCCCCTGGCTGGAGACCGTTTCCATGTGATCGAGGGGCAATCCCAACCGATCCCTCCAAAATGCCAGGGCGCCCTCGATGTCCTCGACAACGATCGCGACGTGATTTAAGCCTTTGATATCCATCACCCATCCTTCCTTGGAAATCACTTCCTGCGAACTCAGCTTTTTTATGGTTCTTTCCAGTGCTGCGCCCTTCATTTATTATATGTCAACCTCAGAAGGTATCGTCAATGAACGATCTTTCCTGTTCTTTTCTGATTCTGGTATATCTTTTGAATCGGAACCGATAGGGGATCACACCCAGGTATTCGGACGGTATTCCCCCCACACCTCCCGCAAAGCCCCGGTGATTTCACCCAGGGTGAGATCGTTTTCCACACATTCGATGAAGAGGGGCATCAGGTTCTCGCCCCCCCTGGCAGCTTCCTCAAGAGCGCTTAACAGCGCACTTGCCTGGACCTGGTCTCGCTCCTCGCGCAGTGTCGTCAGCCGCTGGCGTTGGGCAGCTTCCAGGGCGGGATCGACGCGCAAACGTTCCAGGGATAAATCTTCCTCCATCTCATAGGCATTGACCCCCACCTGGATTTGCCCCCCTTCTTCCAATGCCCGCTGGTACCGGTAGGCAGCCTCCTGGATCTCGTTCTGCATGAACCCTTCCTGGATGGCCTGCAAAGCACCTCCCATCTCCTCAATTTGATCCACATAATCCTGGGCTTGGCGTTCGACCTCATCCGTCAGTTTCTCGATCAGGTAAGACCCCCCCAGCGGATCCACCGTGTTTGCCACCCCGTATTCATGGGCGATGATCTGCTGGGTACGGAGTGCGATCTGCACCGCCTTCTCCGTAGGCAGCCCGATGGCTTCATCCATGCTGTTGGTGTGCAGGGACTGCGTCCCCCCCAACACCGCGGCCAAAGCCTGGAGCGCCACCCGGACGATGTTGTTCTCCGGCTGCTGGGCGGTGAGGCTGCAGCCCGCGGTCTGAGTGTGAAAGCGCAGCTTCTGGGAACGCGGTTTCCGGGCCCCGAAACGCTCTTTCATGATTCGGGCCCACAAACGGCGCGCCGCCCGGAATTTGGCCACCTCTTCCAGAAAATCATTGTGGGCGTTGAAGAAAAAAGACAGCTGCCCCGCAAAATCGTCGACATCCAGGCCAGCCTCCAGAGCTGCTTCTACATAAGCGATGCCGTTGGCCAGCGTAAAAGCCACCTCCTGAACGGCGGTGGAACCGGCCTCCCGGATGTGATAACCGGAGATGCTGATCGTGTTCCAGCGGGGGATCTCCTGGTGGCAGTATTCAAACAGATCGGTAATCAGGCGCATGGACGGTTCGGGCGGGAAGATATACGTCCCCCGGGCCACATACTCCTTCAAGATATCGTTCTGCACCGTCCCCCTCAGTTTCTTGAGGCTTACATCTTGCTTTTTCGCCACCGCGACGTACATCGCCAGCAAAATGGCCGCCGGGGCGTTGATGGTCATGCTCGTGGAGACCTGATCGAGGGGTATATCTTTGAATAAACGCTCCATGTCGTGTAAAGAAGAAATGGAGACCCCGACCTTGCCCACCTCCCCGGATGCCAGAGGATGATCGGCGTCGTACCCGATCTGGGTGGGGAGGTCGAAAGCCACCGAGAGCCCCGTTTGCCCATGTTCCAAGAGGTAACGGTAGCGCCGGTTGGACTCCTCCGCGCTGGCATACCCGGCGTACTGGCGCATGGTCCATAACCGCCCCCGGTACATGGAGGGGTAGACCCCTCGTGTGTAGGGATATTCCCCGGGGAACCCTATATCTACCAGAGGATCCCGCTCCTCGTCCGGGATGGCAACCCTGGGCAGGGGAACCCCAGAGAGGGTTTCAAACGCTCCCTTCCGCTCCGGGAAACGCTCCAGGGTCGGTTTTAATGTTTCCTGCTCCCAGCGTTCCCGTTCTTCTTCCAGACTCATGGGCCGCCTCATGGGTTGATATCGATGAATTCATACCCGTGGTGGAAGTATAACCGAAATCCATGAGGGGCACAAAGGGGATTAGCCATGCTGCCCGGATGTATTCTGATCAAAAAAGAATGAATGATGGGGTAACGAACCCAATTTCCCTCAAGTAGATCTGAGAATTCATATGGAATATTAATCCTTCCCCTCTCTCCGACGGATATAATAGTCGCGCGAAATCAAAAGAAAATAAGAAAGGAAACCTCAACATGGAAACGACATCAAAATCTGTGAAACTGGAATGGGTGGGGTCGCGGATGTTCGCTGGAACGGACTCCAAAGGGCACTCCCTGACCATCGGCTACAACCGCGATCACCGTCCAGAAAGCCAAGGGGCAAGCCCCTCCGACCTGCTCATGCTTTCCGCAGCCAGCTGCTCCGCCTATGATGTGGTGGAGATATTGGAAAAACAAAAGCAACCTCTGGAAGGTTTATCCGTGACCGTGACCGGGACGCAGAAGAAAGACCCGCCCACCAAATACCTCTCCATGCACCTCACATATCGTGTCAAAGGGGATGTCGAACCCGAGAAATTAGAACGCGCCATACAGTTATCTGAGGAAAAGTATTGTACGGTGTCGATCACCTTGCGGCAGTGCGTGGACATCACCAGCGAGTATAAAATTCACCCCTGAATCAGTCGTTATTAGGTTTGGAAGTGGGGAAGGTCACCTGATTGTGTGATGACAATGCCAAGGAGGCTGACCTCCGTTGACACGAGTTATCCCCCTCGGTATAATCCTCATGAAAAACACGTAGGTTGCCCGTGGGCCGCTAGCTCAATCTGGCAGAGCAACTGACTCTTAATCAGTAGGTTACAGGTTCGATTCCTGTGCGGCTCACCTAATATATAGAGGTAGTGCTACTCTGTACCCCCACATATAGGGGATAAAAAAGCCCGCTTAAACGGCGGGTTCTTTTTATGGTGCAGAATGGATGACTCGGCCCCAAAATATGGTCCGACCGACGGATACTTGTCAATCGTTACTCTCTGCGTAGAGGATGATCGGGCCGTCTATGGTGTTCAGCAAATTATCCCAGGCATTGAACACCAGATAGCCTTCCGAGCAGTTGACATCAAGCGTGGTGTGATGATAGACGGAAATGCGGACCTGTGAATAGGGATTTTGGGAACGATTGGGGAAATCGTAAAGGGGGGCACCCCCTCCTCCAGAAACGATGTAATAGATCCCACCCTTGAAGCTGCGCTCGTAATGGTGGTTATGACCTGAAAAAACCATATCCACGCCATGTTCTTCAAACAGTGGGACCAGGTAATCAGCGACGGGGCGTTCGTCCCCAGGGTGAGCGCCGCTGGTATAAGGGGGGTGATGTAAAAGCACAATTTGCCATTTCGAATTGCCATAACCAGGGGATTTAAACTCCTTCATCAGCCATGAACGCTGCGGGCTTCCCGGCGAGAAATCGACATTCGAATCAAGAACGACAAACCTGGCGCATCCGTAAGTAAAAGCGTACCACTGTTCATTTCCTGGGAGGGAGAAAAAGTCATAGTACCACATCTTTTCAGACCCATTATATTCGTGATTGCCTAAGGTTGGATAGCAAGGGATTTGGGCGATTAAATCCGCTAATGGTCTGAAGAATTGCTCCCCCCAATCGGCGTAATTGCGTCCAGAAGCCACCAGATCCCCTGTGTGGAGAAGGATGTCAGGCTCATTTTTAAGCATTGATTTGACAACTTCACGATGCTGCTCAACTTGGGTCCGGGTGTCTCCGTAAACAGCTACCCGGAAGGCATGGCTGGCATCTGGGGCAGTGGAAAAAACAGCTGGTCTGGATGGACGCCACTGACTGCTGCCGTCCAGGCTCACTTGATATTCATAGGTTGTTTTTGGGACAAGTCCCATAAGGGGTATTTCGTGAATGGTGTTTTCTTCTGAAAAGATCTTTTCTATCCAGGTTGTATCACCCACCAGACGATAGCGTAATTTACTCCAGATGGGGTTGCGAGGAGTTTCCCACATAATCGTGATTGATTCTTGCGTCACGTTTTGAAGGTAGGAATGATACTGATCAAGGGATTGGGTTATTGTGGGTGGCTGGGTTTGTGTCGGCGTAGGGGGATCCGTAGGCAGCAGGGTCGCTGTCCGGGTCGGCTCCCGTGTGAAGGTGGGAGAAGGGGGGCTTTGTGTCGGCGTAGGGGGATCCGTAGGAAGCGGGGTCGCTGTCCGGGTCGGCTTTGGTGTAAAGGTGGGAGAAGGGGGGCTTTGAGTCGCTGTCTGCTCGACTTTGAGGGTTTCAGGTGGCGCGGTAGCCGTATCCGGCTCTAACGCAGTTGGCACCAAGGTGGTCTTCGGTGCGGAAAAAACGATCGTCGAATCCAGGGGTGGTAGGGTGGGAATCGCGGAACAGGAGGTGGTCAGCGTCAAGAACAAGATCAATCCGGTGGAAAGCAGTCGTTTTCTCATAAAATCTTCTTCAATAGATGTCTAAACCCATTCGTATGCCGGAGCAGCTCCCTCCAGCGGCACGACGTTTATTGCCCTTTTCAACAAACCCATACAGTGCAAAGTTCTTCCCAATCCCCCACCCTGGCTGAGGACCGACATGCCCTGTTCTTTCTTTTCACGAAATCAAACAGGGTATTGATGAATACGTTTCCTTTTACAACCATAAAAGATTGGCTCCCCTGAAAAAACCTATTTGAGCGAAATGTTGACAGGCTGAAGCCGAAAAGCTGACAATAACTCCAAAAAATGGTGAAAAGCAAGTTTGAAACTGCGAAAAAGGTCAATTTTGGAAAAGGACAAAGAAAACGTCCTTTTTTGGGCCTTTCTTCCTTCTTTTTCGCTCAAATAATCATGCAAACGACGCACGTTGACCATCAACGGGGCCAAATAAAGCATCATGCGCGACCTGAT
>JAWLER010000068.1:0-7919 GCA_041686005.1 Anaerolineales bacterium | reverse complement strand
GGAAATTACGTCCGGACTTAACCGATTTGGAAGGCGGGGAGAAGCAGCCATGATGATCATTATGCGGGCGCAGGCCACGCAGGAGCAAATTGATGACGTGGTGGAAAAGGTGGAGGAATGCGGCCTGCAGGCGCACCTTTCCATGGGATCGGAACGCGCCGTGATAGGGGCGATCGGCGATATCCGTGAAATCCGCCAGGATCGTTTTGTCGTTTTGCCCGGTGTGGATCGGGTGATGCCCATATCTCCACCCTACAAACTCGCCTCCCGTGAGTTTCACCCCCAGGACTCTTCCTTCCCCTTGAATGGGATCAGCGTCACACGGGGAGAGGTCCTGCTCATCGCCGGGCCCTGTGCTGTGGAAAGCAGATCGCAGATCCTGGAAGCGGCGCAGGCGGTCAAAGAAGCGGGAGCACATGCCCTGCGGGGCGGCGCCTTTAAGCCCAGGACTTCCCCGTATTCGTTTCAAGGATTGAAAGAGGAGGGCCTGCGCTACTTGGCTGAGGCCCGGGAGCTGACGGGTCTTCCTGTGGTCACGGAAGTCATGTCCCCTGAAGATGTCCCCCTCGTCAGCCGCTACGGGGATGTACTGCAGATCGGCGCCCGGAACATGCAGAATTATCCTTTGCTGCGGGCCGTGGGAGAAAGCGGCCGACCGGTACTCTTGAAGCGGGGGATGATGTCCAGCATCGAAGAATTATTGTTGGCTGCGGAACACATCCTTTCCCAGGGGAACGATCGGGTCATGCTCTGTGAGCGCGGGATTCGCACTTTTGGGCAGGAAACCCGCTACACAGCAGATATCAACGCCCTGCCGGTGTTGAAGTCTCTGACTCATCTGCCGATACTGTTTGATCCCAGCCACAGCACGGGGCATTGGGAGTATGTCCCGGCGGTGGCGCTGGCAGGGGTTGCCGCAGGGGCGGATGGTCTGCTGGTGGAGGTCCATCCTCATCCAGGGAAGGCGCTATCCGACGGGCAGCAGTCCCTCAGGCCTGAACGATTTCAGGAGCTGGTCCGGCGGGTCAAGAGGGTGGCCAAAGCGGTTGGTAGCGAGCTGATCGAGCAAAAGGAGGAAGGGTCATGAAAACCTCGCGGGCAGCGATCTTGGGCATGGGCTTGATGGGCGGGTCTTTGGCCTGGGCCATCCAAGATCGGGTGGGAAGCCTGGTAGCTGCAGATCCAGATGAGAGAACCAGGAGGCTCGTCCGCTCTGCGGATTTGGTGGAGAAGATCACTGCGGATCCGGAAGATATCCTTTTCGGGGCGGATGTGATCGTCCTGGCTGCCCCTGTGGGAGCGATATTGGAGCTCATATCATGTCTCCCCAGGTGGCATCCCGGCCCGGCGCTTGTCTTCGACCTGGGGTCCACCAAGGTGGACATCTGCCGGGGTCTGGCCGAACTGCCGACGAGGTTTGATGTCTTCGGCGGTCATCCCATGTGTGGTAAAGCTGTGGGGGGCTTCGAGCATGCCGATCCGACCCTTTTCAACGGCGCCACTTTTGCCTTTTGTGCTTTGGAGAGGACCTCAGACCGGGCCCGGACATTTGCAAATAAATTGGCCCGTGTGGTGGGAGCCCATCCGTGGTGGGTGGAAGCTGAAATCCATGATGCGTGGGTGGGTGCGACCAGCCACCTGCCGTACTTGATGTCAGCAGCGCAGGTGCTGGTCACCCCGGAAGGCGCCCTGCCTTTGATGGGATCGGGGTTCCAGAGTGCAACCCGCTTGGCGAGCACACCCCGGGAGATGATGATGGATGTCCTGCGTACAAATAGTTCCCTTCTCTTACCACACCTGCAGAATATTCAACGGGTGATTGGCGATATGGAGAGCCTGATCAGGGAAGGGAAATATCACGAACTGCGGTCGTTGTTGGACCGGGCAGCGAGTATGAAAGCTGAATTTGACCGGGAGGATTGATGCAGGGGCTGGAAGCAGGGCGCATGGATGCGCTGCACCCCAATTATTTTTCACTGATTGATGAAAAAATTACTGCCCTGGAAAAGGGCGGGAAACGAGTGATCCGATTGGATATCGGATCGCCAGATATGCCGCCCCCCGAAAAAGTGATCACCCACTTGAAACACAAAGCAGGGGATCCCGACAGCCATGGCTACCAATCTCACCGGGGCGCATTTGCCCTCCGGCAAGCCTGGGCGCTCCATTATCAGCAGCAGTATGGGGTCAGCCTGGACCCTGAAGGCCAGGTGTTGCTCTTGATCGGGTCCAAGGAGGGCATTTTTCATCTCTCCCTATCCTTGGTCCAAGATGGAGACCTCGTACTCGTTCCCGATCCCGGTTACCAGACGTATACGGTGGGAGCGCGGTTCAGTGGCGGAACTCCCCAGCCTGTCCCCTGTTTCTCGGGGGAGGGATTCCTTCAAGCGCTGGACAGTCTGCCGGAGGATGTCTTAGAGAGAGCAAAGCTGCTGTGGGTGAATTTTCCCCATAATCCTACCGGGGCGACCGTCGAACGGGCGCTTATGAAGAAATTAGTGGCCTTGGCCAAAGACTATGACATTCTGCTGTGTCATGATGCCGCCTACACCCGGGTGACCTATGGGGAGTATCGAGCTCCCAGTATTTTGGAAGTGTCTGGCGCGAAGGACGTTTGTGTTGAGTTCAACTCCCTGTCCAAGACCTACAACATGGCAGGCTGGCGGATGGGGGTGGTGCTTGGAAACCGCGCGGTCATTGAGGCTTTGTACCGCCTGAAAACACATGCTGACAGCGGACAGTTCTATCCCATGATGCAAGCGGGTGCAGCCGGATTGGAAGGATGCCAGACATGGATCAAGGAAAGAAACGAGCGCTACCAAAAACGGAGAGACCTGGTGATTGAGAAGCTGGGCTCGATGGGAATCGCCGTCGACCCCCCTCGAGGCGGAATATATATCTGGTTCCCTGTTCTGGGAGACCTTTCCTCCCAGGAATGTGTCCAATCCCTCCTCGAGGAGGTTCAGGTTGCGCTCACTCCGGGGACCGTGTTTGGGGCCAACGGAGAAGGTTTCCTGCGCCTGTCCCTGACCTCTCCGATTGGTCAGCTGAGGGAAGGGATGGAGAGGCTCTCCAGGGGTTTTTCCAAGCTGATCTGAGAAAGGGTAGGGCGTGAAGTCCGCAGATAATTGCTAAAGCATCAATTTTTACCACGCATGAAGCAACGAGGTATGAGATGAAGATGAAGGTGACTCCCAGTGGACCCCTGACCGGGTCTGTGGCTTTACCGGGCGACAAGTCCATTTCCCACCGGGCGATTTTGTTCTCGGCTTTGGCTGAGGGGACAAGCCGCATAAAGGGCATCCTGGTCGCTGGGGTGACGGAAAGCATGCTCACGGCGCTGCAAGGGTTGGGCGTGGAGTGGGATTTAAAAGGAAGGGACCTTGCCGTTCACGGACGGGGCTTGAGCGGACTCGAGGCTCCTTCCGAACCTTTGAACTGCGGGAACTCCGCGACCACCATGCGTTTGTTGGCTGGCGCCTGTGCTGCCGCCGGGATCCCCGTGGTGCTGGACGGCTCGGAAAGCTTGCGGGCTCGGCCCATGGCCCGGATTGTGAAGCCTTTGTGGGAGATGGGGGTCCCGATCAAGGCCCTGGGGGAGGGTGGGACGGCGCCGCTGCAGATTGCCATGCTGCTCAGAGGGCACTCACTGCAGGGGCTGGACTATCACTCTCCCGTGGCCAGCGCGCAGGTCAAAAGCTGTCTGCTGCTGGCGGGTTTGGCCGCGGAGGGCCCGATCCGCTACACCGAACCGAGTCCCTCCCGGGATCACACGGAGCGCATGTTCTCCGACATGGGCGTGGGGAACCAGCGAAAAGTGCAGGAGGATGGATCTGTCCAGGTGGCAATGGAACCCATGCAAAAGAGAAGGATCCATCCGCTGGCTATTGCTGTGCCGGGCGACATCTCTTCGGCCGCCTTCTTGATCGTCGCTGCTTTGATCACCCCGGGATCGGATATTCTCCTTCGGGGTGTGGGTTTGAATCCAACGCGGACCGGGATGTTGGATGCCCTGCAGGAAATGGGAGCCCGGATTGAAATCCGGGGTCTGCGGCAGGCACATGGGGAGCCTGTAGGGGATCTCAGGGTTAGGCACAGTTCTTTACAGGGGATCCAATTGGGGGATCCCTTGGTGGTGAGGATGATCGATGAGCTGCCCGTTTTTGCGGTGGCCGCGGCCTGCGCGGAAGGAGAAACGACGGTAAAAGATGCAGGGGAACTGCGGCTGAAAGAGACGGACCGCATATCTGCCCTGAGGGAGGAGCTTAGGAAGCTGGGGGTGGGCATTGAAGAGCGGGAAGAAGGGTTCACCATTCAGGGTGGAGCTCCTCTCATGGGAGGACGAGTGGGGGCCCATGGAGACCATAGAATGGCCATGGCGCTGGCTGTGGCCGGGTTGAACGCGGAAAAGCCCATAGAGATCGAGGGCGCCGAGATGGTGGAGGAGTCTTTTCCGGGTTTCGGCCGAACCTTGAAGTCCTTGGGGGGAGACGTCGTCATGGAGGGAGAACCATGATCCACATGGGCCTGATTGGGTTCCCTTTGGCCCACAGCTACTCTCAACGACTTCACGAGCGGGCTTTGGACGTCCTGGGTTTGGAGGGGAAGTATCACCTGTGGGAGATCCCTCCGCTGCCGCAGGGCAAAGAGGAACTCATCTCAAAGCTGAAAGATCTGCGGGAAGGGCACCTGAAGGGGGCCAATGTCACGATCCCCCACAAACGATCCGTCCTCTATTTCGTAGATCGTTTAACTCCCATGGCGCAAGCGGTTGGTGCTGTAAATACGTTGTACCTGGATCCTCAGCGTGGTCATGTGGTGGGAGAGAACACGGACAGTCCCGGGTTTTGGGTGGATGTTCGAAAGGTGCTGCTCACGGTAAGGAAGGGTGAAAAACCCAGGGCGTTGATTCTGGGAGCAGGGGGTGCGGCTCGGGCGGCGACCCATGCTCTGTTAACACATGGGTGGTCGGTATCCATAGCCGCCCGACGGATCTCACAGGCCGAGTCCGTTGCCAAACACTTTGGAGATCAGGGTAGGGCGGTGGAAGTCTATCATCTCTCTGAGCGTGCATCGTTGAAGCTGGAAGCCTGCCGGCTGATCGTCAACGCTACTCCGGTAGGGATGGCGCCGGATACCGCGAGTTCACCCTGGCCCCAAAGTTGGGAGTTTCCAAAAAAGGCCTTGGTCTACGATTTGGTGTATAACCCGGCACAAACCCTGTTCATGCGTCAGGCAAAGGGGGTCGGACTGGAGGTAAGAAATGGGTTGGGAATGCTCGTTGAACAGGCAGCCTTGGCTTTCAAGCGTTGGACGGGCGCAGAACCTCCGCGGAGGGAGATGCTTGAAGTCGTTCGTTAGATAGAGGTTAGGTTTAGGGCAGATGGAGTTATGTCAGCAGATGATGGTGAAAAAGGATAATGATCTATGAGGCGATTGAGGGTATTAACAGCGGGGGAGTCCCATGGTCCAGAACTTGTAGTCATCTTGGAAGGCATGCCTGCGGGTTTGCCCCTTTCGGAAGAGAACATTAATCAGCAGTTGATTCGGCGGCAGCGGGGATTCGGTTCTGGCGGCCGCATGAGTATTGAAGAGGACCATGTTTCACTGGTCAGTGGCGTGCTGGAGGGAAAAACCATCGGCTCTCCAATCGGCATGCGGATTCCTAACAGGGATCACCGTCAGTGGCGCGGAAAAGCGATTCCACCCTTTACCCGACCCCGCCCTGGCCATGCCGACCTGACGGGGGCATTGAAATATGGATATGCTGATTTGCGCCCCGCCAGCGAAAGAGCATCTGCAAGGGAAACGGCAGCCAGGGTGGCGGCTGGCGCAGTCTGTATTCAACTTCTGCGCCAATTTGATATCCAGTTGGGGGGGTGGGTGGCCGCGATTGGTTCTGTGCAAGCCCCGCAGTACCACCCATCTCCCGATACATTTGTTGAGCACATGGACCGGACGGAAGGGTCGGACGTGCGGTGCCCGGACCCGGAAACGTCTCAGGCGATGAAGAACATGATCCGCCAGGCGAAAGCAGATGGGCAGACATTGGGTGGGATTATTGAAGTCGCGGCTCTTGGTTTGCCGCCAGGGCTGGGATCCTACGTCCAATGGGACCGACGGCTGGATGCCCGATTGGGTTCGGCGGTCTTGGGTGTGCAGGCAGTAAAAGGGGTGGAGATCGGTGATGGATTTGAAAATGCGGCGAAAATGGGCACAGAAGCCCAGGATCCGATTCGGATTGAGGGTGACTGCATCATCCGGCCTACGAACCGGTCAGGGGGTTTGGAAGGAGGGGTGACCAACGGCAGCCCCTTATTCGTCAGGGCAGCGATGAAGCCCATCGCCACCACTCTCACTCCACAGCCGACCGTGGATCTGGTAGAGAAACGGGAGAGGGAGACGGAGTACGAACGCTCGGATTTCTGTCCGGTGCCCCGCGCTGTGCCCATTTTGGAGGCTGTGATCGCTCTTGTGCTCGCCGATGCCCTGCTTGAGAAGTTGGGCGGGGATTCTTTGTCGGAGATGATGAGGAGATATCCTGATCTCCCTCAAGCAAAATTTTCGGACTTAAGCCTGGATAATCAGGATCATACTTGGTGGCCAACATGAGTGGACGGGGATTAATTTTTTTCTATGGACCGCCCCTGGTGGGGAAATCCACGCTGGGAAAAGCCTTTGCCTGTCACATAGGCCTGCCGTTTTGGGATGTGGATGAGATGGTCACTGTCCGGGCTAATTCGAGTGTCGAGGATATCTTTACGGAGTGCGGAGAGCCAGAATTCAGAAAGTGGGAGTATAAAGTCATCTGCGATCTGTGCACGGAAGAACGCGGTGTGGTCGCTCTGGGCGGTGGGGCGCTGATCCAACCTTGGACTCGAGATCTAGTGGAGAAAAACGGGGAGGTCGTTCTGCTCACTGCTCCGCAGCAGACCTTGTTGGAGCGAATGGATCAAGGTGCGGACACCAGACCTCTATTGGGGAGGGAACCTGAGCAGGGTTTGATGCGACTCTTGGAGACACGTGATGCTCACTACGCTTCTTTTCCCAAGAAGGTATGGGTCGAAGGGAAGACGGAGGAGGAGTTGATTGGCGAAGTAGAAGTGTCTTTGGGCCGGTTTCGTATCGGGGGTATGCGCAGGGAGTATGAGGTCGTTATCCGTCCGGATTGTTTGGATGAGATGGGTCAAGCAATGCGTGACAGGGACCTTAATGGCCCAGTCGTTGTGATTACGGATGACCAGGTGGGAAGGCTCTATGCTGAGCGAGTGATGATCGCTGTTAGAGATGGAGGTTATCCGTGTTCGCTGTGCGTTTTCCCCGCCGGAGAGCGATCGAAAACGATGGAGACGGTCAGGGATGTTTGGAGGCACTTTTTGTCCGCAGAGGTCGAAAGGGGCAGTACGGTGGTTGCTCTGGGAGGAGGAGTGGCGGGGGACTTGGCCGGATTTGCAGCGGCTGCCTTTCACCGAGGCATCCAGTGGATAAACATCCCCACTTCGTTGCTGGCTATGGTCGACGCCAGCCTGGGTGGAAAAACGGGCGTAAATCTCCCCCAAGGGAAAAACCTGGTCGGCGCTTTTCACCCTCCCCGGCAGGTGTGGGTGGATCCGGATGTGCTGTGCACGCTGCCCATGGAAGAGCTGGAGAGCGGGATGGCAGAAGTCATTAAACACGGCGTGATATCAGATCCAGTCTTATTTTCTCTGGCAGGAGAAGGGAGGGAGGGTGTCGAAGGACGGTGGGAAGAACTCATCACCAGGGCCATAGGGGTGAAGGCGAAAATTGTCCGCTTAGACCCGTACGAGCAGGACCAGCGTCGGATCCTAAATTTTGGGCATACGATTGGCCATGGGGTGGAGCATGCTTCCAACTATCGGTTGAAGCATGGAGAAGCGGTAGCTATCGGTATGGTGGCG
>JAWLER010000025.1:0-33031 GCA_041686005.1 Anaerolineales bacterium | reverse complement strand
GAACGCCATCGTACGGGGTTGGTGTGAATACTACAAACACACCAGCCTGCACAAAGACCTGGAGGAAATCAGCCGGTATATGTGGCATCGCTATTTAGGCTTTTTGCTGAAAAAGCATAAGAATAGCAGGAAGCGCCAGCTCATTCAGGAAAAGACTGTCACCCATTTGAACAGGACAAGGTGGAAAGCCGAGATACAGGAACAGGGGGAAACCCTGATTGCGTATCAATGGCTTCCAACTCCAAAGGAATTGCCCAGAAGCAGGTACAGAATGAAAGGGAGGGGAGGGTTCCCTCACCCTTACTTGGAACCTGAACTTGCAGGTCTGGACAATCCAGAATGGGAAGGTACTCCAAACGAGAAAATCTTTGTGGAAACAATAGGGGTATCGTCACGAAATAGAGACGAGCCAATTGAATTTGCAGAGACAAAGCTGAGAGTCAAAATGCGTGATGGCTGGAAATGCACAAAATGTGGTAGCCCTGACGATCTCAGGGTACATCACAAGAAGGGCATGAAAAGCCACGCCATGAAAAACCTCATTACCCTCTGTTTGGAATGCCACAAAGAAGTACACGGCTATCGAAAAACGACTTGATGGAGAGCCGGATGCGGTGAAAGCCGCACGTCCGGTTTGGAGAGAGGGACAGAGAAACACATCTACCGTGAGGTAGAAAGGTGCGCTTTGTCCCTACTCTACGAGATCCCACACCGAGCCCCGATGACATCCATATTACCAAAGCCATCATCGAAGCCGGCCATTTGCTCGATATTCAGGTATTGGATCGTGCGCCGTGAAGTTTTACGCAGTAATGCCCCGAAAAGGGGACAGGCTCCTACCAAGCCTGAGTCTGACTAGGCAGGCTGTGGATGATATGCCCTCCATGGTCTGAAGCCCTAGGAACAAGCGGGAAAAGACAGTACTCCACTCTGATCTCTGACCGCAAGACTGAATATGGGTATGACGAACGAAAGTGAACCCTTGGTAGAACCGCCTAAAGACTTGGTTACTTTACCCAAAATGGTGGAGACATGGGTAGAGAAACAGCTCGACGGATGGTCTGGTCTAGCCAAAAGTGTAGCCCCTAGGTCGAGGGGCACGGCCTGTCAGGTAGGAAAGGTCAGGCTGGAGCTGTTGGTCCTACAAGGTGTAGGATGTAGGCGAATAGAGGGCGTCTAACCCCATATGATGACGACTGCGTAGAGAACACGGGAAGGCTGGTTGGCTATCCTCCGGGATTCAGCTGGCATGAAGCTTATATGCCAATCAGCTGTCGGAGCCGTCATAGTAATCTGAGTTAGGGAAAGCCTAACACATGGTGAAGGACGGCAGGTTTTAAGTCTTCCAAGCAGAATAGGAGGTTCATATGAGTATGCCGATGGAATCGTATCGGATGAAGGTCTCCGAAATGCAGCGGAGGCTGGCAAACAAAGCGATGAAAGAACCAGAACATCGGTTCACCAATCTCTTTGATCTTCTTACTTGGGAACCACTTTTGGAATGGGCTTTCGATAAGCTAATGACCAATCGTGGATCCCGAACAGCCGGTATTGACGGGATGGATAAGAGAACAGCCATCGAGAACAGGGAACAAATTCTCCACGATCTCAGGATGGCCCTCAAATCCGATACATACCGACACCAACCGGTTCGACGGGTGTATATACCAAAAGGAAATGGAAAACAACGACCTCTGGGTATCCCTACACTGGTAGACCGGCTGGTCCAGATGATGGTAAAAGCCATACTTGAGCCAATCTTTGAGAGTGACTTTCTTCCATGCAGTCACGGGTTCAGACCCGAACTGAGCTGTCACACAGCAATGGCCTATTTACATTTGATGACGGCTCCCCGCCAGAAGAAGATGTACTGGGTTATTGAGGGTGATATCACCGGATGCTTTGATCACATTCAGCATAAAACTTTGATGAGCCTTATCAAAAGGCGTATTCAAGATAGAAAGCTGACAGGGATCATCTGGCAGATGCTTAAAGCCGGAATCATGGAAGAAGAACTCTTCAAGAAGACCAAGGAAGGTACCCCACAGGGTGGTGTAGTGTCACCTCTGTTGGCAAACATCTACCTCCACGAATTGGATCGTTGGTTTGAATCCAACTATGTTGGCTTGAACTACAACGAGAAGAGCAAGCGCAGACGAAGAAAAGAGGGTAATGCCTTCTATATTCGATACGCCGATGACTTCGTGGTGGCTTGGAATGGGAGCAAAGAAAAAGCTAGACAGCTTAAAGCTGATCTAAGTGCTTTCTTGGGGGATGACCTTCATCTGGAATTGTCTCAGGAGAAAACACACATCACACACGTGACAGATGGATACGACTTTCTTGGCTTCACCGTCAAGCGGGTCATCGACCATAATCGTGGATACAATGAACTGGTCATCTATCCTAGCAAGAAAAGTGTGTTGAAACTGAAGCGCAAAATCAAAGACATGACATGCAGGGGTAAAACCCTCGCAAGTGTCCGAGATAAGATTGAAGCGCTCAATCTCCTGCTCAAAGGATGGTCCAACTACTATCGCCACTCCTGTGCAAGCCGTACTTTCAGCTATGTTGGGCATTATGCCTTCAGGCGCATGGAACGATGGTTGCGCAAGAAAACGGGACTGAAAGTACGACGTGTTTACCGAAAGTATTACCGAAGACACAATGGATATCTTACATGGGTGGACAATGGCAAAGCCTTGTACCATCCGGGCGTCCAGACTCGAATACGCTATAAGAGGTATCGACACCGCCCAAATCCATATCTAGATACGCAGGAAACACCGGAAATACCTTACCACTTTTCTCCCTACCCGGGAAAAAGAGAGTGGGAGGGATATCATTCCTACGGCGAAAATTGGACGGCTATCCGAGAAGAAGTGCTAAGAAGAGATGGGTATCAGTGCAGAGTATGTGGGGGAAATGAACGGGTTGAAGTTCATCACCGAAGAAAACATAAACTAAACCAGAACCACGACCCGGAAAATCTCATCACCCTTTGTTCTGAATGCCACCGCAAATTGCGGAACCCAAAGAGCAAAATTCATCGCGAGCTTGACCAGATGACAATTTGAAACTGGAGAGCCGGATGAGGTGAAAGTCTCACGTCCGGTTCGGAGAGAGGGATGGGGAAACACACCTGTTGCAAGGCAGGGAGGTGCGCCCTGTCCCTACTCTACACATCATTATCGGCCAGGGCCGTTTTATTTCTTTGAAAAGACGGGGGTTGGGGTTCCCTGAAGATTAGACGGTTCGCCGGACACTGAAGCCGGTAAACTCACCTGTCGCCTGACCCCACTCTTCTTCGACCTTGACGACGTTCGCAGAGGTAGGTCCGCGTCTCAATGCGCGCAGCAACTCCTCCAACCGCTGACGTTTCCCCTCCGCGACGACTTCCACCCTGCCATCATAGAGATTCCTCACCCATCCGGAAACCCCCAATTCGCCGGCCGTGCGCATCGTAAAATGACGAAATCCTACCCCCTGCACGCGACCATGGAGATAAGCATGCAACCGTTGCTTTTCGTCGTTTCCCATTTTATACCCCTCTTCGTTTATTTCTTTTTAATGACATACATCCAAAGGATGATGATTCCAACGACAAGGATGACCATCAAACCCAGGACCAGTAAAGAAGGGATAAGCCAAGCTTCTAGCAGGGCTCGAAAATCGCCTCCAAACAGGTCCTGTTTCCATGATTTTTCCAGGCTGTTTAATGTCTTGCCAAGGGCAACCTCCACACCTCGATCACAACTCACGCCCTGGTCATAGGCGGAGATAAGAGCCCTCACCCCCGTAAGCCCGTATTCACGCCTGATGTAAGAAAGCAGCGAAGACGACTCCGCGTAGGCCAGCACCACCAATTCTTGATCTGTGGGAAACGAATAACATAATTGGGAGATGGGGATCAAGCGATTCTCCGCATAGGCATTATCCAGGACAGCATCATACTCCGGGTTGGAGAATAATTCCATCTGGGAAGCGATCCCTTCATTCAGCCAGTAAGGAAGGTATTGATACCCCGTATCCATGAAGCGGTAAAGCATAATATGGGTGACCTCGTGAGGGATCTGGCGCTGAATCTCGAGATCACGATCTACACCCCGGGGGATGGCAACGACTACAGATCCGAACGAGGGGTCCGCATGCCCCCCCACCCAGGTTGCCCCGGTGGCAGCCAAAGTGGATTGCAGCGATGACGCAGAGGAATAAACATAGATATTGATCTTTTGATTGTTCTTCGGCCTCTGCAGCAGTTCCAGGACTTTTTCCCTCCCCGCTTCAGCGGCGTCGATGATTTTTTGCGCGAAGGTCACTTCCTCTTCGTACCAATAGACGACAAATTTCCCATTGTCAAGTTTTTGCCACGGATAACGGTTATCAAGGTAAGGGAATGAGAATTCCTCGCTTCGGACCTCCTCCCCGTTTTTCAATGCAAAGCGATAGTAATAAGACACCGTGGAAAAGATCCGCAGCGGTCGTTGAGCGAGGTCATAGATGAATTCAATCTCGTTGGGAGGGAAAAAAGAAGCGACCCCCACAAAGGTCGGCGTCCCGGGCACTTCCACGATCAATTCCACCCCCCGGATATCAAGCTCCGTGTCAATGGTTGCCCGGAAGGTCATCTTCTCCCCAAAGACGTATTCCACATCATGGGAGACCACCTCGATACCCTCGTCCGCCTGCCCTGTGTAAGGCACGCCAAGGGCAAGAACAAAACATAAGCTGAAAAGCAAGACACGAAAGCGCATTTTTGATCTCAAAGCCCACCCAAGGCTAAGCATGTTTTTAATCCCGCAAATGTTCGTCCCCTACCCTGCGAAAAAGGACCATCACTCCGCCCAATCCTGGTTATCAAAATCAATATCTTCGTCGACATCAATAGGGACATCAAACATCTGATAATTAACCCTGCCTTCTGTGAACGCTAAATTGTCCAAAGCGCGTTCAATTAATGCCTCTTCCTCCTCAGAAAGGGCTTCTCTTTTGCTGGCCTGGATCGCTTCCGCCACCCCCTCCCCACCTATTTGCGACAAAGCCCATATGGCTGCTCGGCGAACCTGCGAGACATCGTCCAAGAGGTCCAAGATATCAGGTACCGCCTCTTCAAGGATAAGTTCTCCCGAAGCTCTGACCGCTTCAGCGCGCACTTTGGGCGAGGGGTGGAGGATTTTTGAACACACCTTTTCATCATAACGGTGATCATAGGAACGGCCCATGGCAAATAAAGCGCTCGCCAGCCACGCTTCATTCTCTCGCTGATAAGCGGCGGCGATATGTTCATGGACCTCGGCGCGAGGGGAATAACTGACCGCTTCCAACGCCCTCCGCCGTACACGCGAGGGCTCATCGCTGTTCAATACAGCGAGCAATGTCTCTTCAATCTGCCGCTGTTCATCTTTTGGTATTTCATCGATCTCCCCGCGGTAGACATACTTGCCCAGGACGGAAGCCGTCACTGCCCGCACATCAACACTCTCATCCTCCTCCAAAACCTGAAGAAAAGTCTGAATGAGATCATCGGTATCGAATACCTCAATGGCCCGAATGGCGTAGAAACGCACCTGCG
The DNA here is from genome assembly GCA_041686005.1 of Anaerolineales bacterium. Classification (GTDB taxonomy): domain Bacteria; phylum Chloroflexota; class Anaerolineae; order Anaerolineales; family UBA11858; genus B10-G9. Next base: position 27,459 of record JAWLER010000025.1, on the reverse strand, counting down.
GATCCTGATCGTGGATGGCAAAACGAAATAACAATTCAAAAGAAAGCAGTGTGTTCGCCTCGGTCAGTTCTTCCAAATCTTCCAGGAGCGACCTCCTCCTCTGCTCACTGATGGATGGCCAGATTTCTTTTAACCGCTTGACCTCCTGGGGTCCCATATCGCTCAATCGGTACAAGTAGCGCGGGTCCAGGACATGATCATCATCCAGAAGGGCATCCAGCACCTCCTGGAAAGGGATCGCTTCCGGGGTTGAAAAGGGGGTCAGATCACTCACGGCAATTGGATGGGAGATGTGAAGTCTAAAATATTTATGTAGATCAAAATCAGGATCATACTGATAAATCCCACGGCGTTGAGCACGTTCTTTGCTTTTTGTGACACCCGCCGCCTGAGGATGATCTCCGGAAGGACCAGCAAAATCCGACCGCCATCCAGGGCGGGGATGGGAAATAGATTCAAAACACCCAGGGAAACCGTAATCGCTGCCACAAAGAACAGGACGTTAACGAGGGAGGACGTTCCGGGGATCAGCTCCTGTTCCGTGGCCCCTTGATACACATCATACATCCCTTTATATCCCAGGGGCCGTCCCACCTCTTCCGCAGATCCACCTGCAATCAGTTGAGCGGGCAGCGATAACACCGCAATGCTGTGTCTGGCGGTGGTAACCACACCTCGGGGTAAGGCTTCTACCACGCCCACCTCGCGGACCGGATTGGTCATCACGATCCCTATCGCCCCTTCCCCTTCCGGCGGGTCTTTTCGGGGTACCAGGGAGACTTGGCTGATTTCCTCTCCCCGTTGATACTTCAGGCTGATTTGCTCTCCCAGATTGGAGTATATCTCCTCCCTGAGGTCGTTTGAACTACGAATGGGGACCTGATTGATCTCGGTGATCACATCCTCGGCCTGGAGACCTGCTCTTTCCGCCGGCGAGTTGGGCGCGACCTCGAGGATTTTCACTGTCTGAATATCTGGGACACCAAGCTGAGCGAATATGACCGCATAAACGATGACCGCTGCTAAAAGGTTCATCAGGGGACCGGCAAATAAAACCCCGATCCGAACCCAGGGATTGGCTGCTGCCAATCCGTCCTCCACAGCGGGGTCATTTTCCCCTTTGGGACGGACAAATCCCCCTAAGGGCAGCCAATTCAAGGTGTATTCGGTCCCATTGGCTTCAAAAAGTTTGGTCAGCCGGGGAGGAAATCCAATCCCAAATTCCTCCACATCCACCCCAAATAATCGACAGGCAAGAAAGTGACCCAACTCATGTAAGATGATCAACGCGGCCAAAACACCAATAAATTGAAGTATAGTAGTCATAAGTATCCAATCTGTCTGTTAACTTTCCGAACTCTTCTTTATTGTAATATCCAAGGCTCCACATGCCAAATCGCTGATCCAACCGTTGGCAGGCAGTGATTATACCCCATCCTCACCGGTTATCAAAATGTGAACTTTGCAATAGGTAAGCCCCACGCCCGGGATACGTGAGATAGACATTCTCGATCTCAGGGATTCCCTCCAACCGTTTTTCTACTCTCTTGGATGCTTCCCGGAGGCAAAGGACGTGCACATTTGGCCCAGCGTCGACGGTAGAACAAACCGGCAGCCCTTCCTGGCGCCATTTTCCCACTTCACGCAGAACCTTCACCGTGCCAGGCAGCCAATAAAACAGGGGCGGTTGAGAGGTCATCATCACGGCATGCATCATGTTGCTGTCCTGCTCCACGATATCGGCGAAGCTTTCAAAATCCCGTTGTAATATCGCGGAACGGCAGATATCCAGGCGCCGATCAGCGTCCGCGACGCGCGCGTTCTGCAGAGGGCTGGTATCCGCCAGGCTGTGTCCTTCTGTTGACCCGGTCCTCTTGGGCACGCTGCTGATCACGCTGACCAGGTCAACCACATCCCAATGATCTGGGCCAGCAATGGAGAACGCATATGAATTCTCATGTTCCGTCCCCCTCTGCCATTCCACAAATCCACCCGGAATGGACCGGCAGGCAGAACCTGACCCCGTCCTCGCCAATCGGGACAGTTCTCTCTCCGTAAACGCCAGCCCCGCAGCGGCACTTGCCGCCATGCTCAAGGCGGCAAAAGCAGAGGCTGAAGAAGCGATCCCAGATCCCATGGGAAAGTTGTTCTTGCTGGTCACCCGGGCATATTCAGCCATGCCGCTCCATCTCCTGACCCGATCCAACAAGCGGGCTACACGGGCCAAGCCCTCCCCGCGGATGGGCTTGCCGTTGACGGTCAGATGATCCTCTTCCAGACCAGGCAGGAACTCTACCTTGGTCCAAGTTTCCAACCCCTCCATGGTCATGGAAATCGAGCCGTTGGCCGGGATCCGCAGCCGTTGATCTCGATTGCCCCAATACTTAATGAAGGCGATATTAGGATGCGCCACTGCAGTAGCAGAATTGGACATGGTGATCCCTTGAAAACAACACTTCCACTCAAAGGATATTTTACCGCGATTAGTCAGCTAAAGTTGGAAATTGACATCCCCCAAGTCCCCTGGAAGTGGATGTCCCCCAAATTTGGTGCAAGGCATCAGGTGATAACCCTTTGAGAAGCAGGTGATCCTCAAGCAAGCTCAGCATAGCGTCTGCAGACTCCATCTCAGCAAGCCCTGCGCATACGTCGAGAATAAATTCGGTTTGAGCAGCCCGTGCTTCTTCCCTGTCTACATCAGCGGGGCCCCACGCCGGAACCTTGTTTCCATCCATGGATTCGTTTTCTATCATCCCCACCACCGCCGCGAGGGCTGATTTGTCCACGACCAGGTACCCAGACCAATCTAAATTGCGCTCCACCAGCAGATTGAAAAACGCGGAGGATAGCTGAACGCCATCCTTGATATGAAACGCCTCCCTCAGCGCTTGATCCCGTTCCTGACCATCATGGGCCTGCGATGGAAGTAAGGGAAAGAACAACAAAGGGGCATTTTGATCCCCATAGCTCATCAACCACACGCTCTCCAACAGTGGGGTGTCTTTCTGCATATCATCCACCTGGATGAGCAATAGGAACGGGGCGTCGCTGGAGTTTTGATCGGATCCTTCTTCCCCAACGGGACCCACACCGGAAATGTTCTCAGGATTGTCCTGACTTGCGAATAGGCTCTGGCCTGTTTCCATTCCCAGGACCAAGAAGAAGGCAAAAAAAATCACAAAAAATATGGGGGCTAGTTTTATTTTCATATGTATTATGGGGGAGGATACTTCACTAATGTTTTCTGAGTCAGTTTCTTAATGCCCGGCCCGGACGGGGAACCACCAGAGATCTCTCCCCTGAACTCCCCGATACCAGGAGCGACCGCCTCCATCGCCTTTTGGATGTAGTTTTGATCCCCCTCAAACCCCGGCAGGGGATCAGAAAGAGACACACCTTCAAAAGACGGCACAGGCTGGGGTTCATAAAACGCCACTTCAATGAACAACTGCGAACGCAGGCGCAGATAGGCTTCCTGCAGCCATCGGCTCCGACCCTCCTGTCCCTCAAGCTCCGTTTGCAGGGAGTCGGGGAGCGAAAAACTGGTCATCCAAATCAACCCATGCCGGTGGTCGTTCTCAAGCATCACCTGCCGGATTTGCTCGTAATGGCGGATGACATCACCCTCTACAATCATGGGACCATCCCCCGGGCGGCCGGTTGTACGGGGAAGCCGCACGCCGATGATGGGATCGTCCTCACGCATACCGTACCGATATAACGCTTGTAGAAAATCCGTATCTCGCATATCCGTTTTGTGAGCCAAAGGGGAAGGCACAAATCCGCCCGCAACCAATGAGACGTCCCTCCCCGCTCTGTCGATCACACGCTGCGTCCCATTGAGCAACGCGGTATACTTTGCTGGATCCGGATCCCTACCCCAGCCTTCATATGTATTGGCCCCGGGGTACAACTCAAAAGCACCGATGTTTGACGGGTACCGTTCCAGCAGCATGGCGACCAGCTGCGAGGTATATTTTGCTGAGGGGCCGCGCCGGGTCTGGGCCCAATCGGGGGCGTGGCCAATGGAAATCATCACCTGCATATCGTGATCGCGGGCATGACTCATTAAACGATCCATGCTTTGATACCGCGGCGCATCTGAGGGGGAAAGCCAAAACTGATCCCAATCCAGTTCCACAGCTATCCAATCAAAGGCAAACCGTTCCGCACACGCGACTTCCGTTCCCATAGTTTCTTCGTTGAGGGAAACCCGGATCCCATAACCAAATCGCAGATTTTCCATCCCGCGCTCTTTGGCAAATACACCATGAAGAGGGATGAGACATAAGATCAAACTGCATATCACAGCGGAACGAAGCAATGCTCGGCACATAATTTAGAATTCTCAGTGAGTCACAGCCTTGAGAAGGCCTAAAAGAAGCCCCAACGGTAAACCAAGGGCAGCCCAGACGATGGAGCGGGCGATCTCTTTCCTTTGCAGCCAAATGACTCGAACATAGGGCAAGATGGACCGCAATACATCTGACTCATCCAGGAGTCGGATGTGAAAATGCCACCAGCTGATTTCGATTTGTTCTAAGACGATCTTCATTCTCCGCTCCTACAAACTCATTTTGAGGTGGATAACTTCTCAATATTGCCTTTTTTATCCGTCACGGCGCGAACAATGCGAGAGATCTCCTTCCCGCCCGGTCCCGAGACCTTGGTTTGAAACAGCAGCAGATAACCATCCGGAACCTCTCCCGTCTTGTTGTCTTTGGGCCGCTTTTTAACCTTGGGTTTGACCCCTTCGAAGTCCGGAAATTTCCGGTACACTCTTTTGGATACTTTGTCTATCATTTCCGATTTGAGCATGATGATCTCATCCCTTCTTAATGATTCAGCGAAGAATACGCCCGTCGACGCATGAAAGCGGGGACATCTAAGGGATCTCTGCGGGTATCCTTCTGCGGCTGCACATCCTGGCGCTTCGTGTTTACCTTTTCCTCATCCCCCTCTTCCGGGGCCTGTTTTATGTTCCGCATCGACGTGAACGCCTCCTCAAAGGTGGTGGCGCCTAAACCGGTGACCACCAAGTTGACATGGACCTGATCCTGCAAGCTTTCATCCGTCGTGGTCCCAAAGATGAGCTCAGCATCCGGTGGGATCTGTAATTGAAGCTCACCTAAAGCTTGCCCGACATCCGCAAGGGTGAGGTCATTTCCTGAAGTGAAGTTGACGATCAAGCCTGAGGCGTTGGCGAGGGAAATATCTTCTAATAAAGGATGGTAAAGGGCTTGCTTTACAGCTTTGACCGCTTTACCTTCCCCTTCCGCCTCTCCGATGCTCATTAATGCGCCCCCACCCAGGGCCATCATGCGCTGGATGTGTGCGAAATCTACGTTGATCACACCGGGTTCCGTGATCAATTCGGTGATGCTCTGAACGGCCTGCCGCAAGACATCGTCCGCCAACAGAAAGGCTTCGGACAAGGTCGTTTCCTGGGACACAGCCTGGAGCAAACGTTCATTGGGGATGGTGATCAGGGTGTCGACGTGCGGTTGGAGTTCGATTAACCCCTCCGCCGCGTTTCTCTGCCTGCCGCCAACCTCAAAAGCGAACGGCTTGGTGACCACCGCGATGGATCCCACACCCAATTCTTTGGCGATCCGGGCCGCAATGGGGATAGATCCTGTGCCCGTCCCCCCACCCATGCCGGCCGTCAGAAAAACCATGTCCGCTCCTTCCAATGCCAGCGCGATCTCACTCTCGCTCTCTTCGGCGGCTCTGCGCCCGATCTCGGGATCCCCTCCTGCACCAAGACCTTTGGTTAATTTCGGACCCAGCTGGATCTTTTTGGGAGCCTGGCTTCGCTGCAATGCCTGGCGGTCTGTGTTGGCTACGATGAAATCAACGCCTGACAAACCGAAATCGATCATGCGGTCGATCGCATTGCTGCCGCCCCCACCTAATCCCATCACCTTGATGACTGGGACGTAGGGAACGAGCTCTTCTACGGGGTCCTGATTTGTTGGATAATTTTCTATCATCGTCTTCTCCTACTCGTGAGTGATCTCCATGCCCGGCCACACTCTGATTTTGATCGAGAGCACCTCTGGTAACCTTATACGGTTCAAGCTTATAGGGCAGCCAATTGGGCTGCAACTTTTGTGCCGTCCCCCGTGATCCTGCGCACCACAGAACCGTTATTACGTAATTGGGCTAAATCCTCTTCACGGAAGTGCTCTTCCCCGCCCAAGATGGTGATCCGCTTGGCATAGGCCGCTTCGCGCAGTGAGAAGCCCACCGTCGGCCGGTGTTTCTTCACGAATCCCCGGATGACTTCCAAGTGCCAATCAGCCACCCCCCACTCATAGGTGGGCAGCAGCAGGTAGTGGTCAAAGCGGTACCCATCCCCTGTTTTCCCGGTTGGCGATGAAAACAGGCGTTGATAAGCTTCCACCACAGGTGATCCCTGACCATCTGGAACATACCAGGCATCTTCCGCATATTCGTTGTCAACGTCCGCAGCCAAAAGCCAAAACATCCCTCCCAATACTTCTTCGGGGAGGGGTTCCAATCCAGCCACCGATCTCCCCATTAACAATGCCGCCATGTGAACTTCCTGGGGTTCGTCTTCACCCTCTGCATCCCCGCTGCCCTGCAAACCCAACATGATCACCGGCAAGCGCCTCTCCAGGATCGTTTCCGAGAGAGCTAGATACCAGTCCACGATCCGGAATCCGCGATGATCCTGGCCCCCCTCCGGGGTGATGTACGGATGCGCCTCCGGCCAACGTTCCGGTCCCCCGCTTCCCCAGTTCAAATCATGGTCGTTTGCGCCCGCATACGCGGAAAGGAGGAGGGAGTCCAACAGAGGTTGCGAACCCCGCCGCTGTAAACCCGCCAAACCGGCCCGGAGGAACATGGTGTCCCAATAATCCCCTCCCGGTGCTAAAGGGGGAAAGACCGGTTTCAAGCCTGATCGGACGGCTTCTTCAGCGATAGGAAGGTAGAGATCCAAAAATCTCTCCACCAAATCCGACTGGGCCCAGGAGATCGATCCCCACTCCGCCCGTAAATTCGGACGGTCAAAAAGGATCACATATTTGACCCCCCAACGGGCGTAGGTATCGAAGAATAATTTCAAGCCCTCCTGCGGTGGCAGCTGATCGGGGCGGAGATGAAAATGGAGGACTGGTTGGACATCCGCCTTCAACAGCTCTTTTAGGAAGTGCTCTGGAATGGCCCTCTGGAGCGGTGCCCGCATCGTCAACCAGGATGCCTTCAACTCCTTCAAGCGGGGCAGCCACGTTTCCAGATCCCTTTTGCGATAGTGATCAGTATCCGGGAAATAATGAAATCCAATGTTGGTCATAACCTATCCCTCGCATCCTTATTTCAAACTAATTCAATAGATGCAAGTACTATGCCAGTCCTCCCCCTCCTGGCAGGAGCAAAAACGAGAAAATCGGCCTTCCCACGGGTGCTATAATGCAGCATATGAAGAAAATCCTCCTCACCGGTGCCACGGGATTTATCGGCAATGCCCTTACGCGCCATCTTGCGGAGACGGATCATACCATCAGAGCCCTCATCCGCCCTTCCCCCTCCACCCCCCAATTGCCCCCGGGCATACCGCTTGAAGTGGCCGTAACCGGCTTAAACGACCCCCGTGGTTTGCGGGCAGCTTTGGTGGACATCGACATTATCTATCATCTTGCCAGCGAGGAACGTCGCGGGGGAGAAGCCAATCTATTGAAAACAGACATCCAGGGTACGCAAGCCTTGGTCAAAGCCGCAGAGGAGGCCCAGGTGGACCGATTTTTCTACCTCAGCCACCTGGGAGCAGACCGGGCATCCGCGTTCCCAATCATGACCGCCAAAGCGATCGCCGAGGAAAGTATCCGCAAAAGTGGTTTGGATTACACGATCATCCGCAGCGCGGTAGTGTATGGGAAGAACGATCATTTCACCACCGGACTGGCCAAACTCCTCCAGTTGATCCCTTTTTTCTTTTTCTTGCCCGGTGAGGGTGATACCTTAATTCAACCTTTATGGATCGAAGACCTGGCTACTGCGCTGGTCTGGGCTTTAGATGACGACAGTACACGAAAAGGGCTTTACAAAATTGGAGGTCCAGAACAGCTCAGCTTCCGAGAGGTTGTGGAAACCCTCCTTCAGGCCCTGGATATTCAGAGAAGGCTGGTCCCTGTTCACACCGCCTACCTTCGGATGCTGACCGTTTTCGCGGAATATCTCTTCCCCTCCCCTCCGACCAACGTGTTTTGGTTGGATTATCTGGGAGCCAATAGGACCTGCTCCCTGACCGCCCTTCCTCACCATTTCAACCTCCTCCCCTCTACTTTTGAGAAACGATTGGAATACCTCCAGGGCCGGAACTGGGGTAGGAAAGCCTGGCGGTCAACCTTCTCTAAAAAACCATGAAGAAATCCAGTCACCCTTTCAATACTCATCCTGTGTTTTCTTGCAACCAAAAAAGTTTCAAGTTTTGAATCGAACCAAGAGAGGAATTTATGGAACTATATGACATTTCCCTCCCCTTAAGCAACCATCTCCCCAGTTGGCCGGGGGACCCCCCACCCCAAGTAAAACGCATCCACAGCATCTCGGACGGCGATCCCTCAAATGTCACCCACCTCTCCATGACCGTTCACACGGGTACCCATATCGACGCCCCGGACCACTTTCTAGACAATGGGCAAAGCGTGACCGGGATCCCTTTGTCGTTCATGATCGGTCCCGCCAGGGTCGTGGAACTCCCTCCGGGGATGGACATCACGGCGGACATGCTCCAAGAGGCAGACATCCCTCCCCAAGCAAAACGCTTGCTCTTCAAAACGCGCAATTCCCAACTCTGGGAAGAGGGTGTGCGTGAATTCCAAACCGATTTCATGGCCGTGAATGAAGAGGCCGCTGCCTACCTTGTCTCCCGGGGCCTGGAGGTGGTCGGCGTCGATTACTTATCCGTCGCGCCGTACCGCGCCCCGGTAGCCACGCATCAGATCCTGCTCGAAGCTGGAGCGTTGATTATCGAAGGCCTTGACCTCTCGGATATTGAACCGGGAGAGTATACTTTATTCTGCCTGCCGTTGAACATCCACGGAGCGGAAGGTGCTCCCGCGCGCGTTTTATTGGGTAGGTAAAGACATCGGAGAGCCTTAATCCAGTCTTTGCTACAATGAAGGTAGGCATTCCATTAAGCCATGGCCAAACAATGGAAATCAAAACATATATAGGATTGGTATCTTCTTTCCTTATCTTCCTAATTTCGAGTTGCACATCTACCCCCAGCACTCCTGAAGGAGGTCAAAAGATGTCCCTTACCATCACCAGTTCCGCATTTGAAGAAGAAGGTAGAATCCCCCAAAAATACACTTGTGAAGGGGCGGATGTCTCCCCTCCTTTGAGCTGGTCTGGCGTCCCTGATGACGCCCAAAGCTTGGTCCTGATCGCTGACGACCCCGATGCCCCCATGGGGACCTGGGTGCACTGGGTCCTGTATGATCTCCCCCCGGAGACGAGTGAACTGGCGGAAGGTGCCTCCGGCGTGGGCGCCGAGGGGATCAACGATTTCAAACGGACAGGGTACGGCGGCCCTTGCCCCCCACCCGGAAGCCCACACCGTTATTTCTTCAAGCTTTACGCATTGGATACCCCATTAAATCTCTCACCCAAAGCGACGAAAAAAGAGGTCGTTAAAGCCATGGAGGGTCATATTCTGGCCCAAGGACAGCTGATGGGGACATTCAGCCGCTGACTTTGGTCTCCGGATAGGCATAAGATCAAAGCCTGTTAAAAATGGAATCCCCCTGAGATTTGGTTCTCAGGGGGACATGGTTTCTTCAATCACCCCACCACCCCCGTAGAATAAACTCCCCATACCAGACGGTTGTATCAATCCCCCCACCAGCCCTATTGTCTGTTCGGTCCCCTTCTCAGGCGGAGAAATCTCCGTCCAGGGCGTCCTCCACTTGATTGTAGAACCAGCTCCGAACGCCCGCCTGAAGCACCGTTTCCCGCAACTCCTCGGATCGTGCCTGGCGTTCTTCGATAGGCATCTCCAACGCTCGATGGATGGCCTGGGCAGTGCCATAAATATCAAAAGGAGAGACAGCCAGGGCGTGCTCCCCCAACTCCTCAAAGGCGCCCGTTTGCTCGGACAGCACCAGCACTCCCTCATTTTGATTCACCAAAGCCCCCTCTTTGGCGACCAGGTTCATGCCGTCCCGGATGGGATTGACCAATAGGACAGAATAAAGCTGCATGGCTGCGATGGCTCGAGGATAGTTATCCCCAATGATCAGGCGGATGGGCTCCCAGACGGATTCACTGAACGTGGCGTTGATCATCCCGGCTTCCGCCATGATTTGCTGCATGTAGTCCTGGTACTCCTCCACTTCCATCCTGGAGGGGACCAGCAAGCCGATCATCTGCACTTTTCCATGATGCTCAGGATGGGACTCCAGGAAAGTGCGGTAGGCTTTCAACCCCCGGATGATATTCTTGCTCGGTTCGATGCGATCCACCCTGAGGATGAGTTTACGGTCACTGATGAAATTGACCAGCTGCGATTTCCATAACTGCGTTTCATCTGTCTCAGCCAGAGACTGCACCTTCTCAACATCGATGGATATCGGGTAGGCGTTGGCATGTACCTCCCGCCCATTCACGAAAACGCGATCCCGGTGCCCTCGGGAATCCACATCGTCCAGGAAATAACGACAGGTTTGCACGAAATTGAAGGCGTCCGTCTTGGTCTGGAACCCGATCCGGTTTGAATCCAGCAAACTGGTTAACAACGCCTCCCGCATCTCTCTGGGCAGGATATTCCAGGTGTCATGGCTGGGCCAGGGGATGTGAATGAAGGGTTGGATCTGGACCTCGTACCCCAATAGCTCGCGCAGGTAATGGGGCACCATGTATAGCTGATAATCCTGCGGGAAGATCAGGATAGGGCGGTCCCGGTCCTGGACGCTGTCAGCGATCGCTTCCGCAAGCTGTTTGTTCACTTTTAAATACCCCTCATACCACGCCTCCCATGTCTCCTCCGTGATATTAGGCGTCCGGGGGGTATCCCATAATTGATGTTGAATGAACCACAGCAGGGGATTTGCGATCTGGTGGTAATACCGGTTATACGCTTCGGGGTCCGGCGTGATCAGGCGCAGGAGGATATCCTGGACCAGGACCTCCTTATCTTCCTGGGCTTCCACCCACTGGCGGTCATCTTCACTCATGGCTGCCGCCACCCACAACACCTCATGCTTCTCAGCAAGGGCGCCCAGGGCGGTGACCAACCCCCCAGATCCTCGCTGCACATCAAACGCACCTTTCTCTTTGGCTTTAAAAGAGAACGGTCCCCGATTCGACGCGATCACGATCAACGGCTCCAGCGATTCTTTGACTTCCTCTGCAGGCATAATCCCTCCTACTCCATCACCGATATTTTTTCCCACATTTCCCTTCTATTGTACTATCCTTCTTTCCTCCAGCCCATGGACCTCTTTAACTCAGAGGAATTACGCCATGGGGAGGTCCCCCAACATGTTCATCTCGAAACCAATGGAACATGGGAAAATGATCAGAATGGCGCCGGGGATGAAACTTGCCAGCGGGGAGAGGGTCTGCTATAATCGCGGGTAGAGAAGGGCGCGTAGCTCAGCTGGTAAGAGCGCACGGTTCACATCCGTGAGGTCGATGGTTCGAGTCCATTCGCGCCCACTGTGTTGTAAACCTGCAGTTTGCTTCTAGGTCAGCTTGCCTGACCCGAGAATGGGAACAGCACCCATTCTAATCTCAAAATTCTTACCCCCCGGTCTCGTGGACGCGCCAATCCACGGGGCTTTTTTTAAACTTTCTGGACATCCCCCCGTTTCACGCGGAAGCGGTCAAAGTCCCGGGCGACCTCCACATGCGGAAAAACCGCCTGCGCCTCCTCAATCAAGTCCTGCTCATGGTAACGGCGAGAGATGTGGGTCAGGATGAGATGGTTGACCTCGGCCTCGCGAGCCAACGTGGCGGCCTGGTACGCGGTCAGATGCCCAAACCGTTCTGCCAATTCTTTCTCTGACTCCAAGTATGTGGCCTCAATGACCAGTAAATCTGCATTTCGCGCCACTTCATAGAGCCCCTCAACGCTCCCGCTGTCACCCACATGGACGAGTCTGGTGCCGGGTTTTTCCCCTCCTAAAACCTGGTCCGGCGCTATCTCCCGGCCGTCGGGTAAGGTGACCTCCTTCCCATCCACCAGCGCTTGGCGCCAAGGCCCGGGCGGGATGTCCAATAATTCAGCCTTTTGGGGTAAAAAGGGCCGCCGCGGTTTTTCTTGGAAGAGAAAACCATAACAACCCGGAGCGCGGTGGCTGACCGGGAACGCGGAAACGGTGAAATCGTCCTCCTCATAGACAAGCCCTTCCTCAATGGCCCGGAAGCGGATCTCGACATCTGGATAGTTACCCCTGAGCACCACGCCAAAGACCAGGCTCTCCACCCTTTCCAGGGCTGCCGCACCCCCTACAATTTCGATCTCATCCATGGTCTCCCAGCGCACAAAGGTGGACAACAAACCCCCGATGCCGAGGATGTGATCTAGATGACCATGGGTGACCAAGATGCGGTCCAAGCGCTTGAATCCCAAACCGGATTTGAGGATCTGGCGCTGCGTCCCTTCTCCCGCGTCGATCAAAAAGCGGTGCTCCGCATGCATGACCACCTGGGATGTGAGCCCCCGGTGAACGGAAGGCGCAGACGCCGAGGTGCCTAAGAAGACAATTTCAAACAAAATAAATTCCTTTCCAGGTGAGTAAAAACAACGTATGTATTTTACCCCATCTAAGCCTGACCCCGACAAGATCGTCCTTCTCCCACGGCGAAATGGAACGGATCTCCCTGCCCAATCCCCCCGGATACGGTTACAATCATCTCCATCCACACACGGAAGGAGTGAAGTATGTACACCCTTGAGGAAGAACAAGTCATTGATACATCCCTCCAGAGAGCCTGGGATTTCATCCGCGATCCCCAGAATCTAAACCGGATCACACCTGAGGATATGCAGTTCGAGGTCCTGCAGGATCTCCCCCCGGAGATGTATGAAGGGTTATTGATCAAATACCGGGTCCGGATCCCCTTTTTTGGGAAACAGATATGGGTTTCTGAATTGAAACACATCCAGCACAAAAGATCGTTTGTCGATGAACAACGGGTCGGTCCCTACAAATTCTGGTACCACTATCACGAGATCACCGAAGTTGATGAGGGGGTGAAATTCACCGACCGGGTCAGCTATCAAATGCCCTTCGGCATCCTGGGAAAATGGGTCCATCATTTCCTGGTCAAGAGATTGCTGCAACAGATCTTCACCTACCGGAGAGAGGCGTTGGAAAAAATATTCTCCTCTACATGATTTGTGACCCAAAGCGTTTGCCCAGATCGCCGCCTCCCTACCTGCACATGGGTAAAAAAGAGGGTATAATTAATCTATACGAAACAACACGTGGCGCTGACTCGACCCGAACCCCCTCCCCGGGATATTCGACCATTTGTGCTATAATTCGCACAGACTTGATGATCGACTCCCACAACCATTATGGCCAGCAAACCAAAACCCGCCGCAGAGACAAAAACGCAAACCTTTCCCGCCGACCGCCGGATTGATGTACTCGGCCTCCTCCTAACCCTGCTGGGAGCTTTCACAGCCTGGAGCCTGTTCACCCCCAAGGAAAGCAAGCTGATCCGCTTTTGGGCCACGCTCATCAGCCAGGGTTTCGGCTGGGGAAAGTTCCTGCTATGTCTGCTTCTGATCGGATTCGGGGTCTGGATCCTGATCCGCAGATATGATCTGCCGTATGGTCTGACCTGGGGACGGGGTCTGGGTATCGGCTTCCTTTTTCTCGTCCTCCTCGCCGGTCTGCACTTCTTCACTTTCCCTTATGATTTCGTAGATGCCAGGATGACCGCCAAAGACGGCTTGGGCGGCGGATATCTCGGCGCGCTGATTCTGGCCCCCCTGCACGCCCTGCTCGGTTTAGGGGGAGCGACCATAGCCCTCTTCGCCTGGTTTCTGCTCAGCCTTTCACTGACTTTGAACGTGCCGGTGCTGACCCTGTTCCGCTGGTTCCCACCGCTTTTCGAAAACATAAAAAACCTGGTCAAAGAACTGCTTTCAAAACCAGATCAGCCAGAAACAAAAGTGGGGGAACCTGAGCCGCAACCCGTCTCCACCGCGGAGGCTCATAAAAGGACCTCGCTCCCTTCCGCTGCCCCCCCGCTGCCGGAGGATCCTGCGCCGCCCAATTGGGTCCTGCCCCACATCCCTGATATCCTCAATACCGGAGATGATATCGAACCCAATGAAGAATACGACCGGCATCGGGCCAAGATCATCGAAGAAACCCTGAACTCTTTTGGCGCCCCCGGCCATGTGGTGGAGATCAACCGTGGCCCGACCATCACTCAGTTTGGCGTCGAACCGGATTTCATCGAGATGCGCAACAAAAAACGGCGCGTGAGAGTGAGTAAGATCACCCGCTTGGCGGACGATCTGGCCCTTGCCCTGGCCGCCAAACGGATCCGCATGGAAGCCCCTGTCCCCGGAAAAGGGTACATCGGCGTCGAGGTCCCAAACGATGAAATCGCCCTGGTCGCTCTCCGCGATGTCATCCAGAGCGAAACCTTCAAGAAGCTGAAAAGCCCTTTGAAATTCGGGTTGGGACGCGATGTCTCCGGGCATGCCTACGCAGCGGATTTGACCACCATGCCCCACCTGTTGATCGCCGGCACCACGGGTTCAGGCAAGTCTGTGTGCATCAATGCCCTGATCGCCTGTTTACTGCTTCACAACACGCCGGAAAACCTGCGTTTGATCATGGTCGATCCCAAACGGGTGGAGCTGTCCGGCTACGACGGCATCCCCCATTTGCTGGCCCCTGTGGTCGTCGAATTGGAACGCGTGGTCGGCGTCCTGCAGTGGGTCTCGCGGGAGATGGACCAGCGCTACCACAGGTTCTCCGAATCCGGAGCCCGCAACATCAACGACTACAACCACAAGATGGAGCGGGAGGGCAGAAAGAAGATGCCCTTCCTGATCGTGATCATTGACGAGCTGGCTGATTTGATGATGCTCGCCCCCACGGAAACGGAGAAAGCCATCACCCGCTTGGCGCAGCTGGCGCGGGCCACCGGGATTCACCTCATTATCTCCACCCAACGCCCCTCCACCAATGTGGTCACCGGCTTGATCAAAGCCAATTTCCCCGCCCGCATCGCCTTTGCAACAGCTTCAGGCGTGGACAGCCGGGTGATCATCGACCAACCCGGCGCGGAAACCCTGCTGGGCCGGGGAGACATGCTTTTCCAGGCACCTGATGCTGCGGCCCCCATACGCCTCCAAGGCGTGTTTGTCTCAGACGCGGAGATCAACCGCCTGGTTCGTTACTGGCGCTTCCTGGCCGCCCAAATTCGCGCCCCCCGCGGTGAAACCGCTGCCGAGGGCGCCCCGGACGCCCGCCTTCCCAAAGTCCCCCTCAAACAGAGCGAGATGTGGGAGGATATGAAGGAAGAAGACCGGGACCCGCTCTGGGATGAGGCGGTGGAGATCATCCGCGAACAGGACCGGGCTTCGATCTCCATGCTCCAACGCAGATTGCGGATCGGATACACGCGCGCAGCCCGGCTCATCGAGCGCATGGCCGA
Source organism: Anaerolineales bacterium (assembly GCA_041686005.1). Classification (GTDB taxonomy): domain Bacteria; phylum Chloroflexota; class Anaerolineae; order Anaerolineales; family UBA11858; genus B10-G9. The sequence continues at coordinate 11,799 of JAWLER010000025.1, read as the reverse complement.
GGAAAACATCATCGGTCCCCCCAAAGATGGGCCCAAAGCCAGAAACGTGCTCGATTACGGCGAAGAGGGAGAAGAAAAAGATCCGGATTCGTAACCCCTATCCCTGTAGAAAACACCCTCTACACCCTCCAATCCATAACCATCACACATTTCTCACAACCCCCAGGATCAAATCCAACCCTCCCCCTCAGCCCACCGGCGCTCTTTTTCCACCTCAATAATGATATAATTTCCACGTCATGAAATTTCGGAAAAAACAGGTATTACTGCTGGCGATCCCCCTTTTATTGGTGCTCGCGGTGATCCTTTACCAAATCCCCCCCATATACAACCGCTTTGCCTGGCGGATGGACGATCTCAAAACGCGGATTAAATACGCCCTCAACCCGCCGGACGAGGCCGTTTTCATCCCTCAGGAACCGATCGACACCCTCACCCCTTCTCCGGTCCGGGAAATAGACCCCACCCCTACTCCGAATACATCCAAAACCACCCCAGCGAACACCCAACAAACACTCACCCCAACCCCCAGGGCAACACCTTTGCCGGACTTTGTAAAAATCGATGATATCATTTACGTGCACCAACACGAGCGCTGGAACTACTGCGGACCCGCCAACCTGGCCATGGCATTGAAATTTTGGGGCTGGGACGGGACAAGGGACGATATCGCCAAAGTCGTCAAACCTGGGATCAATAACCCCAATCTGGATTTCATCCAGCGTGGCAAAACGGATAAAAACGTCATGCCTTCGGAGATGATCGACTTCATCTCCGAAGAGACCGCGTTCCATGTTGTGGCCCGTTACGGTGGAAATTTGGATTTGATCAAAAAGTTCATCGCCAATGGATATCCAGTCCTCGTTGAAAAAGGATACTACGAAGCCGACTACACAGGAAAAGTCGCCTGGTTGGGGCATTATCTCTTTACCACCGGGTATTCTGAATCGGAACGCGAATTTATCGTCCAAGATGCCTACCTGGAACCTGGAAAAAACATGCGCGTGGACTACCAAGTGTACCTGGAAGGGTGGCGATCTTTCAATTACCTGTTCATGATCGTCTATCCTCCCGACCGCCAAGATGAAGTCTACGATCTGCTGGGACCCTGGGCCGATCCGGCTTGGTCCTACCAACATGCATTGGACATCGCGGAACAGGAAACGACCACTCTTTCCGGGATAAACCTCTTTTTCGCCTGGTTTAATAAGGGTACCAGCCTGGTCAAACTGCAACGCTACCCGGAAGCCGCCGCTGCCTACGATCAGGCTTTCCAGATCTATTCGGAACTGGCAAATGACGATACCCAGCGCCCTTACCGGATCATGTGGTATCAAACCTGGCCTTACATGGCTTATTACTACAGCGGACGTTATCAAGATACCCTCAATTTAGCCAATCACACATTGAATGAGACCATTTCAGAGCCGGAGTTGGAAGAAAGCCTGTACTGGCGCGCATTGGCTAAAGAGGCCCTAGGGGATATCAATGGCGCCATCGCTGATTTGCGACAGGCAGTCCATCTCAACAAACATTTCGAAATCGCACAATTTCACCTCAACCGCCTGCTCGATCAATAAGATATGCCCAAGATTTTACATTTTGCCGACGCTCACATTGACATGGCCAACTACGGACGCCACGATCCGGAAACCGGCCTCCCCATCCGGATCATGGATTTCCTGGCCTCCTTGGACGAGATCGTCAATGCCGCCATTGCGGAGGGTGTCGATCTCGTCATTTTCGCCGGTGACGCCTACAAAGACCGCAACCCCGCCCCGACCTTCCAGCGCGAATGGGGCCAGCGGGTGATGCGGCTCTCTCAAGCTGGGATCCCCACTTTGCTCCTGGTCGGAAACCACGACATCTCACCCGCAGTGGGCAGAGCCCACGCCATGGCAGAATTTTCCACCCTGCATGTGCCCCATGTCCGGACACTCGCCAAACCTATCTTTTTATCCCCTGAAGACCTGAGTCGATTGACCCCGGAGGGAAAGGGGATCGACCTCCAGGTCATCGCCATCCCCTGGATCTCCCGTTCGGGGATGATGGCCTATTTAGACATCACCACCAGCGACAGCAAACAAATCTACGAAGAGCTTGAAAGACGGCTCGCCAATATCATCGACAAGTGGTTGGACAAAGCAGATCCCAAAGTGCCCACCGTCCTCACCGCCCACGCCTCCGTGCAAGGTGCCATCTACGGCGGCGAACGGTCGGTGATGTTGGGGAAAGACCTCATCCTGCCCGGCTCCCTCCTACGCGACCCAAGGCTGGATTACGTCGCTCTGGGGCACATCCATAAACCCCAAGACCTGAACGAAGGGGAGCATCCCCCCATCATTTACCCGGGGTCCATTGAACGGTTGGATTTTGGGGAGGCGGGAGATCAGAAGTATTACGTCCTGGCGGATGTCGAGCGGGGAAAGACACAGGTTGAGTGGCGGCCCTTGGAACACATTCGGCCCTTTATCGACCGCCATCTCTCCGTGGAAGACAATGAGGACATCACCGGACAAGCCCTCCAAGCCCTCGCCCCCCGGGAAAAATTATCGGGGAGCATCGTCCGCCTGGTCCTGGAATACCCCCGGGCCTGGGAGCCGCTGATCGACGAAAACGCCATTCAAACCTTTGCGGAGGACGCCTTCGAATTCCATCTCGTCAAACAGCCCCTTTCAGAAGCCCGGATCCGCTTGCCCCAGGACCAAACCGTGGGCAGCCTTTCCCCGCTGGAGCTTTTAAAAAAATACTGGCAGGCCAGCCATACCCCACCAGAGGAAATCGAAGAATTAAACAAGCTCGCGGAAGAGATCATCCATCCTGAAGAGGAATGAGTTCCCGCCATGCCTGAAGTTTCGGTCCTGATGCCTTGTTACAATGCGGAACGCACGGTTCGGGAGGCGCTTTCTTCCCTCTCCGCTCAAACCCACCCGGATTTCGAAATCGTAGCCCTTGACGACGGCTCGACCGATGACACCCTCCCCATCCTCAATGCCTGGGCGAAAAAAGACGACCGGCTTCAAGTCATCTCCCAACCTCACCAGGGCATCGTCGCCGCGTCAAACGCCGGTCTGCAAGCCTGCCGGGCCCCGATCATAGCCAGGATGGATGCGGATGACCGGGCCCACCCCCAACGGCTCCTCCTCCAAACGAATCACCTTAAAGAACACCCCGAAATCGCCGCGGTGGGATCGCTGGTGGAGGGATTCCCCAAGGAAAACGTGGAAAAAGGTTTTCAACTATACTTTGAGTGGCTGAATTCGCTGGTCACCCATGAAGAGATCGTCCGGGAAATATTCATTGAGAGCCCCCTCCCCAATCCGAGCACGACTTTTCGGAAATCATGGGTGGAGAAGGTGGACGGATACCAGGACCATGGCTGGCCCGAGGACTATGATCTCTGGCTCCGGCTCTATCTGGCCGGAGCGAAGTTTGCGAAAATCCCCCAAGTGCTCTTAGAATGGCGGGAACACCCTGATCGACTCACTCACACAGACAGCCGCTATTCGCTGAAGAATTTTCTGCGGGCCAAAGCCCACTATCTCGCCAAAGGGCCCGCCCGGGACCGGGATGCAGTTTTCGTCTGGGGTGCGGGGATGACCGGCCGCAGGCTGAGCAAATACCTCATAAAGGAAAACCTGCCCCTGGCGGCTTTCATCGATGTCGATCCCCAAAAGATAGGGAGCACACTGCGTGGTCATCCGATCCTTGCCCGGGAAGAGTTGATGGGGCGCTGGCATGACTTTCAAGATCCGATCCTCCTCTCCGCGGTACGGGCTAGAAAAGCCCGACCCTTGATCAGGCAAAAATTGGCCGAGATGGGCCTGATCGAGGGGGAAGATTGGTGGGCCGCGGCGTAAAAGAAAAAGGAAATCCTTATGGATCTATCTACAATCTATCAAATAGGTCAAACGCGTGAAGAGACCTTCACCGTGGAGGGAAAACATACCGCTTATCACATCGGCAGCGGGGATTCCCGCGTCTTGAGCACGCCATCCATGATCTCCTTTATGGAACAGGTCTCCCATCGCCTGTTGGGTGAAAAAATCCCCCAGGGGGTAATCAGCGTCGGCATCCAGGTTGATATCAAACACCTCGCCGCCACCCCGGTGGGCGCCACCGTCAGGGTGAAGACGGAACTAGCGGAGATCCGGGGCAGCCGGGTCCTGTTCCAGGTCACAGCCTGGGACGAAGAGGAAAAGATCGGCACCGGGCAGCACTGGCGGGCCGTGATCGAAGAGGAACGTTTCAAACAAGGCGTCACCGAAAAGAGACAGGGATAATGAAAGGGGAAACCTGGATCCCTGCTGTCATGGGGAGGAAGTTCCCTTTCATCCTATTGACGGGGATTTCATTCCCCGTTAGGATAGGGTCGATAGGAATATACGCTGCGGAACAAAGGGGACCCGCTCCAAGAGAACATGGACAGAAAAAAGGGACAATATGAACATTTTGGTCACAGGTGGCGCTGGATACATCGGATCGGTCGCCGCCCAGAGGTTACTTGAGGAAGGACATCGTGTCACCGTATATGACGCCCTCTACACCGGTCACCGGGCTGCTGTGCCGGAAGGGGCGGCCTTTGTAAAAGCTGATGTAGGCGATGAGGACACCCTTATAAAGGTCCTCTCCGCCAATTCCTTCGATGCCGTGATGCATTTTGCAGCCTTCATTGAAGCGGGTGAAAGCATGCGTAAACCCGGGAAGTATTACCGCAACAATCTCAATAACTCCGTCAAACTCATCGAGAACGCTGTTCACTCCGGCGTGGATAGATTTGTGCTCTCCTCCTCGGCGGCCGTTTACCAGTCCAGCGATATGCCCTTAAAGGAGGATTCCCCCCTGGGGCCGGTCAATGTCTACGGCCATACCAAATTGATGATCGAACAAGTCTTGAACTGGTACCGGGAGACTAAAGGGCTTCACTACGCTGCCCTGCGGTATTTCAACGCAGCGGGGGCCGTTCCCGGGCGCGGGGAAGCGCACCAGCCTGAGTCCCACCTCATCCCCCTTGTCCTCCAGGTCGCACTCGGACAGCGCGACCAGATCCAGATCTTCGGGACCGACTACCCCACCCCGGACGGCACCTGCATCCGTGATTATATTCACATCGCCGATCTCGTCTCCGCTCACCTGCTGGCTTTGGACGCCCTCCAAAATGAGGGCCGATTGATCTACAATCTGGGCAACGGCCGGGGATATTCCGTGCGGGACGTGATCGAAACAGCCCGGAAGGTCACCGGTCACCCCATCCCAGCTTTCGAAGCCCCGCGGCGTCCAGGCGACTCCCCCCGTTTGGTGGCCTCCTCAGATTTGATCAAAGAAGAATTGGGCTGGGAGCCGCAAATCCCCGATTTGGAAGACATCATCGCCAGCGCCTGGGAATGGCACCGCACGCATCCCCACGGCTACCAACAGCCCTGAGGTTCAACAGAAGACCCGCATAAACAAAGGGCATTCCATCCCGGGATCAACCCTCCCCCATGGAACCCCATCTATCCCCCCAAACGGTGCCCCTAGTGTACCGTCTTCGATGTTTCCCAATCTACGTTCCTGATCCCCCCTGCAAATATAGACTGAAAAGCCATGTCCAGGAGGGGGACATGGCTTGATAATTGATAGATGGGATTGATGTCGGATGGGTTTTTCGAGGTTATTTCCTATTTTCTAAACCAGATCGCGTACACCCCCAGGCCTACACCTCCCAAGAGCATGACGACCCCGATGATCCCCAGGATGGGGGAATTCCCCGGCCCTTCCACAGCGGGCGCTTCTTCCGCAGCCGTTTCGGAGTTTGCCTGCGCGCCAAACGTCAAATAGGTGGTATCCCCGGGCTCCAGGGTGACGGCTGTGTTCAAACTCGTCGTCGGGTTATACCCCTCCGGCACCGCCACGCTGACGTTATACTCCCCCTCCTTCAAGTCCTCCGTGCACACATAATCACTCTCCCCTGCAGAGGGGCTGTGCGCCGGCGTGTCCTCAGTGATCGAAACGGTTCCCTCCCGGTTGCTGATGTTGATCGCGCCCCCCGGAAGAGAGACTTCCTCCTCTTGGCGCATGGAATCCCCATTCTCATCTTCAAAGAGGATCACACATAAAGTACCCACCCCCGGAGGCGGGGTTTGCGTGGGCTCAGAAGGGGTGGGTGACACGTCAATGATGGGTGTCTCTTCCTCCTCCGCTGGCCCGCCGGTCCCCAGGAAGAGTTGTTGTCCGATGACGACCACGTCATCCGGGTCAAGATTGTTCATATCTCGCAGATCAGGGATGGATATCCCGGTGACGGCAGAGATCCGCCACAAAGTATCTCCTGGTTGGACGATATAAATAATCCGACCATCAGATCCCGGCGTCGGGGTCGGGAAAGGGGTCATTTGAGCGAGAGGGGCTGCCTGCACGGGCCCTAAGAAAGCGAACCCGAAACCAAACAAGAGGATGACCAGCAACCAAATATGCCACCCCGGGATGATCCATTTCTTCATAGGGTGAATTATACCTACTCCTCACCGTTTCTCCAAGTATAATAGTAGCTGCATTCGAAGGACACCTCCCCCGACCTTTCTCGTGGCAAGAGGGAGCGTGACCATCACATCAGACAAAAGAACATGGATGATCGCCCCTGCATAGGTAGCCAATATGACTTCATATGATGCCGTCATCGGTCTAGAAACCCACATCCAACTCAATACCAAGAGCAAAATCTTTTGCTCCTGTAAAGCGGACTCCTGGGGAGACCCCCCGAACACCAACATCTGCCCCATCTGCACAGGACAGCCGGGTTCCCTTCCCGCACCCAATAAAGCGGCCATCGAAAAAGGGATCCTCCTGGCTGCGGCCATGAACGCGGACATCCAACCCGTCTCCTTCTTTGACCGCAAGAATTACTTCTACCCTGATCTGCCCAAGGGCTACCAGATATCCCAATATGACCAGTCGTTGGCAAAAGGGGGGTACATGGACATCCCCCTCGAGGACGGATCCATCCGCCGGGTCAGAATCCAGAAACTGCATATCGAAGAGGACGCCGGGAAAACGGTCCATAAACCGGGCAGGAGACTGCTGGATTTCAACCGCTGCGGCGTGCCTTTGGTGGAAATGGTCACCATGCCTGACCTGCGCTCCGCAGATGAGGCTGCCCTGTTCATCGCCCGACTGCGCCAACTGCTGCGCTGGATCGGCGTCTCCCACGCGGATATGGAAAAAGGTCACCTGCGGATCGACGCCAACGTTTCCATCCGGGAAGCGGGGACGGAGGCCCTTAACCCGAAAACGGAAATTAAGAACGTCAACTCCATCGAACACATCCGGGATGCGATCAACGCCGAAATCCGGCGCCAGATCAAAGAGATGGAAGAGGAACATGTCATCCGCTCCTGGACCCTGGATTGGAACGAAGATACGCAAACGTTGTCCAAGATGCGCTCCAAAGAAACGGAAGCGGACTACCGTTACTTCCGCGAGCCGGATCTGCTCCCCATCCACGTGGACGCGGAACGGAAAGAGGACATATTAGCCTCTCTGCCCGAACTGCCCCTAGAGCGCAAAAGGAGATTTCAAGAGAAGTACGACCTGCCTGATTATGACGCCGACATCCTCACCAGCGATCGAGCGCTGTCAGATTACTTTGAGTCCACATTGGAGGCATACCCTGGAGATCCCAAACGCGTCTCCAATTGGATCATCAACGACATCCTAGCGATTATCAATGAACGTGAGATAAGCATTGATGAATTTACGGTTAGACATCAGGATCTTGCTGATATTTTAGAATTGATTGACGAAGGAACAATAACTGTTTCGACAGGCAAAGATCTGCTGCGTAAGTTAGAACATGGACGGGAATCCATAAGGTCCATCGTGGAAGAAGAGGGTCTCGCCCAAATGACGGACAGCGCCGCGATCGAATCCGTTTGCCAGGAAGTGATCGCCGAGAACCCTTCCCAGGTGGAACAGTACCGGGAAGGAAAAGAAGCCATTCTGGGTTGGTTTATTGGACAGGTGATGGGAAAGACAGGGGGAAAGGCAGATCCTCAGGCAGTGCGGAACACATTACAAAAATACCTGCAGGAGTGACCTACTTCATCCACGCCCTGTGCCTCAGCGAAAGGAAAAAACGACCCCGCCTGAAAGTTCGATCTCCACGTTATTCGTTGATGTCTTGGGACATCATGGTCAGCTCGACCCGCTTCTCCCAGCCCAAACTCTCCCAGAATCTTATCCCCCCCTCGTTGTCTTCGTACACGAAAAGATGGACTTTCTGGATGCCGATGCGGGTCAGGGCGTACATGCAGCGGCTGACAAGGGATTGCCCGATGCCCTTTCTGCGATAATCCGGATGAACCATGAGGTGATGGATATACCCCCGACGGCCATCGTGCCCACATAAAACGGTGCCCACAATCTTGTCATCCTTCCAGGCCACATAACTCATGCCCGGATTCCTCTTTAAAAATTCTTCGATCCGGTAGCGGGAATCCGATTTGCCGATCCCAAGGTTCTCACTCATCTCCCATAACTGATAGATTTCTGGATAATCCTTGATCTCCATTTCATGTATCTTTACATCCACCAGACTTCCTCCTTCGCCCACTCAGCCCCTGCTGGTTGCTCACCATACCCTCCGGGGCTACGAGCGCCTACCCATACTCGTAAAATCCACGTCCAGTTTTCCGCCCCAAATGGCCGGCGGCGACCATCTTTTGCAGCAAATAGGCCGGGCGGTATTTGTCCTCTCCCAGATCCTCCTGCAAGACCTCCATCACGGAGAGGATGACATCCAAACCAATTAAATCCGCTAACGCCAAGGGGCCCATGGGGTGATTCATGCCCAATTTCATCACTGTATCGATCGCTTCGCGGGATCCCACGCCACCCTGTAAAGCGAAAATGGCTTCGTTGATCATGGGACAGAGGATGCGGTTGGAGATGAAGCCGGGGGAATCGACCGCCTCCACCGGTTCTTTGCCCATGGATTCCGCCACCTCGACAACGGTCTCCGTAGTTTCATCAGATGTGTCCAAGCCCCGGATGACCTCCACCAAGCGCATCAAGGGAACAGGGTTCATGAAATGCATGCCGATGACTCGATCCGGTCGTTCCGTAGCGGCGCCCAACCGTGTCAAACTGATCGAGGAAGTGTTCGAGGCCAAAATCGCTTCCGGGGGGGCTTTCTCATCCAGGGTTTCGAAAATATCCAGTTTGAGCTCTAACCTTTCGGGGGCGGCTTCAATGACCAGCTCCGCATTTTCAGCATCCTCCAATGAAGTCGTGGTCTGGATGTCCAAAGCGGCCTTTTTCTGGTCCTGGCTGATTTTCTCCTTCTCATGAAGCTTGGTGACCGATTTTTCAATGGCCGCCTTTCCCCGCTTTAACGCCTCCTGATCGACATCCATCATCGTTGTCTCGTAGCCTGCCACCGCTGCCGTTTGGGCGATGCCATGACCCATGGTCCCTGCCCCGACGACGAAAATATGCTTGATCTCTCCCATGCCTATCCTCCTCACATAACCTTACCCTATCTCAATGGCCATCGCCACCGCTTCAGCCCCCCCTAAGCATAAGCTGGCGATCCCGCGGGTCAGACCTCTGTCCTTCAGCGCGTAAATCAAAGTCGTCAACACGCGAGCTCCACTGGCACCGATGGGATGCCCGAGAGCGACGGCCCCGCCGTGGACATTGACCTTCTCCCAATCCCACCCCTGATCCGCCAGCGCTTTCCCATCGGCAACCACCTGAGCAGCAAAAGCCTCATTCAATTCGATCAAATCCACATCCTCAAGGGTCCAGCCTACTTTGTCCAGCAAGGTAGGGATGGCCTTGGCCGGCGCGTAGAACATATACTTAGGTTCAACCGCGGCGTAACTGTAATCCAGGATCGTGGCCAGCGGTTCCACGCCAATTGCCTCCGCCTTCGCCAGACTGGAGATCACCACCGCTGAGGCGCCATCATTTAATCCGGGCGAATTCCCCGCTGTCACTTTCCCATCTTTGACAAAGGCAGGGGGCAGTTTTGCCAGCGCCTCCAAAGATGTATCCCGGCGGGGGGTTTCATCGGTGTCAAAAATCGTCACCTTCCCTTTGCGCCTTTTGACCTCCACGGGGACGATCTCCTTTTTGAATTTGCCCTCATCTATGGCAGCGATGGCTTTTTGATGGCTTTTCAAAGCATACTCATCCATCTCCTCCCGGGTGACATCGTATTGTTCAGCGATGAATTCCGCTGCGTTTCCCATCCCCCAGTCTTCAAAAGGATCCCACAAACCGTCCACCAACAGGGCATCCATCAGCTCTTCATGGCCGAACCGCAGATTCCCGGTGCGACCATCCACCAAGAAAGGAGCTCTGCTCATGTTCTCCATGCCGCCGGTGATGAACAGTTCAGCATCCCCTGCCCGGATGGCCTGGGCGGCCAGCATGCCCGATTTCAAACCGGATCCACACACCTTGTTGACTGTAAAAGCCCCCACGGACTCCGGCAGCCCTCCGAAGATGGCCGCCTGCCGGGCTGGGTTTTGCCCCAGACCAGCTGAAACGACATTGCCCATGATCACCTCGTAGACCTCACTGAGATCCGGCAGTTGGGCGCGTTTCGCAGCCTCCTCCACCACAATCGCCCCTAATCGGGGTGCGGGAATGCCGCTCAACGAGCCTTGAAATTTTCCTGAGGGGGTTCGAACAGCGCTTAAGATGACAGGGATACGATCTTTGTTCATTGTCAATTCCTCCATGATGGTTACAGGGTTTCTCGGTCCATCCCTCAAAACAAAGCATACCCTTCCACTCCAAATGGTGATCAACATCACCGGATGGAAAGGCGATCATGACTCTTGGGTTTTCATTCAGCACCCGTAATGAAAATGATAAAAGACAACCGTTCACCTGAAAGAGATCAAAGATCCTTTCACGACCTGCCCATCCCTGCAGGCCCGTTCACCTCGCCAACACGATCACTCAACCCCTGCCTTTATCCTCCTCCCATGCGCTCCGAATTTTACGGTAGGTGTCCTGAAGGGCTTCCGGGATCACTCTCGTTCCCCCTAGAGATGAGATGAAATTGGTATCGCCAAACCAGCGGGGAACCACATGCCAGTGAAGATGGCGGGGGATGCCCGCACCCGCAGCCTCTCCCAGGTTCATCCCGATGTTAAACCCATCAGGGTGATAGATTTCACGTAAAATCTGTACGCTGGTGTTGATCATCTCCACCATTTCAATGCGCGTTTCTGGATCCAACTCGTCCAGCTTGGAGATGTGTTCAAATGGCAGGATCAGCAAATGGCCCGTGGTATAGGGATAACGATTGAGGATGGCATACGATCGTTCCCCACGATGAACGATCAAATTCCCTTCACCGTCCGGTTGGGTTTGTGCTTCACAAAAAACACAAGCCCCATCCTCCTCATGCTCTTCGATGTATTTCATCCGCCAAGGAGACCACAAATATTTCATAACAGTCTGGTTGGAATGGTTTAAATAGGGGTTCTTTGCCTCCATTATTGTAGCAGAAATTGATCCGATTTGGTCCTTGACAAAATAGAACATATGTTCTATATTTAAGGCAGACAGCGTCCCCGGGGGGCGCACCACCCCCCAGGAAGCGCATCTCACCCATCGTTCGCTCATTTTTTTTAGGCAAGGAGGACCCCCATGTCTGCCAACAGCATTCCTTTTGTCCCTGACCGTCTTCACGTCAAACGCGGCGTGGTCTTCGGGGCGCTGCTCATCACCGCCCTGGTGGCCTTTGAGATCTTCAACTACAGCACCACCGATTTCGCCCTCACCGATCTGCTGGGCGAGCTC
>JAWLER010000024.1:0-33736 GCA_041686005.1 Anaerolineales bacterium | reverse complement strand
CCGTCCGCGCCCCGGGAACTGGCTTCGGAGATCAAAAAGGAGGTCAAAGCCGTCCTGGAGCCCCACGGCTTTGCCCATCTCACCGTGGAGATCGAATTCGGAGAAGAGGACTGCGCCATGTGCTGAGAGGGCTATAGGTGGCGATACGGCGATTTAATACGTTTCTTATTTCCACTGTCCTCCCAGATAGTACAATGAGTTAAGAGTGAGCACTTGAGTAAATCCCTTTAGACAAAAACGGAGGCAGCAGACCATGAGTGGAACCGAAAAAGTCCTCATGAAGAGTGAGGAAAAACGTAGTTTAGCCGATGTGGCCCGCTTCCTGCGCGAACTGGCCGACAAGATCGAGCGCAACCAGCTCACCCTGCACCAGGGGGGAGAGGAGATCGTGCTGGAATTGACGGATCCCCTGACCCTGGAGTTGAAGCTGGAAGAGGAGGACAAGGGGACCCGCACCAAGCACCAGTTTGAGATCGAGCTGGAGTGGTACCCCGGCGAAGCGGAAGAGGGGATCAGCCTGGGTTCGTAAAGTTTTCCTCCTGGACAGACTTAGATTTGAAAACGCCGCTCCGCGAGCGGTGTTTTCACTTGGGGCGGGTGCAGGCAATCAGGGTGAGTTTCCAGAGCCGTTTGGTCCCTTTCATTTAAACTCTGGGCACGGGCGTGTAGGCCAGCGTCACATTTTGATGTGCGCACCAAGGATCCCTCGTTCCCCCCGGGATGACACACCCTGCCATGATCGAGCCGGCGTCCCCGCCCGCGGCCCCATCCTCCCGTGACGAGGCATCGCGGGGATCATTTCATACCGCGTCGCTTCCCCTGCCATGAGGTATACTAGAACAAACGAAATCTTTTGAGGAGAGAACCGTATGAAGCCCAAAAAAGAATTCTTGCAATCCCGTCCCCACCCCTGGCACGGCCTGGACGTGGGTCCCGGTCCACCCAGCACAGTGTACGCCTTCATCGAGATCACACCCTTTGACCTCGTCAAATACGAGCTTGACAAGGAGACCGGCTACATGGTCGTCGACCGCCCGCAGGTGACCTCCTCCCTGCCCCCGGCCCTGTACGGTTTCATCCCCCGCACCTACTGCGGGGAGAGCGTGGGCGCTTTGATGGAAGGCGCCAAAGGCGGTGACCATGACCCGCTGGACATCTGCGTCCTGAGCGAACGGTCCATCAACCAGGGAGACATCCTGCTCAGGGCCCATGTGGTGGGCGGCCTTCCCACCCTGGACAACGGGAAGGCAGATGACAAGATCATCGCCGTCCTCGAAAACGACGCCCTGTGGGGAAAAGCGCGGCACATTTCTGACCTGACCGAGGCGGTGGTAGAGCGCTTGAGCCATTACTTCAGCACCTACAAACTCAGCCCTCACGAAATCTCAGAGGTGGTGGTGGGAAAGCCTTACGGCCCTGACCACGCCCAAAAGGTGATCCAGACTGCCATCGCTGACTACAAAAAGGCCTTCAGATAGGGTCTGCCCCGCATAGAAAACATCCCCCGGGAAGGCCAAGCGTTTAACACTACTTTTACACTTGCCCAAGGATCATCCGGTACAATGGGCCTGTAAAGTGACGAAATAACATGGAAATAAGGAGAGAACGATGAGTGGAGAGAAGAAGATTTTACTGAAAAGCGAAGAAAAACGCAGCCTGGCTGATGTGGCCAATTTCCTGAGAGAACTGGCGGACAAGATCGAGAACAACCAACTCACCCTGAAACAAGGCGATCAGGAATTCACCCTCAACCTCCCCGACCCGGTGACCCTGGAATTGGAGCTGGAAGACAAAGACAAGAAAGGGCGCACCAAACGCCAGATCGAAATCGAAATTGAATGGTATCTTGGTGAAGAGGGAGGCGCGGTCAGCCTGGGGTAGGGCAATCCACCCCTCCGGAGACATATCATAATCGGGTGGCACCCCCATCCAGCCTTAAAACAAACAACGCCGTCTGAACGACGGCGTTTCATTTTATGCCCCCACGGAGATTCGAACTCCGGTCTTGACCTTGAAAGGGTCATGTCCTGGTCCCCTAGACGATGGGGGCTCGTCCTTGGTACAAACAGGGCAAGCGGCAAAAATTTTACCATCCCCGGGTGAGAGGGTCAACCCCTCGCCGGGCCGGGCCGGTCGGGACCGGAGCGCCGGACCTCATTCACTGTTCTTGCGGATCGAGTGCAGGAAGGAGGAAATGTGAGTGCGGTTGAGGAGCATGGCGGGAGCGGTCACATAGAGTTCAGGATGCTCAATCGCCCGCACGCTGGTCTCATAGAGAGGGATGAAATCCCACGGGCCGGTGGAAATCAGGGCGGAAAAATCAAAGGGGCCAAACCATTCCAGGATGCCTTCGTATTCGTAGACTGCGTTGGTGATCTGAACATCAAACTTGAAAAGGCGTTCATACCCCACCCGCTTCAACCCCTTGGGCCCGATGTCCTGGCGCCGCTTCAAACCGGCGCTGTGAATGTGGTTTTTCAAGACCCGGACCGCCTCCACCTCTTTGAACAGCGTGTTAGGGTCATGAACGCGGGCTAAACTGGCATCCGTGACGATGACATAAGAGCTTGTGTTATCAGTGAGCAACCCCTGCATCCCTGTGTTACTCACCTTGATCTCTCCCAAGATGCGGTAACTCGCAGTCAAGATGTGAACCGGGATGATACGGGTTGTCAGGCCGCGACGGTTCATAGAAAGCTCCCGGGGTAGGAGCGGACATCAGACCTTCCCTCTGTTTCCGTTAACAAGCCCAGGGGGACAGCGACCTGCATGCCCGCAACCATTTTGAGTCTTCGTTGTCGGCGTACCCACAAGTAAAAGGCCTTCCGCCCACGGGGCGGAGAGGAAAGAGGGTGTATGGGCGCAGGTGAAACCGTCTGCGCTGCAGGGGTCAGCATCCTTCAGGTCAGCCTTGCGCCCCTTCCACAATCGCCACCCCGGCGCTGGCGCCGATCCGGGACGCGCCGGCCTGGATCATGGCCCGGGCATCTTCATAGCTGCCAATTCCCCCAGCAGCTTTGACCTTGAGGTCCGGCGCCACAATTCGGACCATTAAGTCCACATCCTCGAGGACAGCGCCCCCCGAGCTGAACCCCGTGGAGGTTTTGATAAAATCTGCGCCCCCCGCTTTGACCAGGAGACAGGCCATGATTTTTTCAAACCGGGACAGCAGGGCGGTTTCGATGATCACCTTCAAGATCGCTCCCTGGGTGTGGACGATCTGAGCCACAGCCTGGATGTCTTTGAGGACGATCTCGTATGCTCCCCCTTTGAGGGCGCCGATGTTGATCACCATATCGATCTCGCCGGCCCCGGCGTCGATGCTGCTGGAGGCTTCGATGGCCTTCACCGCCGTCATGTTCGCTCCCAGCGGGAATCCCGCTACTGTGCAAACCTCCACCTCGCTGTCCCTGCATCTCTCAGCTGCCAGTGGGACATGGATGGGGTTGACGCACACCGCAGCGAACCCGTAAGCAACCGCTTCCGCACACAGATCGGCGATTTCGACCGAGGTGGCGCCGGGATGAAGGTTGGTATGATCGATCCATCCTGCGATATCCTTCCCCTGGGGCGCCGTCAGGGTGCCCGGGAAGGGAGGAAGCTCATCCAGGTATTTCTGCGCTTGATTGACCATCTCGGGGATGCGGAACATGGAAACGATCCCTCCTCACCAAAACCAGACAGCTAATTGGAAGCGGACACAGGGTTGGGCTGGTTGATCAGGCCCCATGAATCCGGCGGCCAGTACACAAAAAAGGCCTCTCCGATCACATTCTCCATGGGCACCACGCCCCAATTATGGGAATCCGAGGAATTATTGCGGTTGTCGCCCAGGACGAAAAGCGCGCCTTCAGGCACATCCCACTCCCCTTGATAATTCGGCGGGGCGTTGATATACGGTTCGGACACCTTCTGCCCGTTGACATACACTTCTTGATCCACAATGCGCACATGATCTCCGGGAAGACCGATCACGCGCTTGATGTACTCCTGGGTGATGTTGCGCGGGAAGTCAAAGACGACGATATCCCCTCGCTCCGGCTCTCCGAAGCGGTAATTGAGTTTGCTGACAATCACAAACTCACCGTGGTGCAGCGTAGGTTCCATGCTGGAGCCGTCGATTTTGATCCGGGCGGAGACAGCGTTGATGATCAAGAAGAGGACGACCGAGAGGAGCAGGGTTTCCATGATATCGACCAGGGCATCAAAGAAGCCCGGCCTTTTGGTACCCTTTTCTTCGACCTCTTCAGAAGGCAGCTGGTACTCAGGTTCCATAGCTGATTTTCTTCCCGTTCAACGTAAACAGATTATATATTGGGAACGGACAGGGGGCAAGGGTCCCTCGCCGGTCCTCAAACACCTCACGCGCAGCGCCGAAAGGCCCCCGGACTCCCTCCCCACCCTGATCAGGGGGTCCTTCCCTCAACTGGCGCGCATCCTCAAGCGGATCGGGGTGCCGAGGAAGGGGGCCTGCTCCCGGATCTGGTTCTCAATGTACCGCAGATAGGAAAAGTGGGCCAAATCCGGGTTGTTGACATGCAGCAAGATGGTGGGGGGATCGCTCCTCACCTGGGCCCCGTAATAAATCCTGAGGTGTTTGCCGGATTTTGAGGGGGCGGGGTGCCTGTCCTGGGCCTGCTGCAAAATGCGGTTGATCTGTGAGGTGGGCAACCGGGTTGTGCGCTGGTCATACACTTCCAGGGCGGTGGGCAGGATTCGATCCACCCGCTGCCCTGTCTTGGCCGAGGTGAAAAGGATGGGCACATAATCCAGGAAACGCAGTTCGTAGCGGATAAATTCCACATATTCGGACATGGTGTGCGTATCCTTGGGCACCAGATCCCATTTATTGACGATCACCACCACGCTTTTCCACTCCTCGATGATCCGGCCCGCGATGTGGGTGTCCTGCGATCTCACCCCCTGGTAGGCGTCGACCACCAGCAGGCAGACATCGGAGCGCTCGATGGATTTAAAAGCCCGGATGACGCTGTATTTCTCCACCCCGGGTTGGACGCTCCCCCGTTTGCGGATGCCGGCCGTGTCGATCAGGGTGATGGGGGTTTGATCGTAAATCAAGCGGGTGTCAATGGAATCCCGGGTCGTCCCTGGGATGGGGCTGACGATAACCCTCTCCTCCCCCAGGATTTTGTTCAAGAGGCTGGACTTTCCCACGTTGGGTTTACCGACGATGGAGATGTGCACGGAGGCGTCAGGTTCTTCCTCCCCGCGCTCCGGGAATTTCTCCACCACAGCGTCCAACAGATCCCCCACCCCCGTGCCGTGGATGGCGGACACCGGGAACAGATCTTTGAAACCCAACTCATAGAACTGGACCGCCTCCTCCCGCACGGTTTCGCTTTCGCATTTATTGACCACCAGGATCACCGGGGGAAACGGTTCCCCGTCCCGCTTCTCCTGCCTTTTGCGCAGCACTTCGCTGATCTCGCGGTCCGCGGCGGTGACCCCGTCCTGCCCATCCACCACGAAGAGGACCACATCCGCCTCCTGAATGGCGATCTCCGCCTGCCCGCGAATGTGCTCGATGTATTGGTGCGAGCCCACGGAAAGCGGCTCCTTCTGTTTTCCAAATCCGGCCTGGGTGGGATCGATCCCCCCCGTATCGATGACATCGAAGTACACCCCCGTCCATTCCGCTTCGGTGAGCAGCCGATCCCGCGTGGTACCGGGCACTTCGTCAACAATGGCCAGGCGGCGTTCAGCGAAACGGTTAAAAAGCGTGCTCTTCCCTACATTGGGACGTCCGACGATGGCGACAGCTGGTTTTTTCATAAGGTTCTGGGGTGATAGGTGTGTGCCGGGTGCTACTCCTCACCCCCGGGGGTGGGCTCGTTGGATGACTCGATGGTGACCTCGACGGTGCCGGGAGAGAGGGTCTCCATGGACACTTCACTGGGCAGGATTTCCACCTCGGGCGTGACATTATGAACCCCTTCCTCAAAGTCACTGAGATCCAAGATCACCCGCACATCTCGCAAGGTCAGGCTGTCCAGCGTGGGCACCGGGCCGAATAACCTGACATCCACCTCAGGAGGAGAGATCTCCGCTTTTAACCCAGGCAGGAGCCCGATGATCTCGACTTCCCTTGTGATCGTCATACTGGTCTTGATGGTGGTCACGTTGACCTGCACGAGCACGGTAGGATCCCCAACCACGGTGACCCCTTCAGGCAGGTCCAATTCCAAGATGGTTTCCATGTAATCATCCACACCGGTCAAGTCCAAGGGCTGAGTATTGACATAACCGGGAAGTTCCTCCACCCGCTGGGGGTTCTCGGAGAAGAGCATGACGGTGGGGGGATTGGGCGTGATGCCGGTGAAGCGGTACCCCGCCGCCACTTTCCCTTCGGTGACCACGTTGACCGCCACATTTCGATATCCCCCTTGGAGGATGATCTTCTGCTTGACACCGACCGATTCGGGGTCCAGGTTGACTTCCTCCACCTCTTCGCCCTCGCTGTCCAGAGGGACAAGGTCGATCTGCCGGCTGATGCTTTCACTTATATCTGAAATGTCTAACTCAGCCTTGACGGTCTCCACCTTTTGGACCTGGGTCTCCCGCCCCGAAACGATGACCTTCTCAGCGGACCACTCCACCGAGCCCACTTCATACCCCACAGCAGGGTCCCCGACGACTTCTTTGGTAATGGGCAGTTCTTTTTCGACGAGGTTATCCAAAACAATCTGAACCTGTGTGGGATTTTTTTCCAATAGACGGATGGGGCGAAATTCTTCCGGGATATCCACGGATACCGGCACTTTATAGGTGCCGGCTTCCAGCCCGGAGAGAACCAACCGGGCTGCCAGGTTCCCCTCTTTTTCAATTTGATCGATCACACTTTGAGGAGCGTAGAGGGTGACCGTCACCGTATCGGGCAGGGTATTGACGATCGTGGTGTCGGAAGGCTGATCCACGATCTCCAGGGGAATGGAGAGATCGCTTTCCTGGTTGGGGTTCGCGGAGACCACCGCAGACCCCCATACCACCAATGCAAGCAGGAAAGACAAAATGAGCGTGGACCAGTTTTCAGCCAACCAACGGAATATCTTCATTCACTCGTTCCTTTTGAATATCGATGTCAGGCGCGATAATAACGACGGACGGGATTCCTCGGGGAGGAAGAACTCCAGGAGGCGTTCCTCCAACTCCTCTACAGGGACATAGCGGTCGATCTTGCCATCATAGGCCAGGGAAATGACCCCGGTTTCCTCGGAAACCACGACCGCTACCGCATCCGATTCCTCCGCGATCCCCAAAGCCGCTCTGTGCCGCAGCCCCATGGAGCGCTCGGGCGATTCCTCCAGCACACCGCTGGAAGACAGGGGAAGCACGCAGCTGGCAGCCATCAGGGTCTCATCATGAATGATCACCGCGCCGTCATGAAGCGGGGTTTTGGGATGAAAGACTTGGATCAACAATTCCGCCGTGACCCTGGCATTTAAAACCACCCCCGTCTCGACGTATTCTTGGAGGGGGTCCAAGCGCTGGAAAACGATCAGGCCGCCTTCTTTGTTATCGGAAAGCGTGTTCACCGCCTGGGTAACAGCGTGGATGCTTTTTTCGATTTCCGTGGAATAGCCTTCCCTGGAAAAAAAGGACCCGGTGCGTCCAATGCGTTCCAACCCGCGGCGGATCTCAGGGGCGAAGATCACCGGAACTGCCAAAAGCAGGGTGGGCAGGGTGTTGGAAACCAGCCACGAAAAAGCGGGGAGCACCCGCAGGCTGGTCAGGAGGCTGACGACCACGATCAGAAAAAGGATCCCGCGCAAATAGACCAGGGCTTTGGTATCTCGCAACATATAGAGGATGAAGAAAAAGACCATCGTTACGAGAATGACATCGACGACACTAAGCCAGTTCGCCCGTTCAAATATAAAAATGAGGTAATTAAAAATATTCCTAATCACAGGTACACCCGATAAATCGACCGTGGGACAAAATCACTGCATGGGGCGCAGGATGCGGTCCTCCCTCAGTTGTTTGAAAAGCAATACCGTACCCGGGGGCATGGATTCCATGACCGCGTTCTGCCAGGCCCTGACGCCCAAATCCTTCACCGTCCGGGCCCGGTACCCCAAAGAGTGCCACACATCTTCATGTTGGGCGAGCGAGGGGGGGAGGAACAACAAAGCCGCCTCACTCTGCAGTTCTCGGGAAGCTTCCTCCACATACTTGAGCAAAGCCTGCAGGCCGAGCTGGAAATTCACACCGTCTTTGATCATCACATCATCAACGCGGGTGATCAAATTCTCCACCTGCCAACCCAGTAATCCGACGATGTCATCCCCGGACAGGAGCAGCATGTAGGCCTTTTCTCCAAAGGCAGCCATGACATCAGACCGCGACATGCGTTTCTTTCCTTTGGATTGATCGTTGAAAAAGAGGGCGATTTGATCCGCCTGTTCCGGCGTTGCCCGCTGGATGTCCAAATCCCCAAAGGCTTTTTTGGGAATCCGCCGGTATTCGGGTTTCTCCCTCGTGATCCCCTGCCAGGCTTCCAGGACCTGATTCCACGTTTTTTCAAAGGAGGCATCGTTCTCGATGATCACATCGGCTTTTTTGACCTTCTCCGATGTTGGAGGCTGGGCGTCAATTCGCCGCTGGGCCTCTTCTTTGGTCATTTCCCTTTTTTCAACCAGGCGCTTCAGCTGCAGCACCGGTGTCGCCCGCGTGACCCAGATCTGATCGCACAGGGTGTGCAGGTCGGTTTCTAAGAGCTTGATCGCTTCAATGACCACGATGTTCTGGTCGGAGCGTTCAATCAGAATATCCAGGGCTTCCCGGACCAGGGGATGGACGATCTCTTCCAATTTGGCCATGGCGTCTTGATCAGCGAAAACCAGTCGACCCAATTTCCTGCGGTCAATCTCCCCATCCGATCCCAAGATCCATCTTCCGAAGGTGTTGACCACAGGTTGATACCCCGGCGCACCTTCCGATATGGCGCGATGAGATAAGACATCAGCGTCTATCCCATAGGCACCCAGGTGTTCCAGCATTTTCCGGACCACACTCTTTCCAGTGGCGATATTCCCTGTCAGGCCCACGGCATATTTCCCTCGCCAGGCGCTCATGATACCTCCCTCACCTTAAACACCAGCCGGCAATGGTTCCTTTATTGTAGTCTGGGGTGGAAAGAATGTCAATTAACAACCCTGCTAACCGGAAAGGAAACACCTGGGCGGCAATATCCAGGACGGGGTACTGGGGGCTCTCTTTACTCCAGGAATTGTTCAGCGAAGTGGCAGGCAACGTGGTGGCCAGGCACCAGTTCCCGAAACGCCGGCACTTCCGCAGCGCAGCGCGACTCGGCATACGGACAGCGGGGGTGGAACCGGCAGCCGGAAGGGGGGTTGATCGGGCTGGGTATCTCACCTTTCGGTAAAGGGGTGGACCGGCGGGCATGCGGATCCGGGATGGGCACCGCTGCCAATAAGGCTTGCGTGTACGGGTGAAGCGGGTTATTGTAAACCCGGTCTAATTCCCCCATCTCGCATATCAAGCCCAAGTACATGATCGCAATGCGATCGCAGATGTACTTTGCTGTGGCCAGATCGTGGGTGATGAACAGATACGTGAGATCAAAATCTTCCTTGAGATGGATCATAAGATCTAATAATGTCGCCCGGACGGAGACATCCGCCATGGCGATGGGCTCATCTGCGACCACGAAATCCGGACGCAGCATGAGCGCCCTGGCCAAGACGATGCGCTGCCTTTGACCGCCGCTCACCTGATGAGGATACTTATCATAAAACTGGGAAGCAGGACGCAGCTCGACCTTCTCCATCATTTCCAGGACCCGTTCCCGCTTCTCCTTCCCGTGAGCCACGTCGAAAATTTCCAGGCTGTGGCCAATCGCCTCCCCGATTTTCATGCGCGGGTTCAAGGACGCAGAAGGATCCTGGAAAATCAACTGCATATGCTGGCGCATTTTGCGCATCTCTTCTCCGCTCAGCTGGACCAAATCCTGGTCGCCGTAGAACACTTTTCCTTCCGTCGGCTCAACCAACCGCAGAATCAACCGACCGGTTGTGGTCTTGCCGCTGCCGCTCTCTCCCGCCAAACCGAATACCTCCCCCTTCTTGATCTCGAAATCTACGCCGTCCACGGCGCGCACGAATTGATTCTGAGCAGTCACCAGCCGCTCAATGAAGCTCTCCTGGACAGGAAACCACTTTTTAAGACCCCGGACCTCGATCAAATGTTCCTTCATGACACCCTCACTCATACAACCAACACGCTGCCCAATGCCCCGGATTCACCTCTCGAAAGGGAGGTTCCTCCTCCCGACAAACATCCATGACATGAGGACATCGGGGGTGGAACCGGCAGCCCCGCGGGGGTTTAAGCAAATTGGGCGGTGAGCCATACATGATTTCCAATGTGTCTTCCTCAAGTTCAATGTTAGGGACCGAAGCCAACAACCCCTCCGTGTAAGGATGGAGCGGCTTATCAAACAGCGAAAAGGCGTCCGCTAATTCCACCATCTTTGCCGCGTACATCACTGCCACACGGTCAGACACTTCCGCGATCACGCCGATATTGTGAGTGATCAGCAAAATCGTCAAGTTTAATTCTTGTTGTAATTCGCGGAGCCAATCCAAAAATTGGGCTTCGACGATCACATCCAGGGATGTGGTCGCCTCATCCGCAATGATCAAATCGGCGTTCAGGGCCAGTGCGAGTCCGATCATCACCCGCTGTCGCATCCCCCCGCTCAACTGGTGAGGGTAATCATCCAGCCTTTCGGGCTTGATACCCAACCTGTTCAGGATACTCACCGCCAGCTCCCTGGCTTCCTTGTTGCTGACGTTGGTTTGATGGGCCTGGATGGTCTCCATCAAGTGATCGTTTATGCTTTGGAGAGGATTCAAACATGTCATGGGGTCCTGGAAAACCATCGAAATCCGCGCCCCGCGCAACCGCCGCATGCTTTCCTCGTCCAACTCCATCAAGTCCTGACCGTCAAAGACGATCTCGCCCCCCACGATCTCCCCCGGTGAAGGGGGAAGGCGGAGCAAAGCCCTTCCAAAAGTGGACTTCCCACAACCCGATTCCCCCACCAACCCCAATATTTCCCCCCGGTTGATGGAGATGCTGACCTTATCTACAGCCCGAATGACGCCCCTGCGCGTCGGGTAATCCAGGTCGAGATTGCGGACTTCTACCAAAGACTCACTCATGATTCTGTTAACCTCGGATTTAATATCTCACTTAAACCTTCGCCAAACATGCTGAAGCCCAGCGCCACCAAGGCGATGGCCAGCCCCGGGAAGGTCACCGGCCACCACCGCCCCCCCACCAACTCGGAACGTCCCCGGTAGATGTCATACCCCCAATCCGGGAGCGAGGGGTCCACGCCCAAGCCGATAAAAGCCAGCCCTGCTTCGGTGATGATGGCATCCGCCACGTTCATGGAGAAGACCACCACGATGGAAGGGATGACATTGGGGAAAATGTAGCGCCACAGCATGGTCCGGCCGCGGGCTCCCAAACTGCGCGCCGCTTCCACATATAACTCCTCTTTGATGGAAAGCACCTGACCGCGAACCAAACGGAAGAACGTCGGGATGTAGATCACCGCGATGGCGATGGAGATATTTAAAATCCCGCTTCCCAGCATGGCAGCCAAGGCAATGGCCAGGATCAAACCGGGGAAGGAATAAATACTGTCCATGACCAAGGAGATGGCCTTGTCCGCCCAACCGCCCACAAAGCCTGATATCAACCCCACCGTAACCCCCACGACAAGGGAGGTGGTCGCGGATAAGAAGGCGACCTGAAGCACAATCTGGGCCCCATAAATGATGCGGCTGAAGATATCCCGACCCAATTGATCTGTCCCAAAGATATGCTGGAAAGAAGGGGGTTCAAATGGCCCAGCTACGGACGCCTCAGGGTTATACGGGGCGAGATTCGGCGTGATAAAGGACGCGATCGTCATGCTCGTGATAAAGAGGACGATCAACCCGCCGATCACCGTCATCCACCACTCCGCGCCGTACCAAATCCTGCCCCGCAGAAAACGGGCCAACAGCCCTGGTCGAACGTCAGACTCAGTCATCGTCATCTCTGTGTCTCCCAAAATTCACGTTACCCTTTCACAATCGAAGGGCGAAACCCCGAAAATGCGCATGACCCGGACCCATGTTCCAGGCCCGGTCAAACAGGTGGGGATCACTTCCGATCCACCAAAGTCACCAACTCAAAATCAGCCGGGCAGCTGGGTCCCTCCACAGGTTCACCGTCTTTGACCAACAGGCCGACCTGGCAAGGTTGTACACCAGACAGATAACAACGACCCACCTCCACCCAAGGGGCCTCTGGCGAGAGGTCCTCCCCCAAGGCATAATATCCAACGAAAGTGCCGCCCGCTTCGCGGAGCATCAAGTTAACGGTTGCGGCAGAGATCGCCACCCCGGTTCGCTGGCAATCGACCTCCCGGCCATCGAAGTAAATCCCATCCCCCACGCAAGAGGGGTCTTCCCCTTCCTGACACAGCCCGCGGCTGAGGGAGATGATCTCCCCTCCCTCCAACTGGATGAAGATCCCCGCTTCCTGGTCATCCACAACAGGATCGAAGGTCACCTGGGTGAGGACATCAAAATACCCGGAGGGCGCCTCCCTGACTAAAATATGCTCCGCATGCTCAACACCAGCACCTGGATTGGCCATGACCCGTAAGACGCCGGACAGATCATCTACCGTCCATTGGGGTGGGTCCCCATTGACCCAACGCCACCCTTCTCCCAAGCCGGCCTCAAAGTCCAGGGTGATTTGTGCCGGATCCTCCGATACCCAGGCCGGATCATAATGGCAGGCCGGCCAACACCGCTTCCGGTAATAGGTCTTATCCGGCGGAACCCTATCCGTGGGCATGGGCCCGGGGATCAACGGGGTCACCGTGGCCCCGGCAACTTCAGGGGAGGTCGACTTGAACAGACCGGAACAGGCGGTAATCAAAGCCACGAGCAAAAGCGAGGCCACGAAAACAACAGCGGTCAGATTTCTCCTTCTCATCCTCAACACTCCTTCCCCTAATACCGTACTCTGGGATCAATACGGGCGTAGATGATATCCACGATCAAATTGGCGCTGGCGATGATCAAGGCGAAGAAGACGATCGTACCCTGGATGGCCGGAAAATCCCGATCAATTACTCGGTTTACCAGGAACAATCCCATGCCAGGCCAGTTGAAGGTCGTTTCTGTCAGGACAGCACCGGACATCAAGAGCGCGAACTGCATCCCAAACATGGTCAAAATGGGGATGAACGCATTCTGCAGGGCGTGTTTATACACGACGGCCTTTTCCTTGATCCCCCGAGCACGGGCTGCGGCGATGAAATCTTGCTGCAGCACATCCAGCATATTGGCGCGGGTCAAACGGGTGAAGTTGCCAGATAGATACAAACCCAATGTCATGGAGGGCAAAAATAAATGCCTCAACGCGTTCAACAAGCTTGCCCACTGGCCAGTGACCAGGCAGTTGAAAACGTAAAAACCGGACAGGAAATCGAGGATGGAAATGATTTTCTCACCGAACGCCCCTGTGAGGTGATCACCCAAGGCATACACCTCCGTGATCGTATCAGGCCTCATGAAAGAGGAAATCCTGTCCGAAACGGGCATCCAGCCCAGGGCAACCCCAAAGATGAGTTGAAACATCAACCCCAGCCAAAAGATGGGCACCGCGTAGGCCACAATGCTGTAGATTCGCAGGCTGTAATCAATGGGGCTGCGCCGGTTCTGGGCGGCGAACGCCCCACTAAAAACCCCCACCACGCCGGCCACCAGGATGCCGAAAATGCCCAATTCGACCGTAGCCGGGAACTTCAAAACCAGATCCGCCGCGATGGGACGGCCGCGCAGGGTGATGGATTTGCCGAGATCAAAACGGGTGACCAAGCCCCATAAATAGCTAAAGAACTGGCTGTCAAAGGGGTTGTTCTGGATGTCGAAGCTCTCCGCAGGCCCCCAACCCTCCACCCCGCCCTTACTCAGGGTGATCCGGATCCATTCTCCCTCCACTCCAGGGGGAGGAGTTGCATCCTCATCTTCCTTGAAATGGAATTCCACTTGCCGGAGCCACTCTGATTTCTCTTCCGCGATCCAGGAGGGTTCATCCGCTTCGATGGTGACCCGAATCCAATCCTCCCCTTCCTCTTTGTACCGATCGGTGATCGGGAAGGTGTCCTCTTCCAGAGCCAGCATGACCGGCTCGCTTTGCGGATCCTTCTCTTCATAGAGGACCAATACATCCTCTTTTAACGTGGCCTTGGTCCCTCGCGTGTTGATAAATAAAGGCCGGTCCAATCCCAAATTATGCCGAATCTGGTTTTTATATTCCTCGGGTACGCCAGGGCGCATGGTCGCTTCCACCGGATCGCCTGGCATCACGCGCAGCAAGATGAAAACAAAGATAAGCAAAATGAGAACCATGGGAATGGTCAACAAAAAACGAGTTATGACATATGCCCGTAAAGATTTCATGCCTCACTCACTCCATCAACCGCCGTACAAAGAAAAGAGGGACCTCGAAGAGGTTATACACTCCAGGTCCCTCCATTGTATCACCCCATTGAGCCTATCCTCACTCTATTTCTCGATCGTGAAATAGTGCAAGAACAAGGTTGGGTCTAACTTAACACCGCTGACATCTTTCTGGGTCACGACCTGCAGCAACCCCTGCGTGAAGGGGATGGTGGGTGCCTCTGTGGTCCAAAGATTCTGGATCTCCTCGTACAACTCCTTGCGCTTCTCCTGATCGGTAGCAGTGCGCGCTTTGACGAGAAGCTCGTCCATTTCCTCGTTGGAGTAGAAGATGCCCATATCATCGGACTCTTCAGAACCAGCAAAGATGGAAGTGTAGTTGTCGGGGTCCAGATAGTCCGGGTACCAGCCCAGCAGGAAGACGGGCATGGTGCCGGGGCCGAAGTAGTCCGTGTAGGTGGCCCACTCAGCGCTCTGCAGAGACACATTGATCACGCCAGTCTCCTCCAAGGCCTGCTTGAGGGAGGAGGCTACGTCACCCTCGGTGGGTCCGTAGTGACTGGGTGTCCACCACAGGTCCATCTCCAGGGGGTTGTCCGCATCGAATCCCGCGTCCGCCAACAGCGCCTTGGCTTGATCCACGTCCCTCTCCGGGAAGGCATCGATGTGGGCAAACATGCCCTTGGGCACCATGCTGTACAGATTTTCGTGAGTGCCCTGGAAAACGACTTCGGAGATTTGGTCCCGGTCGATGGCATAGGATATGGCCTCGCGTACCTTGGGATTATCAAAGGGTTCCGCGGAGGCGTTGAAGCAGATGTAGCGGATGTAGGGGCCGACCGCCTCAAAGAGCTTGTAATCCGGGTTTTCCTCAAGGTCGGTGTAGTCAGAAGGCGTTAACGTCTTCCAGGCCACATCAATGTCCCCGGCTTCAAGCGCCAGGCGCATGGCCGTGGCATCAGCGAAGTAGCGCACGATGACGTGCGGATAGGCCGGCGGATCGCCGTAGTAGCCCTCATTGGCCAACAGCTCCATCTCCACATCGCGCTCCCAGCGCTCAATGGTGTAGGGGCCGATGCCGCCGCAGGTGCTGTCCACGTCGAAGTCGTCCTCTGGATAACATTCAGGGCTGACAATCGCCCATGGCATCGTCGCAACCACACGCGGGAAGAAGCCCACCGCTTCCTTGAGCGTAATTTTAACCGTATACTCATCCACCTTCTCCACGCTGTCCACGAAAGAGGAGACCAACCAGTTGGGGTCACCTTCCAGCCTCATCACGCGGTTGATAGACCAAGTCACCGCATCCGCGTTGAAGTCCGTCCCATCGGGGAACTTCAGCCCTTCGCGAAGCTTGAAGGTGTATTCAAGGCCATCCTCGCTGATTTCGGGCATTTCTTTCGCCAGACCCGGCTCCAACTCGGTAGTCCCAGGAATATAGTGGAGCAATGTGTCCATCGTGTTGTGGTGGATCTCCCAGGTGTGGAAGTCGTATGAGTTGGCTGGATCCAGATCCGTGATGGAGTCCGTGGTGCCGATGATCAAGGGCTCAGCCTCCGCAGCCGACGGCTGGCAGGCCCCCAAGACCAATGTGGCTAGTAACAGGACGGTAATCAAATATATGGTTCTTCTATTCACAGTTTCTCCTCCTTTATGCATTAAGGATAAAATGATTGGAGATCAAGTTTCATCTATCATCAATTCTACGCTGGCTATCACCTCCTTTATTCAAATAGACGGGGTCCTCACTCCCCATATGTGCCCAAATCACACTAACAGGGAATTAATCTCAGCTCGGTGACGGCAACCGCTTATATTCTATCCTAAAAGGTCTAAAATGGATAAGCCGCTAAGATACCATGATGATCACTTCACCCCTGATCACCTATATGAATTTCCCTCATTTTGATCATACACCTATATTATACTCATTCAAGAACGATTTTGCAGGGAATAATGTCACAAAAAGGGTACAGCTTCGTCGCCGCCGCTTTCTTCTCGTCTTGTATAGACAACACCCCGGGTCGCCCCCAGTGGGGGAGGATAAAAAAGGCGGTACCAAACATACAACCCAGCGCCCTCTTCCCATCCCCGTTCCCGAGGGAAGGCTCACGGTAGCCGAAGACCCCAGTCATTAAATGACAAGGGTTGTACCGGATGGGTACAACCTTTGTGTGGTTTTTGATTTGAGGGACGAATGGCCCTTAATCCGTGGCCAAACAGGTCAGGGTGTCGACCACCCCCGGCACAGGCTGGATTTTTTGATCGATGATATCACCCATGCTGGCCAAATCATCAAATCGGACCACGGCAACCACATCATAAGGCCCGAAGGTCATATGCGCTTCGATCACTTCATCCAACTTTTCAAGCTGTTCTGCTACCTTCCTGTTCGCGCCCGGCTGGGCATGGATCAAAATATATCCTTTCATTTTCACACCTTCTCACTTTGACTAAACGGAACCAAAAGCCACAGAGCCCTTTTATTAATTTTCGCGAAGATAAATAACCCAATACACCCCGGCAACCAAAAATGCGCCGCCAATGACATTGCCAATCGTGACCGGGATCAGGTTGCGCACCAAAAAATCCAGCCACGTCAAATTGCCCAGCGCCAATCCCGACCCGCCAGCAAATGCCGGATCAAAGTTCTTGATCAACAATCCCACCGGGACAAAATACATATTGGCGATGCAGTGCTCAAACCCAGCGGCGACGAAAGCGGTGATGGGGAAGATGATGGCCAGAATCTTGTCGCCCGTACTGCGGGCGCTGAATGTCAACCACACCGCTAAACAGACCAGGACATTGCACAAGATGGCCAGGAAGATCGCCTCCCAAAACCCAAGGTTCACCTTGGCGTTGGCGATGCTCAACATCGTCTTTCCCAGAGCGCCGTTCGCCGACCGATAGCTTCTGCTCAGGAAATACATCACCGCCATACTGATCGAGCCGATAAAGTTGCCCACGTAGACGATGCCCCAGTTGCGCAGCAATCCCCTCAGGGTGATTTTTCCACTCGCCCAAGCCATGACGATCAAGTTGTTCCCGGTAAAGAGCTCCGCCCCGGCGACGATGACCAGGATCAAGCCCAAGCAGAACACAAATCCCACCAATAACTTATTGATCCCAAAGGGAACCGCTGTATCCGTTCCATTGGTCGCCACTGTGGTGGCGAATATGGCGCCCAAGGCGATGAACGAACCCGCCAGAATAGCCAAAAAGAAAAGTTTTAGAAACGGAGCCTCCGCTTTATTAACCCCGATGTACTCCGCACGCCGGGCCATTTCCTCCGGCAGCAGGGCGTCGACCCGGATTTCGTTTGCCATACCTATCCTCCTCAACTCATATTGATTGTGTAATTTTGCACAAACACATTATACCCAACCTGGACCGAATGGCAATGGGAATGCTTTTTAACCAAGGGGAGAGGCCAGCCGACAGGAGGACATCCCAGAAAGTGGTTTCCGGCACCCTCTGGTCATCCTCTTGGCATTAAGATTGGAAACAGTCAGTCTTGGGGAGGGGGGGCAATGAACCCTTCCCTCTTCATCATCTCCGTCAAATCCCGGGAGCGTTTGATGATCTTCGTGGCGTGTTCGAAGAGCTCGTCATAAGACTTTTCCAGCCTTGCCACCCCTTGCTCCTGGGCCTTCATCCCCACCGCGGCCGCTTCCCGCGGGAAAACCTCCCAATCGTCCATGGTGGGCAATATCTGGTCTTCGTGCAGGTCATCGCCAATTTGCTCCGCTAAGGCTTCCGCCGCGGCAAAGCACATTTCATCGGTGATAGTTGTGGCCCGGACGTCCAGGGTGCCGCGGAAAATCCCCGGGAAGCCCAGGGAATTATTGACCTGGTTGGGGAAATCCGACCGGCCGGTGGAGACAATGCGGGCGCCAGCCTCCTTCGCCACCCAGGGCCAAATCTCAGGGATGGGGTTGGCACAGGCAAACAGGATCCCGTCCTCGTTCATGCTTTCAACCCACGCCGGTTGGATCGTCCCCGGACCCGGCTTGGAGAGCCCAATGACCACATCCATCCCCTCCATGGCTTCCGGGATCCCGCCCCTCCTGCCCTCCTGGTTGGTGATCTGACACAGATGCCATTTTTCAGCGTAGGTTTCTTTCTGCTTCTCAATGTCATCGCGGGTGGGACCCAATATCCCCGTGCTATCCACCATGACGCATTTTCCGGGATCCACACCCCAGCTGAAAACCAACCGTGAGACGGCTACGTTCGCAGACCCTGCCCCAATGAAGGCGATCCCGATCTCTTCCTTCTCCTTGCCCACGATCTTGAGGGCATTCATCAACCCCGCCAGGGTGACCGTGGCTGTGCCCTGCTGGTCGTCGTGCCAGACGGGGATCTCTGCCCGTTCCCGCAATTCGTCCAGGACTTTAAAGCATTTCGGTTGGGAGATGTCTTCGAGGTTAATCCCGCCAAACGTATGCTGAAAAAGGAGCACCGTGTCCACGATGTCTGCCGGGTCCTTGGTGTCGAGCATGATGGGCACCGCATCCACACCTCCCAAATACTTGAAGAGCAGGGCTTTGCCTTCCATGACCGGCAGCCCGGCTTTGGCCCCGATGTCGCCCAGGCCCAGGACGCGGGTCCCGTCGCTGACCACGGCAATGGTGTTCCCTTTGCTGGTGTGCTGATACACCTTCTCCGGGTTCTCGTGGATGTCCCGGCACGGGGCAGCCACACCCGGTGTGTACCAGATCGCGAAATCGTCGATCCCCCGCACCGTGCACTTCAAGGTGGTTTCCATCTTTCCTTTGTAAAAAGGATGTAGTTTCAACGCATCCTGGGCGGGTTTCTCCGCTTTCTTTAACAGTTCTTCAACATCCATTTCCTCAGCCGACATATCATCCTCCCAAGCTAGCTTTGTATGAATATAGGTTCGTCATCATCTGTAATATATTCCGTCGATCAAATACGCTTTCCAAAGCCCTCCTTACCCATCATGCGCTCCGTCTCAAATACTTTCGGACTTCGTGAAAAAACAGCTGTCAGAACCATTCTCCTGACAGCTGTAAAGGGGGAGGGGATGTTCCTCCTTAGCGCTCTAAATAAGAATCCGCGTAAATGACCTTATTGAGCAAAACCTGGACCGTTTTCCAGACCGCGACCTGCTCCGGATCCTCCATGTCCACATCTTCCTTGGAGAGTTCGTCCATGGCCGCGGTTCTGTCATGCAGCGTGATATACAATTTTCCAAGAGGGGTGCTGTCATCCCGTTCCTCTACAATGCGAATGGTCTCTTTCAATTCCTCATCCAGGGGATCCGCGATCATCATCTTCAAACCTGCGCCCATGAGCATCACTGCGTAGACCCGGTTGAGCAAAGGACGAATCTCGTTGGGCACGGAATTGGAGACGTTGGACAGGCCCACGGAGACCGCGGGAGGGGGGTCGCCAGCGTACTGCAGGGTACGCACAGCCTCAACACATTCCGGACAGTATTCCTGGCACCCGGAAACTGTCAACACCAGGGGGTCAATGATCAGGTCAGGGATATCCAAACCGACTTCCATGGCCCGGGGAATGAGGTACTCTAAAGCCAGGTTAACGCGCTCATCGGCGCCCACGGGGATACCACCTTTAGCCATGGTCAACGCGATGAGCCGGGCATCATACTCCACGGCAAGGGGGGGGACCGTCTCCAGTCGTTCCTCCTCTGCGGAGGAGGAATTAATGATGGGGCGGGTTTTGGTCACTTCCTTCAACCCCGCCTCGATGCCCTGTAAATTCGTGCTGTCAAAGGAAAGAGGGACATCGACCACCTTTTCCACCGTTTTCGTGATCCAGGGGAAAATCTCCTGCCAATCATTTTTCTGGCGGCCCAGGTTCAGGTCCAAAGCCTGGGCCCCGGCCTCCACCTGAGCGACTGCCAATTCCTGGATGAATTTCTCATCCCGCTCTGCAAGGGCTTTTTTCACTTTGGGCGATATGATGTGGATGTTTTCGCCGATAATGTACATGTGCAAACCTCCTTTGAAGATAAATGCCAGTTTTCGTACCGATCAGGTATTTAGGGATCGATTCTCTCCAACGCTTCCTGCACGCTCGGGAACAGGGAGAGGTCGGTATGGGGCAGAAACATGGCCGAGGTAAAGGCGTCATAAAAGCGGTTATCCGCGGATAACTCGACATAAGTCATGCGGTCCGCGATATCTCCAATTCGATCCCGGGCTTCCATGTCAATCAGGGCTCGGTAGGCGCCCCGGATCGAGGTGTTGCCCAGAAATCGGAATTTGTCCCATGCCATATCCGGGAGCAAACCGATCTGGATAGCCTTCTCGACGTTGATGTATTTCCCGAAGGACCCTCCCACCAAGACCCGTTCGGCCATATCCAGGGAAACGCCCACGCTGTCCGCCAAAACGGTGAATCCGGCGAAGATGGCAGCTTTGGTGCGGACGAGGTTGTCGATATCCACGTCCGTGATCACGATGTCCTCTCCTGTGGCTGTCTTCTCAGACCAGGCCACGACATACTCCCCACCGTGCTCCCCCTTCCGGACCCGGTCCGTATCCAGCGTGGTGTTAATACTCCCGCTTTTGTTGATCACCCCGGTTATGAACATCTCCGCCAGGAGGGAAATCAGGGCACTCCCACATAGACCGCGGGGTTTACGTTTACCGATCACATTCCAGGTGGGTTCGTACGTTTGGCCGTTGATCCACACATCGTCGATGGCGCCCAGTGTGGCGCGCATGCCATGCAGGACCCCAGAACCTTCGAACGCCGGTCCGGCGGAACAGGCGCAGGTGACCAGCCAATCCCTGGAACCCAACACCGTTTCGCCATTGGTCCCCACATCAAGGAAAAGCGTGATTTTCTCAGAGTCATCCATTCCCGAAGACAACACGCCGGCGGAGATGTCAGCCCCGACATAACTGGCCGCACCCGGCAGACAATCCATCACAGCCTGTTCGTGGACCTCCAAACCGACTTCTCCCGCGGAGAGGAGGGGGATATGGTTGATGGCGGTCACAAAGGGCGTCAGGCGGATGCTGGAAGCGGGGATATCCAAGAAAAGGTGCATCATGGTGCTGTTCCCCGCCAGGGTTACTTTATAGATCTCCCCCTTCAAGGCTTTGACCCGCTCGCAAACCCGATCTATCAACTCATTGATCGTCTCCACCACCAGCTGCTGAAGTTTTTTGTCGCCCTCCTCTTTGCTGGCATAGATGATGCGGGAGATGACATCGTCACCCCGGGAAATTTGTTTGTTGTATTCCGCCGCGGTCGCGGCCACCTTGCCCGTGGTCAGGTCGACCAGCCAGGTTGTGACCGTGGTCGTGCCGATATCCACAGCGATGCCCCACAGCGGTTCGTCCTCGGGGACATGACCTGGTTTGATATCAATCAAGCGGGGCGAAGGGTTCTCTTCAGACCAATCGGTGGCGTTGAGGACCACCGTCACAGCCCATTCCCCCTCCCGGAGCGCAGGTCCAATTTTCCTGATCACCTCCAGGTCCGCCCGCAGGTGCTCCACCCCATGCTCCTGGCGGAGCGTGGCCTGGAGTCGGCTCCAGTCGTCCGTTTGGTCCTCCATGCTGGGCGGGGTGAGGGTGAGGGCCAGCCGTCGCAGAGACTGGGCTGCGCCCGGATCGTACCCCTCCGGCAGGGTGACCTCCACCTCGCGGTGGTCCGTGGTCAACCGCCGCTTGATCTGCTCCTGAGGCGGGACGGTAATGGACACATCCCCCTCCACGACGGTTTGGCAGGCCAGGGCAAATCCCTGGGCGACATCGTTGGCGGACAGCCGGAGGGTGCTTCTCCTTCGCACGTCGCCGGAGTCCACTTTAACCGCACACCGACCACAGCGGCCCTGCCCACCGCAGGGCTGGTTGATGTCAACCCCAGCCAACTGGGCAGCTTCTGCCAACGTTGTGCCCTTGGGGACCTGAACCGGTCCTTCAGCAAGGTCAAATGTCACACTATACTTTTTTGTCATAAAGCATACCGCTAAAAGGTTAGGGAATGGTCAGCCCGGTGAAGGAACCTTCACCGGGGAACGAGATTTTACAAAACTTGTTTCATGTAATTGGGCAGATCCACCGCTTCGCGCGGACCTACTTTCACCGTCCAATCCGGCAATTCTTCCTCCAATTCTCCGGAGAGCACCGCCACATGACCCGGAAGGACGATGTGCATTTCCCCGTCCAGTTTGGACGCGGCATCAAATTCTTTCACATCCCGGGCAATGCTCACCGCATCAAACTTCCCAGCCGCCCAGGCTGTGAGTACACTCATACCCTCCGCGTCCGAGACCAGCAGCCAGGCCGGAATGCCCACACTCTCCACCTCATTGGCCACGCTGAAGTAGGTGATGCTGAAGTTCGTGGTCACCAGCACCGGGTCGCCAGAGGAGGGGTCGTTGATCTCGTAAATCCCTGGGGTGACCTGGATCGGTTCCTGGGGATTGGTGTAAATATTTTCGCGCAGGACCAATAAAGGATAAGCGGTCGCCGGTTCAAAATGGTCCATGACGATGAAACCCGCGTATTTGCCAATCGCCTGGGCCGCCAGGTTGATCTCCCGGTTGGGATCGCCCACATCCCCCGGGAAATTAAGAATGGGATACCCCAGGGGTCGAAAATTTTCTTTGAGCGCCATCCGCCGGGTGATCGTGTTCGCGATCAGCGTGCCGTGCATGCTGCGCTGCGTGGGTGAGATCACGATGTCTTTCACCCCAGCATCGGTGACGTTTTTGACCAGGGCCACCGCCTGGTCGATGTTGTTCGCTTCCACAGCGAGAGGGAAGCCATGCTCACTTGCCAAGGAAGCCATCTCCTGCCAGTTCTCATCCGTTGCCAAGCCTAAAAGGGGGACCTCATCCTCCCCCAAGTGCTGCAAACCCTCCCTTATCTGGTCTTTATCCCCAATTAATATCAAGGGGAGTTTGGTCGCCTGGCGAACCGCAGCCACCGCCTGGCCGAAATCACCTCCATCAGCCTGCACCGCGATCCCATCCATGTGCAGCTCGATGCCCACATACTCCGTCTTAAATTGATCCACGGGCTCAACCTTCTCCTGGATCTCCTGGGGGGTAAGGGTGTCCCAGACG
Organism: Anaerolineales bacterium; assembly: GCA_041686005.1. Classification (GTDB taxonomy): domain Bacteria; phylum Chloroflexota; class Anaerolineae; order Anaerolineales; family UBA11858; genus B10-G9. The sequence continues at coordinate 10,141 of JAWLER010000024.1, read as the reverse complement.
CGAACAAAGAGTCCCGGACGGGAGTAAAACTGTTTATTGTGCCGGAAAAGGACGACTTCATTGCCCGCTTCCACCGCATAGCCGTTGGATTTGATCTTGAAAGGGCGAACGGGGGGCGCGGACGCTTCGGCTAACTTCGCCTTGGACTCCTCGCTGACGTGGGGGCATTTCGCCAGCTCCACCTGTTTTGAAGCCAGCTTCATGGCAAAAGCTAAGCAGGTCGGAAAACCGCAGTCTTTGCAATTTGTCTGGGGAAGTAATTTGTAAATTTCAATACCTGATAGGGCCATGGTTTCTCTCCGTGTGTTTCAGCGATTAACCTTGCATTAGATCTTCAATGGCTTCATGTGTCCGCTTCACACTTTCAGGATGGCGGAGCACAACCAGATCGGCACCCGATTCAATGAGCATGACCGACGTCAACGTCTCCCAGTTCAGAGCCCGGGTCTCCCAATCACCCCACGACTCAGGCACATCCTCCCCGACCTGAGATTCTTTGGCCTTCCAGCACTCCTCTCCGGGCGTGACGATCATCGGCAGCTGGGTCATGCTGTCCCCTTGCAGGGCAGCGATCCGCAGGCGTTCCATGACGGAATACCCGTATTCAAATCCATATCCCAACGCGCCGGTGGTGGGGTCCATGATCACCCGATCCAGGGGCATGCCCATGTCATTGATGAGGATGTTCAACTGTTTGGCCAGGTTGACATCCATGGCCGTGCGGGCTATGACCAGATGGTCATTAGCCATGGCAGAGGCGACAATGGTGCGGTAGTTCTTCTCCTCGCAGACGCCCAGCGCCAACCGTTCTCCTTTGCAGGCATCGGAAATCGCCACCAACAGCTCATTGTCCAATTCCGGTTGGCCGGGGCCAAAGACGATCATCGGCAGCCCGCTCGCTTCCAGGGCGGCCTTGACCGCTTCCACCGCATGCTCCGGGGTGTTGGGCTCCCCATCTTCATCAGTGGCGGAGAGATGCATAAAGATCACGTCCGCTCCCGCATCCTCCGCTGCTTTGGCCCACTGCCCCGGATCGTCCATGACCTCGCCCCAGGTCTCCATGAGGAGTTCTGACCATTTTTCCGGGCGGCGGTCCATGATTTCCACAGCCACAACCGGCCGATGGGGGATCTCCCCTTCAAAGTGCAGGAAGGGCATGGTCGTCTCGCCGCCGATGGTCACGGTCTTCGACCGCGTCCCCCCATCCTCCGTGGCGCCCAAGGTCACTTCACGGACCGCACCTTCCCATGTTTCGAGGGATAGTTTTACCTCCGTATCACTGTCGATCCAGGGCTGGTCGGGCGGCAGTTCCACCTTCTCAGCTTTCCCTGCCTCCGGTTCCTGCCCCTCCTCTCGAGCGGGCGGGGCGGCTTTGGGCAGCTCTCTCACCGCGGGGAGTTCCATCTCCTCGATATCCAAACCTTCCAGCCCACCTAATTCAGCCAACGCAGCCACCAGCGCCCTGCGGAGGATGTCCACCGCGCGCTCCGCCCGGCCTCCTTCTTCAGGTGAGGGTGGGCGTGCTGCCTTCACAGCTGCCGGCTCTTCCGGTTCTTCCTTTTCTTCAACCTTCTCTTCTTCCTCTTTTACCGCTTCTGCTTCCGCTTTCTTATCAGCCTCAGCGACGATGGCTTCCGCCTGGGAAATGATGTCCTCCGCCTCTTCCGGTTCGGCTTCTTCTTCTGCTACGACCGGCCCCTCTTCGACATGGGCCTGCATGGAGGGCATGTCCAGGACCGGGTGATCCTTCTCTTTCACCCAGGCTTCCAACTCCTCCACTGTGGTGACCACATCGCCGTCGGCGATCTTATCCAACATACCGGGGACACCTTCGCGCTCAGCGACCGCCCCCAGTTCCTCCCGCATTTCTTCTTTCACGTTCTTGCTCAACCAGACAATGCGCTTGAACCCCCCATCGGCGGAGATAAATTTCGGACTGAGCAGGTAATACTTCCCCACGCCCATCACACCGGGGGTCTGCACACCGCCGCCCGCCATGCCAGCCAGGGTGCTGAAGGTCATGCCCATGGGCGTCATCCCCGTGTCCTCCCGGCTGACCACCATCACCCCTTCCACTTCAGGGATGTAGGTCACAATACACTCAAAACAGCCGCAGGCGGTCATGGGGTTCTCCATGATGGAATACATGGAGACCGTCTCGACCGTGCCGTGGGAGGCCTGCTTGGTGTACTCGATGGTGCCTTCCCAATAGCCCTTTACCTCGTCATAGCATTTCCCTAATTCCACAGGCTGGTTGGGCCCGGTGGGGTCGATGCTATAGGAAGCTTTGCAGTCCAACCAGTTGTAAGCACCGCACAACCCCAACCGCTCCGGGCTGACGATACAGACATGGTCAGGCGCGAAACTTTGGCAGAGGGTGCAGGAATAGAAAATATCCACGGAGTCATCCGTCATATCCGCCAGACGTTTGTTGCGGAAATTGTAAGCCTCTCGGGCTTCCTCCAAGTGCTTTTCAATATCCTCTTTCTTCGTGTATATGGTGACTTCCACTTTGTCCAACACGGCGCCGTAACTTCCGTGCAAGCGGGCGTGTATGATCTTGCCAAAGTCCTCTAAGGTAAACCCTTTCTCCGCTGCGACCTTGGAAATCCGGATCCAGGCGATATCGCGCTGACCGATATGCTGGACACCGGACGCGCCGTTGAGGAAGTCATGGATTTGGCGCTCCAAGACTGGCTCAAAGTCCTTCTCCATCTCCCGACCTGCGACCTTGACCACTATGCCCAGGTTCATGGCTTCCCCTTCTTCCACGGTTTCAAAACCGTCGCCGATGACCTCGATCTTGCCGTCCATGACTTCATCCATCTTGGCCATCTTCAAATATTCAAAGGCCCGGGAATACTTGCCGCCAAACTCCACCCGCATATCCGCCCGACGCACCACCTCCCCCTCAAAGGCCGAGCCGTAGGGGACGGGGACGGGGACCTCCGTGATCTTCAATTTCACACCACGGACCTCGATGCACTTCTGGACCAGCTTTTTGGCCTTTTCCTTATCATCCTCCCCTTCAATTTCATCGAAAGGCATGCTGATCACATGCTCGTACGTGGTGATCCCGGTGGGCAGAATTTCAGGGATCACTGTGTCAGCGATGACGGGGAATCCGAAGTTGATCGCCCCTGCCGCAGCCGCATATTTCAGGTCATCCACCTCTCCCAACGCCAACACAAAGGCGAAGACGCGGGCCCGGTTGTACAAGAGGATGTCCCGGGCGTTGCCTGCTTTGATGCCGCCGAAGGTGAGGGCGGAGCGGGTGGCGAAACCCAGGGCATAGATGGCGCTCAGGGTATCCGTCCCAAAAGGAACGGTGTAGGTGTCATACCCAAGTTCCACACCCTCTTCCATAAGCTGATCGATGATGCTCCGGCCGTTGACGTTCCCGGACAGGAAGGTCAAGATATTGCGTTGTTGTAATTCCCGGACGATTTGCACCGCCGCCCGGTTGGAACGGGCAGCGCCGACGATGGCCGCGAAGCCGGGCATGCGCCCATCCACCAGCTGGATCCCCCAGGAGCGAAGCTGAATGTCATCGATAGGGCCGTTGAGGTGACCTTTGATCTCACCGTCATCCCCGGCATACTTCGTCCCCCCGGAGAGTTCAATATCGGGGTAGGGCTCTGGTTGCAAACCATACACGAATCGGACGGCTTCGATGACCTCCGCTGCCAGCAAGGTGGCCATGCCGCTGTCCAACGTTTCTCCCAGGTAAGGGGTCCATTTCTGCTGGGAGGGAACGGGGTGCAGCAGTTTCCGGGCTTCCTTTAAAATCGGTTTCAGCCCCCCCAACGTTTTCACTTCTGATCCGGTCATGCCGTAGATCAAAGGCAGGTAATAGGCCGTGTTGGGGAACTCAACAGGTGTGTCGGGCCCCTTTTCGGCAAGGGCTTTGTGAAGCATGCTTTCCGCTTCAATCACCAGCGCGTTCGCGCCGCGTACGGCTCTTGATGCAATGTACTTGGACATGGATCAGCTCTCCTTCATTTCATTTCATTGGTGCGCCGTAGATCGCTTCCCGACGTTCTTCAAGGGGTAATGCCTCTAGTTCAAGCATGCGCTTGTCGCCGCTCTGACCAAAGCGTTCAGGATCATATTCCACCAGACCCAGTTCTGCGCGTTTTTTATCAATATGATCCAGGGTGGCTTTGACCATCCCTTCAGCACTAGGGATGAACTCCAACTTCCCGCCGTACTTTTCTTCCCATACTTCGCTGATCATTCTGGCAACGATGTCGCTGTCCGGAACGCGGTCAGGCATGCCGCTCACAGGAGAGGACCCGCCGAAGATGACGTAAGCCCCGGAGGCCACACAGTAGGTGCCGATGGAGAGGGCTTTCTCACTCATCCATTCCGGCGCCAACCCCACAGCCGGGATTTGATCGATGTCATCCCCTAAACCACCTTCTTCCACCATCTGGGTCAGCACGGTCAGGATGCGGCTGTTGTCCACGCAAGATCCCATATGCAACACGGGCGGCAGACCGGTGGCCTCACAGATCTCACGCAAGCCAGGACCCACCTGGTCCAGCCCGGCTTGACCCATCATCAAACCCTCTTTTGCGCTGGCGATGGCTGCGCAGCCTGTCTCCACAATCAAGACGTCTTCTTTGAGCAATTCCTTGGCCACGGTGATGTGCAGGTAATCGTGCTTTCCGCGGGGGTTATTGCAGCCGACGATCGCTGCCACACCGCGAATGCGACCGGAGATGATAGCCTCGTTCAAAGGGCGGAACGAAGCCCTGTAGGAACCTCCCAAGGTGTAATTGATATATTCGTGAGAAAATCCGGGGATGAGCTCTTCCTTGCCATCGGGGATAAATATGTCGCCCCGGTTCTTGAAGTTATCAATCCCCGTTTTGAGGATTTTTTTAGCAATGCTCAACGCTTCGTGCTCATCAAACTCGATGTGTAAAGCGTCCTTAATCTTCACCTTCGGTGAAGTGGTGATGATCTTGGTGTGGAAGTTCTCCGCCAACCCAACCAAGGCTTGCATGATGCACTGCACGTCCACCACCATGGCTTCCACCGAACCGGTCAGGATAGCCAGCTCCTGCTGCAGGAAGTTCCCGGCGGCCGGGATGCCCTGGCGCATGAGGATCTCGTTCGCCGTGCAACAAATGCCGGACAAATTGACCCCTTTGGCGCCAGCTTTTTTGGCGTATTCGATGATTTCTGGATCTTGGGTGGCAGCTACGATCATCTCACTCAAGGTCGGCTCATGGCCGTGGACCACCACATTGACCATATCTTTTTTCAGCACTCCTAAATTGGCTTCTCCCAAAATCGGGGCTGGCGTGCCGAAGAGGATGTCAGAGACATCGGTGGCGATCATACTCCCTCCCCATCCATCCGAAATCGCAGTCCGAATGGCGTGTTGGAGGATATGTCCCGCATCCTGATCATCCCCAACATGCGTGCGGTGCATTGACTCCACGATCTCCCGATCGACACCCCGAGGGAGAACCCCCTCTCTTTCCCATTTCTTCTTTCGTTCTTCGGGAGCTCGGACCACCGGGGCGACCACACCCTTTTGCTGTCCAAATTGGGCGATGTATAAATCAGCCAGATCGATGGCAATCTCGGTGGGTGAACGACCCTCCACGGGGATGTCATAGCATTGGGCCAGGGTGCGTAGTTTGGCCACATCGCGGATCACGTACCCTTTTGCTTCCCCTGTCGCCGCTTCTTTGAGCGTAAAGGCCATATCCCGGCCGTGATCGGAGTGCGCGGAGGCCCCTCCGGAGATGGCCCTCAGCAAGTTGCGGGCTTGGATGGTATCCACCGTCGCCCCACAGATGCCCACATCCCCTTCTTTGACCAGACGACAGGGCCCCATGGAGCAATTCTTACAACACATGCCTGCTTCACCGATATTGCAAGCGACCATCTTGTCTACACGGTTGAACGCGGTCTCCAAACCAAGCTCTTCCCCATGGGCTAGCACCTCTTGCGAGGTGGGATCATTGGTATGCTCTTCCGGGGAAAATTCCTTCTTTCTAGCCATCATGTTCCTCCTCATCCACGTCTAAAGTCGTTGGCTCTAATGGACCAAACCCTGGGCAAGGCCATACGGTGCGCCCCTCATAAGGGACCGTTTGTCTGAATCCAACCGTATGTTTGGTTTGGGCGTTAGCTTCCGTGTGTCGGAAAAACGCCGTTTCTTTTTGTTCCGTTGCCGGGATGGATGGTTCCTCAGGCAGCAACAAATCCCCGGTATAGCCCGCTTCCTCAAGGGCTTGGGTGATTTGCTCTTGGGTAACCTGGTCCGGGTCGTATTCTACTTCTAAAAAATGAAAACTGCTGCTGGCATAGACTTCTTCCACGCCTTCCATATCCAAGAGGAGGCGCCTGACATGGATGACATGGTGGTCACCGTACATGGCAGGAAGTTCAAGGGATAACCTTTCCATTACTCTTCTCCTTTTCCAAGCGATGGAAGCTGAAAGACGTTTCAACTTAAGCGATTTAACGCAAAGAGAAACCTCCCAGCTCGTTTGTCAACGATCTAGATCAGGTCTCCTCACCACTTCTAAGATAAACGGTTCCCAAGGGCCCCGTCCTACACAGGTAAAACCTGGATATGGATCGTGTAGGGCAACCAACAGAATATTACTTCGGGCGCCCGGGCAACGCGCATCACCCACATTATTCATTCAATTTTATCACCAATGGGTCTGGAAAACGTTCTGCTCAACGCTCAATGAGTATACCAGCCTTTTCCATTATATTACATAGTAGATTATCAAAGAAAACCATGATATTACTCATACTTCTCCACGCCAATTTACCTGATTTTGTCTCTTGGCAGGCGCATATGGCAGCCGCTCTAAAGGCACCCCATATGATAGAATGGGTATTTCAGAGTACACTGTAACCTTTTCCTTCAGACGGCATCTAAATGAGTGAAAGAGAAAATACGCAAGAGCCATTCTCCATACAAGCCTTAAGGGAAGGAGACCGGACTGAATTTGCCAGGGTGGTGGAAGCCTATTCAGAGAAAATGTACCGCCTGATTCTGAAAATGCTCCGCAACCCCCAGGATGCAGAAGACATCCTCCAGGAGACCTTCCTCAAAGCCTACCGCGGCTTCGAGGACTTTCGTGGAAATGCCAAAATTTCAACCTGGTTATACCGCATCGCCACCAATGAGGCCTTGATGTTCCTCCGTCAAAAAGAGGAACCGAAGGTTTCTATCGACAAACAAGCCCTGGCGGACGATGGTCAAGCGTATAACCCGATGAAAATCGTCGATTGGTGCTGCCTTCCAGAACAGGAACTGCTGTCTTCAGAAGCCATGGATTATCTTGACCGGGCGGTTGACCAGCTCTCAGAATCCATGCGGATCACTTTTCTGCTCCGCGATCTGGAAGGCCTTTCCACTCAGGAGACAGCGGAAGTCTTGAGTATCTCTGAGGCCGCGGTGAAGACCCGCCTCTCCCGGGCCAGGATGCATTTGCGGGAACGCCTGTCCGGATATTACGGGCGAAAGCTGGACGCATCCCCGATTGATACCCCTCATCACGGGGGGAACACGCTGGAGGGGAGCCGATCATGAAAAAGGAAAGAAATTGCCAGGAATTGTTGACCTACTTATCGGATTATATCGACGATAATATAGAAGATGAGGCTTTATGCGATGAGATCGAAGAGCACGTCGAAGCCTGTGAAACTTGTCGGATTGTGGTGGATACGTTGAAGAAAACCCTTTACCTGTACCAGACCTCTGCGAAGCAAACCGTCCTCCCTGATCAGGTGCGGCATCGATTATATCAGCGCTTGGATTTAGAGCCCTACCTGCCCACGGACGAAGAAAGCTGAGGACAACCTTAAAAACAAAAACACCAACGCTCGCACCAGGCCCATGGATGGGCGATGAAAAGGGGAACCATTCCCTGTAACCTTTTCCCAAAAATGGCATCTAAAATACTGAAGAAGGCAAGAGCGTGTACTTAACGGTGTGGCATTGCCTTCTTCTCCTCTCAAAGAGGATGAATGCCAGTTCGATCCGCCCGTGGTCAAACACCACCACGGGCGGTGAACTATCAGATTGAAAAAATGTGAACAGAAGTCACTCAAAAGGAGTCATCCCCATGACAAAGTTATTGGACGAAGAAGTGATAGGACAAGTCAAAGAGGCCTTTCAAGCTCTGGACGGGAAAGTGCAGATCCTCTTTTTCGATGGCGAGGACTGTCAGTACTGCGCTGATACCCGGCAATTGGTGGAAGAGGTCGCCGCATTGACGGACAAGATCGAGGTCGATGCCTACCATCTGAGCGAACACCCAGAGACCGCTGAAAAGTTTAACGTGGATAAAGCCCCGGGCTTGGTCATCGCCTCTGAAAATGGGTCGGAGCTTGTGGATCACGGCATTCGCTACGCAGGCATCCCTGCAGGTCATGAATTCAGCTCCCTGATCCAGGCGCTGCTCATGGTCTCCACCGGGAAGGCGGATCTGAGCGAAGAGACCACGGCTTTCCTCAGCGACCTTAAAGAACCGATCCATTTGCAAGTGTTCGTCACACCCTCCTGCCCTTACTGTCCCCGGGCCGTGTTCCTGGCTCACAGCTTGGCGTTCGCCAGTGACAAGGTGGAAGCTGAGATGATCGAAGCCTCGGAGTTCCGGGATTTGAGCAGCCAATACAGAGTGAGCGGCGTTCCGGACACATCCATCAATCACGGGGCCGGTCGTGTGGTAGGCGCGGTGCCGGAAGAGGATTTGATCGCCGAGATTAAAAAGGTACTCGCATCCTAGGTGACGGTATGAGACGCAGCAAGAAGAGTAAATTTCCGCACGTGATCATATTCAGCACCCCCTCCTGCCCTCACTGCAATCAGGCAAAGCGCTATATGCGCCAGAATGACGTCCCGTTCAAAGACGTCGATGTCTCCCGGGATAAAGCTGCAGCCCGGGATATGGTTCGCAGAAGCGGGCAGCAAGGGGTGCCGGTGATCGATATCGGGGGCAAAATCATCGTCGGTTTCAATCGCCGTAAGATCGATAAGGAATTGGATCTTTAACGGGCGGCCCACTGTAATTTTTTAATAAACCCGGCATGCTTTGATACATCAAACACAGTATGAAGAAGGCACCAAACGCAAATAAGAAACGCCTCCTCCCTTACCTTCTGGGAGGGATGGCGCTGCTCCTCATTGCCGCCTTGGGGATCACATGGGGGAGAACCCAAACCGACCAGGCTGCGGATCCAGTGGAGACAGAAGCTGAAACCATCTACCCCCCAGCCCGTATCAACCGATCAGCACCGGAGTTAACCTTGGACACCTTAGATGGGGAGCAGATCTCCTTCCGCGACCTTCAGGGCAAGGTGGTCCTGGTCAATAATTGGGCCACCTGGTGCCCGCCGTGCAAAGCGGAGATGCCGGAGTTGAACGCCTATTACCAGGACCGGAAAGACCAGGGGTTCCTGGTGGTAGCCATTGAGGCAGGCAGCCCCCGCAGCGATGTGGAGGCGTTTGTGGAGCGGGAAGGGATCGACTTCACAGTCCTGCTAGACCCGGGAAGCAAAGCCCTGAAGAGCTTTCAAAACGCGTCCCTGCCTAACTCGTACGTCATTGACAGACAGGGCTCTTTACGGTTAACATGGACGGGAGCCATCAATCAAGCCACATTGGAAAGATACATCAACCCCCTCCTGGAGGAATGAGTATGAAAGCATCGGTTCATTGGAAAGGGAATTTAACATTCACTGGGACAGCGGATTCGGGATTCGAGGTGCCCCTGGGCGCGGACCAAGCGGTGGGCGGGGAGGACAACGGCTTCCGCCCCATGGAATTCATGGCTTTGAGCCTGGCGGGCTGCACCGCGATGGACGTGATCTCCATCCTGCAGAAAAAGCGCCAGCAGGTCACAGCGTATGAGGTCAAGGTGGATGTGGATCGGGCAGAAGAGCATCCTAAGGTATTCACGGAAGCGAGGATCGAATACCACATCACCGGGAAGGAGGTCAGCGAGCAGGCCGTGGTGCGTTCCATCGAACTCTCCGCCACCCAATACTGCCCGGCGCAGGGGATGCTGGATAAGCTCATCCCCATCCAATTGAAATATTACATTTACGAAGAACAAGAAAAGGGGGAAACGGAGCTGGTAGCGGAGGGGGAATACAG